>NZ_JADDIX010000078.1 GCF_015070855.1 Pseudomonas lopnurensis
CGGTTTTCAACCGCTCGCCCGCCTTGCGCGGAATCAGCGAGGGCGCCACCACCGCGCAGCCATGGCCCAGTGCTGTCAGATCACGGTAAAGGCCGTAGCCGCAGGGGCCTGCCTCGTAGCAAAAACTCAGCGACTCACCCGGCCGGCTCAACTGCTTGAGCAGTTTGCGCACCGCCGCGTCACTGTTCACGATAGTGCCGTGATACTCCGGCTCTCCGCGCCCAGGACGCGCCACCGCTACGGCAATCGTCGCTTTATGTACGTCCAAACCCACATAGACTTGGTTAAACTCATTCATGACCTGTCCCCCTCGATGCGGCTCTGTGTTGAAGGTGTTTCCCACTCCGAAAACATAACCCGCGTTCTCGAGGTGGGGCAGGTCAATCCATGATGTCTACAGGAGCGCACCTTGCTCTTGTAGGAGCCGGCTTGCCGGCGATCATCGGCGATGGTGTCGGGATCGCCAGCAAGGACTAGACGCCCCTAGGCTCCTACGCTCGGAAGGCTCTTGCGCTTCTCCCTAGACACGTACGATCGCGTCGGCGGGGACCAATGGTCGGCTGAAGAGGCGGGGGCGCCGCGTGGTGGCAGGATCGGCAGCCGTTCAGCGCGCCACCAGCACGTCGCAGGGTGGCTGGTCGAGAAACTGCCGGGTCAGGCTGCCGAGCAGGGCGCTGCTGAGCTCGCCACGGCTGTGGCCGCCCAGGGCCAGCAGCTGCGGTCGCAGTTCGCCGATGGCGGCTTCCAGGCAGTTGCTGCGTTCACCCTGGTAGAGGCTGTAGCTGAGCCGCACGCCGTTGTCCGGCAACTGCGCCTGGATGTCCTCGAGCAACTGGTCGAACAGTTCCTCCTGCAGGGCCAGGCCGGCGTCGTCCGGGCCGTGCACCTCGGCCACTTCGTCTACGTTCAGCGCATGCAGCTCGGCATCGGCCGGCAGCAATCGCCAGGCGCATTGCAGGGCGCGGCTGGCGCAGGGCGAGAAGTCCAGCGCGGCCAGGGCCCGGTTGTAGGGCACGTCCGCCGGGGCGGTCGCCAGCAGCAGGGGCGCCGGGGCGTCGAGCAGGATGCGCTCCAGGGTGGTGCCGGCAAAGCCCTGCGTCGAATCGCGGTGGTGCCGGCCGAGCACCAGCAGGTCCGCCTCCAGCCCCCGGGCCTGGGTCAGCACTTCCTCGACGGGGCTGCCGCGGCGAATCCAGGGCTGCCGGTCGCCCAGGCCGTTCTGCTGCAAGCGGGTCCGCAGCAGGGCGCGCGCGGCGGCCTCGTCGGCTCCGGCATCGCGCTCGTCGAGCACGTGCAGCAGGCTCAGCCGCGCCCCGCGCTGCCGGGCCAGCTGGGCGCCGCGCTGCAAGGCCAGGTCGGCTTCCGGACTGAGATCGTGGGCGACGAGAATGTGCTGAACCATGGCGGCCTCGAGAAGCTGGCGAAAACCGCGAGTATGCCGCGCTGGCGTGCTCCTGTCCCGCTGGCATGCCGTCTCGGCAGGGCAATCGCGCGATGTCCTCAAAGCGCCGAAAACAGCACCGGAGGGCTGGTGACTGAACGACCGGCAGCGCGCGTTCGGGCGAAAACTGCCGTTCTCGTAGCCTGCCATCCTTCGTGCTGCGCTCCGGCCTCCAGCGCTTTTGTATCGAATGGCCGTTGTGGAAAACGTCATGGCGCGCTTGCCCGGTCGTCTCGGGACCGGCCGATGGCGGTAGCGTGGCGTTGACTGGGCGCAACATCTTTGCAACTGGCGGCGTCTCCCGCTTTTGTCGTGCCGATCCTGCCGCTATGCTTTGCCGGCATTCGAGCAGGAGTGAAGGATGAGCAAGGTCAGTGTGTTGGTGGTGGATGACGCGCCCTTTATCCGCGACCTGGTGAAGAAGGCGCTGCGTGGCTACTTCCCGGGTATCCGCATCGAAGATGCGATCGACGGGCGCAAGGCCCAGCAACTGCTCACGCGCGAGCGCTTCGATCTGGTCCTCTGCGACTGGGAAATGCCGGAGATGTCCGGGCTCGAACTGCTGACCTGGTGCCGCGCGCAGGAGGCGCTGAAGATCCTGCCGTTCATCATGGTCACCAGCCGCGGCGACAAGGAGAACGTGGTGCAGGCGATCCAGTCCGGCGTGTCGGATTTCATCGGCAAGCCGTTCTCCAACGAGCAGTTGACCAGCAAGGTACGCAAGGCCCTGGGCCGCGCCGGCAAGCTCGACGCCCTGGCCGCCAGCGCGCCGACCCGGAACATGGTCACCGGCATGGCCAACGATTCGCTGGCCGCGCTGACCGGCGGCAAGGCCGAAGCGGTGCGCCCCGCCCCGTCGCCAGCAGCGCCTGCGCCCTTGGTGCAGGCGCAGGCACCGGCCAGGCCGGCGGCTCCCGCCTCCGGGCGCGGCCAGGGGCAGTTGCGGCTGGCCTCGGGCACCCTGACGTGCGTGATCAAGGCGCTGAGCCTCAAGGACGCGCAGTTGGTGATCAGGCGCGGCGAGGCGCTGCCGCAGGTGCTGGAAAGCGCCGTGCTCGACCTGGAGCAGGGCGAGGGCGGCGAAATCGCCCGTCTCAACGGTTATTTGCACGCGGTCGCGGCGTTCGAGCCGAAGCCCGACAGCGAGTGGTTGCAGCTGTCCTTGCGCTTCGTCGACTGCGACCCGCAGAAGCTCGACTACCTGTCGCGGCTGATCGCCCGCGGCACCGCGCAACGGCATTTCGTTCCCGGTGCCTGATCCGATCGTGCCCCAGGCGACCGTTCGGCGGTTGCCGCGGCATACAAACTGACCGGCGTCACACCCCGACGGTCGGTGGCTCGCACAGGCGCAACGCCACTGCTAGTCTTGCCGCTCCAACAGCACGCCATTAGAGCTTTGCCGTTATGCTGGGGCGCCTTCTCCTCTTGCTCGGGCTGCCGCTGCTGGCCTCGCCGGCGCTGGCCCTGACCATCTACAAATACACCGATGCCAATGGCGTGGTGACCTACAGCGACCAGGCCGCACCTGGCGCGCAGGTGTTCGTCTTCCGCGACCGCATGGTGGAGAAGACCGATACCCAGGTCAGGCTGGAAACCCGCAAGCACGCCGCCGGCGAGACGCTGCTGGTGCGCAACGATCTCTACGCGCCGGTGGACATCGAGCTGAAGCTGGACAATGTCGAGAACGCCGTCGGCGCGCCGGCCAAGCCGATCCGCTGGGTGCTGCCGCCGCGCAGCCAGATCCGCCTGGCGACCCTGGCGCCGCGCGATGCCTCCAAACCGCTGAAATACACCCCCAGGCTGCGCCACGCGCTGGGCGACCCACGCCTGCTGCCCAAGCCCTACAAGTATCCGCTGCCCTGGCGCGGCGGGCCGTTCCGCCTGACCCAGGGTGCCAATGGCCAGTACAGCCACTTTACCCCCAAAGGTCGCTATGCGATGGACATCGCCATGCCCGAAGGCACGCCGATCATCGCCGCGCGCGGCGGCATGGTGGTGAAGGTGGAGAACGCGCAGAGCGGTCGCGGCAACAACCCGGCCGGCAATTTCGTGCGCATCATGCACGACGACGGCACCATGGGTGTCTATCTGCACCTGATGAAGGGGTCGGTGGCCGTGCGTGAAGGCCAGCGGGTGGAAATCGGCATGCGTATCGCCCGCTCCGGCAACACCGGCAACAGCACCGGCCCGCACCTGCACTTCGTGGTGCAACGCAATATCGGCCTGGCCATCGAATCGATTCCCTTCGACTTCTCCCAGCCGGTCGACAGCCTGCCGAATTTCGCCGTTGGTGGGGAATAGGGAATAGATAGCTACGAGCTTCAAGCCACAAGCTTCAAGTAAAAGCGGGGAAAGCAGCTTCAAGCTGCAAGCCATAAGTTGCAAGAAAAAGCCCGACAGCTGTAGGTCGGATCAGGCTTTACCGACCCGACGAGCGGAGTCACGGTGGATGTAAAAAGCGACATCCACCCTACGCTCGCTTGCAGGCTGCAGCTTGCAGCTTGCAGCTGCTTCACCCCTGCTTGAGGACCTTGGCCAGAATGATCTTCGGCCCACGCATCTTCTTGATGACGATCTGCAGCCCTTCGACCTGCAGTTCCTCGTTTTCCTCGGGCACTCGCTTGAGGGTTTCGTAGATCAGCCCGGCCAGGGTCTCGGCCTCGATATGGTCGAGATCGATGTGCAGCAGGCGCTCGACCTTGAACAGCGGCGTGTCGCCGCGCACCAGCAGCTTGCCCGGCTGGTAGGCGAGAATGCCGCGTTCGGTCTTGCGGTGTTCGTCCTGGATGTCGCCGACCAGCACTTCCAGCACGTCCTCCATGGTCAGGAAGCCGATGACCTTGTGATCGCCTTCCTCCACCAGGACGAAATGCGCTCCGCCCTGGCGGAACTGTTCGAGCAGTTCGCTCAGCGGCATGTGCTTGGACACCCGCTCCAGCGGGCGCAACAGCTCGCTCAGGTTGAAATGCTCGGCGAGTCGGTCGTCGCCCGCCAGCGCCAGCAGCAGATCCTTGATATGCAGCAGGCCGACGTACTCGCCCTGCTCGCCGTCATAGACCGGATAGCGGCTGTACTTGTGGCGGCGGATCACCTCGAGGATTTCCGCCAGCGGCGCGCCATACTCGAGTTGCAGCAGGTCCTCGCGGGAATTGGCCCAGTCGACGACTTCCAGCTCGCTCATCTCCACCGCCGAGGCCAGCACCCGGATCTGCTGGTCGCTGGGGTCGCGCGCGCGGTTGGAATGCAGGATCAGCTTGAGCTCTTCGCGGCTGTAGTGATGCTCGTGATCGGCACCGGGCTCGCCCTGGCCGGCGATGCGCAGGATGGCATTGGCGCTGGCGTTGAGCAGGTAGATCGCCGGATACATCAGCCAGTAGAAGAGATACAGCGGTGCGGCCGTCCACAGCGACAGCAGCTCGGGCTTGCGGATCGCCCAGGACTTGGGCGCCAGCTCGCCGACCACGATGTGCAGGTAGGAAATGATGAAGAACGCGGTGAAGAAGGCGATGCCGTGTACCAGTGCCGGCGACTGGATGCCGAGGGTGCCCAGCAGCGGTTCGAGCAGGTGGGCGAAGGCCGGTTCGCCGACCCAGCCGAGACCCAGCGAGGCCAGGGTGATACCCAGCTGGCAGGCCGACAGGTAGGCGTCCAGCTGGTTGTGCACGGTGCGCAGGATGTGCCCGCGCCAGCCGTGCTGACTGGCGATGGCTTCCACCTTGGTGGCGCGCAGCTTGACCATGGCGAACTCGGCGGCGACGAAGAAGCCGTTGAGCAGGACCAGGAACAGGGCGAAGAAAATCAGGCCGAGATCGGCGAAGTAGGAGGGTGCGACGTAACTGGGGGAAGGGTCCATGGATCGATCGAAAAGCCGGAGGAGCGCACAGCATGGGGCCGGTTGGTCGGCATTTCAAGCAGGCGCGTGTCGCATCGAACCAGCTCCCGATGGGCGAGGCGCGAGTGCGTAGGTTGGGTGGGGCCGCCGAGGTTGAGCTCCGCGAAGCCCAACGGACGGAATATCAATCCATCGCAAGTCCTTGGCTTAGGAGGTGTCGGGCTTCGCCGCTACGCGGCTCAACCCGACCTGGCTACCCTACGCCAGCTGCGATGGCGGGAAATGGCAGGAAAAGCGGCTGCCCTGGCCCGGAATGCTACTGATGTCCAGTCGACCCTGGTGGCGCAGCAGCACGTGCTTGACGATGGCCAGGCCCAGCCCGGTGCCGCCGGTGCTGCTGGCGCGGCTGGAGTCGACCCGGTAGAAGCGCTCGGTCAGGCGCGGCAGGTGCTTGGCTTCGATTCCGATACCGCTGTCCTCGACGCATAGATGCGCCCCGGTCTCGTCGCGCCACCAGCGCACATGGATGTCGCCGCCGTCCGGCGTGTACTTCACCGCATTGAACACCAGGTTGGAAAAGGCGCTGCGCAGCTCCGCCTCGCTGCCCTTGAGCTGCAGCGCCGGGTCGGCGTCGAGGCTGATGGCATGGCCGCGCGCGCCGGACAGGGCGCGGGCATCGCTGATGATCGACTGCAGCAGCAGCGCCACCGCTACCGGCTGGTTGTCGGCCGGGTGGCTGGTGGCTTCCAGCTTGGCCAGCAACAGCAGGTCGTTGAGCAGGTGCTGCATGCGCCCGGCCTGCTGGTTCATCTGCTGCAGCGCACGCAGCCAGCGCGGGTTGAGCTGGTCGGTGTTCTCCAGGAGGGTCTCCAGGTAGCCGGCGATCACCGTCAGCGGGGTACGCAGCTCGTGGGAGACATTGGCGACGAAATCCTTGCGCATCTGTTCCAGCTGATGCAGCCGGGTGACGTCGCGCACCAGCAGCAGGTGCTCGCTCTTGCCGTAGCGGGTGATGTTGAACTGCAGGCGAATGCGGTCATTCACCGGTGAGACCAGCTCCAGCGGCTGGTCGTAGTTGCCGCTTTCGAAATATTCCTTGAATGCCGGGTGGCGCACCAGGTTGGTGATCGGATGGCCACTGTCCTGCGGCTTCTTCAGCCCCAGCAGGCGGTTGGCGGCGATGTTCCACCATTGCAGGTTGCCATCGCTGTCCAGGGTGATCACGGCGTCCTTGAGCGCGGCGGTGGAGCCCTGCACGCGGTCGATCACCGCCTGCAGCTGGCCGCGCAGGCGCAGGTCGCGGCGTTGCAGCTGGTAGAGGTTGTCGAACACGTCGCCCCAGATGCCGGCGGAGTCCGGCGGCGGTTCGTCGGGGTCGCTGCGGCGCAGCCATTTCTGCAGGCGCAGCAGCTGGCGCAGCGTCCAGCCGAGGTAGCCAGCCAGGCCGAGCAGCAGCATCCAGGCGTACTCGCCGGTGATCAGGCCGAGCAGCAGACAGCCGCCCAGCAGGAGCAGCAGGCGACGTACGAGGGCTCCTTGCCAGTCCTGGTTCAACGAAAACACTCCTGGAAGACGCCAGTGGTGGCGGGGTGGGCGCTGAAGCCCGAGGTGAGAGCCACGCTCACGATAGGTGCTCAGCTCTTGCTGGAGAAACGATAGCCGGTGCCGCGCACGGTCTGTACCAGGTTTTCGTAGACCTCGCCGAGCGCCTTGCGCAAGCGGCGGATGTGCACGTCGACGGTGCGCTCCTCGACGTAGACGTTGCCACCCCAGACCTGGTCGAGCAACTGGCCGCGGGTGTAGGCGCGTTCCTGGTGGGTCATGAAGAACTGCAGCAAGCGGTATTCGGTAGGGCCCATCTCGGCCGGCTTGCCGTCGATGGTGACGCGGTGGCTGACCGGGTCGAGCAGCAGGCCGCCGATCTCGATCGGCGTTTCGCTGTCGCTGGGCGCGGCGCGGCGCAGCACGGCCTTGAGGCGTGCGACCAGTTCGCGCGGGGAGAACGGCTTGGTGATGTAGTCGTCGGCACCGACTTCCAGGCCCTGGATCTTGTTGTCCTCTTCGCCCTTGGCAGTGAGCATGATGATCGGGGTGTCGGCGGTCAGCTCGTCGCGCTTGAGCCGGCGTGCCAGTTCGATGCCGGAGGTGCCGGGCAGCATCCAGTCGAGCAGGATCAGGTCGGGCTTGCGGTCGACGATCAGCGCATGGGCCTGCTGGGTATTCTCCGCCTCCAGGCAGTCGTAGCCGGCCATTTCCAGGGCGACGACGATCATCTCGCGGATCGGCGCCTCGTCATCGACGATCAGTATGCTCTTGCCGTTCATGGTCAAGCCTCGGGTCGTTCTTGTCGTCCGGCATTAGATAACGGAATTATTGCAGCCATATGACAGATAGGCGGCAGGAGAAAGCGGCGGCAGGTCGCGGATGTAGGGCGGGTGAAACCCGCCGGTGTGCGGGAGGCCAGCTCCATGATCGGCGGGTTGCAACCCGCCCTACGCCTGAAGCGCTCAGCGAGCGGCGTAATCGACCACGATACCGAGCAGAACCGCCAGTCCCGCCCAGTGGTTGTGGAGGAAGGCGACGAAGCACTTGTGCCGGTCGCGCGAGCGGGTGTACCAGAACTCCCAGGCGTAGCAGGCGGCCGCAATCACCAGGCCGAGGTGGAACCACTGGCCCAGCTCGAAGCGCGCGCCGGCCAGCAGCAGGCAGAACAGCGCCAGGCCCTGCAGCGTGAGGACGATCACCCGGTCGGCCTCGCCGAAGAGGATGGCGGTGGACTTGATGCCGATCTTCAGGTCGTCCTCGCGGTCGGCCATGGCGTAGTAGGTGTCGTAGCCCACCGTCCACACCACGTTGGCGATGAACAGCAGCCAGGCTTCGGGGGGCAGCGTGCCGCGCGTGGCGGTGAAGCACATGAGGATGCCCCAGGAGTAGGCGGCGCCGAGCACCACCTGCGGGTAGTAGGTGTAGCGCTTCATGAACGGGTACAGCGAGGCGACCGCCAGCGCGCCGAAGGACAGCCAGACGGTGACGGCATTGGTCAGCAGCACCAGGCCGAAGCTGAGCGCCACCAGCACGGCGAACAGCCCCCAGGCCTCGCGCGGGCGCACCCGGCCGGTAGCCAGCGGGCGCGTGTTGGTGCGCTGCACGTGCCCGTCGAAATGGCGGTCGGCGAAATCGTTGATCGCGCAGCCGGCAGCGCGCATCAGGATCACCCCGGCGACGAAGATGAACAGGTGCTTGGCGCTCGGCACGCCTTCGGCGGCTATCCACAGCGCCGACAGCGTCGGCCACAACAGCAGGTAGATGCCGATGGGCCGGTCCAGGCGCATCAGCTGGATGAAGTCCCAGGCACGCGGATGCAGGCGATTGCACGATTGCAGCAGTTTCAGATACATCGGCGTCTCCATGCGAAAGAGGGCGATTATACGAGGCGGGCCTGCGCCTCAGAGCTTGTTCACGATCTCGCGAGCTAGAGTCATGCAAGGCAAAAACTGGCGAAAGACGTAGCGCAGCGGGGTAACAGCCGAAGGCTGGCCCGCAGGGTGAGCGCAGCGAATCAAGCGGAGTTTACTGATGTAAATGAGCATTCCGAGCCTGTTTTTAACGCAGCAGGACCGACGCGCAGCAGATCGTGAATGGGCTCTCAGGGGGCGATGCCGGCGGCCTGCCATAGCACGGGCAGGAACACCTCGGCGACCAGGATGCCGAGCCGGCCCTGGCTGAAACACGAGCGCCGCGCCCAGAGACCATCCTGGCGGTATTCGGACGGCAGCCAGAGCGCCGGATAGTGGCAGGCCTGCAGCGCGCCGCGGGCGAACGCCGGGTCGCTGAACAGCAGCTCGCCCAGCGAGCGCTCGCCGAGGTGCTGCAGATCCAGCCCGGAGCGCTCCAGGGCGTCGCGCGCGGCGACGCTGCGGGCGAATACCCAGGGCTGGCCGTGGCCGCACAGGTAGGCCTCGCGCACCCAGCCTTCGCTGCCGGGTGCCACGCCCAGCGCCGCGCACTCGTCCGCGCGCAGCGGCTGCCAGGCCTCTTGCAGCGGGACGACGCTGAACGCGCCGTCGGCCAGGTCGGTGAGGCGCCGGGTCAGCGAGCCCTTGTCGACGTACAGCCAATCATGCAGGGCGGGATCGAGCGGGTGGGGCAGGCGGTCGGCACTCAGCCAGTCTATGAATTCGGACATGGGCGCAATCGGGCGTAGCGAAAAGAGCGGCGAGTCTAGCATTACAGGTAGCCGCAAGCCGCAAGCTACAAGCCACAAGGTAGGACGCTCTTCGCTTGAGGCTTGCAGCTTGACGCTTGCCGCTGCTTCTAAGTCCAGCCCTCCAACCGCATGGTGGCCCGCACCAGACGCTGTTCCTCCTGCTCGATTTCCTTGAGGTTGTCGCGGATGCTGTGGATGTGATCGCGCGCCGCGCGCTGGGCCTGTTCCGGCAGGCGTTCGGTGACGGCATGGAACAGGCGCGAATGCTGGCGGTCGATCTGCCGCTTCTGCATCGGCCGGTGATAGAGGTTGTTCACCGAGGCGAAAACGGTGGAAAGCATCAGGTCGGTCAGCGATTGCAGCGTGTGCACCAGCACCGGGTTGTGCGAGGCCTCGCAGATCGCCAGATGAAAGGCATGGTCGAGGCGCGCATGCTCGCGCGGGTCGGCACCCTGTTCAGCGGCATGGGCGGCGAGCATTTCCTCGTAACGCCGGCGCAGCAGGACGAAATCGGCATCGGTGCCGCGCAGCGCCGCGAGCCGGGCGGATTCGCCCTCGAGCAGGGCTCGCACTTCCAGCAAGTCGTAGAGCGTGCGCGGTTGCGAATTGAACAGGTGCATCAGCGGACTGGCGTCGTGCTTGCCCGACAGCTGGGCGACGAACGAGCCGCGGCCCTGTGCGGTTTCGATGATGCAGCGCCCGCGCAACACGCGCAGGCCTTCGCGCAGTGCCGAGCGGGAAATGCCGAGCTTTTCGCACAGGCGTCGCTCCGAGGGCAGCGCCTGGCCGACCTTGAGCACGCCGTCGACGATCAGGCGTTCGATCCGCTCGGCCACCACATCGGCAACCTGACGACGGTCATTGTGGTTCTCGCTCAACATGCAGTCTCCTCCAGCTGGTAGGACCAGTTGCCGGCGAGTTTAGCGCGAATACCTGAAGACCTGTATGCCCGCGCTGTAGGACGGTATTTCGGTAGTGCGGCGCCAGCCTGACTACAAAAAACTGGTAGGACCAGTTCGCTTGGGGGTGGACGACAAGGGGAATCGACGTTAATCATGCGGCAATACACCGCAGCGGGCCGTGCTGGCGGTGAATTACAAGAGCACCTGAACCTGCCATGAACATTCTCTACGACGAACGCGTCGATGGTGCGTTGCCCAAGGTCGACCGGGCCGCACTGCTGACCGAGCTGCAACGACAGCTGCCTGATCTGGAAATCCTCCACCGCCGCGAAGACCTCAAGCCCTACGAGTGCGACGGTCTTTCCGCCTACCGCACCACGCCGATGCTGGTGGTACTGCCCGAGCGCATCGAGCAGGTCGAAACCCTGCTCAAGCTCTGCCATGAACGCGGCGTACCGGTGGTCGCCCGTGGCGCCGGCACCGGCCTGTCCGGCGGTGCGCTGCCACTGGAGCAGGGCATCCTGCTGGTGATGGCGCGTTTCAACAAGATTCTCGAAGTCGATCCGGCCGGGCGCTTCGCCCGCGTCCAGCCCGGCGTGCGCAACCTGGCGATTTCCCAGGCCGCGGCGCCCTACGAGCTGTACTACGCGCCCGATCCGTCGTCGCAGATCGCCTGCTCCATCGGCGGCAACGTCGCCGAGAACGCCGGTGGCGTGCACTGCCTGAAGTACGGGCTGACTGTGCACAACCTGCTCAAGGTGGACATCCTCACCGTCGAGGGCGAGCGCATGACGCTCGGCTCCGAGGCGCTGGATTCGCCGGGCTTCGATCTCTTGGCGCTGTTCACCGGCTCCGAGGGCATGCTCGGCGTGGTCACCGAGGTGACCGTCAAGCTGCTGCCCAAGCCGCAGGTGGCCAAGGTGCTGCTGGCCGCCTTCGACTCGGTGGAGAAGGCCGGGCGCGCGGTGGGCGACATCATCGCCGCGGGCATCATCCCCGGCGGCCTGGAAATGATGGACAACCTGTCGATCCGCGCCGCCGAGGACTTCATCCATGCCGGCTATCCGGTGGATGCCGAGGCGATCCTGCTCTGCGAACTGGACGGCGTGGAAGCCGACGTGCACGACGACTGCGCACGGGTCAGCGAAGTGCTCAAGCTGGCCGGTGCCACCGAAGTGCGCCTGGCCAGGGACGAAGCCGAGCGCGTGCGATTCTGGGCCGGGCGCAAGAACGCCTTCCCGGCGGTCGGGCGCATCTCGCCGGACTACTACTGCATGGACGGCACCATCCCGCGGCGCGAACTGCCGGGCGTGCTCAAGGGTATTTCCGATCTGTCCGAGCGTTTCGGCCTGCGCGTGGCCAACGTGTTCCATGCCGGCGACGGCAACATGCACCCGCTGATCCTCTTCGATGCCAACCAGCCGGGCGAGCTGGAGCGCGCCGAGGAACTGGGCGGCAAGATCCTCGAACTCTGTGTCGAGGTCGGTGGCAGCATCACCGGCGAGCACGGCGTCGGTCGCGAGAAGATCAACCAGATGTGTTCGCAGTTCAACGCCGACGAGCTGACCCTGTTCCATGCGGTCAAGGCGGCCTTCGACCCCAGCGGCCTGCTCAACCCCGGCAAGAACATCCCGACGCTGCATCGCTGCGCCGAATTCGGCCGCATGCACATCCACAACGGCGAGCTGCCTTTCCCCGAACTGGAGCGCTTCTGATGTCCGTATCCGCACACGACGCCAGCGCCGAGCTGCTGGACCAGGTCAACCAGGCGCTCGCCGCCAGGACCCCGTTGCGCATCCAGGGCGGCGGCAGCAAGGCCTTTCTCGGCCGCCCGGTCGAGGGCGTGCTGCTCGATACCCGCGCGCATCGCGGCATCGTCAGCTACGACCCCACCGAACTGGTGGTCACCGCGCGTGCCGGCACGCCGCTGGTCGAGCTGGAAGCGGCGCTGGACGAAGCCGGGCAGATGCTGCCCTGCGAGCCGCCGCATTTCGCTGAAGGAGCCACCGTCGGCGGTGCGATCGCCGCCGGCCTGTCCGGGCCGCGCCGGCCCTGGAGCGGTTCGGTGCGCGATTTCGTGCTCGGCTCGCGCATCATCACCGGCCAGGGCAAGCACCTGCGTTTCGGCGGCGAGGTGATGAAGAACGTCGCCGGCTACGACCTGTCGCGCCTGATGGCCGGCAGTTTCGGCTGCCTCGGCGTGCTCACCGAAGTCTCGCTCAAGGTGCTGCCCAAGCCGCGCCTGTGCAGCAGCCTGCGCCTGGAGATCGACCAGGATCGCGCCCTGCTCAAGCTCGCCGAATGGGGCCAGCAGCCGATTCCGATCAGTGCCGCCAGCCATGACGGCCAGGCGCTGTACCTGCGCCTGGAAGGCGGCGAGGGCTCGGTCAGGGCCGCGTGCGAGCGCATCGGCGGCGAGGCGCTCGATGCCGGCTACTGGAATGACCTGCGCGAACAGCGCCTGGCGTTCTTCGCCGACGCGCGCCCGCTGTGGCGCCTGTCCCTGCCGAACGACACGCCGGTGCTGGCGTTGCCGGGCGAGCAGCTGCTGGACTGGGCCGGTGCCCAGCGCTGGCTGAAGAGCGATGCCGATGCCGAGACGATTCGCGGCATCGCCAGCGAGGTCGGTGGCCATGCCATGTGCTTCAGCGCCGGTGCCACCGCCAGCCCGTTCCAGCCGCTGGCCGCGCCGCTGCTGCGCTATCACCGCCAGCTCAAGGCCGCGCTCGACCCCCAGGGGATCTTCAACCCTGGCCGCATGTATTCCGAGGTCTGACGACGTATGCAAACGAATCTGAGCGAAGCCGCGAAAAAACTGCCGCGCGCAGAGGAAGCCGAGAGCATCCTGCGCTCCTGCGTGCACTGCGGCTTCTGCAACGCCACCTGCCCGACCTACCAACTGATCGGCGACGAGCTGGACGGCCCGCGCGGGCGCATCTACCTGATGAAGCAGATGTTCGAAGGCGGCGAGGTGACCGAGAGCACCCAGCTGCACCTGGATCGCTGCCTGACCTGCCGCAATTGCGAAACCACCTGCCCGTCCGGGGTGAAGTACCACAACCTGCTGGACATTGGCCGCGACTTCATCGAACGGCAGGTCCCACGACCGCTGGGCGAGCGGCTGCTGCGCGGCGGCCTGCGCACGGTGATCCCGCGTCCGGGGCTGTTCAAGGCGCTGCTGGGTACCGGCAACACGCTGAAGCCGCTGATGCCGGCCTCGCTCAAAGGCCATCTGCCGCGCGAGATCCGTCCGCCCAAGCCGCGTCCGCAGGCGACCCACGCGCGTCGCGTGCTGATGCTCGAAGGCTGCGTGCAGCCGAGCCTGTCGCCGAGCACCAATGCCGCTGCCGCGCGGGTGCTCGACCGCCTCGGCATCAGCGTCACACCGGCCCGCGAAGCCGGTTGCTGCGGTGCGGTGGACTACCACCTCAACGCCCAGGACACCGGCCTCGAGCGCGCGCGGCGCAACATCGACGCCTGGTGGCCGGCCATCGAGCAAGGCGCCGAAGCCATCGTGCAGACCGCCAGCGGCTGTGGCGCCTTCGTCAAGGAGTACGGCCATCTGCTCAAGGACGACCCGGCCTATGCGGCCAAGGCCGCGCGCGTCAGCGCGCTGGCCAAGGACCTGGTCGAGGTGCTGCGTGGCACCGATCTGGAAAACCTCGGGGTCAAGGCCGACAAGCGCATGGCCTTCCATTGCCCATGCACTCTGCAGCACGCACAGAAACTCGCTGGCGCGGTCGAGGAGGTACTGAGCCGCCTGGGCTTCCAGCTCACCGCGGTACCCGATGCGCACCTGTGCTGCGGCTCGGCGGGCAGCTACTCGATCACCCAGCCGGAGATTTCCCACCAGCTGCGCGACAACAAGCTCAACGCGCTGGAAAGCGGCAAGCCGGAAGTGATCGTCACCGCCAACATCGGCTGCCAGACCCACCTCGATGGCGCCGGCCGTACGCCGGTCAAGCACTGGATCGAGGTGGTCGAAGAGTCGATGGGGTAACGGTGGAAATCCCGCGCAGCGAATTTCCACCAGCCGGTAGGTTGGGTTGAGCGCAGCGAAGCCCAACGGGCGGAGTGTCAGGCGACGCGGCGGTGCGAGTTGGGCTTCGGCGCTTCGCTTCTCAACCCAACCTACGCCGCAGGCAGGCGCAGGTACAACGAACAACCGAAATACGAAGACAGGAAACTAGACATGAAAAGCAAAGCCGTACTGACCCAGAACGAAGTCGCCACCATCCTCGCCGCCGCGCGGGCCGAGGCCCAGAACAACGGCTGGGCCGTGACCATCGTCGTCGCCGATGACGGCGGCCATCCGCTGGTGCTCGAGCGCCTGGACGGCTGCGCGCCGATCGCCGCCTACATCGCCACCGAGAAGGCCCGCAGCGCCGCGCTGGGCCGCCGCGAAACCAAGGGCTACGAGGACATGGTCAACGGCGGTCGCAGTGCCTTCCTCTCGGCGCCGGTGGTGTGCTCGCTGGAAGGCGGCGTGCCGCTGATCGTCGACGGCCAGGTGATCGGCTCGGTGGGCGTCTCCGGCGTGACCGCCGCGCAGGATGCGCAAATCGCCAAGGCCGGCGTCGCCGCCCTGGCCAACTGATTCAGGCAAAAAGGAGAACAACAGATGACCGAGCGTGTAACCCTGGGCCGCCTGCAAGTGGCGGCCAACCTGCAGCGTTTCATCGAAGACGAAGTCCTGCCGGGCACCGGTATCGAAGCCGCGGCCTTCTGGCAGGGCCTGGACGCCCTGGTCCATGACCTGGCGCCGAAGAACCGCGAACTGCTCGCCGAGCGCGACCGCCTGCAGGTCGAGCTGGACAACTGGCACAAGGCCAATCCGGGGCCGATCAAGGACATGCCGGCCTACCGCGCCTTCCTCGAATCCATCGGCTACCTGCAGCCGGTGCCGGAGCAGGTGAAGATCGAGACGGCCAATGTCGACATCGAGATCGCCACCCAGGCCGGCCCGCAGCTGGTGGTGCCGATCATGAACGCGCGTTACGCGCTGAACGCCGCCAACGCCCGCTGGGGCTCGCTGTACGATGCGCTGTACGGCACCGATGCGATCTCCGAAGAGGGCGGTGCGCAGAAGGGCCCGGGCTACAACGAAGTGCGTGGCGCCAAGGTCATCGCCTTCGCCCGCGACTTCCTCGACCAGGCCGCGCCGCTGGCCGAAGGCAGCCATGCCGACGCGGTCAACTACCGTGTGCAGGAAGGCCAGTTGAAGGTCACCCTGGAGAATGGCAGCGTCACCGCCCTGGCGCAGCCGGAGAAGTTCGTCGGCTTCCAGGGCGACGCGCTCGAGCCCAAGGCCGTACTGCTGAAGAACAACGGCCTGCACGTCGAGATCCAGATCGATCCGAACAGCCCGATCGGCCAGACCGATGCCGCCGGCATCAAGGATCTGCTGGTCGAGGCCGCCGTCTCCACCATCCTCGACTGCGAAGACTCGGTCGCCGCCGTCGATGCCGACGACAAGGTGCTGGCCTACCGCAACTGGCTGGGCATCATCCAGGGCACGCTCAGCGAAGAAGTGGCCAAGGGCAACGGCAGCTTCATTCGCCGGCTGAACCCGGACCGCGAGTACAGCGCGCCGAACGGCGGTAGCCTGACCCTGCACGGTCGCTCGCTGCTGTTCATCCGCAACGTCGGCCACCTGATGACCAACCCGGCGATCCTCGACGAAGCGGGCCGCGAGATTCCCGAAGGCATCATGGACGGCGTGTTCACCAGCCTGATCGCCAAGCACGACCTGGCGCGCAAGGGCAACTCGCGCACCGGCAGCGTCTACATCGTCAAGCCGAAGATGCATGGTCCTGCGGAAGTCGCTTTCGCCGACGAACTGTTCACCCGCGTCGAAGACCTGATCGGTGTGCCGCGCCATACCCTGAAGATGGGCATCATGGACGAGGAGCGCCGCACCAGCGCCAACCTCAAGGCCTGCATCGGCGCCGCCAAGCACCGCGTGGCCTTCATCAACACGGGCTTTCTCGACCGCACCGGCGACGAGATGCATACCTGCATGGAAGCCGGCCCGGTGCTGCGCAAGGGCGACATGAAGAGCACCCCGTGGATCCAGTCCTACGAGCGCAACAACGTGCTGGTCGGCCTGGCCTGCGGCCTGCGCGGCAAGGCCCAGATCGGCAAGGGCATGTGGGCCATGCCGGACCTGATGGCCGCCATGCTCGAGCAGAAGATCGGCCATCCGAAATCCGGCGCCAACACCGCCTGGGTGCCGTCGCCGACCGGCGCCACGCTGCATGCGCTGCACTACCACCAGGTGGACGTGCAGGCCGTGCAGAGCGAGCTGGAGACGATCGACCTGGGCGCCGAGCGCGAGCAGCTGCTCAACGACCTGCTGACCATCCCGGTGGTCGCCGAGGACAAGTGGAGCGCCGAAGAAAAGCAGCAGGAGCTGGACAACAACTGCCAGGGCATCCTCGGCTACGTGGTGCGCTGGGTCGAGCAGGGCGTCGGTTGCTCCAAGGTGCCGGATATCCACAACGTCGGCCTGATGGAAGACCGCGCCACGCTGCGCATTTCCAGCCAGCACGTGGCCAACTGGCTGCACCATGGCGTGGTGACGCGCGAGCAGGTGCAGGAAACCCTCGAGCGCATGGCCAAGGTGGTGGATCAACAAAATGCGGGCGATCCGCTCTACCGCGCCATGTCCAGCGACTACACTCAGTCGATCGCCTTCCAGGCGGCTTCGGATCTGGTGTTCAAGGGGCGCGAGCAGCCGGCGGGTTACACCGAGCCCCTGCTGCATGCCTGGAGGCAGCGTTTCAAGCAGGCCAACTGAGCGACGGGAGCGACAATCACGCTTGCTGAAGGCGATGCGCCTGTGCCAGCGTGACGGTTACAAGCCTCAGGTGCCGCAAGGTGCCTGGGGCTTTCGAGCATGGGCAGTGGGCCTCCGCACGTGGTGGCCCGCAGCCGGGACTTCCGCCTCGCGACGGAGTCCATGCTAGGCGCCGGGCACGCCCGGGCATAACGAAAGTGGTTCACAACAAAAACACAGGGACCCAACAAATGAGTCAAACACTACTGTCCATCCTGGCCTTCGTGCCGCTGGTACTGGCGGGTGTGCTGCTGATCGGCTTTCGCTGGCCGGCCAAGTATGCGATGCCGCTGGTTTTCGTCCTCACCGCACTGATCGGCCTGCTGGCCTGGGACATGACGCTCAACCGCGTCATCGCCTCGACCTTGCAGGGCCTTATCCTCACCGCGTCGATCCTGTGGATCATCTTCGGTGCGATCCTGCTGCTCAATACGCTCAAGCACTCCGGGGGAATCAGTGCAATTCGGCGTGGCTTCTCCAATATCAGCCCTGACCGCCGCGTCCAGGTGTTGATCGTGGCCTGGCTGTTCGGCTGCTTCATCGAGGGGGCTTCGGGTTTCGGTACGCCGGCTGCCGTGGCCGCTCCGCTGATGGTGGCGCTGGGCTTCCCGGCATTGGCCGCGGTGGTGATGGGGATGATGGTGCAGTCCACGCCGGTGTCCTTCGGCGCGGTCGGTACGCCGATCCTGGTCGGTGTCGGCGCGGGCCTCGATCAGGCCGGCCTCGGCACGCAACTGGCTGCGGTGGGCAGTAACTGGGATATTTTCTTCCACCTGATCTTCTCGCGTGTCGCGATCATCCATGCGCTGTGCGGGATTCTCATGCCGCTGATCATGATCAGCATCATGACCCGCTATTTCGGCCGCAACAAATCCTGGACCGAAGGCCTGGCCGTGGCGCCGTTCGCGATCTTCACCGGGCTGGCGTTCGTCATTCCCTACGCCGCCGCCGGTGTGTTCCTCGGCCCGGAATTCCCCTCGATGATCGGTGCGCTGGTTGGCCTGGCCATCGTGGTGCCGGCTGCCAAGGCCGGTTTCCTGCTGCCCAAGGACAGCTGGGACTTCGCCCCGGCCAGCGAATGGCCGGCGGAGTGGATGGGCAAGATCGAGATGAAGATCGAGGACGTGGCCGGCAAGGCACCGATCTCCGTCCCGATGGCCTGGGCTCCCTACCTGTTGCTGGCCGCGCTGCTGGTCGCCTCGCGGATCTTCCCGCAGTTCAAGGCGGCGCTGATGTCGCTGAGCTTCGGCTGGACCAACATCCTGGGTGAAACCGGTGTATCCGGTACCCTGGAACCCTTGTACCTGCCGGGCGGCATCCTCTGCATGGTGGTGATCCTGACGTTCTTCCTGCATCGCATGAGTGCAAGGGAACTGGGCGCGGCGGTCAGCGAGTCGAGCAAGACCCTGCTCGGCGCCGGCTTCGTGCTGATCTTCACCATCCCGATGGTGCGCATCCTGATCAATTCCGGCGTCAACGGCTCGGATCTGGTCTCGATGCCGGTGGCCATGGCGCAGCTGGTGGCCAACAGCGTGGGCGACGTCTATCCGTTCTTCGCCCCGGCGGTCGGTGCGCTGGGCGCCTTCATCGCCGGTTCCAACACCGTCTCCAACCTGATGCTGTCGCAGTTCCAGCTCAACACCGCCGGCCTGCTGGGCCTGTCCGGTGCGCTGATGGTGGCGCTGCAGTCGGTGGGCGCAGCGGCGGGCAACATGATCGCCATCCACAACGTGGTGGCCGCTTCGGCGACCGTGGGGCTGCTGGGCCGCGAAGGCATCACGCTGCGCAAGACCATGCTGCCGACCCTCTACTACCTCATCCTGGCCGGCATCATCGGCCTGATCGGGTTCTACGTGATGGGCATCGGCGATCCGCTGGTGGGCACGGCCGGCTGAGTCCGCTGTTCCCGATGACGGGCGGCTTCGGCCGCCCGTTTTCATTTCCGGGCTTGGTGCGGGGTGGCGTTCTGGTATAGCTTGCGTCGCAATCGACAGTATCGAGGTCCAGCATGAAAAAGTGGCAATGTGTGGTGTGCGGCTACATCTATGACGAGGCGCAAGGCCTGCCGGAAGAGGGCATCGCCCCGGGCACGCGCTGGGAAGACGTGCCGGAGGACTGGATCTGCCCGGACTGCGGCGTCGGCAAGATGGACTTCGAGATGATCGCCATCTCCTGATTCGCCGCTTCGAGAACCCGTGAGGAAAATGACGTGACGGCACCCGTAGTGATCATCGGCACCGGCCTGGCCGGCTACAACCTGGCGCGCGAATGGCGCAAGCTCGACCGCGATACGCCGCTGCTGCTGATCACCGCCGACGACGGGCGTTCCTACTCCAAACCGCTGCTGTCCACCGGCTTCGCCGCCAACAAGGATGCCGACACCCTGGGCATGGCCAGTGCAGGCGCCATGGCCGAGCAACTGGATGCCGAGATTCGTACCCATACCCGGGTGACCCGGCTCGATCCGGCGAACCGGCGCATCTGGATCGGCAACGAGCCGGTGGCCTATCGCGATCTGGTCCTGGCCTGGGGCGCGCAGGCCGTCAGGGTGCCGGTCGCCGGCGATGCCGAGGAGGCGATCTTCCCGATCAACGACCTGCTCGACTACGGCCGTTTCCGCGCCGCCGCGGCGGGCAAACGGCGGGTGCTGATCCTCGGCGCCGGCCTGATTGGCTGCGAATTCGCCAACGACCTGCTGCAGGGCGGCTACGAGGCCGAGCTGGTCGCGCCGAGCCAGCAGATCATGCCCGGGCTGCTGCCAGCGGAGGCCGCCCGCGCGGTGCAGAACGGCCTGGAAGGGCTGGGCGCGCGTTTTCACCTCGGACCGGTGCTGGAGCGTCTCGAGCACGGCGCCGATGGCCTTGTCGCGCAGTTGTCGGACGGCTCGCGGCTGACCTGCGATCTGGTGGTGAGCGCGGTGGGCCTGCGGCCGCGTACCGAGCTGGCAGCCGAGGCGGGGCTGCAGGTGGAGCGCGGCGTCGTCGTCGATCGCCTGCTGCAGACCTCGCACCCTCATGTCTATGCGCTGGGCGACTGCGCCGAGGTGGAGGGCCTGAACCTGCTCTACGTGATGCCCCTGATGGCGGGCGCGCGGGCGCTGGCGAAAACCCTGTTTGGCAATCCGACCTTTGTCAGTTACGGGCCGATGCCGGTCACGGTGAAGACGCCAGTGTGCCCGCTGGTGGTTTCGCCGCCGGCGCGGGGGGCGGTCGGCAACTGGACGGTTGAAGCCTGCGGCAACGACGTCAAAGCCCTCTATCTCGGGGCTGATGGCCAACTGCTCGGCTATGCGCTGACCGGCGCGGCGGTGCAGCAGCGGCTGGCACTGAACAAGCAACTGCCGCCGGTGCTGGCGGAACTACCGCAAATTCTGTCGCTAAAGACCCCGGGTTGAGTCCCGGATGCGCCGCGAGGGGCTGGCGCAGGTGCTAGCGCCGTGCCATTCTCCAAGGGTCTGCCGCAGCCTAGAGCTGTTGCAGCGCCTTTAGCGCTGTTCTCGCGAACAGTACGGACACAACAACAAAAATGTCTCAGAGGCTCCCCATGCGTAAACCGGAACTCGCCGCCGTCATCGCCGAGAAGGCCGATCTGTCCAAGGACCAGGCCAATCGCGTACTCAACGCCGTGCTGGATGAAATCACCAACGCGCTGAACCGCAAGGACAGCGTCACCCTGGTCGGTTTCGGCACTTTCATACAGCGCCACCGCGGCGCCCGTACCGGAAAGAACCCGCAGACCGGGCAGCCGGTCACCATCAAGGCCAGCAACACCGTCGCCTTCAAACCCGGCAAGCTGCTGAAGGACGCGGTGAACTGATCCGCGCTACCCGGAGCCGCCCGGCTCCGGGTCAACCTGACCGCCTGGTCCGTTCCGGACCGTTCCGTATCCGCCCTTTCCCCCGCCGGCCAAGCCACTACAATGCGGCTTTCTCCTCGTACCGCTCGGACCCCACCATGAAATTCCGTTTCCTGCTTTGGATGCTGGGCCGCCTGATGGCCAAGGCCAGCCGTAGCAATCCCGAGTTCCAGCAGCAGCTGGGCGACAAGGACCTGAGCTTCCAGCTGCATACCCTGGACGGCAAGGTGGCTCGGCAATTCATCGTCCGCAACCAGCGCATCACCAGCAAGCGCGGGCCGGCGAGCGAACCGGCCTTCGCCCTGGGTTTCAAGGATGCCGCCTACGGCTTCGCTACCCTGACGGCGAAGAACAAGCAGCTGGCGTTCATGCAGGGCATCCAGAACAAGGACATCCAGATCCAGGGCAACCCGGCGCTGGTGATGTGGTTCCAGGGGCTGACCAAGTACCTGAAGCCGAAGAAGGCCTAAAAAGCAGCCACAAGCTTGAAGCTTCAAGCTTCAAGCTTCAAGCTTCAAGCTTGTGGCTTGCAGCTGCTCTTCCCGCCATACCCTCGCCTCATCCTTCAACCAGTCCCGAAACGCCACCAACCCCGCCGACTCCACCTTGCGCTCGGGAACCATCAGGTAATACGCCCGCGTCTCACTGCGGTAGGCATGCGGATGCGCCGGCACCAGCCGCCCCTCGGCCAGCTCCCGCTGGATCAGGAAGGGCGGGATCAGCGCCACCCCCATGCCGTGCTCGGCGGCCTGGGCAAGCATGGAGAACAGCTCCAGGCGCGGGCCGGTCATGTCGCGGGCCACTTTCAGCCCCAGCGAGTCGAACCATTGCCGCCAGGCGTACGGGCGCGTGGTCTGCTGCAACAACGGCATCTCGGCGATGGCTTCGGCGGGCAGCGGCGCGTCGCCGGGCAGCAACGCCGGGCTGCATACCGGTTGCAGGTCCTCGGGCATGAGTACGTGCGCCTCGGTACCGGACCAGTCGCCGTCGCCGAAGTAGATCGCCGCGTCGAATTCGGTATCGGCGAAGAGAAAGGGGCGGGTGCGGTTGGTCAGGTTCACGGTGATCTCGGGATGCAGCGCCTGGAAGCGGCGCAGCCGTGGCACCAGCCACTGGGTGCCGAAGGTCGGCACCACCGCCAGTTCGAGGCTCATGGCGCCCTGCTGGCCCATCACCGAGAGCGTGTCGCGCTCGACCGCATCGAGCTGCGCGGCGATGCGGCGGGCATAGGAATGCCCAGCCTCGGTCAGCTTCACGCCGCGCCGTGAGCGGCGGAACAGTTCCAGGCCGAGGAACTCTTCCAGCCCGGCGATCTGCCGGCAGATCGCGCTCTGGGTCAGCGCCAGCTCGTCGGCGGCGCGGGTGAAGCTCTGATGGCGCGCGGCCGCCTCGAAGGCGATCAGGGCGGCGGTGCTGGGAATCTTGCGGCGCATTATGCGAAGACCTCACGGGAATTGCCTGCTATTGGTCGAAGAGCTTATCTCGGAGTGACCAAAGCGCACAGTTTGGTGCGAAATCCTCGTTTGCGACGCACTGGCGCTGCGCCTAGGATCAGCGCATCCCGCTCCGCGCCATGCGCGGTGTCCACGACAACGAGAGGAGCCCTCGATGGCCGGCAACGCACGCTTCAACTGGATCGACCCGCTGCTGCTCGATCAGCAACTGACCGAAGAAGAGCGCATGGTGCGTGATAGCGCCGCGCAGTTCGCCGCTGACAAGCTGGCACCGCGCGTGCTGGAAGCCTTCCGCCACGAACGGACCGATCCGGCGATCTTCCGCGAGATGGGCGAGACCGGCCTGCTCGGCGCGACCATTCCCGAAGCCTATGGTGGCAGCGGCCTCAACTACGTGTGCTACGGGCTGATCGCCCGAGAGGTCGAGCGGATCGACTCCGGCTACCGCTCGATGATGAGTGTGCAATCGTCGCTGGTGATGGTGCCGATCTTCGAGTTCGGCAATGAAGAAACCAAGCAGAAGTACCTGCCCAAGCTCGCCAGCGGCGAATGGATCGGCTGCTTCGGCCTGACCGAGCCGAACCATGGCTCCGATCCGGGCTCGATGGTCACCCGGGCGAAGAAGGTCGATGGCGGCTATCGCCTCAGTGGCAGCAAGATGTGGATCACCAACAGCCCGATCGCCGACGTCTTCGTGGTCTGGGCCAAGGACGACGAAGGGCAGATTCGCGGCTTCGTACTGGAGAAGGGCTGGCAAGGCCTGACCGCCCCGGCGATCCATGGCAAGGTCGGCCTGCGCGCGTCGATCACCGGCGAGATCGTGATGGACAACGTGTTCTGCCCCGAAGAGAACGCCTTCCCCGAGGTGCGCGGCTTGAAGGGGCCGTTCACCTGCCTGAACAGTGCGCGCTACGGCATCAGCTGGGGCGCGCTGGGCGCCGCCGAGTTCTGCTGGCATGCCGCCCGCCAGTACGTGCTCGACCGCCAGCAGTTCGGCCGTCCGCTGGCGGCCAACCAGCTGATCCAGAAGAAACTCGCCGACATGCAGACCGAAATCACCCTCGCCCTGCAGGGTTGCCTGCGCCTTGGGCGCATGAAGGACGAGGGCACGGCGGCGGTGGAGATCACCTCGATCATGAAGCGCAACAGTTGCGGCAAGGCGCTGGACGTGGCGCGCATGGCCCGCGACATGCTGGGCGGCAACGGCATCAGCGACGAGTTCGGCGTGGC
>NZ_JADDIX010000079.1:0-11162 GCF_015070855.1 Pseudomonas lopnurensis
CGGTTTTCAACCGCTCGCCCGCCTTGCGCGGAATCAGCGAGGGCGCCACCACCGCGCAGCCATGGCCCAGTGCTGTCAGATCACGGTAAAGGCCGTAGCCGCAGGGGCCTGCCTCGTAGCAAAAACTCAGCGACTCACCCGGCCGGCTCAACTGCTTGAGCAGTTTGCGCACCGCCGCGTCACTGTTCACGATAGTGCCGTGATACTCCGGCTCTCCGCGCCCAGGACGCGCCACCGCTACGGCAATCGTCGCTTTATGTACGTCCAAACCCACATAGACTTGGTTAAACTCATTCATGACCTGTCCCCCTCGATGCGGCTCTGTGTTGAAGGTGTTTCCCACTCCGAAAACATAACCCGCGTTCTCGAGGTGGGGCAGGTCAATCCATGATGTCTACAAGCTGCCATCGCGCGGGCCCTGGCAGACTCTCTCAGCCTTCCAGCGTGGCGCTCAGGCTGATCCGCGCATTGAGCACCTTGGATACCGGGCAGCCTTCCTTCGCCTGGTTGGCGATCTGCTCGAATTGGGCCTGGTCGGCACCGGGGATCTTCGCCTTCAGGGTCAGGTCGACGGCGGTGATGCTGAAGCCTTCGCCGTCCTTGTCCAGCGTGACCTCGGCGTGGGTCTCGATGCGTTCGGCGGTCAGCCCGGCCTGGCCCAGCATCATTGACAGCGCCATGGAGAAGCAGCCGGCATGGGCGGCGCCGATCAGCTCTTCGGGATTGGTGCCGGGAGCGTCCTCGAAGCGGGTATTGAAACCATAGGGGTTGTCCTTCAACGCGCCGCTCTGGGTGCTGAGGCTGCCCTTGCCGTCCTTCAGGCCGCCTTGCCAGACGGCGGATGCGCTTTTCTTCATGACGGAACCTCGTTCAGTGGGTGGTGGTTCGGTGGCGCCTAGCGCAGCTGCTCGGCGGCCAGGATCGCGCTGGCCAGCTCCATGTCGCTGGCCTGCATCTGCGGTTGCTCGCTGCGCAATCGCTGCAGCATGGCTTCCAGGTACGGGCCGCGGATTGCGCCGTCGCTGGCGACGAAGCTGCCGGCATCCTCGCGCGCGGCGACCACCAGCTTGTTGTCCTTGAAGGTCAGGTAGGTCGATGCCGTGGTGGCACCCGAGGAAAGGATGTCGCGCACCAGGCCGTCGGCCATGGCGGCACCGAATGGCGCCAGTGCAAGGATGATCACGGCGAATAGTTGCTTGCGCATGGACGGCATCTCCTGAGAGTCGTTCCTTTAAGGGTCAGAGTACGCCGCCGCGTCTGGAGTTCCGGTCGCGGTCAGCCGGGCCCATCGATCAGCTGGCGAATGCGCGTGGCGAGCATGTCGATGCTGAAGGGTTTGCCCAGCATGTCGGTGCCCGGACCGAGGAAGTCGCTGTGTACCTCGTTGTCCGGCACGTAGCCGGTGATGAACAGCACTTTCAGCCCGGGGCGGTGCTGGCGTGCGCTCTCCACCAACTGGCGGCCGTTGAGGCCCGGCAGGCCGAAGTCGCTGACCAGCAGGTCGAGGCGTTCGCCGCCGTGCAGATAGGGCAGTGCACTGGCCGAGTCGAAGGCCTCGAGCACCTGGTAACCGAGCTCCTGCAGGACTTCCACCACCAGCATGCGCACGGCGGCTTCGTCCTCGACCACCAGCACCGTCTCGCCATCGCGTGCGCGCGGCACCTCGGTGACCTGCCGTGCCGCCGCCTGTTGCTCTTCCTGGGCTTGGTTGCGCGGCAGGTAGAGCGTGATGTGGGTGCCCTGGCCGAGGCGGCTGTCGATGCTGACATGACCGCCGGTCTGCTTGGCGAAGCCATAGACCATCGACAGGCCGAGGCCGGTGCCCTGGCCGATGGGCTTGGTGGTGAAGAACGGGTCGAACGCTTTGGCGATGGTCTGCGCGGACATTCCGGCACCATTGTCGGCGACGCTGAGCAGTACGTAGTCGCCGGGCTCGGGGGCGTCGGGCTGGCGACCGTCGATCCGTACATTGCGCGTGCGGATATCCAGCTGGCCGCCGTCGGGCATGGCGTCGCGGGCGTTGATCACCAGGTTGAGCAGGGCGTTCTCCAACTGATGGGCATCGGTGTAGGCCTGCCAGATATCGCCCTGCAGTTCGATTTCCAGCCGGATGTGTTCGCCCATGGTGCGCCGCAGCATGTCTTCCATGGACACCACCAGCAGGTTGATGTCCACCGGCTTGGGGTCCAGGGACTGGCGGCGGGCGAATGCCAGCAGGCGGTGGGTCAGCGCGGCGGCCCGATTGGCCGAGGTGGTGGCGGCATCGATGTAGCGATGGAGGTCGCCGCTGTTGCCGCTGGCGATCCGGTGCTGGATCAGATCGAGCGCGCCGAGCACGCCGGTCAGCATGTTGTTGAAGTCGTGGGCCAGGCCGCCGGTGAGCTGACCGATGGCTTCCATCTTCTGCACGTGCCGCAGCGCTTCCTCGGCGCGTTCGCGCTCGGCCATCTCGATGTGCAGGCGGCTGTTGATCGCCGCCAGCTCCCGGGTGCGTTCGGCGACCCGCCGCTCCAGGCTGTCGTTGAGTTCGCGCAGCGCTTCCTCGGCCGCGACCTGGGCGGTGACGTCGGTGTTGGTGCCGAACCAGTGGGTGACCTGGCCGAAATCGTCGCGAATCGGCAGTGCACGCGAGAGGAACCAGCGGTACTTGCCGTCCTTGCCGCGCAGCGGGAAGGTCTCCTCCCAAATCGAGCCGATGGCGAAGGCGCGCTTCATCGAGGCGCTGACCCGCTCATGGTGGTCGGGATGGTTGACCGCCCGCCAGCCGAGGGCACGCATGGCCTCGCTGGTCGTGCCGGTGTAGTCGTACCAGCGCTTGTTGTACCAGTAGATATACCCGCTGGGCTCGGCCATCCAGGCGAACTGGCTCATGTTGTCGGCGAGGGTGCGGAATTGTTCCTCGCTCTCGCGCAGCGCGCGTTCGGCGCGCATGCGCTCGTCGGCGGTCCAGGCACGGTCGGCGGCTTCGCGGATGAACGAGATGTCGTCGTCGAGCCAGGCGCGCGGCTGTTCTTCCAGCAGCATCAGCACGGCGGCGATGCGGCCCTGATCGAACAGCGGTACGCAGACGATGCTGCGGATTCGGCTTTCGGCGAAGCGCTCGGCGTGGCTGGCGGTGCGGGCGTCGTGCAGTACGTCCTCGATGACGACCAGCTCGTTTTCCTGCAGGTCGTAGAAGAAATCCCCGTAATCGGCGAAATGCACCACCTCGTTGCTGCTGTCGGAGCCGCCGTCGCTCCAGTAGCGCTCGATGGTGGCGCTCTGGCTGGCGGCATCGACGCTGGCGAACAGCACGCGGGAGACGCCGATGGTGCGGCCGATCACGCTCACCGCGGCGTGGGCGATGGTCTGGCTGTCGTGCTGCTCGCGCAGCAGGTCGCCCAGCTCGATCAGTGCCGCCTGACGTTGTTCGGCCTGGCGCCGTTCCGTGATCTGCTCCTCGAGCATCTCGTTCATGCGCTGCATGCGCTCGGCCGCGTTGCGCTCGGCGGTGATGTTGCGGGCGGTGCCGAGGATGCGCACCTCGCCACTGGGATCGACCAGGCGGCGGCCGCGGTTGGCCAGCCAGACGAACTGGCTGATGCGGGTGTCGAAGATGCGGTAGTCGAGCTGGAACTCGCCTTCGCCCTTGCCGGCCAGGGTGTCACCCAGCGCCTTGATCAGCGTGCCGCGGTCGTCCGGGTGCACTCGCGCCAGGATCTCGTGCACGCTCAGCGCCGGCTGCTCGGGCGTGAGCCCGGCCATGGCCTTGAGCTGGTTGTCCCAGTGCAGCGAATGCTGGCTGTCGCGGTATTCCCAGACGCCGATGGAGGCGATCTCGTTGGCCAGGCTGATGCGCTGTTCCGCCTCGCGCAGGGCCTTGCGCGCGCGCGCGCGCTCGGCGGCGCCGCGGGTGCGCTCGAGCACCTCGCGAACCAGGGCGACGTCGTCCGCGCTCCAGCGGCCCGACAGGCCGCGGGCGAACAGCAGCACGGTCCGCGGTGCTCCGGCTTCTTCCTCCGGCAGTTCGGCCAGCAGGAGGTTGGGGCTGGCCAGGCTGCGGCACAGCCCGCTGCTGTCGGGCATGTGTTCGTCGAGCATGAGCGTGCTTTCGTGCAGCAGCCGCCGGGCAATGGTATCGCCGGCCTGCGCCAGGGTATGGCGGCCGAGCCGGCTCGGGCTGCCGGGGGCGAGCCATTGTTGCTGGATGACCAGTGCGTCGTCCTCCAGGCTGCCCCAGGCGACGCATTCGCTGCGGGTCAGGTGCGCCAGGCGCTCGTTGAGTATGCAGAGGATGTCGACGCGCTCGCTGCTTTCCTGCAGGCAGTCGCTGAGGTCCAGCAGGAAGGCCTGCAATGCCTGGCGGCGGGTACGCTCGCTGATGTCGCTGAAGGTGCAGATCGCGCCCTGCAGCTCGCCGTCGCGGTAGATCGGCGCGACGCGGTATTCCACCGGCAGGCTGCTGCCATCGACGCGGAAGAACAGCTCGTGCTCGACATGCCGGGGCTCGCCGGTGAGGGCGGTGTGCTGGATCGGGCAATCGTGTACCGGGTAGGGGCTGCCGTCCGGATGGCTGTGGTGGATCACCTGATGCAGCTGCCTGCCGAGCACCTCTTCGCGGCTGGTGAAGCCGAGCAGCTTGAGGAAGGCATCGTTGCACAGGGTGACCGCGCCGCTGCGATCGATGGAGTAGAAACCTTCGTTGGCCGAGTCGAGTAGCAGGCGGGTAAAGGCTTCGCTCTCGCGCCGCTCGATCTCGAGGCGGCGCCGGCTGTCGATGTCCTGGGCGATGCAGATCCAGCGCAGCAAATGCCCGTCGGCGTCGTAGATCGGTGCTGCGCTGGCCTGGAACCAGCGCAGGTTGCCGTCGACATCTAGTAACGGCAGCTCGAGGGTGAAGGGCAGTTCCCTGCGCAGGGCCTGCCGCCATTGTTCGGCGATGCGCTGGCGATCGGCCATGGCGATCGCGGCGAGCCAGCCGTTCGCGCGCGACGCCTCGGCGCTGAGGCCGGTGAACTCGCACCAGTAGCTGTTGCAGAAGTTCAGGCCACCATCCGCCTCGCATTGCCAGACCACCTGCGGGCTGAGGTCGACCAGCGCGCGGTAGCGCTCCTCGGCGTCGCGGACCGCGGCCTGCTGCAGACGCGCCTCGGTGAGGTCGCGCAGGATCTTGACGAAACCGCGCACCTGGCCCTGGCTCTGCAGCGTCGTGAGTACGCCGCTGGCCCAGAAGCGCGAGCCATCCTTGCGCTGATGCCAGCGTTCGTCCAGCGCCGAGCCTCGCTGCAGCGCCGTCTGCATTTCCTGCTCGGGCGCGTTCTGCGCGCGATCCTCCTCGGTGAAGATGCAGCCGGCATGACGGCCGATCGCCTCTTCGGCGGACCAGCCGAGCTGTCTGTGCGCGCCGCTGTTCCAACTGGTGATCCGCCCCTGCAGGTCGGTGGAGAGGATGGCGTAGTCCTGGGCGCTATCGATGATCTGCCGGCTGCGCTCTTCCTCGGTGCGGGCCCTGCGCAGTTCCAGCAATGCCATGACCTGCCGCGCCACGGCTTGCAGATGTTCGCCCTGTCGTGGGCTCAGCTCGCGCGGCTGTCGATCGACGACGCACAGCGTGCCCAGCGGCAGCCCGGCGTCATCGCGCAGTATCGCGGCAGCGTAGAAGAGCGTGGCGCTGCCATCGGCCAGGCGGGGCATCTCCAGCGGGGCGCGCAGCTCGTCGGCACGGCGAAGGACCAGCGGCCCGGGCTGCAGGATCGCCTGCGCGGACAGCGAGCGTTCGCGCGCGATGCTTTGCCGCTCCAGGGCGATCGCGGCCTTGCAATGCTGCTGCTCGCCGTCGATGAAGTGAATCGCCGCCGCCGGGCAGGCGCAGAGTTCTGCGGCCATGGCGGCGAGATCGTCGAAGTCCGCTTCGGCCAAGGTATCCAGAGCGGCATAGCGCGCCAACGCGGTCAGCCGGTCAACTTCATTCCAGGTCGCTGCGGGGGCGCTGTATTCGGCGTTCAAAGTGTTCTGCTCGGCTATCCATGGCTCTGAGTAATCCAACGGTTCACATAGTGAACACCCGGCAAGGCGACGCGTGTCGAGTGGTCAGCAAAAGACTACGCCGAGGCTGCTTGGTTCAGGCGCGCGGCGACAAAAAACACCGACGAGCGGAGCGTTTTGCCGCCGGTGCGTCAGCGGCGCTGGGCGGCGTTCAATGCCTCGAGCAGCTTGGCGTCCCGGTTGTAGATATCCGGGCGATAGCGGGGCTGGCCCGTTTCGTCGGCCTCGGCGGTCCAGTAGGCCATCAGGATCGGGATCGACTGCGCCAGGCGATATTCGTGCGTCTTGCCGCTCGCCAGCAGGGTGGCGACCGTTTCCCGCTCGTCGGGCGTGAGCAGCAGGTCGACCAGTTGCAGGGCCGATTCGACGCGCACGCAACCGGAGCTGAGGGCGCGCGCGGCCCGGGCGAACTGCGGCTGGCTCGGCGTGTCGTGCAGGTAGACCGAGAACGGATTGGCGAAACGGATCGCCACCTGGCCGAGCGGATTGGCCGGGCCGGCATCCTGGCGCAGGAAGATGCCGCGCGGGTTGTTCCAGTCGACGCTGTTCGGGTCCAGCGGGTTGCCCTGGGCATCGAACACATGCATCTGGTTGCGCGCCAGATAGCCGACATCCTCACGGATTCGCGGCAGCTTGTCCTGGCGCAGGATGGTCGGCGGCACGGTCCAGGTGGGGTTCAGCGTCAGGCGGGTGATCCGCGATTTCAGCGGCGGCGTCTGGCGTCCTTCGCGGCCGACCTGGGTGCGGGTCTGCCACTGCACGCAACGGTCGTGGAAATAGATCAGCCGCGCGCCGGCGATATCCACCAGCAGCGATTGCGCCTCGAGGTCGTGGGCAACCCAGCGCAAGCGTTCGAGGTTGATGCGCAACTGGTCGAGGCGGCCGGCCGGGCTGACGTTCAACGCGTGCCGGGTGGCGGCGCCGACCACGCCGTCGTCCTCGAGCCCGTGCTGCAACTGGAAGCCCTTGACCGCTTCGACCAGCTCGGGCGCGTAGCGCATATCGGTGACGCCGGTATCGTCCAGCAGACGCTGGCGCAGCAATGGAACGCGCGCGTCGCTCATCCCCGGGCGCAGCGTTGGCCCCGACGGCATCGCCTGCCAGTCCGGCAGCGGAGCGTTGCGCAGGCTGGCGTAGACACTGCGCAGGTCGCGATACAGCTCGAGCGAAGGCCGTGCCCGATCGAAGGCGGTCGCCGGATCGTCGAGGCCGTCGAGGGCGATCTGCAACAGGCGCTGGCGATCGTCGGGTTCGGGCGAGTCCGGGCTGCGCCAGATCGGCTCGACCCGCGCCTGCGGCAGGCGCCCGTGGGCCAGGTGCTGCAGCGCTTCGAGATAGGCGTGGCTGGCGTGAATGTCGCTGCACTCGCGATGCAGCGGTTCGGCCGTGGCGGTCTGCAGCTGCAGGCGGACACGCTCGGGCTGGTACTGCGCCGGATCGAGACCGTCGTCGGCCAGTTGCGCGAGCTGCTGCAACAGGGCGTCGAGCTGCGGGTAGGCGGTCCAGGCGAGCTGGAAGTCGCGCGCCTGGTAGAACGCCTCGAGCCGTTGCAGGGCGTCCGCTTCGAGCGTTGGTGGCAGCGCCGGGCAGGCGCTTGGCAGCGCTCCGAGGGCCGATTCGATTGGCGCGGAGGGCGCCGGGAGAGGTTCGGCCGTGGCGGCGGCGGGAATGCAGCACAGCCAGACGGCCAGACGGAATGCATGTTTTTTGAACAACGTTTCGCTCCAGACTATCCCATCGACTGCTAGACTGCGCCGCTCAAGGGCTGCGGCTCCTGGGGTTCTGCCAGGGTCCATTCAGACCATAAGAACATATTGCGCCGGGCATCTGGGACTCACTCGTTCCCACCCGGCTTCGTTGCGCCGCTGTTGCCGATTGGCGGCGAGTACGGGGTGCCGGCCAGGCAGGAAGCCGCAAGGTCGTGCCCGATGAGGTTGCGCGTTCATGTCCATACTCCGACGTGCCTGCCTGGCGGCAGGTCTTTTCGTTTTCGCGTTGCCTGTATGGGCAGCCACCGCCACCTACCAGCCGATGGTCGACAGCCTGGCGCGGCTGGCTCCGACGCTCGATCGCCAGGTGCTGACCCATGCCGTGGCGGCCATGCAATGCGCGGTGAACAACGGTGCCAACCCGGCACAGCGGCTGGCGGTGATCGACTTCTCGCGGCCCTCCAGCGAGCGCCGGTTATGGATTTTCGACCTTGACAAGGGCGAATTGCTCCTCGAAGAGCTGGTCGCCCATGGCCAGAAGTCCGGCGACAACCTGGCGACTCGCTTCTCCAACGTGGTCGGCAGCCACCAGTCGAGCATCGGCCTGTTCCGCACGGCCGAGAGCTACAGCGGCAAGCATGGCTACTCGTTGCGCATGGACGGCCTGGAGCCGGGCATCAACGACCGCGCCCGCGAGCGGGCCATCGTCATTCACCCCGCGGCCTACGTGGATCCGTCGTGGATCGTGACCCAGGGCCGCATCGGTCGCAGCCAGGGCTGCCCGGCGGTACGCCCGGAAGTCGCGCGGATGGTGGTCGACAGCCTCAAGGGCGGGCAGTTCATGTTCTCCTGGTACCCCGACCAGCAGTGGCTGCAATCCTCCGCCTACCTCAATTGCAAGCCGAGCCAGGTGGCGAGCATCCTCGCGGCCGGGCGGGGTTGATTTGCGGCTAGAAAAAGCAGCTACAAGGCTCAAGCCTCAAGCTGCAAGAAAAAGCGCCGACGGGCTTCAAAAAAGCTGGACAGGCCTTGGCGCCAGCCGCCTCACTGATTCGCTTGCAGTCGTAGGCTGGGTCACGCTTCACCGACCCGGCGGGCGGAGTCATGGTGGATGTAAAAAACGACATCCACCCTACGCCAGCTTGCAGCTTGCAGCTTGCAGCTTGCAGCTTGCAGCTTGCAGCTTGCAGGCTGCCCTACCTTTGCTCGCTCTGCGGCGTCACCCGCAGCACTTCCTCGAGCGTGGTCAGCCCGGCGGCGATCTTCTGTGCGCCGGACAGGCGCAGGCTGCGCATGCCGTCCTTGAACGCCTGGCGGCGCAGGGCGACGAGATCGGTGTCGGCGCTGATCAGCGGCTTGATCGCGTCGTTGAGCAGCATGATTTCGTAGACGCCGGCGCGGCCGCGATAGCCGGTGTCGCGACACTCCAGACAGCCCACCGCCTGCTGCGCGGTGCTCGGCAGCGGTGCGTTCCAGGGCCTGGTCAGCGCCGCCCAGTCATCGCCATCCAGTTGCACCGGCGCCTTGCAGTGCGGGCACAGCGTGCGTACCAGGCGCTGGGCCATCACCCCGAGCAGCGTGGCCTTGAGCAGGTAATGCGGCACGCCGAGTTCGAGCAGGCGGGTGATGGCGCTGGGTGCGTCGTTGGTGTGCAGGGTGGAGAGCACCAGGTGGCCGGTCAGCGCCGCCTGGATCGCCATCTCGGCGGTTTCCAGGTCGCGGATCTCGCCGACCATGATGATGTCCGGGTCCTGGCGCATCAGCGCGCGCACGCCGCTGGCGAAGGTCAGCTCGATGTTGTGCTGCACCTGCATCTGGTTGAAGGCGCCCTCGATCATCTCGATCGGGTCCTCGATGGTGCAGACGTTCACTTCCGGCGTGGCCAGCTGCTTGAGCGTGGTGTACAGCGTGGTGGTCTTGCCCGAGCCGGTCGGCCCGGTGACCAGGATGATGCCGTTGGGCTGGCCGGTCATGCTCTGCCAGCGGCGCAGGTCGTCGGCGGAGAAGCCCAACTGGTCGAACCCCTTGAGCAGCACGTCGGGGTCGAAGATGCGCATCACCATCTTCTCACCGAAGGCGGTCGGCAGCGTCGACAGGCGCAGCTCCACCTCGCCGCCGTCCGGCGTCTTGGTCTTGACCCGGCCGTCCTGCGGCTTGCGCTTCTCGGCGACGTTCATCCGGCCGAGGCTCTTCAGCCGGCTGACCACCGCCATCGTCACCTGCGGCGGGAACTGGTAGACATTGTGCAGCACGCCGTCGATGCGAAAGCGCACCGTGCCCTGCTCGCGGCGCGGCTCGATGTGGATGTCGCTGGCGCGCTGCTGGAAGGCGTACTGGAACAGCCAGTCGACGATGTTGACGATGTGCGAGTCGTTGGCGTCCGGCTCCTGGTCGCTGGCGCCGAGGTTGAGCAACTGCTCGAAGTTGCCGACGCCGCTGATCTTCTGCTCGGTGCCGCTGGCGCCGCTGACCGACCTGGCCAGGCGGTAGAACTCGACGGTGAAGCGCTGAATGTCCGCCGGGTTGGCCACCACGCGCTTGATCGGGCGCTTGAGCACATGGGTCAGGTTGGCTTCCCAGCCGTGTACGAAGGGCTGGCAACTGGCGATGGTCACCGCCGCGCTGTCCAGCGCCACGGCGAGAATCCCGTGGCGCTGGGCGAAGGCATAGGACATCAGCGGGGTGATCGCGGCGACGTCGATCTTCAGCGGGTCGATGCGCAGGTAGGGCTGGCCGGCGTGCTCGGCGAGCCAGAGGGTCAGGGTTTCCAGGTCGAGCTTCCTGCCCGGGCGCTGCAGGTCGTCGAGTTGCTGCGCGGCGAGGAATTCCAGCGGGTGCTGCTGGTTGTTCAGCGCGCTGCGGCGCACCGCCAGGCACTGTTCGGCGCTGACCTGGTCGACGCGCCCCGCGGCGACCAGTTCGCGCAACAGGTCGTTGAGATCGAGGAAGCGGTCGGCAACGGACGGGGCGAAGGCGGACATCGAGGACTCCATGGGAGGTAGCGGCAAGCTTGTAGGGCGGGTTGCAACCCGCCGAGCGGAGCCGGGGTCCGGCACACCGGCGGGTTTCATCCGCCCTACGATTCTTAAGTAGGGTGGATGTCGCTTTTTACATCCACCCTGGCTCCGCTCGGTGGGGCGTCACCTGGTGGAACGCCACCCGGTGGATCGGTGAAGCGTGATCCACCCTACTTGGCTTAAGTAGGGTGGATGTCGCTTTTTACATCCACCCTGGCTCCGCTCGGTGGCGCGTCACCCGGTGGAACGCCAGCCGGTGGATCGGTGAAGCGTGATCCACCCTACTTGGCTTAAGTAGGGTGGATGTCGCTTTTTACATCCACCCTGGCTCCGCTCGGTGGCGCGCCACCCGGTGGAACGCCACCCCGGTGGATCGGTGAAGCGTGATCCACCCTACTTGGCTTAAGTAGGG
>NZ_JADDIX010000079.1:11212-42929 GCF_015070855.1 Pseudomonas lopnurensis
ACATCCACCCTGGCTCCGCTCGGTGGCGCGCCACCCGGTGGAACGCCAGCCGGTGGGTCGGTAAAGCGTGATCCACCCTACGTTGGTTTGCCGCAGCTTACTTGGTCAGCGCCTTCCAGGCTTTGAGCGTCCACACAGTACGGGCCTGTTCGACGCGGGCATCGAGCGTTTCGTCGCTCAAGGGCTGCTGCGCCAGTGCGTAGAGCTTTACCAGCTCACCGTAGAGGCGGTCGGCTTCCGGCAGTTCCAGCACCGTGCGCGCCAGCCGCAGCCAGACCAGCAGCCGCTCCATGCGCGGACGCTGCTCGGCAAGGTCTTCCGGTTGTTGCTGATAGCGCAGTAGTTGCAATGCCACGGCTTCCTCGGCCAGTTGACGCGGCAGCCATTTGCCCAGCTCGGCGGCGCCCTGGCGTTCGCCGCGGGCGTTGCGGCCGACGGTCCAGCCGCGTTGCAGCAGCCACAGCGAGGCCTTCAGCGAGAGCAGGCCCCAGCGGGTCTGGTCGAGTTCGGCGGCGAACTGCGCGGGTGCCGCCTGGCGCACGCCTTCGTCGTCCTGGCCGGCTTCTACGCGTGGTCGCCAGTCCTGGATCAGCGCATCGAGCAGTTCGCGCAGTTCCCGGCTACTGGCGCGGGGTGCGGCCTGGCCGAGGCTGCCGAGCAGGGCGCGCAGCTCCACCAGTTGCTGCAGCCAGTCGCCCAGCAGTTTCCAGCGGCCGTTGAAACGGTACTGTTCGGCCAGCCGCTGGCTGTTGCCGAGCAGTTGCCAGCCCAGGGCGAGCACCGCGTCGTCCAGCGGCATCGTGGGGTCCGGCTCGGGCGCCGGCAGGCTCAGGCTGTATCCGTCGGCGTCGTACAGGCGGTAGCCGCGCTCGGCCTTGCTGATGTCGCAGGGCATCAACGGCAGGTCGGCGGCCAGTTCGACGGCCAGTTCCAGCAGCGCTTCGGGTTCGCCCTGGCGCAGTTCCAGTTCCAGTTCGCAGAGTTCTTCGGCCTGCTTGCCGGCGACCACCCGGCCCAGGTCCAGCGCCGCCTCGATCACCACTCGGGCCTTGCCGCGGCCCCAGGCGATCTCGGCCTTCTCGCGGACGAAATCGGTGCTGAAGATCGGCTTCAGGGTCTTCTTGTCGAGCCCGGTGAGGCTGGCCGGCCAGCAGTCGTCGGTGAGCTTCTTCGTATCCAGCTTGGCCTTGTCCAGGTACCAGTCCCATTCGTTGCGTTCGGACAGCCCGGCGACGCTCTGGCCGCGGCTTTTCAGCGTCTGGATGAACTGCTCGCCGTCGCGGCGCAGGCGCAGCGCGACCCTGGCCTGGGCCAGTTCGCGGTCGGGGGTGTCGTAGTATTGGTTGAACAGTTCATGGCGCGACCAGCCGCTCTTGTTGCGCTTTTTCAGCAGCGGATGTTCGCGCAGGGCGAGCAGGGTCTCGCGGCTGGCGCGTAGCTTGATTTCGGTTTCTTTCTGCATGATGCCGACGGGGTGCCTATGATGTGTTGATGTTGCAGCCTGATGACGCACGGTAGCAGGCGTGATGGCCTGTCCGTATACTTGCCGCCTCTTTCAAGCCGGGGCCATACCCTATGCCAGTCAATCCTTTCGTCAGCTTGTTCGGCCGCTCGCCCATCGGGCCGATGCAACAGCATATGGCCAAGTCGCATGAATGTGCAGCGAACCTGGTGCCGCTGTTCCAGGCGGTGATGGCCGAAGACTGGGAGAAAGTCGAACAGATTCAGCTGCAGATGGCCCAGTTGGAAAACGAGGCCGACAGGCTGAAGAAGGACGTTCGCCAGCACCTGCCCAAGAGCCTGTTCCTGCCGGTGCCGCGCTCCGATCTGCTGGACCTGCTGAGTGTACAGGACAAGATCGCCAACCGTGCCAAGGACATCGCCGGCCTGATGCTGGGCCGCTGCATGACCATCCCACAGGCGCTGCAACCGCAGATGCTGGCCTATGTGCAGCGCAGCGTCGACGCCAGCGCCCAGGCGCTGAAGGCGCTCAAGGAGCTGGATTCGCTGCTGGAAACCGGCTTCAGCGGCCGCGAAGCCACCCTCGTCGAGAAAATGGTCGAGGAACTCGAGGAAATCGAGCGCGAAACCGACCGCATGCAGATCACGGTGCGTCGTGCGCTGTTCCACCTGGAAAAGGAATTGCCAGCTGTCGACGTGATCTTCCTCTACAAGATCATCGAATGGATCGGTGACGTGGCCGACCGCGCCGAGCGCGTCGGCAACCGTCTGGAACAATTGCTGGCGCGTTGAGCGCCAGCGTCCTTTCTGGGTTCTACAGGTAATTTCTCTATGTCCTTTATCGCGGATTACGGCTTCGTACTCCTGGTGCTCGCCTGCGTGTTCGGTTTCTTCATGGCCTGGGGCGTGGGCGCCAACGACGTGGCCAACGCCATGGGCACCTCGGTGGGCTCCCGCGCCCTGACCATCAAACAGGCGATCGTGGTCGCCATGGTCTTCGAATTCTGCGGTGCCTATCTGGCCGGCGGCCAGGTCACCGAGACGATCAAGAGCGGCATCGTCGACGCCTCGATGATCTCGCCGGACCTGATGGTCCTGGGGATGATGTCCGCGCTGCTGGCCGCCGGCACCTGGCTGCTGGTGGCCTCGATGAAGGGCTGGCCGGTCTCCACCACCCATTCCATCGTCGGTGCGGTGATCGGTTTCGCGGCGGTGGGCATCTCGGTGGATGCGGTGCACTGGAGCGGCGTCGGCCCGATCGTCGCCAGCTGGGTCGTCTCGCCGGTACTTTCCGGCACCATCGCCTTCGGCGTGTTCATGAGCGTGCAGCGGCTGATCATCGACACCGAGGACCCGTTTCACAACGCCAAGCGCTTCGTGCCGCTGTACATGTTCCTCACCGGTTTCATGGTGGCGCTGATGACCCTGTCCAAGGGCCTCAAGCACATCGGTCTGGACCTCAGTGGCGGCCAGAGCTTCCTGCTCGCGATTGGCGTCGGCGTGCTGGTGATGCTGCTCGGCATCGCCCTGCTGACGCGCATCAAGGTCGACGTGGAAGCGGACAAGGCCTTCCATTTCTCCAGTGTGGAGAAGGTTTTCGCCGTGCTGATGATCTTCACCGCCTGCTCCATGGCCTTCGCCCATGGCTCCAACGATGTCGCCAACGCGGTCGGCCCGCTGGCGGCGGTGGTCGGCGTGCTGCAATCCGAGGGGGGCGCGGCGATCAGCGCCAAGTCGGCCGTGCCGGGCTGGGTGCTGCTGCTGGGCGCGGTCGGCATCGTCATCGGCCTGGCCACCTACGGCTACAAGGTGATCGCCACCATCGGCAAGCAGATCACCGAGCTGACCCCGAGCCGCGGTTTCGCCGCCGAGCTGGCCACGGCCACCACCGTGGTCGGCGCCTCTGCCATCGGTCTGCCGGTTTCCACCACCCATACCCTGGTCGGCGCGGTGCTCGGCGTGGGCATCGCCCGCGGTATCGGTGCGCTCAACCTGGGCGTGGTGGGCAAGATCTTCATGTCCTGGCTGGTCACCCTGCCGGTGGGCGCGGGCCTGGCCATCGTGTTCTTCCTGATCCTGCGCGGCATCTTCACCTGATCGCCGTGCGCGACATGCCGTGAGTACCGATACGCCCCGTCGAGCCGACGGGGCGTAGTCGTTCATGGGTCCCGCCGTGGCGCGTTTCGTGCTTCACTGGATGCTCTGTCCGCTCACGCCACGGAGGTAACCGGTGCCCATTCCCCCGCTCAAGGAGCAGTTCGCCGCGCTCGTCGCCGCGCCCTCGGTCAGTTGCACGCAGCCCGGCTGGGACCAGAGCAACCGCCCGGTGATCGAGCTGCTGGCCGCCTGGCTCGGCGAGTTGGGCTTCGCCTGCGAAACCCCGCAAGTCGCGCCCGGCAAGTTCAACCTGCTCGCCAGCTACGGCAGTGGGCCGGGCGGGCTGGTGCTGGCCGGGCATAGCGATACCGTGCCGTTCGACGCCGCGCTGTGGGCATCCGACCCGCTGAAGCTGCGCGAGGCCGACGACCGCTGGTACGGCCTTGGCAGTTGCGACATGAAGGGCTTCTTCGCCCTGGTCATCGAAGCGGTTCGCCCGCTGCTGCAGCAGCCGTTCCGCCGGCCGCTGCTGATCCTCGCCACCTGCGACGAGGAAAGCTCGATGTCCGGTGCCCGTGCATTGGCGGCCGCCGGCCAGCCGCTCGGGCGTGCCGCAGTGATCGGCGAGCCCACCGGCCTGCGCCCGGTGCGCCTGCACAAGGGCATCATGATGGAGCGCATCGACATCCTCGGGCAGAGCGGCCACTCGTCGAACCCGGCCTACGGCCACAGCGCGCTGGAGGCCATGCACGGCGTGCTGGGCGAACTGATGGCGCTGCGCGGCCAGTGGCAGGGCGAGTACCACAACCCGCTGTTCGACGTGCCGCAGCCGACGCTCAACTTCGGCTGCATCCACGGCGGCGACAACCCCAACCGCATCTGCGGGCAGTGCGCGCTGGAATTCGACCTGCGGCCGCTGCCGGGGATGGATCCACAACAGCTGCGGGCGATCATCCGCCAACGGCTGCAGCCACTGGCCGAGCGTCATCAGGTAAAGATCGAACTGGCACCGCTGTTCCCCGCGGTGCCGCCCTTCGAGCAGGCGGCCGACAGCGAGCTGGTGCGCCTCGCCGAACGGCTGACCGGGCACCGTGCCGAGGCGGTGGCATTCGCCACCGAAGCGCCTTATCTTCAGCAGCTCGGCTGCGAGACGCTGGTGCTCGGTCCCGGCGACATCGCCTGCGCGCACCAGCCCGACGAATACCTGCAGCTCGAGTGCATCGAGCCGACGCTGCAGATGCTGCGCCGCTTGATCGAGCACTACTGTCTGCAGCCGGCCGCCCGGCCATAGCACCGCGCCACCGTACCGAACCAGACCCGCCACCAAAGGCTTCTACATGCACGACTACGTCACCTGGCTCCGCGACTCCTCCCCCTACATCAATTCGCACCGTGACCGCACCTTCGTGGTCATGCTGCCGGGCGACGGTCTGGAACATGCCAATTTCGCCAACATCGTCCACGACCTGGTGCTGCTGCACAGCCTCGGCGTGCGCCTGGTGCTGGTGTTCGGTTCACGCCCGCAGATCGAGGCGCGTCTTGCCGCCCGCGGGTTGGCGCCGCGCTTTCACCGCGATCTGCGGATCACCGATACGCCGACTCTGGAGTGCGTGATCGACGCCGTCGGGCAGATGCGCATCGCCCTCGAGGCGCGGCTGTCGATGGACATGGCCGCTTCGCCGATGCAAGGTGCGCGGCTGCGCGTGGCCAGCGGCAACTTCGTCACCGCGCGGCCGATCGGCGTGCTCGATGGCGTCGACTACCACCACACCGGCGAGGTGCGGCGCATCGACCGCAAGGGCATCGGCCGCCTGCTGGACGAGCGCACCATCGTGCTGCTGTCGCCGCTGGGCTATTCGCCGACCGGGGAAATCTTCAACCTCGCCTGCGAGGATGTGGCCACCCGCGCGGCGATCGACCTCAAGGCCGACAAGCTGGTGCTCTACGGCGCCGAGCCGGGGTTGCTCGACGAGAGCGGCAAGCTGGTGCGCGAGCTGCGCCCGCAGCAGATCCCGGCCTACGTCGAGCGCCTCGGCAGCCACTACCAGGCCGAGCTGCTGGATGCCGCGGCGCAGGCCTGCCGCGGCGGCGTGCGGCGCAGCCATGTGGTCAGCTATGCCGACAACGGGGCGCTGCTCAACGAGCTGTTCACCCGCGATGGCGCCGGCACCCTGGTGACCCAGGAACAGTTCGAGCAGTTGCGCGAGGCGACCATCGAGGACGTCGGCGGGCTGATCGACCTGATCACCCCCCTGGAGGAGCAGGGCATCCTGGTGCGGCGTTCGCGCGAGGTGCTGGAGCGGGAAGTCGAGCAGTTCAGCATCGTCGAGCGCGACGGGCTGATCATCGCCTGCGCGGCGCTGTATCCGATCGCCGACTCGGATGCCGGCGAGCTGGCCTGCCTGGCGGTCAATCCGGAGTACCGCCATGGCGGTCGCGGCGACGAGCTGCTCGAGCGTATCGAGGAGCGCGCGCGCAAGCTGGGGTTGAAGCAGTTGTTCGTGCTCACCACCCGTACCGCCCACTGGTTCCGCGAACGCGGCTTCGAGCCCAGCGGCGTCGAGCGCCTGCCGGCGGCCCGGGCGTCGCTGTACAACTACCAGCGCAATTCGAAGATTTTCGAGAAGCAGCTGTAGGGCAGGTGGAACCCGCGCGGACGGAGCCTGAGCCAACGCTGAATCGGCGGGTTGCAACCCGCCCTACGCCGATGCCGATGATTCAACGTCGGCTTGCAGGCTCGATGCAGGGGGGCGCATGTAGGAGCGGGCCGCGCCCGCGATTCGCGCGCATGGCGCGCTCCTACGGTGCCTGATTGGCATTGGCCTGGGGCCGCTTTTTGACCTTGTGAGCGGCTCATATCGGGGCGATGCGTTTGGGCTTGCAGCTTGCAGCTTGCAGCTGCCCTTTAGACCCCAATACTCAGCAGGCTCGCCTGGTAGGCGGCGACGAACTGGTCGAAATCGGTTTCCTGCTGGGCTTCCAGGGCGGCCTGTTCGGTCAGTGACTGGCGCGATGCGGCTTCGAATTCGGTCAGCTCGGCAGGGCTCAGTGGCTGGCTGCGGAAGAAGTCGGCATGGACCAGGGTCTGGCGCATGGCGAACTGGCTGAAGCTCTCGCCGCTGCGGCGCAGCTCGTCGAGCACGCGCGCCGAGGGTGTCAGGCTGCTGTCGGCGACCTTGGCCCGTTGCGCGGCCAGGGCCTCGGCATGGCGCCGGTCGCCATGGCTGCGATCGAGCAGGTCGGCGACCCGGCCGATCGCGTCGAGCAGTTCGTCGGCCCAGGCATCGAGCGGCAGGCTCTCGCCGCAGCGGCGCAGTTCCAGACCGGGGCGCCGGCCTTCCTTGACCACCTTGAGGAAGTTGTCGGTGGCGGCGCCGCATTCGCCTTCGACCAGGCAGGGGCTGTCCTCGAGCGCGCAGAACAGCAGGAAGGCATCGAGGAAGCGCGCCTCGCTGGCGTCGATGCCCAGCGGCAGGAAGGGGTCGATGTCCAGGCAGCGTACCTCGACGTACTGGATGCCGCGCGCGCGCAAGGCCTGCAGCGGGCGTTCGCCGCTGGCGGTGACGCGCTTGGGGCGGATGTTCGAGTAGTACTCGTTCTCGATCTGCAGGATGCTGGTGTTGAGCTGTTGCCAGTTGCCGGCGGCGTCCTTGGTGCCCAGCTCAACGTAGGGCTGATAGGGCGTGGACACCGCGCGATAGAGGCTTTCGGCGTAGCTGGGCAGGTCGTCGTAGCAGGGCGTGAGGCCGGCCTGGGCATTGTTCTGGTAGCCCAGGTCGCTCATCCGCAGGCTGGTCGCGTAGGGCAGGTAGAGCGTGTCGGCGTCGAGCGTCTCGAGCTGGTGCGCGCGGCCGCGCAGGAAGCCGGCATCCAGCGCCGGTGAGGCGCCGAACAGGTACATCAGCAACCAGCTGTAGCGGCGGAAATTGCGGATCAGGCCGATGTAGCGGGTCGAGCGGTAGTCCTGCGCCGAGCGCGGGTCGCCGTCGTCGGCCTGCAGGATCGGCCACAACTCTTCGGGCAGCGAGAAGTTGTAGTGGATGCCGGCGATGCACTGCATGGTCTTGCCGTAGCGCAGCGCCAGCCCCTGGCGATAGACGTGCTTGAGCCGGCCGATGTTGGAGCTGCCGTATTCGGCGATCGGGATGTCCGCCTCGTCCGGCAGCGGGCAGGGCATCGACGGGCTCCACAGGTATTCGCCATCTAGCTTGGCATAGGTGAAGCGATGGATGGCCTCGAGCTCGGCGAGGGTGTTCTGCGGATCGCTGTCGGTGCCGGTGATGAACTCCAGCAGGGCTTCGGAATAGTCCGTGGTGATCTTCGGGTGGGTCAGTGCCGAGCCCAGCGCCGCCGGGTGCGGGGTCAGGGCCAACTGGCCGCGAGAGTCGACGCGCAGGCATTCGCGTTCGATCCCGTGCAGGCATTGGGTGAGCAGCGAACGCTGGGGGTGCTCGGCCAGCAATGCCAGACGATGGGAGAGGAGATCGCTCAACTTGTGGGTTCCTTCGCGACGGTCGGCCCAATATGGGGTGGAGAGCGGCAAGCTTCAAGCCACAAGCTGCAAGAGAAAGCCGGACGTGCCTCTCCTTGATGTGTGCAGCTTGAAGCGTGCCGCTTCATTTACAGGCAGGCGAAGGTGGCCTGCGCCTTGGCGACCAGCTTGTCGCCCTGGTGTACTTCCGCTTCGAGCACCTGGGTGCGGCGGCCACCATGCACCACCCAGGCGCGGCAGCGCAGCTCGCCATCGGTCACCGGGCGGATGTAGTTGACCTTGCATTCCAGGGTGACGCTGTTCGGCGAGCCGTCGCCGAGGCTGTGGCTGGCCTGGCCCATGGCGGTGTCGATCAGCGAGAACAGTGCGCCGCCGTGCAGCTTGCCGTGCAGATTGCGCAGGCCGTCGTGCATGGTCAGGCCGAGCACGGCCTCGCCCTGCCCGACCTGATGGATCTCCAGACCTAGCAGGCGACCGAAGGCGCTGGAATTGCCCACAGCCTCGACTTGGATGCTCATGCTTATTTCCTCAGCTGCTTGGCGTTGGCGAACAGCGCGGCCATGGCCGCATTGGCCGGTGCCGGCTTGTCTTCACGGGCGTGGCGCTCGCTGCGCGGGGCGTTGCCGCGTGGCTTGCCGCCGCCGCGTGGGCCGTCGGTCTTCTCGCCGGGCGTATCGCTCATGCGCATGGACAGGCCGACGCGGTTGCGCGGGATGTCCACTTCCATGACCTTGACCTTGACGATGTCGCCGGCCTTGACCACCTCGTACGGGTCCTTGACGAACTTCTCCGACAGCGCGCTGATGTGCACCAGGCCATCCTGATGCACGCCGATGTCGACGAATGCGCCGAAGTTGGTCACGTTGGTCACCACGCCTTCGAGCACCATGCCCGGCTCGAGGTCGCTGAGCTTCTCGACGCCTTCCTGGAACTCGGCGGTCTTGAACTCCGGGCGCGGGTCGCGGCCGGGCTTGTCCAGCTCGCCGAGGATGTCGGTGACGGTGGGCAGGCCGAAGGTCTCGTCGGTGAATTGCTTGGGATCGAGGCGCTTGAGGAAGGCCGAATCGCCGATCAGCGAGCGGATGTCGCGACCGGTGTCGGCGGCGATGCGCTTGACCAGCGGATAGGTTTCCGGGTGCACGGCCGAGGCGTCCAGCGGGTTGTCGCTGTTCATCACGCGGAGGAAGCCGGCGGCCTGCTCGAAGGTCTTCTCGCCCAGGCGCGGCACCTTCTTCAGCTCGCTACGGGATTTGAACGCGCCGTTTGCATCGCGGAACTGCACGATGTTGTTGGCCAGGGTCGCGTTCAGGCCGGAGATGCGCGCCAGCAGGGCGGCGGAGGCCGTGTTCACATCCACGCCCACGGCGTTCACGCAGTCCTCGACCACCGCGTCCAGCGAGCGCGCCAGCTTGAGCTGGGAGACGTCGTGCTGGTACTGGCCGACACCGATGGATTTGGGGTCGATCTTGACCAGCTCGGCCAGCGGGTCCTGCAGGCGGCGGGCGATGGACACGGCGCCGCGCAGGGACACGTCCAGATCGGGGAACTCCCTGGCCGCCAGTTCCGAGGCCGAGTACACCGAGGCGCCGGCCTCGCTGACCATGATCTTGGTGAGCTTGAGGCCCGGCACCTTCTTGATCAGCTCGCCGGCCAGCTTGTCCGATTCGCGGCTGGCGGTGCCGTTGCCGATGGCGATCAGGTCGACGGCGTGCTTGGCGCACAGCTTGGCGAGGATCGCCAGGGTACCGTCCCAGTCGTTGCGCGGCGCGTGCGGGTAGACGGTGGCGGTTTCCAGCAGCTTGCCGGTGGCGTCGACCACGGCGACCTTGCAGCCGGTACGCAGGCCCGGGTCGAGCGCCAGGGTCGCGCGCGGGCCGGCCGGCGCGGCCAGCAGCAGGTCGTGCAGGTTGCGCGCGAACACGGAAATGGCTTCGTCCTCGGCCTTGTCGCGCAGCTCGCCGAGCAGGTCGGTTTCCAGATGGGTGTAGAGCTTGACCTTCCAGGTCCAGCGCACCACTTCGCCGAGCCACTTGTCCGCCGCGCGGCCGCGGTTGGCGATGCCGAAGCGCTCGCCGATCATCGTCTCGCCCGGGTGCATGCTGCCGGGCGTCTCGTCGCCGACCTTGAGGCTGACACCGAGGATGCCTTCGTTGCGCCCGCGGAAGATCGCCAGCGCACGATGCGAGGGGGTGTTCTTCAGCACTTCGTCATGCTCGAAGTAATCGCTGAACTTCGCGCCCTCGTTCTCCTTGCCGGGCACCACGCGGGCGCTGAGGGTGGCGTTGTGCTTGAGGAACTCGCGCAGCCTGGCCAGCAGGTCGGCGTCTTCGGCGAAGCGCTCCATGAGGATGTACTTGGCGCCTTCGAGCACGGCCTTCACATCGGCGAAGCCCTTCTCGGCGTCGATGAAGCGCTCGGCTTCCTGCTCCGGCGTGAGCTCCGGGTTGCCGAACAGCGCATCGGCGAGCTCGCCGAGACCGGCTTCCAGGGCGATCTGGCCCTTGGTGCGGCGCTTCTGCTTGTACGGCAGGTAGAGGTCTTCGAGGCGGGTCTTGGTGTCGGCCAGGTCGATCTCGCGCTTGAGCTCGGGGGTCAGCTTGCCCTGCTCCTCGATGCTGGCGAGGATCGAGGCGCGGCGTTCGTCCAGCTCGCGCAGGTAGCGCAGGCGTTCTTCCAGGTTGCGCAGCTGGGTATCGTCGAGGCTGCCGGTGACTTCCTTGCGGTAACGGGCGATGAAGGGCACGGTGGAACCTTCGTCGAGCAGCGCCACGGCGGCGGCGACCTGTTGCGGGCGCACGCCCAGCTCGTTGGCGATACGGGAATTGATGCTGTCCATGAACCTACCTGGGTCAGTCGAACCATGCAGGCCGGGCCTGCGCGAAAAGGCGGGATTAAAGCAGCGGCAAGCCGCAAGCGGCAAGCGTGGGGAGATGACAGGCGCCTGGGTGCTCCCAAACTCGCTTGCAGCTTGCAGCTTGCAGCTTGCAGCTTGCAGCTTGCAGCTTGCAGCTTATGGCTGCTTCTTTCGCAAAATCTGCTAACAATGGCTGTCAGAAGCGCCAATCCACACTGCGCCATAATGCGCTGTCGCTAATCCGGGAGTTTCCATGAGCAGTACTGCGTCCGCCAACGAAGGCGAAAAAATCCTCATCGTCGATGACGATGCCCGTTTGCGGCGCCTGCTCGAGCGCTTCCTCGACGAGCAGGGCTATCGTGTCCGCACCGTGGAAAACACCGAGCAGATGGACCGCCTGCTCAGCCGCGAACTGTTCCAACTGGTGGTGCTCGACCTGATGATGCCGGGCGAGGATGGCCTGTCCGCCTGCCATCGGCTGCGCCAGAGCAACAACCAGATTCCGATCATCATGCTCACCGCCAAGGGCGACGAGACCAGCCGCATCCAGGGCCTGGAGCAAGGCGCCGACGACTACCTGGCCAAGCCCTTCAACCCCCGCGAGCTGCTCGCGCGCATCCGCGCCGTGCTGCGCCGGCAGGCGCCGCAGGTGCCCGGCGCACCGGCCAGCGAGGACGAGGTGGTCACCTTCGGTGAATACCAGCTGTCGCTGGCGACCCGCGAGTTGACCAAGGGCGACCAGGTGCACATGCTCACCACCGGCGAATTCGCCGTGCTCAAGGCCCTGGTACAGCACGCCCGCGAGCCGCTGACCCGCGACAAGCTGATGAACCTCGCCCGCGGCCGCGAGTGGGACGCGCTGGAGCGCTCCATCGACGTGCAGATCTCCCGCCTGCGCCGACTGATCGAGCCCGACCCATCCAAGCCGCGCTACATCCAGACGGTCTGGGGCGTGGGCTACGTGTTCGTGCCCGATGGCAACAAATGAGGCGGCAAGCGGCAAGCTACAGGCTGCAAGTGGTGGGGGAATGGCGTCATGCAGTTCGCTTGACGCCGGCACAAGCTGGATGCGGGAGCGAAGGTAGCAGCGGGCCGCGCCCGCGATTCGCGCGCATGGCGCGCTCCTACACGGTTCTCTGTGCTTGCCCGCGGAGCACTCTTTCTTGCGGCTTGAAGCTTGAGGCTTGCTGCTCGTGAAAACCCCGCTGTGGTTCCCGCAGAGCTTCTTCGCCCGCACCCTGTGGATGGTGCTGATCGTGGTGCTGTTCTCCAAGGTCCTCACCCTGGTCTATCTGATGGCCAACGAGGACGTGCTGGTGGACCGCCAGTACAGCCACGGCGCGGCGCTGGCCCTGCGTGCCTACTGGGCGGCCGACATCGAGGACCGCGAGCGCATCGGTCGTGCCGCCGGCCTGCAGCCGGTGCCCGAACAGAACGTGCCGCGCAGCGAGTACCACTGGCCCTACACCGACATCTTCCAGCGGCAGATGCGCAACGAGCTGGGTGAGCAGACCGAGGTGCGGGTACGCATCCAGCCCTCCACCGCCATCTGGGTCCGCGCGCCGGCGCTGGGCGCGGACTGGGTGCGGGTGCCGCTGTACGCCTATCCGCTGCGCGGCCAGCGCATCTGGAGCGTGCTCGGCTGGTTCCTCGGCATCGGCCTGCTGTCCACCGGCGCGGCCTGGATCTTCGTCAGCCAGCTCAACCTGCCGCTCAAGCGCCTGGTCTACGCGGCCCGGCAGATCGGCAAGGGCCGGCGCGTGCGGCTGCCGATCAGCGACACGCCGAGCGAGATGACCGAGGTCTACCGCGCCTTCAACCAGATGGCCGAGGACGTCGAGCAGGCCGGCCGCGAGCGCGAGCTGATGCTCGCCGGCGTCTCCCATGACCTGCGCACACCGCTGACGCGCCTGCGCCTGTCGCTTGAGCTGATGGCTGGTGACGACGAGCTGACCGAGGACATGATCCGTGACGTCGAGGACATGAACGCGATCCTCGACCAGTTCCTCGCTTTCGTCCGCGACGGCAGTGACGAGCCGGTGGAGACCACCGACCTCGGTGCGCTGATCCGCGAGGTGGTCGCGCCCTACAACCAGCAGCAGGAAACGGTGCGCCTGTGCGTCGAGCCGATGCCGCCATTCGCCCTGCGCCGGGTGTCGATCAAGCGGCTGCTGGTCAACCTCATCGAGAACGCCCTGCGCTACGGCGGCAATGGCGTCGAAGTGGCGGCCTACGTTTCCGGCGACCGGCATGCGCCCTACGTGGTGCTCAGCGTGCTCGACCGCGGTCCCGGCATCGATCCGGCCGAGCTGGAGGGCATCTTCAATCCGTTCATCCGTGGCGACCGCGCCCGCGGCGGCCAGGGCGCAGGCCTCGGCCTGGCGATCGTCAAGCGCATCGCCTCGCAGCACGGTGGCATCGTCGAACTGCGCAACCGCGAAGGCGGCGGCCTCGAAGCCCGGGTCAGCCTGCCGCTGGGATTGCTGCTGCCGCGCGATGCGATAAAGGCGTAAAAGCCGCGGCAAGCTGCAAGCGACAAGTAAAAGCGCGACGGCGGGCGCTCCCTGCTCTTTCTTGCAGCTTGAGGCTTGCAGCTTGCCGCTGCCTTTCAGCCCTTGCCCTTGGTCCGGGTCAGGTGCGGCCCGCCGTTCTTCTCCAGATACTGGATGATCAGCCCGGCGACGTCCTTGCCGGTGGTTTCCTCGATGCCGGCCAGGCCCGGCGAGGAGTTGACCTCCATCACCAGTGGGCCGTGGTTGGAGCGCAGGATGTCCACCCCGGCGACGTTCAGGCCCATCACCTTGGCCGCGCGGATGGCGGTCATGCGCTCTTCGGGGGTGATCTTGATCAGGCTGGCCGAGCCGCCGCGGTGCAGGTTGGAGCGGAACTCGCCGGGCTTGGCCTGGCGCTTCATCGCCGCGATGACCTTGTCGCCGACCACGAAGCAGCGGATGTCGGCGCCGCCGGCTTCCTTGATGTACTCCTGGACCATGATGTCCTGCTTGAGGCCCATGAAGGCCTCGATCACCGACTCGGCCGCTTTCTCGGTTTCGCAGAGCACCACGCCGATGCCCTGGGTGCCTTCCAGCACCTTGATCACCAGCGGGGCGCCGTTGACCATGCGGATCAGGTCGGGAATGTCGTCCGGCGAGTGGGCGAAGCCGGTCACCGGCAGGCCGACGCCGCGTCGCGACAGCAACTGCAGCGCGCGCAGCTTGTCGCGCGAGCGGGCGATGGCCACCGATTCGTTGAGCGGGAACACCCCCTGCATCTCGAACTGGCGCAGCACGGCGCAGCCGTAGAAGGTCACCGAGGCGCCGATGCGCGGAATCACCGCGTCGAACCCCTCCAGCGGTTTGCCGCGGTAATGGATCTGCGGCTTGTGGCTGGCGATGTTCATGTAGGCGCGCAGGGTGTCGATCACCACCACCTCGTGGCCCCGCTGCTCGCCGGCTTCGACCAGACGACGGGTGGAATACAGGCGCGGGTTGCGCGACAGCACGGCAATTTTCATTGAGCACCGGAAGAAGTGAGGATCTGGGGTTTGTCCTGGACGTAGGTTCGCGACGGATCGACCAGCCATTGCCCCTCGACCAGCGCCTTGGAGCCGAGCAGCAGGCGGTAGCGCATGGTCTTGCGGCAGGTCAGGGTGAACTCCACCGGCCACACGCGGCTGCCGAGGGCGAGCAGGGTTCGGACCACGTAGCGCGTCTGCACCTGGCCATTGGAGCTCTTGATGGTCTTGCGGGTCACAAGCGGTGCTTCGCAGCGATGCCGACGCTGCACCAGCGTGCCCAGGTGCGCGGTGAAACGGACCCAGCGCTGGCCGTCGCGTTCGAATTCGCTGATGTCGGTGGCATGCAGCGCCGAGGTGCTGGCTCCGGTGTCGACCTTCGCGCGCAGGCCCACCACGCCGAGATCCGGCAGGGCGATCCATTCACGCAGACCGATGACGGTATGGGGGTCGAGGCTCTTCAAAGGAGGCGTCCGGAGATTTTGCGGGCATTCTAGTCGGCACGCATGACAACTGCATCCGTCTGTAACACCCTAGAACGACGTGTAGGAGATAGAGCTGGACGATGGCTGAAAAAGACGACGACAAGGTGCGCCTGGACAAGTGGCTATGGGCCGCGCGCTTCTTCAAGACCCGCGCGCTGGCCAAGGCCGCCATCGAAGGCGGCAAGGTGCATTGCCGCGGTGAGCGCTGCAAGCCGAGCAAGGAGCCGAAAGTGGGCGACGAGCTGGTGATCCGCAGCGGCTTCGACGAGCGCACGGTGGTCATCCGGGTGCTGTCGGCGGTGCGCCGCGGCGCGCCCGAGGCGCAGACGCTCTACGAGGAAACCGCGCAGAGCGTGGCGGCGCGCGAGCAGGCCGCGGCGCTGCGCAAGGCTGGTGCGCTGGGCATGCAGACCGACGGCCGGCCGAGCAAGAAGCAGCGCCGGCAGATCCAGCTGCTGCGTGATTTCAAGCCCGACTAGTCGCGCAGCACCGCCAGCTGGCGCAACAGCGGCAGCCTGCCGGCCATTTGCATGGGCGCACGCGCGAGCCAAAGCAGCACGGCGGCGATATGCGCCCCCAGCGGCGTGCAATAGCCCCAGCCGATGGCCAGCAAGGCGATCAGCAGGCCGCCGACGAAGTCATCGCTGAACCAGTGGGCGCCGGCGACCAGCCGCGGCAGCATGAACAGCAAGGTGGCGGTGACCACCACGGCGAGGCGACCGCCGCGGGCGAACAGCGCCATGAACAGCCCCCAGATCAGCAGCACCGAGGCGTGATCGCCGGGGAAGCTGCGGCTGGAGCGGTCCTTGAGTTCGAACACGCGCTCGAGCAGCGGGAAGTGATCGCTCAGGTGGTAGGCGCCGGCGATCTCGACCGACGGGCTGGCATGCTGCCAGCCGAAATGCCCGGCCAGCTTGGTCACCAGCACGCGGATCACCAGCAACACCAGCAGCAGACCGACGAAGGTGAACAGTGCCGGGCGCAGCTGGTGTTGCGCGAACAGCCAGTCGCGGCGGATCAGCAGGGTCAGCAGCAGCGCGCCGACCAGGATGTCGAAGACGCGCACGCTGGCCAGGGCCCAGAGCCAGTCCCAGAGCGGGACGCTGCCGAGCGAGCCGTTGAGCAGGTGGAAGGTCGCCTGATCGAGCGCATCCCAGAGTGGGCGGCTGGTGGGCCAGAGCCAGCTGAACAGCAACAGCCCGGCGAGCAGGTGGGTCGTGAGCAGTGGCAATGGGCGCCAGCGCGCCTGGGGAGTGGTCACGGACATGGCATTCATCCCTGGGGTTGCGATGGCGCGCGATGCTAGAGCCTGCCATTGCGCCTGTCCTGACTACCCGCGAGCCGTTCAGGCGCCGTTCAGCTTGGCCCGGCTCGGCGCCCCGTCCGGCGGGCGCCCTTGGTCCGGGCCGGCTTTGCGCCTAAAATTGCCGGCTTCCTCCGCCGTTTCCCCTGCGAGCCCCGGCATGTCCGATCAAACCCAACGCTTTCTCTTCGATGACTCCGACGTTCGTGGCGAAATCGCCACGCTTGGCGACAGTTACCTGCACGTGCTGGCCAAACACAGCTATCCGGAACCGGTGGCCCAACTGCTCGGCGAACTGCTCGCCGCCGCCGCGCTGCTGGTCGGCACGCTCAAGTTCGATGGCCTGCTGGTCCTCCAGGCGCGCTCCAGCGGCGCGGTGCCGTTGCTGATGGTCGAATGCTCCAGCGAGCGCGAGGTGCGCGGCATCGCCCGCTACCATGCCGAGCAGATCGCGCCCGGCGCGAGCCTGGCCGAGCTGATGCCCGAAGGCATGCTGGCGATCACCATCGACCCGGCCAACGGCCAGCGCTACCAGGGCATCGTCGGCCTCGATGGGGTCAACCTCGCCGAATGCCTGACGAACTACTTCGCCGCCTCCGAACAACTGCCGACGCGCTTCTGGCTCAATGCCGACAGCCGCCGTGCCTGTGGTCTGCTGCTGCAGCAACTGCCGGCCGATCGCATCACGGACCCCGAGGAGCGCGAAGCCAGCTGGCAGCATCTGCGTACCCTGGCCGATACGCTGACCGCCGAGGAACTGCTGGGGCTGAACGGCGAAACCGTGTTGCACCGCCTCTATCACGAGGAGCAACTGCGCCTGTTCGAGCCGCGGCCGATCCAGTTCCGCTGCAGCTGCTCGCGCGAACGTTCGGCCCGCGCATTGGTCAGCCTGGGCCGGCACGATGCCGAGCAACTGGTCGCGGAGCAGGGCGGTACGGTCAGCATCGATTGCCAGTTCTGCAACCACAAGTACACCTACGATGCGGCGGATATCGCCCAGCTGTTCGCCGGTGGCGGCAGCGACGCCCCTTCGGATACCCGGCATTGATGACCACCGGCGGCGGTGGCGATGGCGCCTGGCTGCGTGCCGGTTGCAAAACGCCAGCCGCCCCCGGTGAACCTTTTGGCCATCACAGGCTCATACCCAGCGCGGCGCATTTTCTGGCATAATCGCGCGCACATTTTTCGATGTAGTTCGCCGTTCGGTGGGCTACAACAGCATGGAGGAATCGGCCCAGGGCCGACGGGGACACTCATGACGCAAGCCACCAACGCCGTGTACACCGACATCAGCACCGCCCAATTGATCGAAGAAGCCGTCAAGCGCGCAGAGGGCGAGCTGGCCGCCAATGGCTCTCTGGTGGTGAAGACCGGGCATCGCACGGGTCGTTCTCCGGCTGACCGCTATATCGTCGAAGAGCCCAGCACCCAGCACAAGATCGCCTGGGGCCCGATCAACCGTCCGTTCCCGGCCGGCAACTTCGAGGCCCTGTGGACCCGCGTCGAAGCCTACCTGGGCGAACGTGACAACTTCGTGTCGCACGTTCACGTCGGTGCCGACCCCGAGCATTACCTCCCCGTCAAGATGACCACCGAAACGGCCTGGCACAACCTGTTCGGGCGCTGCCTGTTCATCACCCCGGAACAGTTCAACCCGGCCGGCCTGGGCGAATGGCGCATCCTCAATGCACCGTTCTTCCAGTGCGTACCCGAGCGTGACGGCACCAACTCCGATGGCTGCGTGATCCTCAACTTCGCCGAAAAGAAGGTGCTGATCGCCGGCATGCGCTACGCCGGTGAAATGAAGAAGGCCATGTTCTCGGTGCAGAACTTCCTGCTGCCGGACGTCGACGTGCTGCCGATGCACTGCGCTGCCAACATCGGCGAAGACGGCGACACCACCCTGTTCTTCGGCCTGTCCGGCACCGGCAAGACCACCCTGTCCGCCGACGAGAGCCGCTACCTGATCGGCGACGACGAGCATGGCTGGGGCGTCGGTCGCGTGTTCAACATCGAGGGCGGTTGCTACGCCAAGTGCATCGACCTGTCCGAGAAGAACGAGCCGGTGATCTGGAAGGCCATCAAGTTCGGCGCCGTGCTGGAAAACGTGGTGCTCGACGAGCACAGCCGCCTGCCCGACTACGCCGACGCCAGCCTGACCCAGAACAGCCGCGCCGCCTATCCGCTGGAGCACGTCGAGAAGCGTAGCGAGAAGAACCTCGGCGGCGAGCCGAACGCGGTGATCTTCCTCACCTGCGACCTGACCGGCGTGCTGCCGCCGGTGTCGATCCTCAACAACGAGCAGGCCGCCTACCACTTCCTCTCCGGCTACACCGCGCTGGTCGGCTCCACCGAGATGGGTTCGGGCAGCGGCATCAAGTCGACCTTCTCCACCTGCTTCGGCGCGCCGTTCTTCCCGCGTCCGGCCGGCGAATACGCCGAATTGCTGATCAAGCGCATCAATGGCTTCGGCTCCAAGGTCTACCTGGTCAACACCGGCTGGACCGGCGGCGGCTATGGCGTCGGCAAGCGCTTCAACATCCCGACCACCCGCGCGGTGATCGCGGCGATCCAGAGCGGCGCGCTGGTCGGTGCCGAGACCGAGCACCTGCCGATCATCAACCTGGACGTGCCGAAGGCCGTCGCCGGTGTCGAGACCCACTTGCTCAACCCGCGCAACACCTGGGCCGACAAGGGCGCCTACGACCAGGCGGCCAAGGAACTGGCGGCCAAGTTCATCGAGAACTTCAAGAAGTTCGACGTCTCCGACGCCATCAAGAACGCCGGCCCGCAGCTCTGAGCCGCGCTGCTAGATGCGCTACGTCAAGGCCGCCTTCGGGCGGCCTTTTTCTTTGGTGCTCTGTCCGAGTTGGCTGTTGCGGATAGACGTATCCCTGTAGGAGAGGGCGGGGACGCCGAGGCCATGCCCGCGAATATTCCAGCGGGCAAAGCTTCGCGGGCACGGCCCGCTCCTACGGACGTTCAGAACACCTCGACACTTCGAGCGACACGCAATTGGGACAGAGCCTTTTCTTTAACTGCCCGCGCGCTGCGTGGTACGCATCGAACGGGTCGATGATTCGCATCGGGCCGCCCGCGTGGATTCGATCGATCGCCGCCCTTAGCATGGCCTCCTCACATTCACCCTGGGAGTCGCCATGAACACCGTAGACGCCATTCGTACTCGCCGCGCCGTCAAAGTCTATGATCCGACGTTCCCGCTCAGCCGCGAGGAGAAGGACGAATTGCTGCAGTTGGCGCTGTTCGCGCCGTCGGCCTTCAACCTGCAGCACGTGCGCCTGGTCGAGGTCAGCGATCCGGCCCTGCGTGCGCAGATCCGCGAGGTGGGCTGGAACCAGGCGCAGATGACCGATGCCTCGATGCTGGTGGTGGTCTGCGCCAAGCTCGACAGCTGGTCGCAGAACGCCCGCCGTGTCTGGGAGGGCGCGCCCGCCGAAGTGCAGGACTACATGGCCGGTGCCATCGACGCCTACTACCGCGACAAGCCGCAGGTGCAGCGCGACGAAACCATGCGCAGCTGCGGCCTGATGGCGCAGACGCTGATGCTGGCCGCGCGCGCCAAGGGGCTGGAATCCTGCCCCATGGACGGCTTCGACTTCGACGCCGTGGCCAGGCTGATCGAGCTGCCGGAAAACCACGTCATCGGCCTGATGGTCGCGATCGGCAGGGGCACGGTCGAGCCCAAGCCGCGGGTCGGCAAGCTGCCGTTCGACGAGGTGGTCATCCGCGACCGGTTCTGACCGATCGCCTCGGCGCTGCACCTGTCGGCGTAGGGTGGATGTCGCTCTTTACATCCACCGTGACCTTGCCCGGTGGATCGGTGAAGCCTGATCCACCCTACGGTGTCTCTCCTTTTTGTTAACCTCGGGGTTCCCCTCGTCAAAGGAGTGACCAACGATGATCGAGCAGACTCTTGCCCGAACCTTCGGCTACGACGGCTTCCGTCCCGGCCAGGAACAGGCTATCCGCGCCGTGGTGGCGGGCCGTTCGGCGGCGGCGATCTTCCCCACCGGTTCGGGCAAGTCGCTGTGCTATCAGCTGCCGGCGCTGCTGCTGCCGCACCTGACCCTGGTGGTCTCGCCGCTGCTGGCGCTGATGCAGGATCAGCTGGCCTTTCTGCACCGCCACGGCATTGCCGCCGGCAGCATCGATTCGGCGCAGAGCCGCGAGCAGGCCAGCGAAACCATGGCGCGGGCCAAGTCCGGGGAGCTGAAGATCCTGATGATTTCCGTGGAGCGGCTGAAGAACGAGCGCTTCCGCCACTTCATCAGCCAGGTACCGATCTCGTTGCTGGTGGTGGACGAGGCGCACTGCATCTCCGAGTGGGGGCACAACTTCCGTCCCGACTACCTCAAGCTGCCCGACTACCAGCGCCAGTTCGACATTCCCCAGGTGCTGCTGCTGACCGCCACGGCGACGCCGCCGGTGATCGCCGACATGCAGCGCAAGTTCGCCATCGCTCCGGATGACGTGGTGACCACCGGTTTTTACCGGCCCAATCTCAATCTGCTGGTGGAGCCGGTCAGCGGCTTTGCCAAGCAGCGCCGGCTGGTGGAATGGCTTGCCGACAAGGGCGCCCAGCCGACCATCGTCTACGTCACCCAGCAGAAGACCGCCGAGCAGGTCGCCGAGCACCTGGCGCAGCGCGGCTTTCCGGCCAGCGCCTATCACGCCGGGATGAACCATGAGCGGCGTGAAGCGATCCAGCGGCGCTTCATGGCCGGCGAGCTGAACTGCATCGTTGCCACCATCGCCTTCGGCATGGGCATCGACAAGGCCGACATTCGCAACGTGGTGCACTACGACCTGCCCAAATCGGTGGAGAACTACAGCCAGGAGATCGGCCGCGCCGGGCGCGATGGCCAGCCTTCCGACTGCCTGGTGCTGGCCAATCGCGACAGCCTCAGCGTGCTGCAGAACTTCGTCTATGGGGATACGCCGGAACGCCAGGGCATTCGCTGCGTGCTGGACGAGCTGTTGCAGTCCGGCGCGGGTGGGCAGTGGGAGCTGATGCTCAATCAGCTTTCCGAGCAGAGCAACATCCGCCAGCTGCCGCTGAAAACGCTGCTGGTGCAGCTTGAACTCAAAGGCATCATCGCACCGCGTTTCGCCTACTTCGCCGAATATCGCTTCAAGTACCTGCTCGAACCCGAGGCGCTGGTCGCCCGGTTCGAGGGTGAGCGTCGCCAGTTCGTCGAGGCCATCATGCACACCTCGGCGCGTGCGCGGACCTGGTGCACCCTGGACTTCGACGCCCTCTACCAGCAGCACAACGCCGACCGCGCACGGGTGGTCAAGGCGCTGGAGTACTTCCAGGAAAAGGGCTGGATCGAGCTGGAGAGCAAGCAGATGACCGAGGTCTATGCATTGCTCGATGCGAGCTTCGACGCCGAAGCACTGAGCGCCGAGCTGCATGCCTACTTCAAGCAGCACGAAACCAGCGAGATCACCCGCATCGACGCCATGCTCGCGCTGTTCGAATCGCACGACTGCCTCAGCCGGCGCCTGGCCGATTATTTCGGTGATGCCCAGGCGCCGCGGCGCTGCGGGCATTGTTCGGTCTGCCTGGGGCGTGTCGCACGACTGCCCGAGCCGCCGCCGCGCATTCCGCTGGGCGAGATCGACGTCGCCGCCCGCTGTGCCGACTTCGTCGAGCACTATCGGCAGGCGAAGGGTGGCGAGCCCGGCAACGAATGCCTGACGCGCTTTCTCTGCGGCATCAGCGTGCCGCTGTTCACCAGGCTCAAGGCGCGTGGCATCCCCGGCTTCGCCTCGCTGGAGGCTTATCCCTATGCCGAAGTACGCGAGCGGCTCGCACGTGTCTAGGGCCGCGGTGTGCGGGCAGCATCCGGCGCAGCGAAATCCGGCGAGTCCTCGGCGTCCGTCTTTGCCAGCGGAAGGCCCGCGTCGTACAGCAGTTTGCCGACCCCGGCATCTCCCGGTAACAGATAGAGGCTGAGGCCGAAGACCAGCAGCAGGCCGATGACATAGCCCAGGCACACCGCTCCGTTCCGGTATCGTCGGCCCCTGGGACTGCGGCGATCAGTGGCGGAGGAGGATGTACGAGGCATGTTGGGGTCTGGTCCGGTAGCGGTGGCGATCTGGGTACGGGGCGGACATGCGCTGCGGGAGACGGCGGGCGAGGTTATACCCAATTAACAGCAAAGTGCCAGCATGGAATGCTGCCCGGACATGCTATGGCCAACAGGCTGCCGGTCGAATGTGCCGATCGATCGCCTCATTGATCGGCGGCGATATTGGCTGCGGCAGCCGGCACGGGAAGGTGAAACATCAGGAAAAACTCCGACGCTGTCGCGCCGGGCGGCTTTGCTGTCATCGACCATACTCAATCCTCGCTGTCCGGCGCAGCGGCCGTTGGTGCCGCTGCCGTTTCCCTGCCACAGGAGGAAAAAGCACCCATGTACAAACGCCGCCAGTTCCTGCACGGCTCGGCCTCTCTCGCGGCCCTGGCTGCCCTGGGGCCGTTGCTGCCGAGCCTGTCGTTCGCTGCCGATGGGCTGATCAAGCGGGCGATCCCGTCCAGCGGTGAAACCCTGCCGGTGATCGGCCTGGGCACTTCGGGCACGTTCAACGTCGATCCGAACGGCGCCGAGATGGGCGATCTGCTCGAAGTGCTGCGGCTGCTGATGGACGGCGGCGCCACGCTGATCGATACCGCGCCCAGCTACGGTAATGCCGAGCGGGTCACCGGCGAGCTGAAGAAGCGCGCCGATGCCGAGGGCAAGCTGTTCCTCGCCACCAAGGTGTCCTCCACCGGGCGCGCCGCTGGCGAACGGCAGATCGAAGCCAGCTTCGCGGCGCTGCAGAGCAAGACCATCGACCTGATCCAGGTGCACAACCTGCAGGACACCGGGACCCAGTTGCAGTTGCTGCGCGAGCTGAAGGAGCAAGGCCGGGTGCGCTACATCGGCGTCACCCATTACGTCGAGTCGGCGCACGACGATCTGCTGGCGGTGCTGCAGAAGGAAAAGGCTATCGATTTCGTGCAGTTCAACTATTCGGTGGGCGAGCGCAACGCCGAGCGGCGCCTGCTGCCCTACTGCGCCGACAACGGCATCGCCACCCTGATCAACCGGCCGTTCCTGCGCGGCCAGGCCTTCGCCAGGGTCAGGCAACAGCCGCTGCCGGAATGGGCGGCGGAGATCGATGCCAGCTCGTGGGCGCAACTGCTGCTCAAGTTCATCCTCGCCGAGCCGGCGGTGACCGTGGTGATTCCGGCCACCTCGACGCCGCGCTACATGGCCGACAACCTGCTGGCAGGCAAGGGCCGCCTGCCGGATGCGCGTCAACGCGAGCTGATCGTCCAGGCGTTCAGTTGAGTGTCACGACACCGCTAACCGTCGCCGCCAGGGAGTTGAGTGCATGCCTGCAGCCCTGTTCTCGCAGCGTCTCGCCCGTCTGATCAACGCCGGTCCCGGCGAGCTGCTGGCGTCGCTGGCGGGCTTCGGCCTGTTCTTCTGCCTGTTCACCGGCTACTTCATGCTGCGGCCGATCCGTGAGTCCATGGGCATCCAGGGCGGCGTGGAGAACCTGCAATGGCTGTTCAGCGCCACCTTCGTGGTCATGCTGCTGGCGGTACCGCTGTTCGCCTGGCTCAATTCGAAGGTCGCGCGCATCTATTACATCGATTGGGTGTACGGCTTCTTCTGCATCAACCTGCTGCTGTTCGCCGTGCTGTTCCTGCTGCTGCAGCAGAACGTCTGGCTGGCACGGGTGTTCTACGTGTGGATATCGGTCTACAACCTGTTCGTCGTCTCGGTGGCCTGGAGCCTGATGGCCGACGTCTTCGATGCGCCGCAGGCCAAGCGCCTGTTCGCCTTCATCGCCGCCGGCGCCAGTGTCGGAGGGCTGACCGGGCCGGCGCTGAGCGCCTTGCTGGTGAGTCTGCTCGGGCAGGCCGGATTGATGCTGCTGGCGGCGCTGCTGCTGGCGGCAGCGGTGGCGCTCAAGCATTACCTGATGGCCTGGCGCGCCATCGGCGGCGCCGGTCGTCCCGGCGCGCAGCAGGCGGAAAATCCGCGACGGCCGGTGCCCGGCAACCCCTTCAGCGGCCTGACGCGCGTGCTCGGCTCGAGCTACCTGCTCGGCATCAGCGCTTTCGTCGTCCTGCTGGCCACGGTCAGCACGTTTCTCTACTTCGAGCAGGCGCGGCTGGTGGCCGAGTTGTTCCCCGACCGCGCCGAACAGGTGCGGGTGTTCGGCGCCATCGACTTCGTGGTCCAGGCTGGCGCGCTGCTGGCACAGCTGTTCATCACCGGCCGCGTCGCCCAGCGGCTCGGCGTGCGCATGCTGCTGGTGGTGGTGCCGGCATTGGTCTGCCTGGGCTTCGTCGGGTTGGCGCTGGCGCCGACCTTCGCCGTGCTGGCGGCGCTGATGATCGTGCGGCGCATCGGCGAGTACGCGTTCGTCCGCCCCGGCCGTGAAATGCTCTTCGCCCCGCTGGATGCCGAGAGCAAGTACAAGGCGAAGAACTTCATCGACACCGTGGTGTACCGTGGCGGCGATGCCGTCAGCGGCTGGGTCAAGGCGCTGCTGGACATGCTGGGGCAGGGCGCGGTGCTGATCGCCCTGGTCGGGGCGGTGTGCGCCGCGCTGTGGGGCGCGCTCGGCTGGTATCTGGGCAGCCGGGCGGATCGCGCCGGGAAGGCGCAGGAGCTCAGCAGGGTACGCACCAGCTGATGGCTTCGCTCGGCTGGAGCGACTCGTCCACGGCATCGATCATGCCGCAACGCAGGGCGTCGGCCGGTTCGAGAATGCGTGGCGCGGCGCAGAGGTAGGTGCGGATGTCCAGTTGCTCAGTGGCGCCCCGGGTTCGCTCCGCGACGATCCGCGCGTAGAGATCAAGATCCTTGTCCAGGCTCATCGCGTACTCGGACATCCGCGCATGATCCACCGAGCCGTTCAGGTTCCAGTGAAACGGGTGGAAAAGGAACTTGCTGTAACGGCAGGCGGTGCGTCGCTCACCCGCGAGGAATACGATGTTGCCCATCGACTCCACCGTACCCAGGTTGTGGGTATGCACGGGGATTGGCAGGGCTATCAGGAAGTTGTACAGCGAAAAGCCATAACTGCATTCGCCACCCATGGTAGCGATCTTGATCACCAGCTCCGAAGCGCCTTGTTGCACCGCCTGGGTGCAGCGATCGATCAGCTGCGCGGTATTCAAGGCGTTGATGGGCGCGGTGAAATGGACGATGTGAGCGGTCATGGAAGGGTCCGTTCTGCAAGCGAGGAAGTGCACCGGTGCTGACCGCCACAGGCTGGCCGCGACCGGCTGGCAGAGGGCGATCGTCAACGAGCGTCGCCGTAGCCTTTCATGACATCGGCCATATTGTCGTACTCCTGCTCTGGCATGTTTTTCAGAACATTGAGGACTGCTTCTTCGGCGCCGTTCTGTTGCGCATGTTTTACCAGGTCATCCCTGCGTGCCGGATAGTCGATTCCCTTCAAATAAGTTGCGAGGTTTGCAGGGCTTTCGCCACCTACGCCGCGGGTCATGGTTGGCTCCATTAATTAAAAAAATATAAAGCGAAGCGGGCAAAGTTATCCCTTGCCCGCTTCCGGTTTGCTTTAGCGATTAACTGTTGCGACCACCGCCGTGGCTATTCTGACCACCCTTGCGACCTGCTTCGGAAGCTTTTTCGCGATCGTTGGCAAAGTTTCCGCCACTGCTCTGACCACCTTTGCTGCCGGCTTCCGATGCCCGCTCCGGATCGTTCTTGAAGTTGCCGCCGCTGTTCTGGCCGCCCTTGCTGCCGGCTTCGGAAGCCCGCTCGGGATCGTTCTTGAAATTGCCGCCGCTGTTCTGGCCACCCTTGCTGCCGATATCCTGATAGAACTCCTTGTCGTGGCTCGCTGCGGTTGCTTCGCCGCCCTTTCGACCGGCTTCGTTCACGCTCATGCTGTCTTTTTTGTCAGCCATAATTGCCTCCGCGGAGTTGTTGAATGCTGCGATATTGGCGCTTGCGCTTGAATGTTAATTCAGCAACGCCTCGTATGTTCTGAGGTACGCAGCCGGCAGTAGTTCAGACTTGGTTGTTTGAGGAGACGAGTGGCGGATATACGTTTGTTTATGCCAGGTTTCGTTTAGCGGTTCTGGCCGATGCATATCGTTTTGCCTTGCTTTTGATATCGCTATTTATTTATGTACGTCTGCGATATCGCCCAGCCCGCTCTCATGCGACCTGGTCAGTGGGGGCGGCTACGATTTGCTCGATCAACCACTGCAAGGCGGGGTCGTTCTGCCGCTGCGCGTTGCGGATCGGCGTTTAGCGCCCACACGCACCAGGTTGAGGTCGTAGATATTCATTTGATGAATCTGAAACATCACACGACTAAATTTCAAAAATAGTAACGTCCTCGTCTATGGTTGGTCTCCCGGTTTTCCAGCCTTGCGACGAGGACAGCTGCAATGAGCCAGACCCGCTTCAACATCCAGACCGCCGCCGTCATCGGTGCCGGAACCATGGGACGCGGCATCGTCATCAGCCTGGCCAATGCCGGGGTCGAGGTGCTCTGGCTGGACAGCGATCCCGCGATGCTCGAGCAGGCCTTCGGCATGGTCGATGACACCTACGCGCACAATGTGCGCCAGGGACGCATCGACGAGGCCGAGGCCGTTGCCCGGCGTGGGCGCATCGGCAGGGCGGCGGACTACCGGGCGTTGGCCAATGTGGATCTGGTGATCGAGGCGGTCTACGAGAACCTCGAACTGAAGCAGCGGATCTTTCGGGAGCTGGACGGCATCCTGAAGCCTGGAGGCATCCTCGCCAGCAACACCTCGGCGCTGGACATCGACGCCATCGCCGCCGTTACCCAGCGTCCCGAGCAGGTCGTGGGGCTGCACTTCTTCAGCCCGGCGCACATCATGAAACTGCTGGAAGTCGTCCGCGGCGCGAAGACCAGCCAGGCCGTGCTGCAGGCGTCCACCGAGCTGGGCAAGCGCATGGGCAAGGTCAGCGTGATCGCCGGCAACTGCCCCGGCTTCATCGGCAACCGCATGCTCGCCACTTACGTGCGCGAGGCGCGGGCGATGCTGCTCGAAGGGGCTTACCCGCACCAGGTGGACGGCGCGCTGCAAAGCTTCGGCTTTGCCATGGGGCCGTTCCGCATGTACGACGTGGTGGGCATCGACCTGGAATGGCGCGCGCGCGAACTGGCCGGCACCGGCCAGGACGAGCCCGAGGTGCAGGTCGATAACCGCCTGTGCGAACTGGGCCGCTTCGGGCAGAAGTCGCGCATGGGCTACTACCGCTACGCCGAGGGCAGCCGCCAGGCCGAGCACGATCCCGAGGTGGATGCCCTGGTGCAGCGCGAGTCCGAGCGCCTGGGTTTCCAGCGGCGCGAGGTCGGCGAGGAGGAGATTCTTGAGCGCTGCCTGCTGGCGCTGGTCAACGAGGGCGCGAAGATTCTCGAAGAGGGCATGGCCGAATCCAGCACCGATATCGATACCGTCTACCTCAATGGCTACGGCTTCCCGGCGGAAGCCGGCGGGCCGATGACCTGGGCCGACCGCCAGGGCCTGCCGGCGATCCGCGATCGTCTGAACGCATTGACCGAACGCCACGGCGAGCACTGGAAACCGGCCGAACTGATCGACAGCCTGGCCACTCTCGGTGGGCGTTTCGTCGACCACCGCAAGGAGGCCTGAGCATGGAATACAAGGCGCCCCTGCGCGACATGCGCTTCGTGCTGCACGAGCTGTTCGACGCCACAGCCCATTGCGAGCTGCTGGGCAATGGCCTGGATCGCGAGCTGATCGACGGCGTGCTGGAGGAAGCGGCGCGCTACACCGGCGGCGAGATCGCCCCGCTCAACCGCAACAGCGACGAAGAAGGCGTGACCCTGGAAAACGGCGAGGTGAGGACGCCGCAGGGCTTCGTCGAGGCCTACCGGCAGTACGTCGACAACGGCTGGGCGAGCATGACCGGCCCCACCGAATACGGCGGCCAGGGCTTCCCGCAACTGGTAGCCTGCACCTTCCACGAGATGCTGATGAGCGCCTCGCTGTCGTTCCGCATCTATTCCGGGCTCACCGAGGGCGCGGTGTTGGCGCTGTACAGGCATGGCAGCCAGGCGCTGAAGGACGCTTACCTGCAAAAGCTGGTCAGCGGCCACTGGAGCGGCACCATGTGCCTCACCGAGCCGCAGGCCGGAACCGACCTGGCGCTGCTGCGCACCAGGGCCGAGCTGCAGGCGGACGGCAGCTACCGGGTCAGCGGCAGCAAGATCTTCATCTCCGGCGGCGAGCACGACATGAGCGAGAACATCGTGCATCTGGTGCTGGCGCGCCTGCCGGATGCGCCGGCCGGGGTGAAGGGCATCAGCCTGCTGCTGGTGCCCAAGTTCATCGCCAATGCCGACGGCACGCCGGGCGCGCGCAATGCGCTGAGCTGTGGCGCCATCGAGCACAAGATGGGCATCAAGGGCGCCGCCACCTGCGTGATGAACTTCGACGGCGCCACCGGCTGGATCGTCGGCGAGCCGAACCAGGGCCTGGCCTGCATGTTCACCATGATGAACGACGCGCGCTTCCAGGTCGGCCTGCAGGGGCTCGGCCTGGCGGAGCGGGCCTGGCAGGGTGCACTGGCCTATGCCCGCGAACGCCTGCAGTCGCGTGGCCTGGCCGGTGCGCAGTGCCCGGACAAGCCGGCCGACCCGATCATCGTCCACCCCGACGTGCGGCGAATGCTGCTGACGCAGAAGACCCTGGTGGAGGGCAGCCGCATGCTGGCCGCCTATTGCGCACGGCAACTGGATCTCGAACACGGACATCCCGAACCGAGCTACCGCAAGATGGCGAGCACGCGCGCGGCGCTGCTGATCCCGATCGTCAAGGCCTTCCTCACCGACATGGGCCAGGAAGTCACCAGCCTCGGTGTACAGGTCTACGGCGGCCACGGCTATATCCGCGAGTGGGGCATGGAACAGCTGATGCGCGACAGCCGTATCACCCAGCTCTACGAGGGCACCAATGGCATCCAGGCGCTGGACTACGTCCGCCGCAAGCTGCTCGGTGACGGTGGTGCGGAGCTGTCGGCGTTGCAGGCCGAGTTCAGCGAGCTGTGCGACTGCCAAGCCGATCGCCCGGTGTTGCACGAGCTGGCCCGCACCGTGCAGGCACGTATCGGCGAATGGCGCGAGCTGAGCGCCGAGGTAATCGCCGCCACCCAGCGCGATCCGCAGGAGATCGGCGCCGTGTCGGTGGATTTTCTTCATTATTCGGCCTATGTGTTGCTGGCCGGCTTTTGGCTACAGGCTGCCGGACGCGCGCAGGATGCGCTGGAGGAAGGTACCGGCGAGGAAGCGTTCTATCGGGCCAAGCTGGTCGGCGCCGATTTCTACGTGCGCCGCGTATTGCCGCGGGCCAGCGCTCACCGCGAGGCGATCCGAGGGGGCGCCGACTGCCTGATGGCGCTGGATGCGGACAGCTTCGCGTTCTGAATGGCCACCTATACCTGTAGGAGCCAGCTTGCTGGCGATGTTTTGCGCATCGCCGCTGATCGCCGGCGGCAGTGAGCCGCTCGAGGCGTATACATGACAAGAGGAGCCGCCATGCATCCGTTCAGCTTCGCCACCACCGCTCAACTGATCTGCGAAAGCGGCTCGGCAAAGCGCCTCGCCACCCTCTGCAAGGCGCGCGGCGCGCGCTCGGTGCTGATCGTCACCGACCCGGGCATCACCCGGCTCGACCTGCTCGCCGAGGTGCTGCCGGGTTTTGCCAGCGAAGGGCTGCAGGTCGCGGTCTACGACCAGGTGCTGGCCGACCCGCCGGAGCACATCGTGCTGGCGGCGGTGGCGCAGGCTCGCGCGCAGCGGGCCGAGCTGATCGTCGGCTTCGGTGGCGGCAGCTCGATGGATGTCGCCAAGCTGGTGGCGTTGCTGGCGCATGCCGATTGCGCGCAGACGCTCGCCGACGTCTATGGCGTCGGCAATGCCCATGGCCGGCGCCTGCCGTTGATCCAGGTGCCGACCACGGCCGGCACCGGCTCGGAGGTCACCCCGATCGCCATCGTCACCACCGGCGAAACCACCAAGATGGGCGTGGTCTCGCCGCTGCTGCTGCCGGATCTCGCCGTGCTGGACGCCGACCTCACCCTCGGCCTGCCGCCCGCGGTGACCGCCGCCACCGGCATCGACGCCATGGTGCATGCCATCGAGGCCTATACCAGCGCGCTGAAGAAAAACCCGCTGTCCGATCTGCTGGCGCGCGAGGCGCTGCGCCTGCTGGCCGGCCATCTCGAGGAGGCCGTGCACAACGGCGGCAATCGCGAGGCGCGTCAGGCCATGCTGCTCGGCGCCTGCCTGGCCGGGCAGGCGTTCGCCAACGCGCCGGTGGCGGCGGTGCATGCGCTGGCCTATCCGCTGGGCGGGCACTTCCATATCCCCCACGGGCTGTCCAACGCGCTGGTACTGCCACACGTGCTGCGCTTCAACCTCAGCGTGGCGGCCGCCCACTACGGCGAGCTGGCGCCCATCGTGCTGGGCGCACGGCTGCGCCAGGATGGGCCTGGGACTTACGCCGAACAGTTGATCGAGGCGTTCAGCCAGCTCGGCGCGCGGGTCGGTTTGCCCATGCGCCTGCGTGACGCTGGCGTGCCCGAGCACATGCTGCCGCAACTGGCCAGGGAAGCGCTGCAGCAGCAGCGCCTGCTGGTGAACAATCCGCGCGAAGTCAAAGAGGCCGACGCGCTGGCGATCTACCAGGCGGCATACTGAGGACGGAAGATCACGTCGAGTCAGGACCCGGTGCGCGGAGCGCACCAATGCGAAGCGGGCTTGTGAAGATCCCCCGACAGGTCCCGCTGCCATCGTCCATCCTGTGAGTGCGGAGAACGGCAATGCCCGAGCAACCCAAGCATCTGCGTAGCGACTACAAGCACTTCCAGCCGATCACCACGCGCTGGCACGACAACGACATCTACGGCCACGTCAACAACGTCGCCTATTACGGCTTCTTCGATACCGCGGTGAACGATTACCTGATCCGCCAGGGCGGGCTGAACATTCACGGCGGCGAAGTCGTGGGGTTCGTGGTCAGCTCGTCGTGCGACTATTTCGCCTCGATCGCCTTTCCCGACGCCATCGAGGTCGGGTTGCGAGTGGCCAGGCTCGGCAATTCCTCGGTGCAGTACGAACTGGCGGTCTTTCGCGAGGACGAGCGGGAAGCCTGTGCGGCGGGCAGGTTCGTGCACGTCTTCGTCGAGCGGGCGAGCAACCGACCCACGCCGATTCCCGCCAGGTTGCGTGCGGCGCTGGAGGCGCTGGCGTAATCAGGCTTCAGACCTTGACGGCCCTGCGGCCTGCGATCGCCGCGAGGATGTGCCACCGGGCGAACGCGTTGCGATCAATGATGACGGTGCTTGTGGCGGCTCTTGTAGTGCCCCTTGGCCTTGCCGGGATGGCCATGATGGCGGCCGTCACGGTCGCGGTCGTCGTCATCGCCGTAGGCGTTGCCGAGTGCGCCACC
>NZ_JADDIX010000079.1:43009-69360 GCF_015070855.1 Pseudomonas lopnurensis
GGCCGATGACGTTGCCGCCGGCCGCGCCGAGGCCGCCGCCGATGGCCGCCTCGGTGCGGCTGCGCTTGTCCGCGCCCACCGCACCCCCTGCCGCGCCGCCGACGCCGGCGCCAATCGCGGCACCGGCCGAGCCGCCCAGGTGCTCTCCCACCACCGACCCCAGCACCCCGCCCAGGGCGCCGCCGACGGCGGCCTCGGTATTGCTGCCGGCGAATGCCGCGCCGCTGAGCAGGCTGGCGGACAACAGGAAAATCGAGGAGTACTTCATGGGTGTGATCCCGAATGTGGAATGGCCGCGCGATCCTCACGCGCCGTTGCGCTTGCCGCAAGGCCTTTCGGATGAATGAGCGAGGCCGTTCTTGTTTCGTAATTATTTGATTTAAAAGAGGAACTCTCGAGAGCTGGAGCGGTCTCCAGCTTCTTGGGGGATTGGTCGCCGACCGCGCGGCGGATCAGGACGTGATGGGCCGAGGCGTCGGCGCCGGGCTGTAGACCCGCGGCGGACTGTGGTGGGGCAGGTGGATCAGGTTGAGGTTGTGCTGCTGCGCCCATTGTGTGGCAAGCCCGGTGGGCGCGGACAGGCTGACCAGGGTCGGGATGCCGGCACGCTGGACCTTCTGCATCAGCTCCAGGCTGCAACGGCTGGTGACGACGGCCAGCCCGCCCGCGGCCGAACGACGCCCGCGCGCCATGGCGCCGATCAGCTTGTCCAGCGCGTTGTGCCGGCCGATGTCCTCCCGGCCCAGGCGGATCTCGCCGCCGGCATCCATGAACAGCGCCGCATGCACCGCGCCGCAATCGCGGCCCAGCGGCTGGAAGGCGGCGATGCGCTGGCGCAGGTCATGCAGCCATTGCGACGGCGGCAGCGCCGAGGCCGGCAGCGGCGGCAGGCAGGGCAGTGCCTGTTCCAGTGCCTCGACGCCGCACAGCCCGCAACTGCTGGTGCCGGGCAACTGGCGGCGCTGGCGCTTGAGCCGCCAGAAGGCACGGCTGGAAATCTCCACCTCGGCCTGGCGCGCGTCCTCGCGCCCGTGCAGGCGGATGTCGTAGATCTCGTCGATGGAATCGACGAAGCCGTTGGCGAGGCTGAAGCCGACCACGAAGTCCTCGAAATCGGCGGGGGAGAGCATCATCACGGCCTGGCTCAGGCCGTTGTAGGCGATCGCCAGGGCGCACTCCTCGGCCAGGTCGACGGGACGCTGCTCGGCCGTATCGATGGGCTGATAGTGATAGCGCTGGCTGGCACCGGCAGGCGGCGCTGCGGTGTCGGCGCAGGAAGCGGTGAGACGGCGCGGAGCATTCATCGGCAAACTCGGATGGGGGCGAACATCATTAGCATTAGCGGCGGTCGCCAGCGGTCGTACAGCCTATGACCCACGCAAGCGTCCGAGGATTCACTGCCGGTCGGCGGCGAGCATGTCGCGCACGCGCTTGGCCAGATCGTCGAGGTTGAACGGCTTGCTGATCATGTCCATGCCGGGATCGAGGAAGCCGCTGCTGGCGGCCTGCTCGGCGTAGCCGGTCATGAACAGCACGCGCAGGCCGGGGCGGCGCTGGCGGGCGATGTCGGCCAGCTGCCGGCCATTCATCCCCGGCAGGCCGACATCGGTGATCAGCAGGTCGAGGTGCGCACCGGTTTCCAGCACCTCCTCCGCGCGGTTGCCGTCGGCCGCCTCCAGCGCCCGATAGCCGAGCATTTCCAGCACGTCGAGTACCAGCAGGCGCACCGCCGGGTCGTCCTCGACCACCAGCACGGTTTCGCCCTGCTGCGCCTGCAACGCGCCGTCCGCGTCGCCGGCGGTCGCATCCGCATGCGCTTGCTGCTGGTGCGCCGGCAGGTACAGACGCACTTCGGTGCCCTTGCCGGGCTCGCTGGTGATCTGCACGTGGCCGCCGGCCTGGCGGGTGAAACCGTAGATCATCGACAGGCCGAGGCCGGTGCCCTGGCCGATGGGCTTGGTAGTGAAGAAGGGTTCGAAGACGCTGGCCAGCACTTTGGCGTTCATGCCGCAGCCGCTGTCCGCGACGCTTAGGGTGACATAGTGCCCGGCGGCCAGTTCGCCGATCTCGCCCTGGTGTTGCAGCGCCACATTGGCGGTGGCGATGCGCAGGACGCCGCCGTCGGGCATGGCGTCGCGCGCATTGATCATGAGGTTGAGCAGGGCACTTTCCAGCTGGTTCTCGTCGCTGTTGACGGCCCAGAGCCCGGTCTGCAACGCGGTTTCGATGCAGATATGGCTGCCCAGCGTGCGGCTCAGCAGGTCGCGCATCGAATCGATCAGTTCGTTCAGTTCGACCCGCTTGAGATTCAGCGGCTGGCGTCGGGCGAAGGCCAGCAGGCGGTGGGTCAGCGCGGCGGCGCGGTTGGCCGAGGTGGTCGCGGCCTCGATGAAGCGCTGGGTTTCGTCGTGGCGACCGGACTGGATGTAGCGCTGGGTCAGGTCGAGCCCGCCGATGATGCCGGTGAGCATATTGTTGAAGTCGTGGGCGATGCCGCCGGTGAGCTGGCCGACCGCTTCCATCTTCTGCGCCTGGCGCAGCGCGGCCTGGGTCTGTTCGCGGGTGGCCATTTCCTTGAGCAGACGTTCGTAGACTTGCGCCAGCGCCTCGGTGCGCTCCTGGACGCGGCTCTCCAGCGTCTCGTTGAGTTCGCGCAGGGCCCGCTCGGCCTGGCGCCGCTCGCTGATGTCCTGGGCAAGGACGAAGAAGCCTTGCACCACGCCGTGCTCGTCGCGACGCGGCAGGTATTGCACCAGCATGTGCCGTGCGTCCTTGCGGGCCTCGAAGGTGACCGGGCGGCCGGCGAGAGCGGCGCGAATGCTTTGCGCGCGGTCGGCGTAGGTCTGCTCGCCGAAGACTTCGCGAAGCTCGCGGCCAACCAACCATGCCTGGCCGAGCCATTCGCGGCAGGCGCGATTGTGGAAGCGGAAACGTTCCTGGCTGTCGATGTAGGCGATCAGTACGGGCAGGGCATCGGTGATGATCTTCAGCTCGGCCTCGCTGTTGCGCAGCGCGGCCTGCGCCAGGCGCGCCTCGGTGCGCACGCGCTCGCTGGTTTCGCTGAGGCACAGCAGCAGCCCGCCGATACCCTGCCGGTCGTCGCGGATCGGGCTGAGGGCGAGGTTGAACCAGGCTTCGACGAGCACGCCGTCGCGCTCGAGCGCCAGTTGCTGGTTGTGCAATACGCGGGCTTCGCCGCGGCGGGCGGTATCGCAGGCCGGGGCGAGCAGTTTCCAGGTCGCGCCCCAGCGGTTGCAGGCGGGTTGGCCGAGTTCGGTGGGATGGCGACTGCCGATCAGCGCGGCGTGGGCATCGTTGTACAACTGCAGCGCCTGCTCGCCCCAGAGAATGCACATCGGCAGCGGGGCCTCGAGGACGGTGTCGAGCAGCACGCGCAGGGTCGCCGGCCAGCGCCGGGGCGGCCCCAGCTTCGTCGCACTCCAGTCGTGCCGACGGATCCGCTGGCCCATCTCGCTGTTACTGTGGGGCCAGAGGTCGGCTCCTGCTGCTGACATGTTGTTTCCTATCGAACAATCCGTGGCTTAACTGCGAAACCGGGGCGTGTATCGGATGCCGCGGGTTCGCTGTTTCGATGCTTGCCGACCCCCGATCGTCCTGAACCGGGTGCCGCCGGCGCCAACCGCGGCCAGTGTAAGGCCTCGGGTGCCGCGGACGCAGCGCTTCGCGTCATGGCCGGTGTCCCTGCAGGCTGCGTATCAGGTCGAGGTAGTCTTCGACGGCGCTGAATTCCTCGGTGTCCCTGGGCGCGCGGCGGCTATCCGGTTCGCGTACCGCGAGCAGGTGGGCGACGCCGAAGCGCCGGGCGCTGCGCAGGATCGGCAGGCTGTCGTCGATGAACAACGTGCGGGCCGGGTCGAACTCCAGGTCCTGCCTGAGCGCGTGCCAGAACTGCGCTTCTTCCTTGGGGAAACCGTAGTCGTGGGAACTGATCAGACGGTCGAACCAGGGTGCCAGTTCGATTTTTTCCAGCTTCAGTGACAGCGAGTCGCGATGCGCGTTGGTGATCAGCACCACGCGCTTGTCCGCCGCGCGCAGGGCGCCGAGGAATTCATCGGCGGCCGGGCGCAGGGCGATCAACTCGGCCACCTCGCGTTTCATCTCGCGGATCGGCAGATCGAGCTCGCGGGTCCAGTAGTCCAGGCAGTACCAGGTGAGCTTGCCGACGTGCTCGTTGAACAGCGGCGCCAGTTCCAGTTCGGCCATCGCCCGGCTGATGCCGTGCAGCTCGGCGTAGCGCTGCGGTAGCAGTTCCAGCCAGAAATGGTTGTCGAAATGCAGGTCCAGCAGGGTGCCGTCCATGTCGAGCAGGACGGTGTCGATTTCGGACCAGGGTAGGGAGGCGATCATGGGCGGGTCTTCGTACGGCGATGTGTGGGGAAGGTCACGGCGGTCGGGTGGATACAAAGCATTCACGGTCGCCGCAAAAAGCCGGGTTATGATAGCCGCTCGCGTTTCCAGGAGTTTCCCATGCGCCAGAAGCCCACCGTGCTCGCTCGTGAGATCGTCGCGAGCAGCCGCCTGTTCCGTGTCGAGGAGCTGCAACTGCGTTTTTCCAACGGTGTGGAACGCACCTACGAACGCCTGGTCGGCAAAGGCAGCGGCTACGGCGCGGTGATGATCGTGGCGCTGGTCGACGCGCAGAACGCGTTGCTCATCGAGGAGTACTGCGGCGGCACCGACAGCTACGAGCTGTCCCTGCCCAAGGGGCTGATCGAGCCCGGCGAGGACGTGCTGGAAGCGGCCAACCGCGAGCTCAAGGAAGAAGCCGGCTTCGGCGCCCGGCGCCTGGAGCTGCTGACCGAGCTGTCGCTGTCGCCGGGCTACATGAGCCAGAAGATCCAGGTGGTGCTGGCGCGCGACCTGTATCCCGAGCAGTTGCCGGGGGACGAGCCGGAGCCGATGCGCCTCGAGCAGGTCAGCCTGCGCGAGCTGTCGAGCCTGATCCAGCATCCGCAATTCAGCGAAGGCCGAGCCCTGGCGGCGCTCTATCTGGCCCGCGATCTATTGACTCAGCGCGGGGAATTCAGCCAATGAGCCATCCTTATCTGTCGGCGGTGATCGATCTGGTACGCCAGGCCGGCGAGGCCATCTTGCCGTACTGGCGCAGCGAGCTGGCGGTGCAGACCAAGGCCGACGCCTCGCCGGTGACGGCCGCGGACATGGCGGCCCATCACGTACTGCTGGAAGGCCTGACGGCGCTGGATGGCAGCATCCCGGTACTTTCCGAGGAGGATTGTGCGGCACCGCTCGGCGAGCGAGCCGGCTGGAGCCGCTGGTGGTTGGTCGATCCGCTGGACGGCACCAAGGAATTCATCGCCGGCACCGACGAGTTCACCGTCAACGTGGCGCTGGTCGAACAGGGCAAGGTGCGCTTCGGTGTGGTCGGCATACCCGCCAGTGGCCGCTGTTATTACGGCGGCGCGGATTTCGGTGCCTGGTGCAGCGAGCCCTCGGGCGATAGCCAGCCTCTGCGCGTGCGCCTGCAGCCGCAGGGACCGTTCACCGTGGTGGCCAGCCGGCGCCACAGCAGCCCCGCCCAGGAATATCTGCTCGACGGCCTGCGCCAGCGCTTCGGTGAACTGGCGCGGGTGAACGTCGGCAGCTCGCTGAAGTTCTGCCTGCTCGCCGAAGGTGCGGCCGACTGCTATCCGCGCCTGGCGCCCACGTCGCAATGGGACACGGCCGCGGCCCAGGGCGTACTCGAAGGCGCCGGTGGCGAGGTGCTGGACATCGGTGGCGCGCCGCTGAGTTATGAAGCGCGGGAGAGCTATCTCAACCCCTCGTTCCTGGCCTTGCCCAGGGGCGTCGACTGGCGTGACGGGCTGATCGGCATCGCGCGGGGCAGCGAAAGCAGCTTGAAGCCGGATGCTTGAAGCGGGAAGAAAGCGTCTGGCCGGCGCGGCGATGGGGAAGGCGTAGGGCGGGTTGCAACCCGCCGAACGGAGTCGGCGTCCCGCACATCGGCGGGTTTCTCCCGCCCTACGCATCTGATCGGCATCGCGTGGGGCAGTGAAAGCGGCTTGAAGCCGGACGCTTGAAGCGGGAAGAAAGCGTCTGGCCGGCGCGGCGATGGGGGAGGCGTAGGGCGGGTTGCAACCCGCCGAACGGAGTCGGCGTCCCGCACATCGGCGGGTTTCTTCCGCCCTACGCATCTTCCGTAGGAGCGGGCCATGCCCGCGATGCCTGTAGTGTGGCCAGGATTCGCACGCATGGCTCGCTCCTGCAGGTCGTCGTGCGCTCGGCGTTGCCGGTGATCCTGGCTTGCAGCTTGCAGCTGCCTTATTTATGCAATACGAACTGCCCGGTGAAACGCACCGCATCGCGGCCGTCGGCCGCCAGAATGCGACTGTGCAGTTCCAGGCGCGAGCGGCCACGGCGGCGGTAGATGGCCTCGAAACGTTCCCAGGCAGCCGCGTCGGGCGCCGAGCAGATGGCGATGGCGTCGTCCACCACCGGCAACGGGTATTCGATCTGCCCTTCGTGAATGACGATGTGGCCATCCTCGATGCCCGCCTCGCGCAGGCGCAGGTGCAGCCAGCCCCAGCCGGCCAGCACCGCGGCGCAGTACAGGCTGCCGCCGAACATGCTGCTCTTGTGGTTGATGTTCGGCTGCAGCGGTACCTGCAGACGCAGCTCGTGGTTTTCCCATTGATCGACACGCAGGCCCAGCGAGCGGGTCAGCGGAATGTCGTGATGGAGAATGGCTTCCAGGTAGCGGCTATCACGGCTCATGCCGGGGCGGTTCCTAAACGTTGCGAAGATACAGACAGACGCCAAGCATGACTCTTGAGTCACGGTTTGGCCAGCCCGTTAGCGACTTTCGCCGGGGCGGCCGGCGCGCCTGTCGGCGGGTGTTCCCGAACGGTGCCGGACGTACCGCTGGCGGTATTTAGTGGTGCGCTGGCGTCAGCCCGCAGGCTTGCTGCGGTAGGCGCAATAACCCGGTCGCGGGCCGATGCGCGGGTGATTGCGGCAGGTATCCGGACGTTTGGCATAGACGCTGCAAAGGCGCGTCTGGCGGTCCAGGTAGAGGCAGTCGCCGTTGGCCAGGCGGGTCAGGGTGAAGATGCCGTGCTTGTGGTTGAAGTGCTCGACGATGCCGGCTTTGCTCAGGCGCTTGGCGATGTTCTTCGCCGGTTCGTCGCGCTCGAAGGCATCGACCAGTTCCAGGCGGATCAGGTCGTCAATGCGCACTTCCACCGGCAGGGTGCAGCAGGTGGCATGGCAGTCGCGGCACAGGCCGTTGCTGTAGCGCACCCAGGTTTCCAGGCGGTCAGGGTCGGCGGAGGCGATCAGCTTGTTCTTCACGTGGGGCTTTCGAGTGGGCGGGCGGCGGGGATCATAGCGATCTGCGCGGCAATTGCCAGTGTTTCCGGCCGGTCCCGCCCGCCGGACAGACGGTAGCGCAGATGTAAAGGAAACCTGCAAATCTTTCTGGTCTGTCGAATTGGAGATGAACGGGCACGGCTGCCATGAGTCCCTCTTGTGTAGCCTCGCCAACAGGCTGTCGGAAAACCTAGGCGAGGCAGGCAAGACAAGGCGCAACGACCAGCGGGAGTCACAGCCGGCCCGAAGGTGAGCGCAGCGAGTCAAAACGGTTGGAAAACCGAGTTTACGTGCTGTAAACGGCGTTTTGACCGGACGCGCGCATGAGGCTGTCTTTAACGCAGTATTGCCAATGCAGGTGGTGTTTCAGCGGCCTGCTAATCGAGGTCTGTCCATGACTCAGGAAACCACTAGTTCCACCGCCGACGAGGTCTCCGCTTTCCGTGAACGGGTGCTGCGCAAGCTCACCTATGCGGTGGGCAAGGACCCGGAACACGCCTCGGATCACGACTGGTTCGAGGCTGTCGCCCTGGCCACGCGAGACAGCACCATCGATCGCTGGATGGATTGCACCCGGCAGACCTACCGGGATGGCCAGAAGCGGGTCTACTACCTCTCCCTGGAGTTTCTCATTGGCCGCCTGCTGGTCGACAGCCTGAGCAACCTCGGCCTGTTCGAGGTGGCGCGCGAGGCGCTGGCGGGGCTCGACGTGGATATCGACCGCATCCGCCTGCTGGAACCGGATGCGGCGCTGGGCAACGGCGGCCTGGGACGGCTGGCGGCCTGCTTCATGGAAAGCATGGCGACCCTGGGCGTGGCCTCGCACGGCTATGGCATCCGCTACGACCATGGCTTGTTCCGCCAGGCGATCGTCGACGGCTGGCAGCACGAGCAGACCGAAACCTGGCTGGACTTCGGCAACCCCTGGGAATTCGAACGCTCGGAGGTCAACTACCTGATCGGCTTCGGCGGCAACGTCACCGCAAGCACCGACGAGCAGGGCGAGGTGCGGCATTTCTGGCGCTGGGCCGAAGGCGTGCGGGCGATCGCCTACGACACCCCGATCGTCGGTTGGCGCGGTGCGGGGGTGAACACCCTGCGCCTGTGGCGCGCACGGCCGGAAGCGGATTTCCACCTGGAGCGTTTCAATGCCGGCGACCACATCGGTGCCGCCGCCGAAGAGGCGCGTGCCGAAAGCATCTCGCGGGTGCTCTATCCGGCGGACAGTACCGAGGCCGGCCAGGAACTGCGCCTGCGCCAGGAATACTTCTTCGTCGCCGCTTCGCTGCAGGACCTGCTGCGCCGCCATCTCAAGCAGCGCGGTACGCTGGACAGCCTGCCGGACTTCGCCGCCATCCAGCTCAACGACACCCACCCGGCGATCGCCGTGGCCGAACTGATGCGCTTGCTGGTGGACGTGCATGGCTACGAGTGGGAGCACGCCTGGCGGCTGACCAGCGCGACGCTGTCCTACACCAACCACACGCTGTTGCCCGAGGCCCTGGAAACCTGGCCGGTGGGGCTGATGGAACGCCTGCTGCCGCGGCACATGCAGATCATCTACCTGATCAATGCCCATCATCTGGACTGCCTGCGCGAGCGCGGACTGCAGGACGCCGAGTTGCTGCGTTCGGTCTCGCTGATCGAGGAGGATCACGGTCGCCGGGTGCGCATGGGCAACCTGGCCTTCCTCGGATCGCACAGCACCAACGGCGTTTCGGCGCTGCATACCCAATTGATGCGCAAGACCGTGTTCACCGATCTGCACGGGCTGTATCCGCAGCGGATCAACAACAAGACCAACGGCATCACCTTCCGCCGCTGGCTGTACCAGGCCAACCCGCAGCTCACCCGGCTGCTGGTCGACAACCTCGGCGAAGACCTGCTCGATGCCCCGGAGACGCGCCTGCGCGATCTGGAACCCTATGCCGAGCAGGCACGGTTCCGCCAGCGCTTCGCCGAGCAGCGGCAGGCCAACAAGCGCCATCTGGCGAACGTGATCCACGAGCGCCTGGGCATCTGCGTCGATCCGCAGGCGCTGTTCGACGTGCACGTCAAACGCATCCACGAATACAAGCGGCAACTGCTCAACCTGCTGCACACCGTGGCGCTGTACCACGCCATTCGCGACGATCCGGGCGGCAGCTGGGTGCCGCGGGTGAAGATCTTCGCCGGCAAGGCCGCGGCCAGCTACCACCAGGCCAAGCTGATCATCAAGCTGAGCAACGACATCGCCAACACCATCAATGCCGACCCCACGGTGCGCGGCCTGCTCAAGGTGGTGTTCCTGCCCAATTACAACGTCAGCCTGGCCGAGGACATCATTCCCGCCGCCGACCTGTCCGAGCAGATCTCCACCGCCGGTCTGGAGGCCTCGGGGACCAGCAACATGAAGTTCGCCCTCAACGGCGCGCTGACCATCGGCACGCTGGATGGCGCCAATGTGGAGATGAGCGAACAGGTGGGGCTGGAGCACATGTTCATCTTCGGCCTCACGGCGCAGCAGGTGACCGCGCGCAAGCTCGCCGGCGAATACAATGCCGAGGCCACCATCGCCGCCACCCCGCGGCTCAAGGAAGTGCTGGCGGCGATTCGCGGCGGCGCCTTCTGTTCGGAAGACCCCGGGCGCTACGTCGGCCTGGTGGATGGCCTCAGCTGGCACGACACCTTCATGGTCTGCGCCGACTTCGACGCCTACTGGCAGGCGCAACTGGACGTCGAGGCATGCTGGCGCGATCCGGACCGCTGGTGGCGCTCGGCGGTGCTGAATACCGCACGGATGGGCTGGTTCTCCTCGGATCGGACCATTCGCGAGTACGCACGGGATATCTGGAAGGTCATGTAGTGCGCGGGTCCGCCGTCGGCAGCGGATTGGCGTTGCGCTGAACTCTGCCCGGCAGGCGCCGGTCTGAGGGGAGTTAGTTTCACCACGGCCTGCTAAACTGCGCGGGTTTATCTTTCCTCCGGAGCCATTTCCATGTCACGCGTAACCCTCAGTCGCTACCTCATCGAGCAGACTCGCAGCAACAACACCCCTGCTGACCTGCGTTTTCTAATCGAGGTCGTGGCGCGAGCGTGCAAGGAGATCAGCCACGCGGTGTCCAAGGGCGCCCTCGGCGGCGTGCTGGGCAGCGCCGACAGCGAGAACATCCAGGGCGAAGTGCAGAAGAAGCTCGACGTGCTCTCCAACGAGATCCTGCTGGAGGCCAACGAGTGGGGCGGCCACCTGGCCGGCATGGCGTCCGAGGAAATGGACAACGCCTACCAGATCCCCGGCAAGTACCCCAAGGGCGCCTACCTGCTGGTCTTCGATCCGCTGGACGGCTCCAGCAACATCGACGTCAACGTCTCGGTCGGCACCATCTTCTCCGTGCTGCGCTGCCCGGATGCCTGCTTCAGCCAGAACGACGCGCTGGGCGAGGAAGCCTTTCTCCAGCCCGGCACCCGGCAGGTCGCCGCCGGCTACGCCATCTACGGTCCGCAGACCATGCTGGTGCTGACCCTCGGCCACGGTGTCATGGGCTTCACTCTGGATCGCGAGCTGGGCAGCTTCGTGCTCACCCACGAGCACCTGCGCGTGCCGGAAAGCACGGCCGAATTCGCCATCAACATGTCCAACCAGCGCCACTGGGAAGAGCCGGTCAAACGCTACGTCGGCGAGCTGCTGGCCGGCGAGACCGGGCCGCTGGGCAAGAACTACAACATGCGCTGGATCGCCTCGATGGTCGCCGACGTGCACCGCATCCTCACCCGTGGCGGCCTGTTCATGTACCCGCGCGATGCCCGCGAGCCGGAAAAGCCGGGCAAGCTGCGTCTGATGTACGAGGCCAACCCGATGTCGATGATCATCGAGCAGGCCGGCGGCGCAGCCACCAATGGCACCCAGCGCATCCTCGACATCCAGCCCGAATCCCTGCACCAGCGCGTGGCGGTATTCCTCGGCTCGAAGGAAGAAGTCGAACGCGTCACCGGCTACCACCAGGGCTGACCGGTGCAGGCGCCCTGGCAGCAATTGCTCGACTGGTGGTTCGGCCAGGGTGCCACGGCAGCCGAGATCTATGCCGGGAAGCACGCGCTGTGGTTCGGCTACAAGCCCGCACAGGATGCCCAGGCCCGTGAGCGTTTCGGCGCTTGGGTGCAGGAGGCGCTCGACGGCGGCCTGCAGGAATGGGCCGAGCAGCCCGAAGGCTGGTTGGCGCTGTTGCTGTTGCTCGACCAACTGCCGCGGATGATCCACCGCGGTACGCCGCGGGCTTTCGCCGGCGACGCGCGTGCCCTGCAACTGGCCCGCGAGGGCCTGGCGCACGGCGGCGACATGCTGCTTGCACCGATCCAGCGGGTGTTCGTCTACCTGGTGCTGGAGCACACCGAGAATCTTGCCGTGCAGGACCTGGCCGTCGCACATTTCGCGGCGCTGCGGGACATTGCCGCAGCCGACGAGCAGAAGCCGTTCGGCGAGTTTCTCGATTACGCCGAGCGCCACCGCGAGGTGATCTCGCGCTTCGGCCGCTTTCCCCATCGCAATGCCATTCTCGGGCGTGACTGCAGCGCGGCCGAAGCGGCTTTTCTGGCGCTGCCGGGCTCGGGTTTCTGAACGCCGGGCGGCGACTGCGATGCGTGAGTCTTACAAGACAAGGAGTTCGATATGTCATTGCGTACCCCGTTGCTGATCGCCGGCGCGTTGCTGCTCGGCGCCTGCAGCCCGGTCACCCAGGAGAATTTCGCCAAGCTCGAGCCCGGCATGGACCGCGCGCAGGTGGAGCAACTGCTCGGCAAGCCGGGCGAATGCGCCGGCGCGCTGGGCATGTCCAGCTGCACCTGGGGCGAGAAGAACCGTTTCATCAGCGTTCAGTTCGCTGGCGACCAGGTGATGATGTTCTCCGGCAAGGGTCTCAAATGACGGCAGCCGGCGAGCCACAGCGCGCCGAACAGCGCGACGGGCGCTAATTTCCACGGCGACATGCTCAACGCCTCGAACCCCGTTATGATGCCGCTAACGTCATGCGGGCTGGCCGGCCCGCCGCAGATCGGGAGTGTGCCATGCAGACCTTGTTTCCGGAGATCAAACCCTACGCCCGGCACGAGCTGGCGGTCGAAGAACCGCATGTGCTTTACGTCGACGAGAGTGGTTCGCCGGACGGTCTGCCGGTGGTGTTCGTCCATGGTGGCCCCGGCGGCGGCTGCGATGCCATCAGCCGGCGCTTCTTCGACCCGACCCTGTACCGCATCATCACCTTCGACCAGCGCGGCTGCGGGCGCTCGACGCCGCACGCGAGCCTGGAAAACAATACCACCGCGCACCTGATCGCCGACATGCAGCGCATCCGCGAGCACCTGGGCATCGACAAGTGGGTGCTGTTCGGCGGCTCCTGGGGTTCGACGTTGTCGCTGGCCTATGCGCAGGCCTATCCCGAGCACGTGCACGCGCTGATCCTGCGCGGCATCTTCCTCTGTCGGCCGCAGGACCTGTCGTGGTTCTACCAGGAAGGGGCCAGCCGGCTGTTCCCCGACTACTGGCAGGACTTCATCGCGCCGATCGCGCCGGAAGAGCGCGGCGACCTGATGCAGGCCTTCCACCGCCGCCTCACCGGCACCGACCAGATCGCCCAGATGCACGCGGCCAAGGCCTGGTCCTGCTGGGAGGGCCGCACCGCGACGCTGCGGCCGAACAGCCATGTGGTCGAACGCTTCACCGATGCCCACCGGGCGCTGTCGATGGCGCGCATCGAATGCCACTACTTCGTCAACCAGGCCTTCCTCGAGCCGGATCAACTGCTGCGCGACATGCCGAAGATCGCCCATCTGCCGGGCATCATCGTGCACGGCCGCTACGATGCCATCTGCCCGCTGGACAACGCCTGGGCGCTGCACCAGGCCTGGCCGAACAGCGAGCTGCAGATCATCCGCGACGCCGGGCATTCCGCTGCCGAAGTCGGCATCAGCGATGCGCTGGTGCGCGCCACCGGCGAGATCGCCCATCGCCTGCTCGACCTGCCGCCGGCGGATGCCTGATGGAGAATGTCTGATGAAGGGGCTGATCCAGCGCGTCCGGCATGCGCGGGTCGAAGTGGCCGGCGAGGTGGTCGGCGCGATCGATCAGGGGCTCCTGGTGCTGGTCGGTGTCGAACGCGAGGATGACCGTGCGCGGGCCGACAAACTGCTGCACAAGCTGCTCAACTACCGCGTGTTCGGTGATGCCGAGGGCAGGATGAACCGCTCGCTGAAAGACATCGGTGGCGGCCTGCTGCTGGTGTCGCAGTTCACCCTGGCCGCCGATACCCGCAGCGGCCTGCGCCCGAGCTTTTCCTGCGCGGCGCCACCGGCGCAGGGCGAAGAGCTCTACGACTACCTGCTCGCGCAGGCACGCCGGCAGCACCCGCAAGTGGCCTGTGGACGTTTCGGCGCCGAGATGCAGGTGCACCTGCTGAACGACGGACCAGTGACCTTCCTTCTGGAAAGCTGAATCGCCCGCGCGCTTTCACGGTCGGGCCGGCTCCAGGTCGTTGTCGCGCAACCAGTTGAGCGCGTATTCGCGCAGTTGCTGCGTCTGGTAGCGCAGCCAGGCCTCGCGCACGTCCGGGAAGTCTTCCAGCTTGAAGTCGAAGGTGCGCAGCGGCTTGCGGCCCTTGAGCGCAGTGCTCAGCACGGCATGCGCGATGGGGTCGTGCTGGGTGAACAGGAAGGCCTCGCGCATGGCCATCGATTGCGCCAGCTCCAGGGGCTCTATGTGCAGATAGCGGTCCTGCTGTACGTCGTATTTTTCCAGGATGCCGGGCGCCGGCTCGCCGGGAAAGATCGCGCGAATCTCGCCGCTCTCCAGGTCGAGGTAGTACTCGGCGGTATCGCGCCCGTCCAGCGCGTACTCCAGGCGGTGCATGTCGATGGTCAGTGGTCGCATGGCATAGGACTGCTCTTTTGGGAATCGGTCAGGGCCTGTCGAGATTCCAGCGCGATCACGTCGAAACTGCGGCGGTCCCTAGGGCTCTGACTCCCGTGCACCGGGTGGGTGCGCTACGTTCATCGGGCAGGGATCCTCCACCGAGCGATGTCGCCGAGAACCGTCAGGGTGTTAGCCCGCACAGGGGGCGGTTGTGGTGGGCTGAAGCCCACCGACAGACGCCGCGCTCCGGCCCAACCTACAATCCGGCAACTGGTAGGGTTGAGCGCAGCGAAGTCCAACGGCATTCCGAAGCCCGAGGTTCGACGCGATGCGGCGTGCCGCGTAGCCACCCTGAAACGCAACCGTCGTCGATTCGCTCAGAACAGCCGGGCCAGCAGCGCGCTGACGGCCGTTTCCACGCGCAGGATGCGCGCGCCGAGCTGCACCGGCTGCAGGCCGGCGGCGGCGAGTTTTTCCACTTCGTAGGGTATCCAGCCGCCTTCCGGTCCGATGGCCAGGGTTACCGGCTCGTCCAGGGCCCGCGGGCAGGCCGGGTAGTCGCCCGGATGACCGACCAGGCCGCGGCTGCCGGCGGCCAGCTGCGGCAGGCGGTCCTCGACGAAGGGCTTGAAGCGCTTCTCGATGCTGACCTGCGGCAGCACGGTATCGCGCGCCTGCTCCAGGCCGAGGATCAGTTGCTCGCGGATGGCCGCCGGTTCGAGGAAGGGCGTCTGCCAGAAGCTCTTTTCCACGCGGTAACTGTTGAGCAGCACCAGGCGCGGCACACCCATGGCGGCAACGGTCTGCAGCACCCGCCGCAGCATCTTCGGCCGCGGCAGGGCGAGCAGCAGGGTCAGCGGAAGCTTGGCCGGAGGCGGTTGGTCGAAGACGACTTCCAGCTCGGCCTCATGGTCATCCAGCCGCAGCAGGCGACCGTTGCCCATCGCGCCGCCGAGCAGGCCGACGCGCAGGCTTTCACCGATCTCGGCACGCTGCACCTCGCGCATGTGCGTGAGGCGGCGATCACGCAGCAGTACGCGGTTGCCGGCAAAGAAGTCGGCCGTTTCCAGCAGCAGCAGGTTCACGGACGCGGCGAGGGTGGTTGGTCGCCCGATTGCGGCGCTTCATCCTCGGCATCACCGCGCAAATGCTCGTCGCGCTTCTTGATCATGCTGCCGCAGATCACCCCGGCCTCGAACAGCAGCCACATGGGTACCGCCAGCAGCGCCTGCGAGAACACGTCCGGCGGCGTCAGCACCATGCCGACGACGAAGCAGCCGACGATCACGTAGGGGCGGCTCTTGCGCAGGGTGGCGACGTCGACGATGCCGACCCAGATCAGCAGAAACGTCGCCACCGGGATCTCGAACGCCACGCCGAAGGCGAAGAACAGCGTGAGGACGAAGTCCAGGTACTGGCCGATGTCGGTCATCATCGCCACGCCTTCCGGGGTCACGCTGGCGAAGAAGCCGAACATGATCGGGAACACCACGAAGTAGGCGAAGGCCATGCCGGCATAGAACAGGAGGATGCTCGACACCAGCAGCGGCACGGCGATGCGCTTCTCGTGCTTGTACAGGCCAGGGGCGATGAAGCCCCAGATCTGGTGCAGGATGATCGGCATCGAGAGGAACAGCGCGACCATCAGCGTCAGCTTGAACGGTGTCAGGAACGGCGAGGCGACGCCGGTGGCGATCATCGTCGCGCCTTCCGGCAGGTAGGCACGCAACGGCGCGGCGACCAGTGCGTAGATCTGCTGGGAGAAGTAGAACAACCCGCCGAACAGCAGGCCGATGGCGATCACGCAGCGCAACAGGCGCCTGCGCAACTCGGTCAGGTGGGCGACCAGCGGCATTTCCTGATCGTCGATGGAAGGCTGGCTCATGGTTCGGGCGATCTGTCAGGACGGGGAGCGGGTTCGGCGGGCCGGGGCGGCTCGGGCGTCTGCTCCGGCGGAGCGCCGCGGCTGTCGACGCTGGCGGGTTCGGCCGGGCTGCTGGCGGCGGGCTCGCTGCCGGCGTCGCGCGAACCGGTCGTGGTGGCCGGCGGCATGATGCTCTGCTTCATTTCCCGCTCGAGGTCGAGGATGCGCTCGTTGTGCAGCTGTCGGCGGATCTCGTCGGCACCGATCTCGCGCTCGACCTCGGCCTTGATGTTGCTGAAGCTGCGTTTCAGGCGGCCGACCCACAGGCCGGTGGTGCGCACCGCGCCTGGCAGACGCTCCGGGCCGAGCACCAGCAGCGCCACCAGGCCGACCAGCAGCAGTTCGGTGAAACCGATATCGAACATCAGGACATGCTCACATCAAAAGGGAAAGCGGCCGCGCGGGTGAAGGGCATCCGGCTGGAGGTCCGTCGGCGACGCGGTCGCGCAGTACGTCATGCCTAGTCTTTCTTGGTCGGTTCTTCGACCTTGCGTGCCTGTGCGTCGATGGTGTGGTTCTGCTTGTCCTCCACGCCGGGCTTGTCCTCGTCGGTGCCCATGGATTTACGGAAGCCCTTGATCGCATCGCCGAGATCGGAGCCCAGGCCTTTGAGGCGCTTGGTGCCGAACAGCATGATGACGATGAGCAGGATGATCAGGAGTTGCCAGATGCTGATGCCGCCAAAACCCATGGTGATATCTCCGGTGTGGATCAGGTTTGCGGACGCGCGGCTTTTTCCGCGTGCCCGGAGAGACCGAAGCGCCGGTCCAGTTCGTCCAGTACCGCCTGCGGATGCTGGCCGAGGGCGGCGAGCATGACCAGGCTGTGGAACCAGAGATCGGCGGTTTCGTAGATCAGGTCGCTGCAGTCGCCGCTCGCGGCGGCGTCCTTGGCGGCGAGAATGGTTTCCACCGATTCCTCGCCGACCTTTTCGAGAATCTTGTTCAGGCCCTTGTGATACAGGCTGGCCACGTAGGAGCTGTCCGGCGCCGCACCCTTGCGGGATTCCAGCACCTCGGCCAGGCGGGCGAAGGTGTCACTCATGCTTGTGCTCCGCATAGATGGCGTCGGGGTCCTTGAGTACCGGCTCGACGACCTTCCAGGCGCCGTTCTCGTAGACGCGGTAGAAGCAGCTCTCGCGGCCGGTATGGCAGGCGATGCCGCCAATCTGCTCGACCATCAGGATGATCACGTCCGCGTCGCAGTCCAGGCGCAATTCGTGCAGCTGCTGCACATGGCCGGATTCCTCGCCCTTGCGCCATAGCCTGGCACGGGAACGTGACCAATAAATTGCACGTTGCTCCTGCGCGGTCAGTGACAGCGCTTCGCGATTCATCCAGGCCATCATCAGCACGCGGCCGGTCTTGTGGTCCTGGGCGATCGCCGGGACCAGGCCGTCGGCGTTCCAGTTGATCTCGTCCAGCCAGTTCATCGAATTCTCCGCTCAATGCGCCAAGTGTGCCAGCCCGGATCGGTGATGGCTATCGGCGCACCACGATGAAGATGCCCGCCACCAGCATCACCCAGGCCGGCCAGGCGGCAAGGGCGGTGAAGGTGTCGGCGTTGGCCGCCAGGGTCGCGCCGCTGCCCAGCAGTACGGCGCCGACCAGGCGCAGCGGCCAGCCGTGGTGACGCTCGCGCCAGGGCGGCGGTGGGTTGTCCGCGTGCGGGTGCGACATGCGCTCGAGCAGTTCGCGGGTCATATGGGCCAGGTGCGGCAGCTGTTCGACCTGTGCCTGCACGTTCTTGAGCAGGTGCCTGGGGCTCATGCGCTCGCGCATCCAGCGCTCCAGGTAGGGCTGGCCGGTGCTCCACAGGTCCAGGTCGGGATACAGCTCGCGGCCGAGGCCCTCGATGTTGAGCAGGGTCTTCTGCAGCAACACCAACTGCGGCTGCACTTCCATGTTGAAGCGCCGCGCCACCTGGAACAGGCGCACCAGCAGCTGGCCGAAGGAGATGTCCTTCAGCGGCTTCTCGAAGATCGGCTCGCAGACGGTGCGGATCGCCGCCTCGAACTCGTTGACCTTGGTTTCCGCCGGCACCCAGCCCGAATCGATATGCAGCTGCGCCACCTTGCGGTAGTCGCGCTTGAAGAAGGCCATCAGGTTGCGCGCCAGGTAGTCTTGGTCTTCCGGCGTCAGGCTGCCGACGATGCCGAAATCCACCGCGATGTACTGCGGGCTCCACGGCTGGTGGGTGCTGACGAAGATGTTGCCGGGGTGCATGTCGGCATGGAAGAAGCTGTCGCGGAACACCTGGGTGAAGAAGATCTCCACGCCGCGCTCGGCAAGCTGGCGCATGTCGGTGTTCTGCCGGGCCAGCGCGGCCATGTCGGTGACCGGCACGCCGTAGATGCGCTCCATCACCAGCACCTGCGGGCGGCAGTAGTCCCAGTGCACCTGCGGCACGTAGAGCAGCGCCGAACCCTCGAAGTTGCGCTTGAGCTGGCTGGCGTTGGCCGCCTCGCGCAGCAGGTCGAGCTCGTCGTAGATGGTCTTGGCGTAATCCTCGACCACCTCCACCAGGTGCAGGCGGCGGGCGTCGATGGAGATCCGCTCGGCGCTCTTGGCCAGCATGAACAGCCAGGCCAGGTCCTGCCCGATGATCGGCTTGAGGTTCGGCCGCACCACCTTGACCACCACTTCCTCCCCACTGCGCAGCCTGGCCGCATGCACCTGGGCCACCGAGGCCGAGGCCAGCGGCTTGCTGTCGAAGCGGGCGAACAGCTCGCCGACCGGGGCGCCCAGTTGCTGCTCGATCAGCGCCGTGGCGCGTGCGGAGTCGAACGGCGGCACGCGGTCCTGGAGCATCGCCAGCTCGTCGGCGATGTCCGGCGGCAGCAGGTCGCGGCGGGTCGAGAGCAACTGGCCGAACTTGATGAAGATCGGCCCCAGCCCCTCCAGCGCCAGGCGCAGGCGGGCGCCGCGCGACAGCGCGCTGCGCCCCCGCGGAATCCAGCGCCACGGCAGCAGGTAGCTGGTGCCGCGCAGCCACCAGGGCATCGGCAGGTCGAGGATGATGTCATCGAGACGGTAGCGGATCACCACCAGCAGGATGCGGAACAGGCGGCGGGCGGCGGCGAACAGCTTCATTCGGGGCGGTCTGGGTTCAGGTTGAGGGCGAGGCGCTCGATGCGGGCCTCGAGGCGGTCGAGAGCGAGCTTCATGTCGTCCAGCTCGTCGAAGCGGGCCTGGGCTTCGGCCTGGCCGACCAGGGCGCGGGCTTCTTCACCGAGGTAGTCGGCCAGATCCTGGCGCAACGAGTCGGCGCTTTCGCGAAGCCAGTGCAGCGGGTTGCGCAGGCTGCTGCCGAGCAGCTGGGCGCCTACCGGGCCGAGCCAGCGGGAGATTTCGTATTCCCAGTCGAGTTCCAGGTCCTGGAGGATTTCGGCCAGGCTCGTCAGCAGGCCGCTGTCGCCGTCGATCTCGACGTCAGGGCCATGCAGCACGGCGGTCTTGTCGCGGCTGAGCGCCAGGCGCAGCAGGCTGGTCGCCGGCGCACGCAGGCGACAGTCGGCCTCGGCACCCCAGCTGGAGGCCAGGCGCAGGCCTTCGTCATCGGCGAGCAGGAACAGCCGCCAGGCCGGCGCCGTGCAGTCGATCTCGATGATCCGCCCGCTCAGCCGCGCCAGGCGCGGCAGTGCCGTGGGGTCCAGGCGCAGGACGCGATTGATGCCGCGCTCGGCGCCGGCCAGCAGAGCCGCGCGCAGCATCAGGGCTTGATGCCCCGGTGCAGGGCGACGATGCCGCCGGTCATGTTGTGGTAGCTGACGCGCTCGAAGCCGGCGGTCTCCATCATGCCCTTGAGGGTTTCCTGGTCCGGGTGCATGCGGATCGACTCGGCCAGGTAGCGGTAGCTGTCGGCGTCGTTGGTGATCAGCTTGCCCATCATCGGCAGCAGGCTGAACGAGTAGGCGTCGTAGGCCTTGGAGAACAGTGCATTGGTCGGCTTGGAGAACTCCAGCACCAGCAGCCGACCGCCCGGCTTGAGCACCCGCAGCATCGAGGCGATGGCGTCTTCCTTGTGGGTGACGTTGCGCAGGCCGAAGGCGATGGTCACCACGTCGAAGTGGTTGTCCGGGAAGGGCAGCTTCTCGGCATCGGCCTGGACGAACCTGACGTTGCCGGCCACGCCCTTGTCCAGCAGCTTGTCGCGGCCGACCTTGAGCATCGAGGCGTTGATGTCGGCCAGCACCACTTCGCCGCTGGGGCCGACGATGCGCGAGAACTGCCGGGTCAGGTCACCGGTGCCGCCGGCGATGTCCAGCACGCGGTTGCCGTGGCGCACACCGGACAGCTCGATGGTGAAGCGCTTCCACAGCCGGTGGATGCCGCCGGACATCAGGTCGTTCATCAGGTCGTACTTGGCGGCCACGGAGTGGAACACCTCGGCCACCTTCTGCGCCTTCTGGCTTTCCGGCACGTGCTTGTAGCCGAAGTGGGTGGTCGGTTCTGCGTCATGCGCTTTGCGGGGATCGGTCATGTCACTTTCACCGGGAGAATGTGCGGGGCATTCTAAACCCAAAAGCAGCCACAAGCTTCAAGCCGCAAAGCAGCTTCAAGCTGCAAGCCATAAGCTACAAGGAAAAGCTTGACGAGCATTTGGGCGCCAGCCCGCACTCTGGCAGCTTGCAGCTTGCAGCTTGCAGCTTGCAGCTTGCAGCTTGCAGCTTGCAGCTTGCAGCTTGCAGCTTGCAGCTACTGCTATAGTGCGCGCCTTTTCGGGCGCAGCCAGGAGTCGTAATGGCCCAGATCATCGTCGAACGTTCCCACAGTCTCGGCCGCGAGGCCGCTCGCGAGAAGGCCGAGCAACTGGCCGGGCGGCTGGCCAGCGAGTATGGCGTGCGCTGTCAGTGGCAAGGCGATGTGCTGGCGGTCAAGCGCAGCGGGGCGGATGGGCGCATCGAGGTGCACGAGGACAGCGTCAGGGTGCAGCTCAACCTCGGTCTGCTGCTGTCGGCCATGGGCGCCAGCATTCAGGGACAGATCGAGCGCGCACTGGACAAGGCGCTGCAGGCCTGAACAACTAGTGGCCTGTTTGGTTGGTTTGTTAACTCACCGGGCATTATGTTGTAGGCGCCAGCTTGCTGGCGATCATCGGCAATGGTGGTCGGGATCGCCAGCAAGGACTAGGCGTCCCCCAGGCTCCTACGCTCGAAAGGCCTTTGTGCTTCTCCCGAGTCGCGGCAACGTATGGATAAACGAACTTCAAAGACAGTCCGAGTCTGCGGCCTTTTATCGCACCTGTCGTCGCGCCGGTTCCACGATCAGCGGCAGCGTGCACCCGCGCAGGCGCGCCGCCTGGTCCGCAGCCAGTGGCCGCCGTCCTCGACCAGATTCTGCAAGTCTGCACGTCGCAGTCACACGCGACAGTTGACGAGGCACTAGAGCCGAAAGCGCCCGACCCGCTGCTGCAAATCCTCGCCCAGGCGGACCAGGTCCTGGCTGGCGCTGGCGTTCCGCTCGCCGGCCGCTGCGCTGCGTTCGGCGACGTCGCGCACGCTGACGATGCTGCGGCTGATCTCCTCGGCCACGCAACTCTGCTGTTCGGTCGCCGCGGCAACCTGCTGGTTCATGGTGTCGATCGAGGCGATGCGCTGGCTGATGTCCGCGAGCAGGTTGCCGGCGCGGCGGGTCAGGCCGACGGTGGCATCGCTCAGCTCGCGGCTCTGCTGCATCGAGTTCATGGCCTGCTGGGTGCCGTGCTGCAGCGCCTCGATCAGTTGCTGGATTTCTTCGGTCGATTGTCGGGTGCGCTGGGCCAGGCCGCGGACCTCGTCGGCGACCACGGCGAAGCCGCGGCCCGCATCGCCGGCCCGGGCGGCCTCGATGGCGGCGTTGAGGGCGAGCAGGTTGGTCTGTTCGGCCACGTTGCGGATCACCAGCAGGACACTGCCGATCGCCTGGCTGTCGTCTTCCAGGCGCGCCATGGCGTCGGCCGAGCCGGCGACCTGCTCGGCGGTGCGCTCCATCTGCCGGATCATCTGCGTCACCAGCGCATCGCCCTCCTGCGCCTGCTGTCCGGCTTGCTGGCTGGCCTGCGCGGTGTCGACCGCATGCCGGGCGACCTCCTGCACCGTGGCGGCCATCTGCTCGATGGCCGTGGCGACCTGCTCGGTTTCCTGCTTCTGCTGGTCGATGTCTTCACGGTTGCGGCTGGAGACCACCGACAGGCCGCTGGCGGCCTCGCCGAGCCGTACGACGTCCTGGCCGATACCGCCAATGAGCTGGCGCAGGCTGTGCTGCATGTCGAGCATGGCCCGCTGCAACTGGCCGAGTTCGTCACGCCGATCGACGTGCAGCGCCTGCCCCAGGTCGCCGGCGGCGATGCCACCGGCGAAGGCCAGCGTCCGCCGCAGCGGCGTGGTCACCTGCCGGGCGATCAGCCAGGCGGTGGCGCTACCCAGCAACAGCGCCAGCACGGCGCCGATCAGCAGCTGGATCTGGCTGCGCCGTTGTTCATCGGCCAGCTGTCGCTTGTGGCGTTCGGCCAGTGCCCGCGCATGCTGGCCGAAATCATCCGCGCTACGCTCGAGCTCGGCACGCGCCCGCTGGCTGTTGGCGAGGCTCGCCTGCAGCTCCGCCAGGGCGTCGCGGTAGCTCTGCAGCATGCCGTCGACCAGAAACAGTTGCGAAGCCAGCGACGGGCCGAGGGTCTTGCGCAGACGCGAGAGCAGGTCGAAGGTGCGGCCGAGCGCCTTGCTGGCGGCGTCGGCGGCGGCCTGGTCCGGTCGTACCCGCAGGGTTTCGACATGCTGGCGGGTCAGCAATAGCTGGTCGACCAGTTCGGCGAGGCCGCGCACGTCGGCCAGCCCGGCGGCGACGTCGTCGCTGAACTCCAGCGCGGACAGGGCCTGACGCTGCAGCGAGCCGAGGCTCAGGGTGCTGGCGTCGGCATGGTGAATCAGCGTGTCCTCGGCTTTCCGGTGGGTCCGGGCAGCGGCCAGCAGCGCTTCGACCGCGGCCTGGTAACGCTGCAGGTCGCCATCCAGCACGGTCATGTCGGCACCGGCGGAATCGGCCAGCCGGGCGATGGCCTCGTGCAGCGCGCCGATGTCCTGTTGCAGCTGTTCGGCATGGGCCGGGTCGCCCTCGAGGATCAAGCGCAACTCCACCAGCCGGGTGCCGAGCGCCGCACGGTCGAGTTCGTTGACCGCACCCAGCGTGTCGCTGCCGGATGCCAAATTCAACAGGCCGCGCTGGCCGATCAGCATCACCGCCAGGGTCAGGAGCAGGGTCAGGCCGAAGCCGAGGGCGAGTTTGCGGCCAACCGAGAGATTGGCCAGTAACGACGAGAAAGGGGACATCCGCGGACTCCGACTGAAAACCTGACCGACCGTGCAAGATTCGGGACAGGTTCATGGTGTCCGGGCCGAGGCCGCACCATTGCGGTGTTTCGTGGCCGACAGCGGTGTCGCGGCCCACCCGAGTGCTCGTCCGTGGAGCGTGGTAGATCGCTCATGCTCCCGAGCGGAGCACCGGCCTAACCAGCCAGGCATGCGTAGGTTGGGTTGAGCGCAGCGAAGCCCAACGGGCGGGGCGTCGGGTAGGGGAGGTGTACGGCGTGCAAATGTTGGGCTTCGGCGCTGCGCGCCTCAACCCAACCTACGGACTAGGGTATCTGGCGGGGTGCGGTGGGCCGATTGCGATGTAGGTTGGCCTGAGCGCAGCGAAGCTCAACGGTGGGGGACGGTGCATGTTGCACAGGTGTTGGACTTCGGCGCTGCGCGCCCCAGGCTACGCGCCCCGACCCAACATCGCTACAGCATCAGCCGCACCGGCGAGATGTCCGGATCACGGGATTTGCCGGCGTCCGCCAGGGCCTGCAGATACTCGTCCCAGAGCGCCTGCTGGTTCAGCGCCAGGCGCTCCAGATAATCCCAGGTGAACAGACCGCTGTCGTGGCCGTCGCTGAAGGTCAGCTTCAGCGCGTACTGGCCGGCGGGCTCGATCTGCTCCAGGCCGACGTTCAGCTTGCCGGTCTGCAGCACCGGATTGCCATGGCCCTGCACTTCTGCCGAGGGCGAGTGCACGCGCAGGAATTCGGCGGGCAGGACGTAGCGTTCATCGCTGCCGTACTCCAGTTCCAGGGTCTTCGAGGCTTTGTGCAGCTTGATTGCGGTGGGAATGCGCATGGATCAGCTCCAAGCCCCAAGCTGCAAGCTACAAGTCGAAGCAGGGCCTGCTTGCGGCTTGTAGCTTGCGGCTCATGGCTGCTTTTAAAGGATATACCGCGACAAGTCTTCGTCCTGCGCCAGCTCGCCGAGGTGCTCGTTGACGTAGGCGGCGTCGATGCGAATCGCCTCGCCATTCTGCGTGGCGGCGATATCGGCGGCGCTGAAGGAAACTTCCTCCAGCAGGCGCTCGAGCAGGGTGTGCAGGCGCCGCGCACCGATGTTCTCGGTCTTCTCGTTGACCTGCCAGGCGATTTCGGCGATGCGCTTGATGCCGTCCTCGAGGAATTCGACGTGCAGCCCCTCGGTCTTCAGCAGTTCGCGGTACTGCTCGGTGAGCGCCGCGTGCGGTTCGGTGAGGATGCGTTCGAAGTCCTGCGGCGACAGCGCCTTGAGTTCGACGCGGATCGGCAGGCGGCCCTGCAGTTCCGGCACCAGGTCGCTGGGTTTGGACAGGTGGAAGGCGCCCGAGGCGATGAACAGGATGTGGTCGGTCTTGACCATGCCCAGCTTGGTGTTGACCGTGCTGCCCTCGATCAGCGGCAGCAGGTCGCGCTGCACGCCCTCGCGGGAAACGTCGGCCCCGCCGGTGTTGCCGCGCTTGGCCACCTTGTCGATCTCGTCGATGAAGACGATGCCGTTCTGCTCCACCGCCTCCAGGGCACGGGCCTTGAGCTCTTCCTCGTTGACCAGGCGGGCGGCTTCCTCGTCGCGGATCAGCTTGAGCGCGTCCTTGATCTTCAGTTTGCGGTTCTTCTTCTTGCCCTTGCCCATGTTGGCGAAGAGGTTCTGCAGCTGGCTGGTCATCTCTTCCATGCCGGGTGGGGCCATGATTTCCACACCGGCCGGGCTTTCGGCGACTTCGATGTCGATTTCCTTGTCGTCCAGCTGGCCTTCGCGCAGGCGCTTGCGGAACAGCTGGCGGGTGTTGGAATCGCTGCTCTGCACCGGCTCCTCGCTGAAGCCGACCGGGCGCGCCGGCGGCAGCAGGGCGTCGAGGATGCGCTCCTCGGCGGCATCCTCGGCGCGATGACGCATCTTGTGCACTTCCTGCTCGCGCAGCATCTTCAGCGCGGCATCGGCCAGATCGCGAATGATCGATTCGACATCGCGGCCGACATAGCCGACCTCGGTGAACTTGGTCGCCTCCACCTTGATAAACGGTGCATTGGCCAGCTTGGCCAGGCGGCGGGCGATCTCGGTCTTGCCGACACCGGTCGGGCCGATCATCAGGATGTTCTTCGGGGTGACTTCCTGGCGCAGCTCGACCGGCAGCTGCATGCGCCGCCAGCGGTTGCGCAGGGCGATGGCGACGGCACGCTTGGCGTCGTCCTGGCCAATGATGTGGCGATTGAGTTCGTGGACGATCTCGCGGGGCGTCATGGGCATTTTCGGTACTCCGGAAGGGGCGGGACGCAGGCGATCAGAGCGCGCTGTCCAGCTCCTCTATGGTCAGATTCTGATTGGTGAACACGCAGATGCTGCCGGCGATGTTCAGTGCCGTCTCGGCGATTTCCTGGGCGGACATCTCGTCGCCGCCCTTGCGCAGCAATGCCATGGCCGCCGCCTGGGCGAAGCCGCCGCCGGAGCCCATGGCGATCAGGTCGTCTTCGGGCTGCACCACGTCGCCGTTGCCGGTGATGATCAGCGAGGCGTCCTTGTTGGCCACCGCCAGCATGGCTTCCAGGCGGCTCAGGGTGCGATCGGTGCGCCAGTCCTTGGCCAGCTCGACGGCGGCACGGACCAGATGGCCCTGGTGTTTCTCCAACTGGCCCTCGAAGCGCTCGAAGAGGGTGAAGGCGTCGGCGGTGGCCCCGGCGAAACCGGCCAGCACCTGGCCGTGGTAGAGCCGACGGACTTTCTTGGCGTTGCCTTTCATGACGGTGTTGCCCAGGGAAACCTGGCCGTCGCCGCCCATGACGACTTTGCCGTTGCGGCGCACTGAAACGATGGTGGTCAAGGGGAAATCTCCACACGGCGGGGCGATGAATGCCCGAATGCGCTTGATATGGGGGAGCCTTCGGGGC
>NZ_JADDIX010000008.1:0-22200 GCF_015070855.1 Pseudomonas lopnurensis
AGCTTGCAGCTTGCAGCTTGCAGCTTGCAGCTTGCAGCTTGCAGCTTAAAAAAGATCGATCGGGTCCACGTCCAGGCTCCAGCGCACGGCGCGGCTGCCGGGCAGTTGCTCGAGATAGGGCAGCCAGGCGCTCATCAGGCGGTGCAGTGGCGCGCGGGCGTTGCCCTGCAGGAGCAGTTGCGCGCGGTAGCGGCCGGCGCGGCGTTCCATGGGAGCCGGTATGGGGCCGAGCAGTTCGATGCCGCCGAGTTCCAGCTCGTCGAGCAGGCGCTCGGCCTGGCTGCAGGCGTCGTCGAGGAACGCCTCGGCCTGCCCGGGCTTGTGCGCTTCGGCGCGCAGCAGGGCCAGATGGCTGAACGGCGGCAGGCCGGCGGCGCGGCGTTCGGACAGGGCCTGTTCGGCGAAGGCGAAGTAGCCCTGCTCGGTCAGTTGCACCAGCAACGGGTGATCGGCCAGGTGGGTCTGGATGATCACCTTGCCCGGCTCCTCGGCGCGTCCGGCGCGCCCGGCGACCTGGACGATCAACTGCGCCATGCGCTCGCTGGCGCGGAAATCGGCGGAGAACAGCCCGCCATCGGCATCGAGAATCGCCACCAGCGTCACGCGGGGAAAATGGTGGCCCTTGGCGAGCATCTGGGTTCCCACCAGCAGGCACGGCTCGCCGCGGTTGATGGTGCCGAACATCCGTTCCATCGCACCCTTGCGCGCGGTGCTGTCGCGGTCGATGCGCAGTACCGGGTAGTCGGGAAAGAGGATGCCGAGCCGCTCCTCGGCGCGTTCGGTGCCGGCACCCACCGGTCGCAGATCGACCTTGCCGCATTCCGGGCAGTTGCGCGGCGGTCGCTCGACATGCCCGCAATGATGGCAACGCAGTTCGTTGTGGCGCTGGTGCAAGGTCATGCGCGCGTCGCAGCGCGGGCACTGGCTGAGCCAGCCGCAATCGTGGCAGAGCAGGGTGGGGGCGAAGCCGCGGCGGTTGAGGTAGATCAGTACCTGCTGGCCGGCTGACAGGGTCTGGGCGATGGCCTGTTGCAGCGGCCCGGAGATGCCGGCGTCGAGCGGGCGGCTCTTCACGTCCAGGCGCAGGAAGCGCGGCGGCTTGGCGGCGCCGGCGCGCTGGGTCAGCTTGAGCAGCGCGTAGCGGCCCGCATGGGCGTTGTGCAGGCTTTCCAGCGAGGGCGTGGCCGAGCCGAGCAGGATCGGCAGGTTTTCCTGGCGGGCGCGCAGCAGCGCCAGGTCGCGGGCGTGGTAGCGCAGGCCTTCCTGCTGCTTGTAGGAGGCGTCGTGTTCCTCGTCGATGATGATCAGCCCGGGGTTCTTCATCGGCGTGAACAGCGCCGAGCGGGTGCCGATGACGATGTCCGCCTCGCCGTCGCGGGCGGCGAGCCAGGCGTCGAGTCGTTCGCGGCCGTTGATGTTGGAATGCAGCAGGGCGATCCGCGCGTTGAAGCGCTTCTCGAAGCGCGCCAGGGTCTGTGGCCCGAGATTGATCTCCGGGATCAGCACCAGCGCCTGCTTGCCGGCCTCCAGCACCTGGTGGATGAGCTGCAGATAGACCTCGGTCTTGCCACTGCCGGTGACGCCGGCCAGCAGGAAGGCGCGAAAGCCGCCGAAGCCCGCGCGCACCGCTTCGAAGGCGGCCCGCTGTTGCGGATTCAACGTCAGTTCCGGCTGCAGCAGCCAACTGCCGCTGTGGGCGCGGGGCGGGCTGCTGCGGCGCGAGTCGATGCGTACCAGGCCTTTTTCCAGCAAGAGGTCGAGGCTGTCCTTGTTCAGTTGCAGTTTGCCCAGCAATGCGTGCGGCAGGCCATGGGCATGCTGGGCGATTGCCTTCAGGGCTTCGCGCTGGCGCGGCGCGCGCGCCAGGCGCGGATCGTCGGGGCGGGCGCCATCGACCAGTTGCCAATAGCGTTCCTGGCGCGCCTCGGCCGGCTCGCCCTGGCGCAGCAGGACCGGCAGGGCCCAACTGAGGGTGTCGCCGAGGCTGTGCTGGTAGTACTGCGCGGTCCACAGGCAGAGCTTGAACAGCGTCGGCGGCAGGGGCGGCTGGAGGTCGAGCAGCTCCAGGGCGGGCTTGAGCTTGTCCTCGGCTACGTCGCTGTGCTCCGCCAGCTCCACCAGGATGCCGACCACCTCGCGCCGACCGAACGGCACGCGCAGGCGCATGCCCGGCTGCAGGGCACTGCGTGCGATGCCGGCCGGCGGGCGATAGTCGAACAGGCGGCGCAGCGGCGAGGGCAGCGCGAGGCGGAGGATGGTCGAGGGCACGCGGAGATCCTTGTTGTCGAGCGCCGATGGTAAACGATCATGCCGTGCAAAGCGCCGGCGGCCGCGGTTCGTGTCGGCCTGGGCAATTACCTGGAGGCCCATGCGGGCGCGGCTTGGCGTCGCCGACCGCCTGCGCTTGCATCACCCTAGCGCTCTGGTATGATTCGCGCCCTACTTCGTGCGGTACTCGACATAGGGTCGGGTGGCGGCACGCAATCCCAGAGGATTCATCATGAAAGCCGATATCCATCCCAACTACGTCGAAATCGAAGCCACCTGCAGCTGCGGCAACGTCATCAAGACCCGCTCCACGCTGGGCAAGAACCTGAACATCGACGTGTGCTCCGAGTGCCACCCGTTCTACACCGGCAAGCAGAAGGTACTGGATACCGGCGGCCGTATCGATCGCTTCAAGCAGCGTTTCGGTGTGTTCGGCGCCAAGTAAGCCGGCGCGGCGGGAATCCGGTGGGATTTTCCGAGCACATGAAAAAGGCGTCCCTGGTGGGCGCCTTTTTCGTTTCCGTCTTCTGGAATGTCCAGGCGCTGGCCTTCTGCCCGGCGCCTGGACGCCTTCCGCAGGTGGAGGTCGCGCGCGTCGTCGACGGCGACACCCTGCGCCTCGCGGACGGGCGCAGCGTGCGTCTGATTGGCCTCAACGCGCCGGAACTCGGTCGCGAGGGGCGCCAGGCGGAACCCTTCGCCGAGGCGGCGCGGCGCCAGCTGCAATCGTTGGTGCAGGGCAGCGGCGGACGGGTCGGGCTGAGTCTGGGGCACGAGCCGAAGGACCGCTACGGGCGCGTGCTCGCGCATGTCTACGATACCCGGGGCGGTAATCTCGAGGCGGAGCTGCTCGCCGAAGGGCTGGGGTTCATGGTGGCAGTGGCGCCCAATGTCGCGCTGGTCGACTGCCATCGGGCCGCGGAACGGCAGGCGCGCCAGGCGGGCAAGGGCGTCTGGCGCAAGCCGCCGCTGCAGTCGGCGCATTCGCTGCGCCAGGGCGGTTTCGCCTTGCTCGGCGGCAGGGTCGAGCGAGTCGAACGCAACCGTGCCGGCTTCTGGCTGGAGATGGATGGTCCCCTGGTGCTGCACGTGCCGGTGCAGGCCTTCGACGCCTTCGATACGGCGCGCCTGCCCAGGCTGGCCGGAAAAACCATCGAGGCGCGCGGCTGGGTGGTCGATCGGCGCGGGCGCAACGCTCGCGATCAGGCCCGCTGGATGTTGCGGGTGACGCATCCGGCCATGCTGGACCTACCGCGCTGACCCATTGGCCACGTGTTTCCGGTCGTTAAACCGTCTACCCTAAAGTCGTAATGCCGGAGGCTTGACAGTCCATCCATCCACTGGCTTGTGAGTGCGTTCGTTCTTGGCGTATGCTCGACCGCCTGTCTGTCCCAGTAAAATAAGCGGAAATGCCACATGACTGACCTGAAAACTGCCGCTCTCGAGTACCACGCCCAGCCCCGTCCCGGAAAGCTGAGCGTCGAGCTGACCAAGCCCACCGCCACCGCTCGTGACCTTTCCCTGGCCTACAGCCCGGGTGTCGCCGAGCCCGTTCGCGAGATCGGTCGCGATCCGGAACTGGCCTACCGCTACACCGGCAAGGGCAACCTGGTGGCGGTAATCTCCGATGGCACCGCTATTCTCGGCCTGGGTAACCTGGGGCCGCTGGCCTCCAAGCCGGTCATGGAAGGCAAGGGTGTACTGTTCAAGCGCTTCGCCGGCGTCGATGTGTTCGACATCGAGGTCGATGCCGAGAGCCCGCAGGCCTTCATCGATACCGTCAAACGTATTTCGATCACCTTCGGCGGCATCAACCTGGAGGACATCAAGGCGCCCGAATGCTTCGAGATCGAGCGTGCGCTGATCGAGCAGTGCGACATTCCGGTGTTCCACGATGACCAGCACGGAACCGCGATCGTAACCGCGGCGGGCATGCTCAATGCCCTGGAAATCGCCGGCAAGACTCTCGAGCAGGCCAGGATCGTCTGCCTCGGTGCCGGTGCTGCGGCGACGTCCTGCATGAAGCTGCTGGTGAGCATGGGCGCGAAGATCGAGAACATCTTCATGATCGACCGCAAGGGCGTCATCCATGCCGGTCGTGACGATCTGAACCAGTACAAGGCCGTGTTCGCCCACGAAACCGACAAGCGTACTCTCGATGATGCCCTTGACGGCGCCGATGTCTTCGTCGGCCTGTCCGGCGCCAACCTGCTGAGCGCCGAAGGCCTCAAGCGCATGGCGCCGAACCCGGTGGTCTTCGCCTGCTCCAACCCGGATCCGGAGATCAGCCCCGAGCTGGCGCACGCGACGCGTTCCGACGTGATCATGGCCACCGGGCGTTCCGACTACCCGAACCAGGTCAACAACGTGCTTGGCTTCCCCTTCATCTTCCGTGGCGCGCTGGACGTTCGTGCCACGCGCATCAATGAAGAGATGAAGATCGCTGCCGCCCTGGCATTGCGCGACCTCGCCAAGCTGCCGGTACCGGCGGAAGTCGCTGCTGCCTACGGTGTGGACGACTTGCAGTTCGGGCGCGAGTACATCATTCCGAAACCGATGGATCCGCGTCTGATCACCCTGGTGTCCGACGCCGTCGCCAAGGCCGCCATCGAGAGTGGCGTGGCGACGCTGCCTTATCCGGCACACTATCCGTTGACGTCGGTGGCCGACGTATTCAACGGTTAAGGCGCAAGGCAGAAAAACGACAAACCCCGCTTCGGCGGNGGGGTTTGTCGTTTCTGGCAGGGCGACTTCGCGCCGGGTCAGAATAGGTCGAGCGGGGCGGCCTCGTTAGCCGGAAGCGGGCTGCCGGGCGCCTGCTGGCCGGGTTCGAACTCGCCCATCGGTGGCGGCGAGTCCTCGCTCTTGAACACCTCGAAATAGGCGTCGGGTGTGCCGGGCGTGGCGGCACGGCCGCTGACCGGATCGATGCGCAGCTTGAGCAGGCCGTCCGGCTCCGCAGGCGGATGCTCGGGCAGGTCCTTGAGCACGGCGCTCATGTAGTTCATCCAGATGGGCAGGGCCACCGTGCCGCCGTACTCATGGCGTCCGAGGCTCTGCGGCTGGTCGAAGCCGGCCCAGACGGTGGTGACGATATCGGCGTTGTAGCCGGAGAACCAGCTGTCGATCGAGTCGTTGGTGGTGCCGGTCTTGCCGGCGATGTCTTCGCGACCCATGGCCAGTGCCCGCCGGCCGGTACCGCGCTTGATCACGTCCTGCAACATGCTGGTCATGATGTAGGCGGTGCGCTCGTCGAGAATCTGCTCGGCGAAGCGTGGTTCCTGGCTGGCGCTTTCGTCGCTCTGCTCGGGGGCGAATGCTTGCGTCGGCACGGCACTGACTTCCACGTCGGGAGCGGGTGCCGCGGCTTCGCCCGGCCTGGGGACGCGCGCCGGGTTGGCCTCGAACAGCAGCTTGCCTTCACGGTCCTCGATCCGCTGGATCAGATAGGGCTCGATCTTGTAGCCGCCGTTGGCAAAGGCCGTCCAGCCGGTGGCGATCTCCATCGGGGTCAGCGTCGCGGTGCCCAGGGCGAGAGACAGGTTGCGTGGCAGATCCTGCGGGTTGAAGCCGAAGCGGCTGATGTAGTCGATGGTGTGATCGATGCCGATGGTCTGCAACAGGCGAATCGAAACCAGGTTGCGGGACTTGTAAAGCGCTTCGCGCATGCGGATCGGGCCGAGGAACGTATTGTTGTCGTTTTTCGGTCGCCAGATACGATCCATGCCTTGCTCGACGAAGACGATCGGCGAATCGTTCACCAGCGTGGCCGCGGTATAGCCGGCATCCAGCGCGGCGCTGTAGATGAAGGGCTTGAAGCTCGAGCCGGGCTGGCGCTTGGCCTGGATCGCGCGGTTGTAATTGCTCTGTCCGAAGGAGAAACCGCCGGCCAGGGCTTCGATCGAGCCGTCTTCGGGGTCGAGCGAAACCAGCGCGGCCTGCGCCTGGGGCACCTGGCTGAATATCGGCGTTCCGTCTTGCCAGCGGATGCGCACCAGGTCGCCCACCTTTGCCACGTCCGCCGGGCGCTGCGGTCTCGGCCCGAGGCTGTTGGTGGCGAGGAAGGGGCGGGCCCACTTCATGCTGTCCCAGGCGACTACATGCTCGCTGCCGTCGCGGATGAGTACCCGAATGCCATCGTTCTCGACCTGCGAGACGATGGCCGGGTGCAGATCGGACAGGTTTCTGCGCTTGGCCAGTTCCTGCAGCCAGCTTTCGCGCGGCTGATCGGCGAGGCGTGCCTCCGGACCGCGGTAGCCATGACGCTGGTCGTACTCGATCAGGCCGCTGTTGAGCGCGGCGTTGGCCGCCTCCTGCCGTTCGCGGGTGACGGTGGTGTGCACCCTGAATCCATCGGTGTAGGCCGCGCTGCCGTAACGCCCGACCATCTCCGCCCGTGCCATTTCGGCGATATAGGAGGCATCCAGCTCCGGTGCTGCGCCGTGGTAGCGCGCGCTTTCAGGCTCGGCCAGCGCCTGCTGATAGCGCGCTTCGTCGATCGAGCCCAGCCTGTACATGCGGCCGAGGATCCAGTCGCGTCGCTCCTTGCTGCGGGTCGGGTTGACCAATGGGTTGAATGCGGAAGGCGCCTTCGGCAGGCCGGCGATCATCGCCAGCTGCGCGAGGCTTAACTCTCCGATCGGCTTGCCGTAGTAGACCTGGGCTGCAGCCTCGACCCCGTAGGCGCGATGGCCCAGGTAGATCTTGTTGACGTACAGCTCGAGGATCTCGTTCTTGCTCAGCTCGCGCTCTATCTGCAGCGCCAGCAGGATCTCGTTGATCTTGCGCGAGAAGCTTCTTTCGCTGGTCAGGAAATAGTTCTTCGCCACCTGCATGGTGATGGTGCTGCCGCCGGTCTGAATCTGTCCGGTTTTCAATAATTGCGTGGCAGCGCGCATCAGGCCGGTTATGTCGACGCCATAATGATTGGCGAAATTGTCGTCTTCGGCGGCCAGCAGGGCCTGGATGAAGTCCTTGGGGATGTCTTCGAAACGAATCGGCGAGCGGCGCATCTCGCCGAATTCAGCGATCAGCCTGTCGTCGGCGCTGTAGACACGCAACGGTATCTGTAGCTGTATGCTGCGCAGAGCGTCGACCGAGGGCAGGTTCGGGCTCAAGTAGAGAAAGGCACCGCTGACGCTGAGTAATAGTGCGCAGAAAAATGCCAGGCACGACCAAAGGAAAAATTTCAAAACACGCATCGGGGTTCTTGGAATCCAGGATTTGGGAGGGGGGAGTGACAGACGATGCTGAAAGGGAAAACCGTTCACATTATAAGCGTTTTTTTTGCTGGGTAGCCATTTGCGCTTCTGTCAAGGCTGTTATCTAATGTGGATAAACATAATTAATCCGTAAGTTGCGGATAAAGAAGGAAATCGGTCGTGCTAGGGCTCTTCACTAAGAAAGCGAACACGCTACTTGGGATCGATATCAGTTCGACCTCAGTCAAGCTTCTCGAATTAAGTCGATCGGGCAATCGGTATCGCGTGGAGGCCTACGCCGTCGAGCCGCTCCCGCCGAACGCCGTCGTCGAGAAGAATATCGCTGAACTTGATGGAGTCGGCCAGGCGTTGCAGCGTGTGGTGGCAAAAGCCAAGGCCGGCAGCAAGGCGGCGGCCGTGGCGGTGTCCGGTTCGGCGGTCATCACCAAGAGCATCGAGATGGATGCCGGGCTGTCGGATGACGAGCTCGAGAACCAGCTGAAGATCGAAGCCGATCAGTACATTCCCTATCCCCTCGAGGAAGTAGCGATCGATTTCGAAGTGCAAGGCCCGGCGACGCGCGCTCCCGGGCGGGTCGAGGTCCTTCTCGCCGCCTGCCGCAAGGAGAACGTCGAGATTCGCGAGGCCGCGCTGGCCCTGGCCGGTCTGACCGCCAAGGTTGTCGATGTCGAAGCCTATGCCCTCGAGCGCTCCTGCGGATTGCTGGCGTCGCAGCTGGGCACGGGCCACGATGAATTGACCGTCGCGGTGGTGGATATCGGTGCCACCATGACGACGCTGAGTGTTCTGCATAATGGACGTACCATCTATACCCGTGAGCAGCTTTTCGGTGGTCGCCAACTGACCGAGGAAATCCAGCGTCGCTACGGCTTGTCCGTGGAGGAAGCTGGTCTTGCCAAGAAGCAGGGTGGGCTTCCAGACGACTATGACAACGAGGTACTGCTTCCGTTCAAGGAGGCCGTGGTTCAGCAAGTCTCGCGCTCACTGCAATTCTTCTTCGCCGCAGGGCAGTTCCACGATGTCGACTGCATTCTCCTTGCGGGTGGCACGGCATCCATTCCCGATCTCGATCGGTTGATTCAACAGAAGATCGGGACCCAGACCCTGGTCGCGAATCCGTTTGCCGATATGGCCTTGAGCAACAAGGTCAACGCGGGTGCGTTGGCCAGTGATGCGCCCGCGCTGATGATCGCCTGTGGCTTGGCGCTGAGGAGTTTCGACTGATGGCGCAGATCAATCTTCTCCCCTGGCGTGAGCAACTGCGCGAAGAGCGCAAGCAGCGCTTTCTAGCCTCCCTTGTCGGGGTTCTCGTCGTTGCCGCTGGCCTCGTATTTCTTGGTGATCGCTATTTCGAGAGCGCGATGGAGCAACAGAATGCGCGCAACGAGTTCATCCGCAAGGAAATAGCCGTGTTGGACGCCCGCATCAAGGAGATCAAGGAGCTGAAGGAACGCAGGCAGCAGTTGCTGGAGCGAATGAAGATCATCCAGGATCTGCAGGGTAATCGGCCGATTATCGGCCGGATTTTCGACCAGTTGGTGCGCACGCTTCCGGATGGCGTCTATTTCACGGCGCTGAAGATGACCGGAAAGAACATTGCAATCGTCGGTGCGGCTGAATCGAACAACCGTGTCTCCAATCTGATGCGCAATCTTGATGGATCGGACTGGCTGGAAGCGCCCAACTTGAATGAGGTCAAGGCGGTTACCGCAGGCGCGGTCGATCAGGCAAACGTGTTCCAGCTGACGGTGCAGCAGACGCAGCCGGCCGTCTCTACGGAAGGAAGCAAACCATGAGCCTGGCTGAGTCGTTGGAAAGTCTTCGCAAGGTCGATCTTGCTGATCTGGACCTGAACAACCTGGGCTCCTGGCCTGCGCCGGTCAAATTCATCACTGGCGTATTACTGCTGGTGGCTGTGCTGGCGCTTGGATATTACTTCCATCTGCAGGATATGCAGGTGCAACTCGAGCAGCAGCAGGCGCAGGAAGTCACGCTGAAGCAGCAGTTTTCGACCAAGGCGTTCCAGGCCGCGAATCTGGAAGCCTACAAAGAACAAATGATCGAAATGGAGTCTTCCTTCGGCGCTCTCCTGCGGCAGTTGCCCAGCGATACCGAGGTGCCGGGCTTGCTGGAGGATATTACCCGTACAGGTCTGGGTAGCGGACTCGAGTTCGAAGAAATCAAATTGCAGCCGGAAGTGGCGCAACAGTTTTACATCGAATTGCCTATCCAGATAAAAGTTGTTGGCGCCTATCACGATTTGGCGACTTTCGTCAGCGGAGTGGCAAGTCTTCCACGTATCGTTACCCTTCATGATTTCGAAATTAATCCTGAAAGCAAGGAAACGACTTCGAAGTTGCGTATGAATATCCTGGCCAAGACCTACCGTTATAACGACAAGGGACTGGAGCAATGAACGGATCCCGTTTTACTGCGCTTTTTTTAAGCTTCGCATTATTGTCGGGTTGCGGAACCGGTTCGGATTTTGGCGATTTGCAGCAGTACCTCGACGAGGTTCGTGCGAAACCTAAAGGAACCATCGAGCCCCTGCCTGCCTTCATTCCTTACGAGGCGTTTACCTATAGCGCTGCAGCCTTGCGCCATCCGTTTCAGCCTCCGGTGAAGCTCGATCTGACGCAGCGCCAGAAGGGATCGAAAGATATCCACCCTGACGAGACTCGGGTCAAGCAGTTTCTCGAAGGTTTCAATATCGAGAACTTCGTCATGGTCGGTACGCTGGCCAATGGCGGTGGCAGGTACGCCCTCATCAAAGGCGGAGAAGGGGTTCACCGAGTCAAGGTTGGTGATTATCTGGGGCGCAATCATGGTCGCATCGTCGAGATCAGCGATGCCGGCGTGGATGTGCTGGAAATCGTACCCGATGGAGAGGGTGGGTGGCTTGAGCGCCCGCGCAGCCTGACCTTGAAAGAGCGCACCTAGCGCGGGGCTAAAGCATGGAAAACCTATACCGGTCTGCACAACGGAAGCAACTTATGAACAGCACCCTCTCTCGCCTCGGTTTGTCCTTGCTGGCGGCATTCGTATCGCCTGCATTGCTGGCCGCCAACCTGAATGCATTGGATGTGGCCTCGCTCCCTGGGGATCGCGTCGAGTTGAAACTGGCATTCGACGAGCCGGTGGCCGCGCCGCGGGGGTATACGCTGGACCAACCGGCACGTATTGCCCTGGATTTGCCTGGAGTGTCCAACAAGCTGGGCGCCAAGAATCGTGAGCTGGGCGTGGGTAATGCGCGTAGCGTGACCTTGGTCGAGGCGCAGGGGCGCACTCGAATGATCGTCAATCTCACGTCTCTCGTGCCCTATTCGACGCGCGTCGAGGGGAACCACCTATTCGTCGTGCTGGGCGAAAGCGCTGGCGGCAGCGCTGCTGCGCCAGCGGCATCCAGCCCCTCCGTCGCCACGCCGGCGCCGGCCAAGGCAATAACCGGAAAGGCCATCGACAACATCGATTTCCGTCGTGGCGACGACGGCGCCGGCAACGTCATCATTACGCTTTCCGATCCGTCGGTAAGCTCCACGATCGAAGAGCAAGGTGGCAAGATTCGTGTCGTCTTTGCCAAGACGCAGTTGCCGGAGTCGCTGCGAGTGCGCCTCGACGTGCAGGATTTCGCCACCCCGGTGAAGTTCGTCGATTCGACCGCTCAGTCCGACGGGGCGAGCATCGCCATCGAGCCGACCGGCCGCTACGACTATCTGGCCTATCAGACCGACAACAAACTGACCATCAGCATCAAGCCGCTCACGGAAGATGAGGCCGAGAAGCAGAAGGCGGATCGCTTTGCCTATTCCGGCGAAAAGCTGTCGCTGAACTTTCAGGATATCGACGTTCGCTCCGTGCTCCAGCTGATCGCCGACTTTACCGATCTGAACCTGGTGGCCAGTGATACGGTGAGTGGCAATATCACCCTGCGCCTGCAGAACGTGCCGTGGGACCAGGCGCTGGATCTGGTGCTCAAGACCAAGGGGCTGGACAAGCGCCAAGTGGGCAACGTGCTGCTGGTTGCGCCAGCTGACGAGATCGCCGCACGTGAGCGCCAGGAACTGGAATCGAAACGCCAGATCGCCGAGCTTGCCCCGCTGCGCCGCGAGGTGGTGCAGGTCAATTACGCCAAGGCGGCCGACATCGCTCGCCTGTTCCAGTCGGTGACAGACAATGGGGGGATTGCAGAAGATCGGGGCTCGATCGCTGTCGATGATCGTACCAACAACATCATCGCCTATCAGACTCAGGAGCGGCTCGATGAGCTGCGCCGGATCGTGGCGCAGCTGGACATTCCGGTCCGCCAGGTGATGATCGAGGCGCGTATCGTTGAGGCCAATGTCGGATACGACAAGGCGCTAGGGGTGCGCTGGGGCGGCAGCTACACCAATGACAATTGGGGTTTCTATGGCAAGGATGGCGCGATAGGTTTCGATGATGACGGGGTGGCCCGCCTGCCGGGAACTGATACGGTCGGTAATTTTACGCTCGAGGATGGACTTGCCCCGGTTCCCTTCGTGGATTTGGGGGTGCTGGGCAGCACTTCCGGGATCGGGATCGGTTTTGTATCGGATCACGGTATTCTTGACCTGCAATTATCGGCAATGGAGAAAACCGGTAATGGCGAAATTGTTTCTCAACCCAAGGTGGTAACCGCTGACAAGGAAACAGCCAAGATTCTGAAAGGCGCCGAGATTCCTTATCAAGAGGCCAGCTCAAGTGGGGCCACGTCAACATCCTTCAAGGAGGCGGCTCTATCGCTTGAGGTGACGCCCCAGATCACACCGGATAACCGTATCATCATGGAAGTCAAGGTCACAAAAGATGCACCCGACTTCGCTAATGCGCTGAATGGCGTACCGCCGATCAATAAGAACGAAGTCAATGCCAAGGTTCTTGTGACCGATGGCGAAACGATTGTCATTGGTGGTGTATTCTCTAACAGCCAGATCAGCAGCGTCGAAAAGGTACCGTTCCTGGGTGACGTTCCGTTCCTGGGGCGCTTGTTCCGGCGAGATGTGGTCGAAGATACAAAATCCGAACTCTTGGTGTTTTTGACGCCTAGAATCCTCAACTATCAATCGGTCGCCGTGAGCCAATAGCCGTTGCACAACTTCATCCTCGTGGGCCCGATGGGCGCTGGAAAAAGCACCATCGGGCGTTTGCTTGCCAAAGAGCTACGGTTGCCCTTCAAGGACTCCGACAAGGAGATCGAGCAGCGTACCGGCGCCAGCATTCCCTTGATCTTCGATGTCGAGGGCGAGGCGGGCTTCCGCGAGCGTGAGCATGCGGTAATCGCTGATCTTTGCCAGCTCGATGGTGTGGTGCTCGCAACCGGTGGCGGTGCGGTGTTGCGCGAGGATAACCGCCAGGCGCTGCGCGCCGGGGGGCGCATCGTCTACCTCTGTACATCGGTCGAGCAGCAGCTCGAACGCACTTCCCGGGACCGCAACCGACCGCTGCTGCAGGCGGCCAATCCGCGGCAGGTATTGGCGGGCCTCATGGCTATTCGCGATCCGCTGTATCGCTCGATAGCGGACATCATCATCGAAACCGACGAGCGACCGCCGCGGCTCGTGGTCATGGAAATCCTCGATCGTCTTGCGTCGCTGCCGCCTCGTGAAAGCCTGGATGAATCTGCGCTATCCTAGCCCTCTTTATTCGTGGGGGCCCCATGCAGACTCTTCAGGTCGAGCTCGACGAGCGTAGCTATCCCATCCATATCGGCGAGCGGCTGATCGAGCGCAGCGAGCTGTTTGCCGAGCGGATCCGCGGCCGGCAGGTCGCCATCGTCACCAATGAGACGGTAGCCCCGCTTTATCTCGACCGGTTGACGCGGACCCTCTGCGATTACGCCGTCACGCCTGTGATCCTTCCTGACGGTGAGGCCCACAAGAACTGGCAGACCCTTCAGCTCATTTTCGATGCGCTGCTTGGCGCCCGGCATGATCGCCACACCACGGTAATCGCGCTCGGCGGCGGTGTGATCGGCGACATGGCCGGCTATGCGGCGGCCAGCTATCAGCGCGGAGTGGACTTCATTCAGGTGCCGACTACCCTGCTGTCCCAGGTCGACTCGTCGGTTGGTGGCAAGACCGGCATCAATCACCCGCTGGGCAAGAACATGATCGGCGCGTTCTACCAGCCCAGGGCGGTGGTGATCGATACCACGACGCTGGCGACGCTGCCGTCGCGCGAGTTGTCGGCGGGCCTTGCCGAGGTGATCAAGTATGGGCTGATCTGCGACGAGCCATTTCTCGGCTGGCTCGAGGCGAATATCGACCGGCTGCGTGCGCTGGATCCGGCCGCTCTGACCGAGGCCATTCATCGTTCCTGCGCGGCCAAGGCCAGGGTGGTCAATGCCGATGAGCGGGAGTCCGGTATCCGTGCCATCCTCAATCTCGGCCATACCTTCGGCCATGCGATAGAAACCCATATGGGATATGGCGTCTGGTTGCACGGCGAGGCCGTGGCGGCGGGCACCGTGATGGCATTGGAGATGTCATGTCGACTGGGTTGGATCCAGCCGGCCGAGCGTGATCGGGCTGTGCGGTTGCTGCAGCGGGCGGCGCTGCCGGTGGTGCCGCCGGCCGAGATGCGGCCGCAGGATTTTCTCGAGCACATGGCGGTCGACAAGAAGGTCTTGAATGGCCAGTTGCGGCTGGTCCTGCTCAAGCGGATGGGGGAGGCGGTGGTTACCGGTGACTTCCCTCGTGATGTGCTGGAGGCCACATTGCGCGTCGACTACGGCGCGCTGACGGAACACTTGGGGGAGTGAGAATATTTCCATGACCAGTTTGTCCGCGGACGATGCGTTCCTGAACCATTACGGCTTCAGCCATGATCCATTTGCCGCTCGTGTTCCGGGCTTCAAGTTCTTTCCTGCACAGCGCAAGCCGGTGCTCGGGCAACTCCATCATCTGGCGCGCTACAGTCAGTTGCTGTTGGTCGTGACGGGACCTGAAGGCAGCGGCAAGACGCTGCTGCGTCAGGCGCTGGTGGCCAGCAGCAACAAGCAATCGGTTCAGAGCGTGGTCATCACTCCGCAGGCGACGATCGACGCCAGCGCGCTGCTTGTGCAGATCGCCCAGGCGCTGAACAGCCAGGATGCCGACTTCGATGCGGTGATGGCGCAGATCACCCAGCTTGCCTTGACCGGCCAGGAGGTCTACCTGCTGGTGGATGATGCCGAGCGCCTGACCGGCGCTGCGGTGGAGACCCTGCTACGCCTGGCGGCCGGAAGGCATGAGGCTCGGCCGCATGTATTCCTGTTCGGCGAGCCGTCTCTGGTCGGACGGCTGGACGCACTGAGCGAGGGCGAAGAGCGTTATCACGCCATCGCGCTGCAGCCCTATGAAGAAGATGAAACCCGCGAGTATCTGGCGCTGCGGCTCGATGGCGCTGGTGGCGGTATCGAGTGTTTCAGCGAAGAGCAGATCCTGCATATCCACGAGCAGTCGGGTGGCTGGCCGGGTGCGATCAATGAGGCGGCGCGGGACGAACTGCTTGCCGCGATGCAGAGCGCCAGAGGGCGGGGAAAGACGAGAGGGATGGCGCTGCCGTTGCCGAAGAAACACCTGTTGGCTGCGTTGGGCGTGGCCTGTGTCGTCGGCCTCGCGTTTGTGCTGTTGCGCGGCGGGGAGGATCAGCGTTCCGCTCCTGCGGAAGCGACGCGTTTGGCCCTGCAGGGTTCCGAGCCGGTTGCGCCGTCGGGGGATGCGGTCGAGCGGGAGCGTGAAGCGGCGATCGAGTTCGACGGCGCGGAACGCCCCCTGTCCTTGCCGCTGGCCGGTGATGCGCAGCCGGTCATTCGCGAGCCGCTTGCCGCTGCTGCGGGCGGTGAAGAGGAAGGCGATGAAACGCTGTCCGGAACACAGGCGCCGACAGGGACGGCTCCTGCGGCCCCTGTGTCGACAGAGCGAGTCGACCCGGCACCAAAGCCTGCTCCGGCGCCCTCGGTCGCGCCTGCACCTGCGCTTGCACCTGCCGAGCCAGTGCGGCAAATTGCCGCGAAACCTGCGCCGGCCCCCGCGCCGAGGACTCCGAGCGTAGCGGGAGGCTGGTACGCCAGCCAGCCGGGGACCAACTACCTGGTCCAGGTCCTCGGTACACGGGCCGAGAAGAATGCCCAGGCGCTCGTCCAGCAGCACGGTGGCAGCTACCGCTACTTCGTCAAACAGCATCAGGGCAAACCCCTATATGTCGTGACTTACGGTAACTTCGCCAATCGCGCCGCAGCGGTGGCGGCGGTCAAGTCGCTGCCCGCTGCGTTGCAGGCGGGCAAGCCTTGGGTGCGTAGTTTCGCCAGTGTGCAACAGGAAATCAGTCAGGCGCGTTAAAAGATGCCCCAAAAAAGTGCGTAACGCACTGTTTTGGAGCTTGCAAAAATAAATTGTGCCGTTCCACCTGGCTTTGTAAACTGCTCCCCCTTTTGCCCACGTGAATGACGGGGCGATTCTGTGCGCCGTCAATAAGGGGTTGATTTACAACGCATTTAGCTGGTGGAGTGCCTATGAGAGCAGGTCTGTTTCGTCCTGAAGAGTTCAAGGATAACTGCGGCTTCGGTCTGATTGCCCACATGCAGGGCGAGGCAAGCCATCACCTGCTAAAGACTGCCATTCAGTCCCTGACCTGCATGACCCACCGCGGCGGTATCAACGCGGACGGCAAGACCGGTGATGGTTGCGGCCTGCTGATGCAGAAGCCCGATGCCTTCCTCCGTGCCCAGGCCCTCGAGCATTTCAATGCCGAGCTGCCCGCGCTCTACGCGGTCGGCATGATCTTCCTCAGCCAGGACGCTGGCGAAGCCGAGATTGCCCGGGCCCGCCTGAACGAAGAAATCGCCGCCCAGGGGCTGACGCTGGTGGGCTGGCGCGCAGTGCCCGTCGACACCAGCGTGCTCGGCCAACTGGCCCTGGCGCGCCTGCCGCGCATCGAGCAGGTTTACGTATCCGGTGACGGGCTCAGCGAGCGCGACTTCGGCGTCAAGCTGTTCTTCGCCCGGCGCCGGGCGGAAGTCGCCTTGGCCGGCGACAAGGCTTTCTATGTCTGCAGCCTGTCGGACAAGGACATCATCTACAAGGGCCTGATGATGCCAGCCGACCTGGCGCAGTTCTATCCGGACCTCGGCGACGAGCGCCTCGCGACGGCTATCTGCGTATTCCACCAGCGTTTCTCCACCAATACCATGCCGCAGTGGCGGCTGGCCCAGCCGTTCCGCTTTCTCGCGCACAACGGCGAGATCAACACCATCACCGGTAACCGCAACTGGGCCCAGGCGCGCCGCCTGAAGTTCACCAACGAGCTGTTGCCGGATCTCGAAAGCCTGTCGCCGCTGATCAACCGCACCGGTTCGGACTCCTCGAGCATGGACAACATGCTCGAACTGTTGGTCACCGGCGGCATGGATCTGTTCCGCGGCCTGCGCATGATCATTCCGCCGGCCTGGCAGAACGTCGAGACCATGGACCCGGATTTGCGCGCCTTTTACGAATTCAACTCCATGCACATGGAGCCCTGGGACGGTCCGGCCGGCGTGGTGCTGACCGATGGCCGCCATGCCGTCTGCCTGCTCGACCGCAACGGCCTGCGCCCGGCCCGCTGGGTGACCACCAAGAACGGTTACATCACCCTGGCCTCCGAAGTCGGCGTGTGGGACTACAAGCCCGAGGACGTTCTGGCCAAGGGCCGTGTCGGCCCGGGCCAGATCCTCGCCGTGGACACCCACACCGGCAAGGTGCTGCATACCGATGACATCGACAATCACCTGAAGTCGCAGCAGCCCTACAAGAAGTGGCTGCGCCAGAATGCCCTGCGCATCCAGTCGACCCTGGACGACAACGATCATGGTTCGGCCTTCTACGATGCCGACCAGCTCAAGCAGTACATGAAGATGTTCCAGGTCACCTTCGAGGAGCGTGACCAGGTGCTGCGTCCACTGGCCGAACAGGGCCAGGAAGCGGTTGGCTCGATGGGCGACGATACGCCGATGGCGGTGCTGTCGCGGCGCGTGCGGTCCCCTTACGACTACTTCCGCCAGCAGTTCGCCCAGGTCACCAACCCGCCGATCGACCCGCTGCGCGAAGCCATCGTGATGTCGCTGGAAACCTGTCTGGGTGCCGAGCGCAACGTCTTCGAGGAAACGCCCGAGCATGCCAACCGCGCGATCCTGACCACACCGGTGATCTCCCCGGCGAAGTGGCGCAGCATCATGGAACTGGACCGGCCGGGCTTCGAGCGGCAGGTCATCGACCTCAACTACGACGAAAGCTTCGGTCTCGAGGCGGCGATCCGCAATATCGTCGACCAGGCCGAGGAAGCCGTGCGCGGTGGCAAGGTGCTGCTGGTGCTCAGCGACCGTCACATCGCACCGGGCAAGCTGCCGGTGCATGCCTCGCTGGCCGTCGGCGCCGTGCATCACCGTCTGGTCGAGACCGGCCTGCGCTGCAGCTGCAACATCCTGGTGGAAACCGCCACCGCCCGCGATCCGCACCACTTCGCGGTGCTGATCGGTTTCGGCGCGACCGCCGTCTACCCGTTCCTCGCCTACGAGGTGTTGGGCGATCTGATCCGTACCGGCGAAGTGCTGGGCGATCTCTACGAGGTGTTCAAGCACTACCGCAAGGGCATCTCCAAGGGGTTGATGAAGATCATCTCCAAGATGGGCATCTCCACCATCGCCTCCTACCGCGGAGCCCAGCTGTTCGAGGCCGTAGGCCTGTCCGAGGATGTGGTCGAGCTGAGCTTCCGCGGCGTCGCCAGCCGCATCCAGGGCGCCCGATTCGGCGACCTCGAGGCCGAGCAGAAGGCGCTCGCCGCCGAGGCCTGGAGCAATCGCAAGCCGATCCAGCAGGGCGGCCTGCTGAAGTTCGTCTACGGCGGCGAATACCATGCCTACAACCCCGACGTGGTCAGTGCGCTGCAGATGGCGGTGCAGAGTGGTGACTACAGCCGCTTCAAGGAATACACCGCGCTGGTCGACCAGCGGCCGGTGGCAATGCTGCGCGACCTGCTGAAAGTCAAAGTGGCCGAGCAACCGTTGGCGCTGGAAGAGGTCGAGCCGCTGGAGGCGATCCTCAAGCGCTTCGACTCGGCCGGCATCTCGCTCGGCGCGTTGTCGCCCGAGGCCCACGAGGCCATTGCCGCGGCCATGAACCGTATCGGCGCGCGTTCGAACTCCGGCGAGGGCGGCGAAGACCCGGCCCGCTACGGCACCGAGCGCAGCTCGAAGATCAAGCAGGTCGCCACTGGCCGTTTCGGTGTCACGCCGGAATACCTGGTCAACGCCGAAGTGCTGCAGATCAAGGTGGCGCAAGGCGCCAAGCCCGGCGAGGGCGGCCAGTTGCCCGGCGGCAAGGTCAACGGCCTGATCGCGCGGCTGCGCTATGCAGTGCCGGGCGTGACGCTGATTTCGCCACCGCCGCACCACGATATCTACTCCATCGAGGACCTGGCGCAACTGATCTTCGACCTCAAGCAGGTCAACCCGCAGGCGCTGGTATCGGTGAAGCTGGTGGCCGAGCCTGGCGTTGGCACCATCGCCGCCGGCGTGGCCAAGGCCTATGCCGACCTGATCACCATTTCCGGCTATGACGGTGGTACCGGCGCCTCGCCGCTGACCTCGATCCGCTATGCCGGCTCGCCCTGGGAGCTGGGCCTGGCCGAAACCCACCAGACCCTGCGCGGCAACGATCTGCGCGGCAAGGTCCGGGTACAGACCGACGGTGGCCTGAAGACCGGCCTGGACGTGATCAAGGCGGCTATCCTCGGTGCCGAGAGCTTCGGCTTCGGCACCGCGCCGATGATCGCGCTGGGCTGCAAATACCTGCGTATCTGTCACCTGAACAACTGCGCCACCGGCGTCGCGACGCAGAACGAGCAGTTGCGCAAGGACCACTTCATCGGCACCGTCGACATGGTGGTGAACTTCTTCCAGTTCGTCGCCGAGGAAACCCGCGAGTGGCTGGCCAGGCTGGGTGTGCGCAGCCTGGGCGAGCTGATCGGGCGTACCGACCTGCTCGAGATCCTGCCGGGCGAAACCGCCAAGCAGGGCAATCTGGACCTGACGCCGCTGCTCGGTGGCAACGACATCCCGGCCGACAAGCCGCAGTTCTGTCAGGTCGAGAAGAACCCGCCGTTCGACCAGGGCCTGCTGGCCGAGGAAATGGTCAAGCTGGCCAAGCGCGCCATCGAGGCCAGGAGCGGGGGCGAGTTCGAGCTGGATATCTGCAACTGCGACCGGTCCATCGGTGCCCGCGTGTCCGGCGAAATCGCCCGCCAGCACGGCAACCAGGGCATGGTCGGTGCGCCGATCACCTTCCGCTTCAAGGGGACTGCGGGCCAGAGCTTCGGCGTCTGGAACGCCGGTGGGCTCAACCTCTACCTCGAAGGCGATGCCAACGATTACGTCGGCAAGGGCATGACTGGCGGCAAGCTGGTGATCACTCCGCCGCAGGGCAGCGCCTACCGCTCGCAGGACTCGGCCATCATCGGCAACACCTGCCTGTATGGCGCCACGGGTGGCAAGCTGTTCGCCACCGGTACCGCGGGCGAGCGTTTCGCGGTGCGCAACTCCGGTGCCCATGCGGTCGTGGAAGGCACCGGCGACCATTGCTGCGAATACATGACCGGCGGCTTCGTCTGTGTGCTCGGCAAGACCGGGCACAACTTCGGCTCCGGCATGACTGGCGGTTTTGCCTACGTGCTGGACATGGACAACAGCTTCATCGATCGGGTGAACAACGAGCTGGTCAACCTACAGCGCATCACGGGTGAAACCATGGAGGCTCATCGCAGCCATCTGCAAGAGGTCTTGCGCGAATACGTCGCCGAAACCGCGAGCGCATGGGGTACCGAACTGCTGGATAACCTCGACGACTACCTGCGTCGTTTCTGGCTGGTCAAGCCCAAGGCGGCCAATCTGGCGTCGTTGCTGTCGAGCACTCGCGCGAACCCGCAATAAAAACAGCTTCAAGCCGTAAGCCTCGAGCCACGAGTGGTACGAGGCGCGGCTCCGTGATTGTCCTGCGGCTTGCAGCTTGAGGCTTGCCGCTGCTGTTAAGAGGTTTTGAAATGACTGAACGTCTGAATAACGACTTCCAGTTCATCGAGGTCGGGCGCAAGGACCCGAAGAAGAAGCTGCTGCGCCAGCGCAAGAAGGAATTCGTCGAGATCTACGAACCCTTCAAGCCGCAACAGGCCTGCGAACAGGCGCACCGCTGTCTGGGGTGCGGCAACCCCTATTGCGAGTGGAAGTGCCCGGTCCACAACTACATCCCCAACTGGCTCAAGCTGGTCTCCGAGGGCAACATCCTCGCGGCGGCCGAGCTGGCCCACCAGACCAACACCCTGCCGGAAGTCTGCGGCCGCGTCTGCCCGCAGGATCGCCTGTGCGAGGGTGCCTGTACCCTGAACGACGGCTTCGGCGCGGTGACCATCGGCTCGGTTGAAAAATACATCGCCGACACCGCCTTCGCCATGGGCTGGCGTCCGGACATGTCCAAGGTCAAGCCGACCGGCAAGAAGGTCGCCATCATCGGTGCCGGCCCGGCGGGCCTGGGCTGTGCCGACGTGCTGGTACGCAACGGCGTGACCCCGGTGGTGTTCGACCGCAACCCGGAAATCGGCGGCCTGCTGACCTTCGGCATTCCCGAGTTCAAGCTGGAGAAGACCGTGCTCAGCCGCCGTCGCGAGATCTTCAGCGGCATGGGCATCGAGTTCCGCCTCAACACCGAGGTGGGCACGGACGTGACCATCGAGCAGTTGCTGGCCGACTACGACGCGGTGTTCATGGGCATGGGCACCTACACCTACATGAAGGGTGGTTTCCCCGGCGAGGACCTGCCCGGCGTGCACGATGCGCTGGATTTCCTCATCGCCAACGTCAACCGCAACCTCGGTTTCGAAAAGTCCGCCGAGGACTTCATCGACATGAAGGGCAAGAAGGTGGTGGTGCTCGGCGGCGGCGACACCGCGATGGACTGCAACCGCACCTCCATCCGCCAGGGCGCCAAGAGCGTGACCTGCGCCTACCGCCGCGATGCCGCGAACATGCCGGGTTCGCGCCGCGAGGTGAAGAACGCCAAGGAAGAGGGCGTGAAGTTCCTCTTCAACCGTCAGCCCATCGCCATCGTCGGCGAAGGCAAGGTGGAGGGCGTCAAGGTGGTCGAGACGCGCCTTGGCGCGCCGGATGCCCGTGGACGCCGCAGTCCCGAGCCGATTCCGGGCTCCGAGCAGGTGCTGCCGGCCGATGCCGTGGTCATCGCCTTCGGTTTCCGCCCGAGCCCTGCGCCGTGGTTCGAGGCCCAGAGCATCCAGATCGACAACCAGGGTCGCGTCGTCGCCCCCGAAGTCGGTCACCCGTTCAAGCACCAGACCAGCAACCCGAAGATTTTCGCCGGTGGCGACATGGTCCGCGGTTCCGATCTGGTGGTGACGGCTATCTTCGAAGGGCGCCAGGCGGCCGAAGGGATCATGGATTACCTGGGCGTTTAAAGGCAGCTTCAAGCGGCAAGCCATAAGCGGCAAGAAAAGCGGAGCGGCAGCGTAGGGTGGGCTTCAGCGCACCAAATTCCGGCCCTGCCGTTCGGCTGGAACTACGGGAAATAGCGGCAGGCTTCAAGAAAGCTTGACGGGTGTCTGGAGCCAGCCGCCACACTGAGCAGCTTGCAGCTTGCAGCTTGCAGCTTGCAGCTTGCAGCTTGCAGCTTGC
>NZ_JADDIX010000008.1:22236-98470 GCF_015070855.1 Pseudomonas lopnurensis
GCTTGCAGCTTGCAGCTTGCAGCTTGCAGCTTGCAGCTTGCAGCTTGCAGTGTCTGACCTGAATCAAGACCCTGGATAAAAGGCACGGCGCTCGCCGTGCCTTTTGTTTTCCGCTTTGCGACAATGCACGGCACTTTTTTGCTGGAACCCTGCCATGACCGCCTTGAAGAACGACCGCTTCCTTCGTGCCCTGCTCAAGCAGCCCGTCGACGTCACCCCGGTGTGGATGATGCGCCAGGCCGGCCGCTATCTGCCCGAGTACCGGGCCAGCCGTGCCAAGGCCGGCGACTTCATGAGCCTGTGCATGAACCCGGAACTGGCCTGCGAGGTGACCCTGCAGCCGCTGGATCGCTACCCGCTGGATGCGGCGATCCTGTTCTCCGACATCCTCACCGTGCCGGACGCCATGGGCCTCGGCCTGTACTTCGAGACCGGCGAAGGTCCGCGCTTCAAGAAGGTCGTCAGCAGCGCCGCCGACATCGAGGCCCTGCCGATTCCCGATCCGGAAAAGGATCTGGGCTACGTGATGGACGCCGTGCGCACCATTCGCCGCGAGCTCAATGGCCGCGTGCCGCTGATCGGCTTCTCCGGCAGCCCCTGGACCCTGGCGACCTACATGGTCGAGGGCGGCTCTTCCAAGGACTTCCGCAAGTCCAAGGCGATGCTCTACGAGAATCCGCAGGCGATGCATGCGCTGCTGGACAAGCTGGCCCGCTCGGTGACCCGCTATCTCAACGGCCAGATCCTCGCCGGTGCCCAGGCGGTGCAGATCTTCGACTCCTGGGGCGGCAGCCTGTCGGCCGCGGCGTACCAGGAATTCTCCCTGGCCTACATGCGCAAGATCGTCGATGGCCTGATTCGCGAGCATGACGGCCGCCGTGTGCCGGTGATCCTGTTCACCAAGGGGGGCGGGCTGTGGCTCGAATCCATGGCCGACGTCGGCGCCGAAGCGCTGGGTCTGGACTGGACCTGCGACATCGGCGAAGCGCGTCGTCGTGTCGGCGACAGGGTTGCGCTGCAGGGCAACATGGACCCGAGCGTGCTTTATGCCAAGCCCGACGCCATCCGTGCCGAGGTGGCGCGGATTCTCGCCAGCTTCGGCCATGGCAATGGCCATGTATTCAACCTGGGCCATGGCATCACGCCTGAAGTCGATCCGGCGCATGCCGGCGCGTTCATCGAGTCGGTGCACGAGCTGTCCGCGCAATACCACGCCTGAGCGGCTGCGAGCATGCAGACGACAACGCCCCGCTTGTGCGGGGCGTTGTGGGTTCTGCGTCAGCGCGCGGTCTGTGGCTCCGGCAAGGCTGGCAGGCGAGCCAGGTGCAGCGCCACGGCGAGGGAAACCAGCAGCAGCGAGGCGATGAACAGGCCCACGCCATCCCAGCCGGCGGCATGCCAGAACACGCCGCCCAGCGTTCCGGCAATGCTGGAGCCCAGGTAGTAGCTGAACAGATAGAGCGAAGACGCCTGCCCCCGTGCCTGCCTGGCGCGGCGACCGATCCAGCTGCTGGCGACCGAATGGGCGCCGAAGAAACCGAAGGTGAACAGCAGCATGCCCAGCAGCACCATGGGCAATCGGTCGAACAGCGTCAGGCTCAGACCGGCAAGCATCAGCGCAATCACCATCCAGAACACCCGGCGGCGGCCGAAGCGGTCGGCGAGCGCGCCCACCTGCGCCGAGCTGTAGATGCCCGACAGATAGAGCACCGCCAACAGGCCGATCAGGGTCTGGCTGAGGTGAAAGGGCTCGGCGATCAGGCGGTAGCCAATGTAGTTGTACAGCGTGACGAAACTGCCCATCAGCAGGAGGCCCTGGAGAAACAGCCAAGGCAGGCCGGCGTCGCGGAAATGCATGCCGTAGCCCTGTAGCAAACCCCGCGCACGCAAGGGGCGCGGGCGAAAATGCTGCGACTGCGGCAGGAAGCGCCAGAGCAGCAGCGCCGCCAGCAGGGCCAGGCCGCCCATCACACCGAGCACACTGTGCCAGGACAGGTAGTCGACCAGTACGCCGCTCAGCAATCTCCCGCTCATGCCGCCAATGGCATTGCCGCCGATGTACAGCCCCATTGCCAGACCCAGATGCTGAGGATGGATTTCCTCGCTGAGGTAGGTCATCGCCACCGCGGCCAGTCCGCTAAGCGCGAGGCCCACCAGGGCGCGCATCAGCAGCACGCCATGCCAGCTGGGTGCGAGCGCGCTGCCGACGGTGAACACGGCAGCGGCGAGCAGTGACGCGACCATGACCGGCTTGCGCCCGATGGCATCGGATATCGGCCCGGTTATCAGCAGGCCGACGGCCAGGGTGATGGTCGAGAGCGAAAGGATCAGGCTGCTTTGTGTCGCACTGATGCCGAACGCCTGGGACAGCATGGGCATCATCGGCTGGACGCAGTAAAGCAGGGCGAAGGTGGCAAAGCCGCCGGCGAACAGGGCCAGCGCCGTACGCGCGAAGCGCGGGGTGCCTTTTTCGGTATGGCTGATCGGCGCGCAAGTTTCGCCTGTTTGTGCCGGCGCTCCTGTGGCGCACTGCGTGCTGTTCAAGATTTCGGCCTCTATGGGATTCGCTTGTTTCAGACCAAAGACCGCCGTTACACCGGCAGTTGTAGGGTCCGTGCGCGGGCGTACATGCTTTGGTTGGGTTGGTGAGGGAAATGATAGGGAGCTTTATTTGAGCTATCCAATATATTATTCGACCAAAATGATATGTTTTTCGACTCATTAGGAGGGCATGTGGAGCTGCGTCATCTTCGCTACTTCGTGGCAGTGGCCGAGGAGTTGCACTTTGGACGGGCGGCCGAGCGGCTACGTATCTCGCAGCCACCCTTGAGTCAGCAGATCCAGGCGCTGGAGCAGGAATTGGGCGTGCTGCTGTTCGATCGCAGCAACCGGCGGGTGTCGCTGACCGATGCGGGGCGGCTCTTTCTCGACGAGACACGGCGCACGCTGGCCCAGGTGGACAAGTCCGTCGATGTGGTGCGGCGGGCCGAGCAGGGCGAGATCGGTGAGTTACAGGTCGGCTTCACCTCGTCGGCACCTTTTACCTCGATCCTGCCGCGGGCGATCCTGGCCTTCCGCCAGGCGTTTCCCGCCGTCCATCTCGCCCTGCAGGAAATGACCAGCAAGGAAGTGGTCGATGCGGTGCAGGACGAGACGCTGCAGGTGGGCATGATCCGTCCCTTCGCCTTGCCGTCGGGACTGCAGACGGTGGAGCTATTGAGCGAGCCGCTGGTAGCCCTGATGCACGCCGATCACCCATTGGCGCAGGCGGCAGAGGAGGGGCTGACATTGGCCGAGCTGGCCGAGGAGCCCTTCGTGTTCTTTCCACGCAGTTACGGTACGGGACTCTACGACCAGCTACTGAATCTGGCACGGCAGGCGGGATTCAGCCCGCGCATCGCCCAGGAAGCGAACGAGGCGCTCACCATCATCGGACTGGTCGCTGCAGGGCTGGGCGTCTCGGTATTGCCGGCTTCGTTCCGGCGTATCCGCATCGATGGCGTGCGCTATCGCACCCTGCTGGACAAGGATGCGACGACTGCCGTCTGGCTGGTCAAGCGCCGTCAGGAGCAGTCGCCGCTGGCCCAGGCCTTCATGGAGCTGGTTACGCGCGAGGCGCTGGGCCGGCGCTAAGGTGGTCAAGCCCTCAGGGCTGCTTGTAATGGCCAGGCGTATCGCCCTTCTCGTGCTTGTGAACGCGGGTCACGCGGATGTCGGTGATATTCATGACCTCGGCCTGCTCCAGCAACCGAGCCTCGTCGGCGTCGGCCTCCGGCATGACCAGGCTGTTCTCGGCGTCGCCATTGTGCAGCTCGATGAGATGGCGCGCGGCTTCGCCCTGGGACAGGCTGTCGACATCGGCGTCATAGGTCACGGCGCGCGGATCGTTCTGGTAGATGTAGTTGATTTCGAAGGTATGCGAGGACTTGCCGAACATGAGGGGCTCCCGTCGAAGGTCACTGATGTGCAGTGGACTCGACGGGGTCACCAATCGTTCCGGCCGGCGTTGGAACGTTCCCCGTGGTTTTTATTGCTGGAGCCTGCCATGCCGGGCGTGGAACTACTCTATGCCCTGCTGCGCCAGCCAGGCCAACAGCTGCGGCAGGGGCATGGCGCCGCTCTGGCGCGCGACTTCGCGGCCGTTGCGAAACAGGATCAGGCTGGGAATCGAGCGGATGCCGAGCTGCGTCGACAGTTGCGGGTTGGCCTCGCTGTCGAGCTTGGCCAGGCGGCAGCGGCCTTGCAGCTGGCTGGCGGCCTGGGCGAAGGTTGGTGCGAAGCTGCGGCACGGTGCGCACCAGCTGGCCCAGACATCCACCAGCAGCGGCACGTCGCCCTTGATCTGGTTGGCGAACTGGCTCTGCTGCAGGTCGAACGGTTTGTTCGGTAGCGCCTCGGCCTTGCAGCGGCCACAGCGTGGCGCGTCATGCACCCGCTCGACAGGGATGCGGTTGAGGCTTGCGCAATGCGCGCAGGGGACGATCAGCGTGTCAGTCATGGCGAGGCTCCACAGCGGTATGCCGATAATGTGGAGCCTCGTCGGCGGATATCAAGCTGGGCTCGGGGCGGGTTCAGCCCTTTGACGCGCTCAGAGCCTGGGTTAGATCGGCGAGGATGTCATCGATGTGCTCGATGCCGATGGACAGCCGGATCAGATCCTGAGACACGCCGGCCCGGGCGAGCTCCTCGGCATTCAGCTGGCGGTGCGTGGTGCTCGCCGGATGACAGGCCAGCGACTTGGCGTCGCCGATGTTGACCAGGCGCACCACGAGCTTGAGCGCATCGATGAAGCGCGCGCCGGCCTCCATGCCACCTTCGATGCCGAAACAGAGAATCGCTGCCGGCCTGCCGCTCATGTAGCGTTGTGCCAGCGCGTGCTCGGGATGGTCCGCCAGTCCGGCGTATTGCACCCAGGCCACCAGCGGGTGAGCCTGCAGATATTGGGCGACCGCGAGCGCGTTTTCGCAGTGTCGCTCCATGCGCAGTGCCAGGGTTTCCAGCCCCTGCAGGATCAGGAACGAATTGAACGGCGAAATCGCCGCGCCCATGTTGCGCAGCGGCACAACCCGACAGCGGCCGATGAAGGCCGCAGGGCCGAATGCCTCGGTGTAGGTGACGCCGTGGTAGGAAACGTCCGGCGTGTTGAGCAGTGCGAAGCGCTCCTTGTGCTGCGCCCAGGGAAACTTGCCGGAGTCGACCACGATACCGCCGATGCTGGTGCCGTGGCCGCCCATGTACTTAGTCAGCGAATGCACGACGATATCGGCGCCATGCTCGATCGGCCGGCAGAGCATCGGCGTGGCGACGGTGTTGTCGACGATCAGCGGCACGCCGTGACGGTGCGCGGCTTCGGCCAGCGCGGCGAGATCGATGATGTTGCCGGCGGGGTTGCCGATGGACTCGCAGAACACCGCCTTGGTCCGGTCGTCGATCAGCGCCTCCAGCGCGGCGATGTCGTCGTGGGCGGCAAAGCGCACCTCGATGCCCTGGCGCGGCAGGGTATGGGCGAACAGGTTGTAGGTGCCGCCGTAGAGCTTGGCCACCGAGACGATGTTGTCGCCGACTTCGGCGACGGTCTGGATGGCATAGGTGATCGCGGCCATGCCGGACGCCACCGCCAATGCCGCCACGCCGCCTTCCAATGCGGCGACGCGCTGCTCGAGCACGTCGGCGGTGGGGTTCATGATGCGGGTGTAGATGTTGCCCGGGACCTTCAGGTCGAACAGGTCGGCACCATGCTGGGTATCGTCGAAGGCGTACGAGGTCGTCTGATAGATCGGTACGGCCACGGCCTTGGTGGTCGGGTCCGGGCTGTAGCCGGCGTGGATGGCCAAGGTTTCCAGTTTCATGAGGTGCTCCTGTTCTTGTTCGATGGGCAGAAAGTACCGGAGCATGAAAGGGAACGCGCGAGCCTTCAATGACCCAGCGCAAGCCCTTTGGTCATAGCGGAGCGAGCGGCCAGAACAGCGGGATGACCAGCGTGGCGACCAGCCATAGCAACAGGTTCAGCGGTATCCCGACCTTGAGGAAATCGGTGAAGCGGTAGCCGCCGGCGTTGTAGACGAAGGTGTTGGTCTGATAACCGATCGGTGTGGCGAAGCTGGCGCTGGCGGCGAACATGACGGCGACGACGAAGGCGCGCGGGTCGACGCCCAGGTGCTGCGCCAGACCGATGGCGATCGGGGTGATGAGTACCGCCACCGCGTTGTTCGAAAGCATCTCGGTGAGCAGCGAGGTCAGCAGGTAGATGAACGAGAGCATGAACAGCGGCCCCGCCCAGGGTGTCAGCGTGGCCACGTTCTGGACGATCAACTGAACCAGACCGACCTTGTCCATGGCGATGCTGATCGCCAGCATGCCGAAGATCAGGCTGAGGATCTTCCAATCCACCGCCTTGTAGGCGTCCTCGACATCCAGGCAGCGGGTCGCCAGCACCGTGGCGGCACCGATGATCGCCAGCCCTTCGATGGGCATGACGCCGAACGCGGCCAGCAGCATGACCGCCAATGTGGCGAGAATCGCGATGGGTGCCTTGTCGCGCCGGAAGGCGCGCTCCTGCACCGCATTGAGGCTGATCAGCTCGCCGTTGTCGGCAAAGCGCTTGATCTGCGCCGGGGTGCCCTCGACCAGCATGACGTCGCCGAACTGCAGCTGGAAATCGTCGAAATTGCCCTGGATATTCTCGTCCTGGCGGTGCACGGCGAGTACATTGATGCCGTAGCGGGCGGAGAGGTCGAGGTCGCGCATCGGCCGGTGACTGTAGCGCGAGCCGCGACCGACGATCGCCTCGGCGAGAATCACGTCTTCACTGCTGATGGTTTCGAAGGCGTCGCCGCGGTTGAAGGTCAGATGGCCGCTTTCGCGCAGCTCCACCACGTCCTTGACTTGACCATGGATCATCAGCAGGTCGCCGGCCTGCAGGGTGAAGTCGTGGGCCGGGCGGCTGAAGTGCTGGTTCTCACGGCTGACCTGCAATACCTGAAGGCCGCTGCCGCCATTGAGGTTGGCTTCGCCGAGGGTCTTGCCGAGCACCGGCGAGCCGGTAGGGACCCGCAGCTCGGTCATGAAGGTGCGGTCCAGGCGCGGCCCGAGCAGCTTGGACAGCGTGTCGCGCTCGGGAAGCAGGCGTTTGCCGATCGTCAGCAGATAGAGCATGCCGGCGCCGGCGAGGATCAAGGCCGCACCGGTGATTTCGAACATGCCGAATGGCTCGAGGCCGGCCTTGCGCGCCACGCCATCGACCAGGATGTTGGTCGAGGTGCCGATCATGGTCAGCGTGCCGCCGAGGATGGTGGCGTAGGACAAGGGAATCAGCAGCTTCGATGGGGTGGTGCCGGCGCGCTTGGCGAGCGATATCGCCACCGGCGTCAGGATCGCAACCACCGGCGTATTGTTCAGGCAGGCGGAAATCACCAGCGCCGTGATCGTCAGGCCGGCCAGCACGCGCGTCGGGCTGGTTCCCACCAGATCACCAAGCCAGTTGCCCAGCGCATCGATGCAGCCGGTGCGCTCCAGAGCGGCGGAAATGATGAACATGCAGGCGATGGTGACGGGAGCGGAATTGGACAGCACCCCCAATACTTCGCCGGGCGTCAGCAACTGGGTGGCCAGCAGCACTGCCACGGCAATCGCAACGACGATGTCCGGGCTCCAGCTCTCGCGCACGAAACACACCAGCACCCAGATCAGCAAGGCGCAGACGAACAACAGCGGCAGCGAATCCGGGAGCATGAAGGTCCTTAGCATGACGGCTCATAAACAGCAGGGCGGCACAGCGGCCCCGCGCGCACGATAGTGCGCCGAACTTAGACAGTCCAGAAACCAATAATGCTGTTTATATTCCATTTGGTTATTTGCCCTTGTTTCGGATGGCGGAACGCTGACGCAGGCGTCATTCGTGAGCTTCGAGCTTTATTGCAGGCTCGGCTGTGGATCGAGGCGGAGGAGATGCATCCCGGAGCAGTTGGCGGCTGCGGTGAAACGAAAAAGCCGCGCAGTGCGCGGCTTGGAAGGTGGTGGGCCCACACGGACTCGAACCGTGGACCAAAGGATTATGAGGGAGGTGCTTAGTAGTTCCTCATAGAATCCGATGGTTTCGTGTGGATTGCCTATTCGCATATTTTACTGGTCTAAACGGTTTTTCTTGTGCCGCATGGTTTCAGTTAGTACCGTTGAGTCCTGCGCAAAGTGGGGACTGAAACGGGGGCTTCCGGGGACTGGCAAAAATGGTCGGTACAGTTAACGAACAGAAACTCAGGGGAATGAAGCCTGGCGGTGGAAAGCTGACAGAGAGCCTGCCTGGTCGAGGCATGGGGTCGCTGATTTTCAAACGCCAGAGCGAGTCGCCACCGATGGCATTCTATCGCTATCGCTTGGAAGGCAAAGATTGCTTGATCAAGATTGGGGTCTGCAAGCTAAACGCCCGGGGTGTTGGTCTGACTTTGCCCGAGATCAGAGAACGAGCGCGCGAGTTAGCAAAGGTAGCGGTCGACCATGGCGATGTGCGAGCACACCTGCAGGATCTTGAGAATCAGGCTGAATTAGCACGGATTGAGCGCGAACGTGAGATCCAAGCGTTGCGCGTCCAGGGCTCCTTCGAAGAACTGTTTCGTGAGTACATCGAGGGCCGGCGGGGGAAGGTACGCGATGACCAAGTCCGGGAGTATGAGCGCATCTTGAAGGTCGATCTCCTAGAGGCGCACCCTCAAGTACTAGCACTTCGTGCCTCAGAGATTCGGCCGCAGCATATTCGGCAAGTCCTGGAAACGATCTGGAACAGAGGCGCGACGAGGCAGGCCGATAAAGTACGTTCGTTCCTGCGAGCTGCGTTTCAGTATGGGATGACCGCTGAGCATTCACTTGGCCGATCCAGCAACAAAAACTACTCGATTGATTCGAATCCAGTCGACGCTGTTCTAGTTCCCAGCACAAGCAAGCCTGGCACCCGGGCGCTTTCTGATATCGAGTTGAAGCATTTCTGGTCGACGATCACCGAAACCGACGGTATCGGTCCGGTCATCAGCCGTCTATTCCAGTTCGTCATCGCTCTAGGAGGGCAGCGCATTGAACAGGTTGCGCGCGAGCCCTGGTCAAGCTACGACAAAGAAAAGCGGCTCCTCCGGGTGATCGACAGAAAAGGGCGAGGGGAGATCGAACGAGTTCACTTGGTGCCCCTGACTGATCGGGCTATAGAGCTGCTTGAACAGATTGAGCCAATCACAGGCGGTTTCGAATGGCCGTGGTCAAGTTATGGGAAGAAGCCATTCGCCACTACCAGCTTCTCTCACGCAATCCGCGATTGGCTTGCCTCAAAGCACGGAAAGATCGAGGGGAAGCAGATCCCACAGTTTACGCCTCGTGACCTACGTCGTACGTGCGCGCAGTTGATGCAGCGTAGTGGTGTAGATGATCGTCAGAGTGACCTGTTGCAGTCACACGGCCAGACTGGTGTGGTTGGACAGCACTATCGCAATAATCCGGAAGCCTACTTACCAGAGAAGTTAAAGGCTATGGCTGGATTCGAAGTGGCTCTTAGTAAAGTCCTCGGCTAGTAACCGCTTGCGTGGCGCTTGGAATTTTGGTGAGCACTGCGGTTCCATCTGACAATATATTCGCCGTTCTTGTTTTTATGAATGGCGTAGCTGGCAAGGAAGCCAACTGCTTTTAATTCATCCAGAGCCTTAGTGAGGCCTCTTCCCTTTCCAAGAAAATCTTTAAGCTGGCTAGTGGTGCTACTTAATCTCATCAGGTTATTGACTTTTACCTCGCGCTCACCTGGTAGTCCGGCTGACATGTAATTTTGTAGGTACTTCGATAAGGGAGTTGTCAGATTCTTACGGATCTCAAGGTCAATGTAAGAAAGCTCGGCGCTGAACATGTCAATTACAATGCCACCTATCGAAAACCACCAGTAACCAATTTCCTCATCCCAAGATAATCGATCAATGAGACTGAATGAGTCGCCGGTCCTAAGGTTTATTATTTTGATGGTGTTTCCCTTAAGCTTTTGCAGGGACTGATGCAAGGCGTCGTAGTTCTTCTTTCCTCCAGATATTCCTAGTGCGCGCAAGAAGGAATGTCTGTTGAATAATATTTTTTCGCCCGGTGCACGCCCTTGAGCTAGACGTATAACTTCAAGATATACATCATTGTCGAACATGTTGAGTTGCTCGCCAGTGTATTCGATTCTGATGGTGTCGTAGCTTTCTAGAACTTGGTTTATCAGAAATTTGGCTTTTGTTTGTGGCTGATTAACAAAGAGCGACGTACGCACCCAGGCCGTGGGTAACGCTGAAGCTCGTTGGGGCAATGATGGAATCTTGATGACTTCTGGAATCGGTGGTAACAGACCGGCCTCAAGCTCTTTGAGCAAGTTCTTGGAAAGCTCACTGTTTGAAGCCAGCCTATCAGCATGGCTTTGAAGTATTTTGAAAGCCGAACTAGCAGCCAAGTTTGACCTCAACTCTTTAGCGTGTACGCCACCTAGATTACTCATGACGGATAGCGCCCAAAAAATCAGGCCGATTCTTTCAGTGTGTCTGACTTGATAAAGTCGATCACTTTTGCAAGATCGTAGCGAACTACTCGCTGGTTAAAGCGAATGGCCTCAGGAAAGCCAGGCGTGGCGGAAAGGCGGTAAAAAGTTGTCTTTCCGATGTGCAGGTATTCGCAGATTTCCGCGATGGTGGAAAGCGGTTGTCGTTTTTGGTTTTTCATAAACATCTCTCGGAACTGCTTGGGTCTAAGTCAATTTTGCTATTCCGAGATACGCAGTCAATGAGTGCTGAGTTTTTAAAGTTCTTAATGTTTTATTATTGAAATTGTGTGAGTAAAACTTTAATAAGGGTCTCTTTTCGTAACCTGTTGATTTTTATAGGTCGCTACCGTTCGTCTGGTTTTATAAAAAAGATGATCTGATCGATTTTATCCACAGGGTTCGTACTAACTGCGAAAGCGCTTAGCTTTGCGCTAAGCCTCAAATTCAATCCAGATACACCGGAAAGCCTCTATTTAAAGGGGCTGCACTGGCTTATGCACAGGGTTCGTACTAATTGCGCCAACCCGCTTTGGCGATTCGTACTAGCTGCGCCGAGACTCGTACTAGCTGCGCAAAAGTTCGTACTAGCTGCGCCGATCGATTTCTAGAGGCCTTGCGGCACTAGGGCTACAGAGCAGTTTCGCTTCACTTACATGTATTACATGTATATACATAAGAAGCAGGTAGACAGCGCAGAGGCTCTGCCTCCGCTTGAATGCGCCTACGGCGCGAGAAGCCCCCAGAAGGGAAGGGGACGGGTTGAGAACCTGTGTGACGGCTTCGCCGCATCAGATCCAGGCGAGTGATAACGAGCTGAGTAGCAGCATATGAATCGGATAAAGAGGGTACATCCAGCTGCCGACCGGCCTGATCGACTGCACGCGGACTTGCAGTAGCGCCAGGCCGAGCAGCGGCGCCAGTGCAGCGGCGCAGATACCGGCCTGTGCCCTGGCCGGTAGATCCGACATGATCAGGATCCCGGCGCCTGCGTTTGCAATAGCTGTGATCAGAGCTGCAAGCGACCAGGTGGCGACTCGGGTTTCAAGCTCGCGTGTGTGAAGAGCAGTAAGAAGAACGGCAGGCAGGAGTACGCCGACTAGGCCGTAGCTCAGGATTGGTCTGTAGACTGCTGCTACGGCAAGCGCAGTGACGCCAGCAGTGATCAGTGATGGTGTCCGATGGTGTACCGCCTGGGTGATAACAAGTCCAAGACCTAAGGTGAAGAGGATATTTAAATAATCCCCCTCGAAAAATCTCGAATAAGGTTGCTGGCTAATAAGTGCAAATAGAAGAATGCCGCCGAGATATTTCAATCCGCCTGAGTATCCTATCGGCTGCCGATAAACATTAGCAGCGATTACGAGGCAGAAGAGCGGAAATGCAAGACGTCCAATTGTCCGCATCCAGCGAAATGGCTCTTGTAAGTCAGGCGTCAGAATGTACCAGGAGTGATCAATAATCATGGTGATCAGTGCGATCCACTTTATTAGATCAATTGAGTTATCTCGTTCGAAATTTTTCATTGGAATACCAGTCATCAAATGTATGATGCTTGTAAAGTATATTGGTTGTTTATTTATGATATATAAATCTCATTGCTCGTGCAGCTTTTTTACTTGCAGGACTTGTCTCCTGTTGCCATAATTTAATCATGGAATTCGCGCAGCAAAGCCTGCGTACCAATGCCTCTTTGAGCAGCGATGAGGAGGCGGCGGCAATAAAAAGAAACGTCCTGTCGGATGCTCGCTGTTTCTCAGAATGACGCTAGTTAAATCTGGCCCTTCGGAACGCCTTGTTCCATTCATTCGACTAACAGGAGCGGTTTATGAATTTCTTTGACGATGTTGTACTGGGTCAACTGGATCTGAATGAACTGGAGATAATGCGTGAGCGTGCTCACCATTTCTTAAGCGAAATTCAATGTCAGGTAGAGCTCAAAAACTCAGCTACCCGTCCACTTAGTCGGTTTACTTTTCAAGAGTCCGGGTCTGTCTTTTACGCAGAGAAAGTTGAGGATGGAGTGCTGATCAATCCGGCTCTTCCACCTAATTTTGGTAATAAAGACATTAGTACGCGACCTTCAGAGGAACTTGAGCGGTGGTCGTGTCGCCCGTACATCGAGACCCGTGAAGTCCCGTCTGGTACTAGATACATTGTCCGCTGTCTAGATGGCGGCGCCTGGGATCGCCCCACGGACTGGGGTAGTTTCGCATCAATTAATGACGCATTGGTTTTCATCAGTGAGCGCTGCTGATATGAATCGATTGAAAGTAGCTCTGGCTGCCGTGGCGATCCTGCTGACCACCGCCCAAGCCGAGGCGGCGAGCGACAAGCCGAAGCCAGAGCCTCATCCGCTCCCGCTGCTGAAGTTCAGCCGTGACTGTGTAGCGAAGGCCTTTGAGCTGAACTACGGAGCGTATCAGCGTCAGCTGCAGGATTTCCATGTGGCGTGCATGACTGATAGAGCTTTCATCGACTGGCGATCGAGCCTTGAACGAGTTGGGATCATGGATCAACTCAAGACTGCTAAAGGTGGACTCGTCCTTTCTGCAAATGTTGGTGCCGGTCAGGTACTGCATGAGGAAGTGAGAGCTATTGGAAATAACAGAGACTGGCGACGCTACACCGCTACCGTGCGAACCCCGGTAGCGATAGTTTTCAACGGTAACGCTGATCGAGCTCAGAGAGGGTTCGTTGAGACGGATGTTATCCGCGTGAGACAAAACGACAGAATTGTTGGATACGCAATACACGCGATCCGCTTGAGCATCAAGAATTAAAAAGGACTGACATCATGAAAAGCAAAATTGCCTTGGTAGTTCTGGTTCTTACCGCCCTGATTGGTTGTAGTGAGTCGACAGGAAATAAAGTCATGCCGAAAGCAGCCACCACTGACGCTGTTTACAGCGAGAAAGCGTCCAAGTACCTGGAGGAAGCGATTGGTACCCCGAAAGCTGACCGCATCGAACTGACTTTCTGGTATGAGGAAAGTAACCCTGACACAGGCTATCTGTCGCTTGTGGTGGATGGTGTCGAGAAGATTCGTCCGATCGATAATATCGGTGGGTACAGTGCTGCAACCTCTAAAGGGTTTAAGTTTATTTATGAAGCTGGAGTATGGAAGGCTTACGTGGCAGAAGATGAAACCAAAACACACGGCGAGCACCCACAAGAATTTTTCAATAAAACGACGGGAATACTTCGTAAATACTAGATTGAGGCTGTTCTCAAAGCCCCTTGCGAGGGGCTTTTTTGTGGGCGATAGGTAGAGTTAATTAAGTTTATAGGGTTCGGTTCGAGATTATTCGTTATTCGTTGATTTTTTATGTTCGCGTAATTGCAAAAGCATTTTGTGTTTTAGGGAAATGCAATTAGATGTACGGGAAGGAGGGGCTTACTATCTGGTTGTTGGTTAATTCTAAGTGTGTTCGGAGCTTTTATTTATGTCGCTACCAGATATGCAGCGCGCACTTGCAGCCTTACGCGAGATTCAGGTTAAAGCTGTAGAGCTTCCACCGAGTTGCGAGCATGACGCGCATGTCATTGCAGCTCTCGCAGTCACAGTTGAAAAGATACTGAGCCGGGAGATTCAAGATGCTGCTTAAAGACGCCCAAGTAAAAATTCCCCGGGCCATCGGCATTGGTTTGATTATTTATTTCGGTCTTGTTGTGCCTGGGCGCGAAGTAGCCAATCGTGTCGATCCGGTTCAACACGTTAAAGCAGTTGAATCTGAAACCCCTGTTCCTCCCGTTTACTCTCCCGAGGTGACTCATGAGCAAAATTAAAACTGTCGCAGCTTATTTGACAGGCTACGCACAAACTAAGAACGCTGTTCGTGAAGTTAAAACTTCGGTCAGCCTTCCAATCAATTTTCTGCGCGGCCTCTGGAGGCGAGTTCAGGAAGTTCGACGTGAAGCCGCGGAGGCTAACGCGCTGGCAAAACAGGATGACAAAGGCTTGTGGGATGAAATGTGCCGTGAGTACGAAATCACGACTGAGAGCGTGCGGAGAAAGTACAAGAGTGCACTTTTCACAAATTTGCTTCTCGTGCTCGGTATTGGCTTGATTGTAGGTAATCTGCTGTCGAATCTTGATGCAGGTTCAATGGTTATTGTCGCAAATGTTATTTTTCTTAACTTCTTGCTGATGCTCCTTTTTCAAAATGCCTATCGCTTGAACATGGCATACACACAGTCAGCTCCTCCTGTTATGCAGTTCTTGAAGAGCACTTTGAAAAATCCGTCATTATTAATTGGCCGCACGTTGCCGGACGATTACAAGGTTCGCCTGGAGGCTTCCAATGAATAGCTTTTCTCAGCTTGTCCTCTCTTGGATGTTCGGCAGATGGATTTTTGATGGCTCCCAAGCTGAAGCTATCTCCGACAACATATCTGACGTAACCCCCTTAACTATCTTCGCCGCAGCATTCTCGCAACTGGGTTTGTTGATGTTTGGCGTGCTTGCCTCATGGGCAATGTTCTTGGGAATCTTTCGTCTGAAGAACAACGGTAACTTCTTCGGGGCGAAAGATGGTAACGAGGCATTCTTCTACCCGCTGCGAGTTGTGGTCGCGTTGATCCTTGTCGCGCCAGTTGTTCCTGTTTCGAGTGCTGGGGGGGTGGCTATCACCCTGACAACTGGTCATGCCCTTGTCGGCGGCGTTTCAAAAATGGCTGCCGAGTTCGGTGACACCATGCAGCACGATGCTTTTGAGTTGATGCACCGCCATAACCTTTTCAACGATCCGAAATTCCGCGTCGACGTTGATCCAGGTGTTGCCCTAGACATGCTCAACAGCTGGAAGCTGGCAGCTGCCCAACTTGCGGGCTTTGCTGTTTTCCAGGATCCAAGTGAAGAAAAAATCGTTGCTGGCCTCACGGGTGAACAGCTCGCTCTGGTAGCTCTGCGAAACCGCTGGAATGAGGTTTACGGCAATGCTCACCCTGCAGGCGCTGGCGAGTTGCAAGCGGCTGAGGATTTTCTCAGTGTTGCTGGCCGATCGTTGCCGATCCCGCTAATTGCTCCTACAGACGCGCTTGCTCGTTCAGTGACACTCGGCGCTAACGGACTGATCGACTCCGACGCCGTTGACGAGACTATCGGTCGTGAACTCGAAACCGAGGGATGGTTTTGCCAATTGGGCTGGATGAGTTCAATGACGTGCTCTGACGAGTTTGCTCAGGTCAAAGCGAATAACGTCGCTTCAATTGAAGCGGGCATTGCGGCTGCACAGCGTCAAATTTGGACTCAACTTGTTTCTCATGCCTTGAATTATGCGAAGTCGGTTCAAGACGGTGGCGTTACTCAAGCAGAGCATAAAGAGTATTTCGAAAAGTCTATTAACTGGACTGCTCAGACTGCTGATTGGTACAGCAAAACTGTTGAAGCCACCATTGCAAATACCCTGGCGGGAGACCAGGCAGAGCGTGCTGAACCATATTTCGATGAAGTGAAGAGTTGGGGCTGGATGCTCGGCGGTACATTCGTTTTGCGAGCTGCAAGCGACTTTAGCCGTGCCGCAAGCTATGCGGAGGGTGCAACAAGCAAAATGATGCCGAAATCGTCACTGTCGGCACTAACCGGCGGTGAAGTGCTATCGAAAGTCGTTGAACAAGAAACCCTTGCTCAAATTCAACCCGGTAATACTGGAAGCACCACAAAGTCGCTGTTAGCCCGTGTATTCAGTTTGGATATTCTGAAAGAAACGACTGGTCCAAGCATTCAGAACATTCACACAATCGCCGCATGGGGCCGGTCGCTGGTCGGTACTGGTATCGGCTTTTTCGCTGGTGGAACAATCGCCCAGTACATTCCAGGGCTTAAATCGCTTACTGACGGGACTCTGCCAAAGTCTATCGGCGGTGTCATGATCATTGCCGGCGGGATCCTTGGCTACGTCATGCCACTGTTGTTCGCGGTTTATGGTCTGATGGGCGCGATCAGTTGGTTGGTCGCCGTGGCTACCACGTTCTTCGGGGTGACGCTCTGGAGCGCTGGTTTCGCGGCTCCAAAGGGTGAAGAGCACACGTCTCAGATGTCGGCCAAGGGGTGGAACGCACTTATTTTCATTGGCCTTTACCCGGCCCTAGCCGTTGGTGGCTTGGCCGCTGCGATCGTGATCAGTGCCATCGGTCTGGCGATGGTGCAGGCCCTAGCCATGGGGCTATGGGGTATGTTTGATCCAGGTACTGCGGAAGTTGGTCGGCCCTTGGAAAGCCTCGGCGGGATCCTGATTGGCGGTTTGCTGCTGGTAGTGGTGATCATTCTGCTGAGCTGGAATGTCGTCGTCACCTCGGCCCAGTTGATCACTACGTTCCCGCGTACCGTGCTTAACATGATTTCGTTCTCCGAACCGGGCCTGAACCCCTACGAGAACGCACCTCAAAACTTGATGGGTGGTTTGTCGACAAGTGCGCGCCAGGTACTGACCGGCGCGATCAGCAGGGCGGTAGCTCCGTCTCGCAATCCGAACCCGCCGCAGGGTGGGGGATAAGCCGGGCTCTGTACGAAAAGTCGGTGCGAGCAGAAGCGCTGCCATGATTGGTTGGAGGTCCACATGGCAGGCGCTACGAACCTTATAGCAGACTTACAGTTGATTTCAGGCGCTTACCTAGCTTAGGATTTTTCTAGGTGACGGCTCTACCCTCAACTGGAATCGATCGATTCCGAGCCAGATGAAATCAGTCGCGATTGCGGCCCATCTGACCCTGCTCGATCAATTTATTGAGGTTTACAATGCAAAAAGCTTACGTCACCCCTCGCCTTTTTGACTCTGAAGTCATGAATGGCTCAGAGAAGCGCCTTCGTACGCTCCTTGAGGCAAATTACTCGAAATTCCGTTTTCTCACTTTGTTCGAGCAGAAGCTCAGCGAAGACGAGCATGAGCAGCGGAAAGCTCAAGGCAAAGCCGGAAAAAAAGTGCTGCCCGCGACCAAAACTATCGTGGCCGCAACCCTCGGCTGTGAGCTTTTCAGGGACTTGCCAAAACTCGCTATCCCTGTGGATGAGCACTTGGGGTTCGCCGAGCTTGATCAGCGGCGTGAGCAGCAAGCCTCCATGCTGAACGCCTTCATCTCGGAAAAGTCTTCAGCCCTCGGCTTGGTACCACCCTCGCCCCTGGACTCGCACTGCCGCGAGTTCATCGACATGTGGCAACCCACTACACGTACTTACGATGAGCTTGCACACACCATTCATCGTGCCTTGAAAGCCAAAAGCGCTGGTGAGCTTCCTGAGTGGTTCAGTCGTTTGTCCCCCCAGTTGGAGGACGCGAGCTTGGGCTCTGAAGTACTGCCCAAGGCGGTGGTGTATGAGGCGCTCGCACTGTTGAAGGTCGGGGATGAGGCCTCCCTGACTCCGAACATCTGGAACACGCTCGCCTGGCCGGTGATGCGTGAGAATCTGGGCATAGCTGCCATCTCGTTGGCCAACTCCGAGGAGTTCTCGAAGACGAGCCGTGCCGCCAACATCCTGGAGCTAGTGTGGGAGAGCGGGGTCATCTATGCCGGCGTCCAGCTGGCACGGATGTATCAGCACGTGCTTGCACCGAACCGGCTTAGCCTGCAACGAGCTGAAGAGGTCATCGACCAGGTTTTGAAGCAGTACGAGGCGTCCCCTAATCGCGCGGGGATCTTCACGACCGCTGAGTCCCATGCGGAACTATTCCAGACCTATAACATCATCAAGATCAATGCCCTGCGCGAGGCTCAAGATCCTCATAAGGTCTTCCAGCTGACCAGGCAAATCCTTGCTGCCGGTACCTATGCCGCGCGGCTTGGTTTCGAAGGCTTCGCAGCATGCGTGATGTCCATTCTGGCACCTGAGCTTCCAGCGCTTCAAGGTCAGGGAAACGAGGAGCTTTTCGCTTTGCGCGAGAAGATATCTCGGTATCCCCAAGCAGAAGCTTTCTGTCAGGCCTCGGCTGAACTTGCCCTGGCAAACCGCCGACAGGCGTCCTACCGCTAAAGCTGGGCATCCTGGGTAACCAGGAAACCAGCCCACCACCGTATACGCACTTCGTTCAGCGGGTTTCCTCCGAAGCTCGCTCTTCGAAGCTCGACTTATGCTCGGATCAAAAGGTTCACCAAATGACAGCTTCAATTTGCGACGTATGCCGCGGTCGTGGCGGCCCAATCGAAATCGAATGCCCAGACTGCGCTGGAACAGGGTATGACCCAACGGACGACAAGCCCTTCGCTCAATGCCATACATGTTATGGCGATCAGACCATAGACGTCGACGAGTGCACGAACTGCGGCGGCACCGGGGAAGTGGATGCCGACGAAGCCTGATAGTTGAAAGCGGATCTACAACCCTGGGGAAGGTTAAAACAAAGACCTCCAGAGGGTGGTGCTCCCTGGCACCACCCTCTGGGGCCACTGCTTACCAATCAAGCACCTGAGCCCGTCTGCTAGTTGCAGGTGCAGTTCTGGGTTCAGGTGCTGGAAGAGTTACTTCCTTTGGTTCAACCCCGGCTCTGGCTCGACTGGAGCCGACTCAGGTATACCGGGCGCTACCTCCATTCATTCAGGAAGCTTTTGACCACGAGAAGTTATTCATGAACCGTACCTGGTCTTCATCTCGGCCTCGATGGCCGGCCATTCAGGGGATGTCTTTAGTTCTCGAATCAGGCGTTCGTGCTCAGGCTCCGGTACCAGATGCATCCAGCGCTGCTGTTCGGCGTCGTGGTCAGAGGTGCGAATGTCGCGTGTGAGTTCGGCACCGGCTCCGGCAAATCGCTTGCGCACCTTGGCCCAAAACTCGATGGAGGTTCCGACCTCGTGCATTGGGGTCAGTGGTACCTGGTATTGGGACCAAAGCCGCCAGAGCGCGGTCAGACCGATGCCGCACCGTCGATGCGCTGAGCTGATATGGAGATCGCTGATGTACACCCGGTCATCGAGCGGGCTCACACCGTAATTGATCCGACCCACCCGTTGGCCATCAAGCTGGATCACCGCGGAGATATCTGGTCCCGGAAAAACGAAGTGGCCCCGTAGAGATTCGGAGCGCTCGACCACCAACTGGACGGTCGATGCATGTTCGGTCAGCTGGGTCGCTCGGCGCCGATGGAAGAAGTCGCGAAGGGGATCAAAAACGGTCATGCACCCGCCCTAGCACAAAGTGGTGGTAGAGGATTTTATCGAGAATTTTCGAGCCGGCTACGAATTGAGCGGGGCAGTGTGGGCCAGTACCATCCAGGTAATGAAACCTCACCTCACCGATCTACTTCTCGATCACATCGAGAGCACTGTCCCGGTTCTGCAGATCGGTCGAGATCGAATGACTTACTATCCTGGCTCGGCGTTCGCCGGCCTGGCCAACAATGCGTACTTCCAATCATGGCGAGCATGGCCATCGATAGCACCCAGCGGCTCGCAGTGGTTTGCGATCCACCTGGATGCTATCGGGATCTTCTGGGCTGTCGACTATGTAATCTGGGGGAAGCGATGCGCTTTCGTCTCAACCACCGAACACTGTTTCTATTGGCCTGACGGTAAACCCGGGCTGGCCGAGAAGGTGCTGCGCCCCCTATATCTCGACTGGATGCTCAGAGGGGCTCTGGCCGCAGAGTACGGCCCTGACTACCTTCCAGGCCTTTCATCAGATCCGGTGCTACTGAGCGAATACGACGAGCACCTTGAGGATATGGCCTTGCTTCTAGCGTCGTACGCAATCGAGGAAAGGCCTCAATCCTGAAACCATATCTGCAAAGGCTAAGCAGACAGTAGATTCACGTGTAGTAAATGTCCTGAGCCTTAAGGTGGGTATTCTTCTTGCCCTCGCTGATTCATCTCTCTATCGTATTGCCAGGCACCCGGTAGGTGCCCGCCGTCCACAGTGGCAAAGCCAAAGCACTACCGTGACTGTACCAAACCGCCCTGTATTGGGATCTCGTAGTGGACACCAGGTCCAGCCCTTGGAGGCTGATGCATGCAACATACCCTCACTTTCGCTGACATCCAGAACGTCAAGCGTCACGCTAAACACCTCAAGCACACATACCCGGAACTGCCGCATGCGAAGCGCCTCGACATCGCTGCCGCAGAGCTTGCACGTGTGCGCAACTACCACGAGCTTAACCGTCAATTCGACGAGGTAATCAACCGGGATGTTGATATGCCAGGATCGAACAGTGTCAGCCATTGTCGGTACTGCGACTTTCGTTTCGCGGCGGATCACAAGCCGGATCTGAAAGAGCACCGCGATCTGCACGAGCGCTTCATGGAGGTACATGAAAAACTGGGTTACCGGCCTGGAACCTACGCCGAGCGCGAGCGGATGAAGAAGGACGGTTACCAGCAAGCTAACCATGCAGAGCAAGTCGAAGACCGCGTTGCGGGTCTTCTCATGATCACCCGAGGCTGGTTCGACAGGTCATTCCACGATGCAGTTTCGGACGGCTACTGGGCCAAGCACCCGTCGTTTGAAGAGTACACGGCCATGATGGTCCCCCACCTGGAGACTATTTATCCCGCTCTTGCAGCAATCGTTGCCGAGCGCTACGGCCGGACGCCCGGGGTTATTCCCAAGGGCAACACCTACTGGCCGGCCCGCTGAGATACCCATGGAAATGCCCGGCAAGTAAAACCTTGCCGGGCTTTGTTAGTATTTTGCCGGAGTTTCCGATTTAAGAACTTAAGGAGTCAGAGTTGGTTACGTATCCTGTCCATGTACGTCGAGATACTTATCGTGGCTCGAATGCAAAGAAGCAAGCTAAGGCAGCGGAAACGAATCGCTATGCTTCTCGCATCGAACAAGCAGCAAATAGACTTATCCAGGCCCAGCAGGAAGCTATACGCTCTTACCACTGGATGGAAATCAGCGAAGAGTCCGATGTTCCTTATGAGATTGTCAGGGATCTAGGATTTAGTATTGACTGCGGCTCAAATGGATTTACTGCTATTCGACCAGGGTTATCCAACGAGGATTATCAGAAAGCAATGCGAGGCGAGCCAGCTTGTGATGCTTAAAGAGCATTGCTCTCAGCCAGGAGTAGAAATGAAAATCGAGTTTTCTCTAGAAATTGGCGTTGATGTTATCGACATTCCGACGATGGATGAGCTGTCGAGGGAGCAATATGTTGAGTACATCGATAATAGTTTATTTTGGGTGGATCACCATGATGTGCTTCGTGCCACACATGGGGAATATCCGATTGCCACTTCACCTCAGCAGATAGATGACCTAGTCGAGTATCTAAAGAGTGTGGCACACAGGATGAGGGCTGCTGGGAAATAAAGAAACGACAGACGATTTGACGTTTGCGCTTAAGGCTATGTTCCGTCGATCAGGCTGCGATGGAGTGTTTCGAGGGAATTAGGCTAGAGGATTAGGGATGGTAATGGCTCGGCTGGACGGAGCGAAGCTCGTGGATCAGGTGGTCAGTGATCTGGCTGTACCTGGTATGACACCAGTGCTGGCTATTGAACGTGCCCTAGAGACTCATCTGTACCAAGTGTTTTCTGATGCATTCTCCAGCATTCTCATCAAACCGCCCAAGGTGAAGTTTCACTCAATGTATTTCAAGCGGCGATACGCTTCGTTGCCAGAGCTGCTGAAATCTGGGTACGAAACTTGGTATTCGGAAATCACATTGGCTACCAAGCCAGTCAACAGCTTTGAAGAAATTGATCTTTGCTCGATAGGCATCGAGTTAGTGCCGATTGACTATGGCTGGGGAGTCTCACGAATCTCACAGCTTAAGAAAAAAGAACTGAAGAAACAGACGAATCATGTGTTGCGAATCAATCACATCAGAGTTGGCGTCGAGGTGATTCAAGTAATATTGGATCGGTTAGTTAATAGCACGCTGTCTCAGCCCTTAATCGCAAATTTTGATCCCTTAGCAGGCTCTTGGAGCCACCGCATTGTTTCATTCAATCATATGCTGTCCGGTCAGCGCATACTTTGTGAGTGTGCTAGGCCTTTTCATAGTGCAGCTGTAGCGACTTGTGAAAATGAAGGAAACCATGCTCGCGCTTTACGTGAGTATCTCGCTCAGTGCGACTACAAAGCGAGTTTGTGTCATCTGTGTGTGGCTCGGATATCTCCTGAGGATGAGAGATACGGATCGAGCATTGAGACCAATTTTAAGGCTTACGTTGACCAAGTAATGTTTGATCTTCGGGTTGACAGTAGAACGGCGCAAGCAGAGGTCATGAATGTCTTAGGTTTAAGCCGCTGGCAGCGAGAGTCAGCTCTCTATGGGCTTGTTCGCGACCTATTTCCAGACAACCAAGTCCTGCGGGAAGCATCTCCCGAATGGCTTGGAAGGATGCGAATCGATATCTATCTCCCAGAGCTCAAATTGGCAATTGAGCATCAGGGTGAACAGCACTACAGGCCCATTGCTGTCTTTGGGGGGGAAGAGGCGTACCGACGGGTCGTTGAGCGAGATGAGTTAAAGAGGAGGCTATGTACTGAAAATGGAGTTGATGTTGTGGATTTTAGATTCGACGCACCTATAACTAAGGTTTCTATTAAAAATCGATTGCGCAGATATCTAGTAACAGCAGAGTGACAAGGCATCAATCTGGATAAGTTAGAGTCGGGCTCGCGCGATTAAGAATCACTCTTTAATTTGGATGCCTGCTGAGTTTCCTTTCGCTGCTTTTGCAGCAACAAATCCAGCAGTTTCTATTTCTAGTGCCCGACCTGCATCAGCAATTTTTGATCTAGTCTCTGCGTTTCGCACGCGTTGTTCAAAATGCACCAAGTTGGGCATCCGACCGGTTGCTTGCACCTGCCTCAGATCTGAGTTCATGGCGTCCATAAAGGTGTTTACTTCCGGGAAGAGTTTAATGCTGTCATCTGCCGCCGGATTTCCGGCCATGATACGAAGAGACCGATTTTCAGCTTCGAGCAGCGCAATTCTATAGGTGGCCGCGATTAATCCGATATACATCGTGACCTGGCTTGGTTGCTCTAGATTATACATGCCGAGCAGACCTTCTAGTTGGTATGTACTCGCCTGACCAATAAAAATTTTGGCAAGCTCTGCTGCAGTTTCATTGGTATTAATCAATGGGCGTTTCTTTTTGGTGTGCGCGCGGCAAACTTCGTCATGATTGCTCATGCAAATTCCTTGTGCGTTCGTGGATCGGGTTTAGTAAGAGGTCAGAAAGTCTTGAATCTGAGGGGCTAGATAGAGCATGGACAGCACGGCTCCAAGGATCACACCTGTAACAAAGTTCGTTAGATGCCACTTACCTGCTGCCTTCAATAGCTCGGCAGATCGAGCATTCAGAAGACTTATTTGGTTGTTCAGTGCCGAGTTTTGCTGACGAGCTGCAGTCAACTCCTTTGCCGTCTTTTCCAGCTCAGTCGTGTCTATCCGCTTTTGCATTTCTGTGAGCGCATTTTCAACCGCATCTAGGCAACCAGTGGTCATTGCCGTCTCGTAAGCGACACGAAGGATTCGTGTCGCATCAGAAAGCAATGCGCGCTCAAGAGATTCCCGGAAAGCTTGGGACTCCTCTGGGCGAAGCAGTTGTCGTGGCAAAGCTTTTAGCTGCTCATGCAACTGTGCAGCATCAGCTAGGCGATCGGCGTATAGCCCGACGCTGTTACCAGCGGCACCAATTTTCGACGCTAGCGACTCCGTGAGCTCCAGCAGGCCGGGCTGCGTCCCCACGCCCTCAAGGCGTACAACTAGCGTTCGGAGCTCGTGTACCAGGTCGAAGATGCTCTGGATGCTGTCATCGCTCAGGGTGCTCATGCAGCCTCCTGGTCGGCTCCCCGGAGCTCGTCGAACTTGCCATGCAGTTGCTTGATCCAGGTGCTTGCTTCTTTCGCGATTGCTACTACCTCGACCAGCACCATACAGCGCCGTGCGTCTTTACCTTTCCCATCGCGATCAAGGATCAGGCTCTGCTCGCGGAGCTGGGCGATCAGAGCGTCTGCTCCGGCGGCGATTTCCAGCAACGTTTTCCCAAAGTTGCGCGACAGGCCATACCCTTCAACACCGGGCATGATGAGAACCGGTACATTGAGATCTTCGCCGAGGTCAAAAACGTCGCCGTACAGAGCGCGGATGCGACGGTCGTTAGGATCTTGGGTTTTGCGGCTTAGCCCATTAAGGACCAAAGCAATTTTTGCAGCAGGCTCATCTTCACGGATTCTGTTGATGGTCCGCTTGGCGTTTTCTACGTCCTGGCCTACGTCTTTGACCGGCACAAGGATCAGGTCGAACCGACCGAGCAGGCCGTTGCGGCCCATGGCGGTAAGCGCTGCCTCGGCGGTCTGGTTGCCGATATCCAGGACGAAAGATTTACCGGCGAACTCCTCAAACAGATCGAGGACGGCAAAGCTGGCATCACCGTCCACTACTATCTGACGCGATTCGATTTTCGAGCTTTTCATCCAGCGCGAGTCGACGTTCTGGTCGTCGAGCTCAATCAGCGTGCCAGTGCCCTCGCGATCTAGGAGATATGTCGTGGCCACCTGCTGGGCGATGGTGGATTTGCCTACGCCACCTTTGGTCGAGGTGCAGAGAATTCGAATCATGGGTTACTCCTACGTTGAGTGGTCTTTTCGCCCGAGCACCTGCTCGATGAGCGAGTTCACGTTTTCAGGTTTCGCCTGTTCCGCGGCGGCCGGTGCCTGTGTTGCAGGCAGGGTTTCAAATTGAGCGTCTGGGTATTGCTCTTCTCCGGAGTAAGGGTTGATGCCTTTCGACGATCCGATGGCCATACACTCGCGGTACTCTGCCGGGAGATGCTTTTTCAGGAAGGTGCGCAAGCTGTGGTAGCTGACCAGTACGCCTGCCTGTTCCAGTAGGTCGAGCATCTCTTTCAACGAAAGCCCCAGCAGCATCATGGATCTCAGCTCTGCCATTCGCGGTCGGAGCACACGAGTCGCGTGCCCACGAGTACGTGCGGAGTCCGTCCCTTCAAGGGCCTCTGCCTTCTTTTGCGCGATCAGGGCCCGTAGTCGGTCTGTCACCGCCTTTTCCTCCTCTGCCATCTCGCGCAGGTATGCATCGATGTTTTCTTCGTCTTCGGGGCGCTTGAGCATTAGGTTTCTCCTGTAAGTACAAAGGTACGCATCGATTTTATCGAGAATCTCTAAAGATTCCTGCGCGATGCCTCTATAGCTATCAGGATGCTTGCCTAACGTTGTCGCGTTTCTATAAAGATAGCAAAAGATAAAAATAGATCAATAGTATTGTGTTGATATTCTATAAAGATTGTGTAGTTTAGAGGCGGAGGCTTGAACACGGCTGCACTCGCTTCGCGAGGTGCTGCCGTGTAAGCCCGCGCCAATCGGGCACTTTGGGTGTGCAGGTGATTACTACAGGCGTAGTAGCGGCCCAGGCGGAGAGGGAAGGAGATGGCTTTCGAGCGACAAAACCACACGCAGACCATTCGCAGTGAGCGGTCCCGGCAGGCGTTCGAGCGCCTGGTGCGTGACGCCGGCGTGCCGAAATCAGGGGTCATGCAAGCGATTCTTGAGGCCGTACCGACCTCAGATCTGATCGCCCTCATGCGAGGCGAGTTGCGCCTACACGACGCCAAAACTGTCGGCCTGGATGCTGAAGCCGCTCTCGCGGTCCGCGCCGAAATCGAAAGCGCATTCTCCCTTCTGGGGGATCGGCTCGCGGACGCGAGTCGTATTGGCGCGCAGCGCGCGGTTGCCGAGGTTATGGCCGCGGCCCTGGGGGATGGCAACTGATGGCCATCTTCACCATCGACAAATTCGCGGGTGGCGACATCGCTGCCCGCGCCGCGTATTTCGAGCGCGGAGAGGGCCAAGTCCGGGACGACGCGAGTGAGCCGCGCAGCGGTGGCGAGGACTATTACCACGCTCCGGGTGCTGGAACCCTGGTCGCCGAGTACGCTGGCAGTGCCAGCGCAGCGCTGGGGCTAGGCGTCACCCCCCAGGACGGCGACTACGCAGCGCTCATGTCGGGCACTAACCCGCGCATGAGAGAGCGCTACGTTTCCGAACGTCGCCAAGGCGAACTGGATCGAGGCACTGGGCTAGCGGGCTACTCAACGAGTTTCAACGCTGACAAGACAATCTCGCTTTTATATGCCTCGCTGCCCCGCGAGGATCAGATGATTGTCGAGCGGGCAATGATGGAAGCCTCACGCAGCGTCTTCGACTACGCGGAGCGACAGGGCTATGTCGGCTATCGAACCGGAGCCGGCGGTTGTGATCGGCACAATGGCCGAATGGTCGCGGCGACCTACCTTCATTTCACAAATCGCAATCAGGAGCCGCATCTCCACGTTCACGCCGAAATCCCCAACGCTTGTCTCGGTGCCGATGGCAGATGGCGTCCGCTCGACGGTGGTGAGTTGTTCCGGCGGCAAACTGAGTTCGCGGCTCTTTTCGATTCCTACCTCGCCCGTGCTTTGCAGCGTGACCTGCCGCAGGTTGCTCGACACCTAGAAGTTGACCTGGAGCGCAACGGCTTGCGGGTGGCGGGGATCTCTCGCGAAACTGTCCTCCAATTTTCCACTCGCCGAATCGAAATCCTGCAGGCACTCGCCGAGATGGGGGCGAGCGGCGCCGACTCAGCCCGAGGTGCGGCGAAACGGACGAGGGAAGGCAAAAAGGAGAAAGACAGTGACGAGCTGCGCGCCGAATGGCGTGAGCAACTGGCGAATTTGCAGCAGGAGCTGCAGCGAGGAGACCTGACCCCTCAGACTAGGCTGTTTGCTGAGCAATTGGTTTTCCGGAACGCTTCAGTGTTCGGTGCTCCCGCCTTGGACCGTGCGGCAGCGCAGTTGTCGATCCTGCACGGCGGCGAGCAGGCTATTCCCTCGATCCGAGTCGGATTAGTCCAGCAACTCGGCGTGATCGAACTTCCGCCAGAAGAAGGTCGTCCTCGGGAGTTCACGACTGAGCCTTACCGCCAGCTTGAAGCGGAATTGCTCTCGTATGCTCACGCCGCACAGGTGTCTACGGAGCGCTTCGCCATTCCGGGTGAGCGCGTTTCTGCAGCGATTTCCCGCTTCGAGGACGAAAAGGGTTTCCGGATGCGTGAAGAGCAGCGCGCGGCTGTTCAGCACTGCGCTTCTGGCTCACGCTTTCAGATCCTCCAGGGGGCCGCCGGTACGGGGAAATCAGCCAGCCTGACCGCCCTGCGCCTCGCTTACGAGTCGAGCGGCAACCGAGTTATCGGTCTGGCCCCCTCGGGGGCAGCTGCCGCCGAGCTGGAAAACTCCGCGGGCATCAAGTCGAGGACAATCCATTCCCTGTTGATGCGCCTCGAAAACGACAACGAGAAATTTCGAGAGAAGCTACGGCCGACGGATGTGATCGTCTGCGATGAGGCCGGTCTGGCCGACTTGCGCACTCTGCACAAGCTCGCTGGGTATTGCGATGCGGCCGGCGCGAAATTGATTCTGGTCGGGGACGGCCGTCAGCTCGAAGCTGTCGGCTCGGCGTCAAGTCTGGACATGCTCACGCAAGAAGTTGGTTGCTCTGAGCTCATCGAAATCGCTCGTCAAAAAGACCCCGCCGACAGAGCAATCTCGCAGGCTTGGTTTGAAGGCCCAGCAGAACAGGGCGGCCTTGACGCCCTGAGCATGATGGTGAGCCGCGGCCTGCTGAAAATGCCGGCCGAAGGCATCAAAGATAAGCCGATCGACCTCATGATGCGCGATGCCCTGGAGGCTCGCGCGGCTGGCACTGAGTGGAAAAGTATTCTGCTCCTGGCCGACCGTAATCAGTCTGTTCGAGCCCTGAACTCCAAGGTGCGCGAGCACCGTTTTTCGACCGGCGAGCTGGATAGGGCCCAGCAACTTCGTGTGCCGGTCGAGACGGGCCGAGGCGATTACGCAGACCTCGACCTAGCCCCAGGCGACCGGATCATGCTGCGTAAGAACCAGAAGATTGATGGCGAACCCGCCTACAACGGTGATCGGGCCACCCTGACCGCTATTGAGCGCGTGCAGATCGACATCGACGAAAATGGCGAACCAGTCTACGACACCAGGCTCACCGCGCGCCTCGACCGCACCGGGACGGAAGTGAGCTGGCTTTTGTCGGAGTACGCCTCCCTTGACCACGCTTACGCGATGACCGTGCACAAGTCGCAGGGGCTGACCGTCGATCGCGCTTTCTACCTAACCTCGGACTCGACCGATCGACGCCTGGCTTACGTGGCCTTCACCCGTTCTCGCCAGGCCTGCGGCTTCTATATCGAGAACGACCAAGACGCGATTAACACGCTGGGCCGCAACACTGTGGCCTTCAGGTCCAAGCGCTGTGCGCTCGATGCTGACAAGGAATTCCGCGCGTTGATTCGCGCCAATGCCGAGGCCGGTTTGCACCCGGACAAGCCGATCCAGGCCCAACAGCCGAGCACAAAAGACCTGTTGGAGAAAACCGGCGAGCGCTTCCAGTATCCCGGCCAGCTGCAGGCCGAGCCGAAGAAGGCCCCGGAAATCAGCGTGATGCCCGCGACTCAGGCCGACCACGACTTAGCAGCCGCCCGGGGTTTTGCTGTCTCCGGTCTGATCGACCAGCCCGCAGACACCCGCCTCAAGCCCGGCAAGCCCTATGATCTACCAGCCGGTGCTGAGCGCGTTGCACTGCTCGCGGAGCCACTGCCGACGCAGCCGGTTGGGCAGAAAACTCACGATCTGACGCCGCTGGCTCCAGTGAGACCACGCAGGCTTTGGACTAAAGCTGAGCAGCAACGCGAGACCCAAGCGATCCGCGACGGCGTAGACCTGTGCGCCCACGCCGAGCGGTTGGGGTACGTCCAGGTGAGCGGATCGGGCGCCCGTGTCCGCATGAAAAACAAGGCGCTCGATAAGGCTGACCCCATGCACGAGATCACCCTCAAATCCAATGCGCGAGGCGAGCCGAGCTGGGTGGCGACAAAGGCAGGGAAGGGTTCAGGCGTCGGTGGCGACGTTTTTCACCTCCATCAGCACGCCACCGGCGCGAGCTTCCTCGAAACCCGTGATGAACTGCGGAAAATCGCCTTCGGACGCGACTTCGAATCCGGGATCAAGTACCAGGGGACGCCGACTGCGGAGCGTGCCGCCCTGGCCGGGCAGCGGCGCGAGCAGGAGGCGCTGCAGGCCGAGTTTCGCCGCGCTGCAGCATTCAAACAGTACAGGCAGACCACCGATCAGCCCAACGCCTTCCTTGCATCGCGCGGAATCTCCGAGCAGGCTCTCGCCGAAACGAAATGGCGCACTGACCGGCACGGAAGCGCCGTTTTTCCGCATGTTCGCGAAGACGGCAAATTCACTGGTTTCGAGCGTAAGCAGGATGGCCCAGCGCTTTTCTCGAAGAGCGAGCGGGGCATCTACATCGCCAATCCAAGTTGCGTGAACCCTGAACGAATCAAGGTCGCTGAGGGCGGGCTCGATGCCCTCAGCCTGTATCAACTCGACACCCCCGAGCAGCGCGCCCGCACGCTCTACGTCAGCTCTGGCGGGAACCCTGCCGACGATACCTCCCGCGCGCTGCGTGGCCTGGCCGACCGTACCGTTGCTCGGCAGGTCGATCTCGTTTATGACCAGGACGATGCAGGCACCCGGCATACCGAAGCATTGAAGCAACTGCTCGCTGAGCAAGCTCCCAACCTGCAGGTCGCTGACCGCCGGGAGGACTACAAAATGGCTGATGGAGAGGATCCAAACGATCTGCTCCGGCGACAGCAAAGCCAGCCGCAGCAGGCCGAGTCCGATCAGCAGGCCGAAGCCCCTCAGCCGCCGGTTGCACCGAAACCGGCGGCGGTGGAGGAGGAGACGCAGGAAACCCCAGCACAGAGGAGGTCAATGTAATGCCAACCCCAGGACTAACGGTGCGGCGGCTGCATCGCCGCTGCTCAATCAGATCGCCGACACCGGCTCAGGTCTATTCATCCACGCGCCTGCTGGCACCGCCCAGGCCATCGCAGAAGTCCTGCACGCCGTTGGACGGCCGGTCGCGATGTTGACCGAGGCGGACAGCATGCAACTGGCGATTGAGCAGATCGGCGATCAGCTCGGAACGGCGCCGGGGCATACGCTCTCGGCAACCCTGGAGGCGGCGAGCGCCCGTCTCCGCGCGCCGATCTATCTGCTGGTCGATCACACTGAACGATTTGAGCTGTCAGAAATCATCTACGCGCTGAAAGCCGCGCGAGATGCGCTGAACACATCGGCACTGTTCGGTCTGCGCGTTGCGTTTGTCGGGGCCGATAGGGATGCCCAGGCGCGGATGACCAGACTCCCGGCGGCAGCATTTTTCTGCGCCCAGATGGTGGATGCCAGCGCTGAGCAGCTGTCTGTTTACAGCCTCCAGGAGCGCGAGCGCTGGCGGCGCACTGCTCTGAGAGCCTTGAGCTCATTCGATCTCGCGGTGCGCCGAGCAGCTCTGCGCGAGCTGTCCGCCATCCTTCAGCAGGACCGAGAACGCCCGATCGGTGAAGCTGCGCATCTGTCGACAGGAGAAGTGCAAGCCCTTGTGCCGGTCACCGTTGTGGAGGGCTACATCCCATACGTGCGAGACATCGATATACCTGAGCCATGGGCTACCCGCTTTGCACTTGCCTCAATCGGTTCAACGCGCCAGCTCAATGGCTCGTATGTGTCCGACTGGCACAATTTCTTGAGCCTTTGGGACCAGGAGCATGCAAGGCTGGCCTCTGCTCTGGAGGATCTTGAGGATGTCTGATCAAGAGAATCTGCTCGCGCAGCAGATGCGGGATCTGCAGATTCATCGCCACGAAATCGAGCTGGCCCGGCTGAAATCGAGTGCCGGTGACCCCTTGGCTGCGCCATTTATGCGAGCCCTGGAGGCAATCACCGGTGCGGCAGAAATCGTCGAGGCCTACATCACGCCGGAGCCAATCGGCATCGGCCGTGAACCAGGCTGGAGCCTCGTAGCATTCAGCGAGCGCCCGGTGCCAATTGCTCTGCAGGTCGATCTGATCGTCGCAGCTCAGGAGGCCAGCGATAGCGGGATCATCACTATCGAAATCTTTTGTTGGTCGGAGCACGCTCAGGAGCTCGCTGAGGCGATGGTCACCGGCCTTCTCATCTGGCCAATGAGCGCTCCCCTGAACAAGGAAAAGCCATGACGCGCCGAATCACCTTGAATCTCGACCTGAACGAAAACGATCTCGACGCGCTGCAGACAGTGCTATCCAACCCTGCCGCAGTCGCAAAGGCGATTGCTCCGAGCGATCCCCGCGAGCAGATCCGAATTGTCGATGTGCTGGCTGAAATGGCCGGTGGAGTTGCGAAGGCGCTTGCTCATGCGATGGCTGATGCCATCGACAAGCAGATTACCTCTTCGGAGGAGAGACGGGGGCGGGCGACATGATAGATACGGCGAAAACTGATGCAGCTCTCAAAGCATGTCCTGCGAAAAAAACTAACCCCCTGGTGCGCAGTGCCGGCAGGCCGGTCCGAGGCGTGGGGGTTATTCTTGTCGGCTAGGGTATTGGGCTCGCGGACAGGCGTCAACTCGGAGTCTGCAAGCGCCTACGAAGCTCTATGTGGTCCACCTATGCACGGTGCATAGGTCACTGTAGCCCTCCTATTTGAACTCGACCTGATCAGTCATTGCTGGATTAAAGTAGTGGCTGCTGAGATCACTTAGAGAATTGATCTATGACCGAAGCCTGGATTCTTCAAACCTCTGAAATTCGGCGTCCGTTTTCTCGGGCGACCTGGATCCCCCTTCGTGCGTCGCTAAATGACGAGAAGGGCAACGTGAAGGAAGTGGGGTATGTCGGAGATGTATTCGCCTGTGGCTCCGTCGCCTTTCCCAAGCAGCATCACGAGCTTGCCGAGCGCTTGAGTTGGAGCGACATCGGCATTGGGTATACCGTGGCGCCGTATGCTTACTCGGACGGCCATTACTCGCCTATCGATGAGTATCAGTTCAACGACAAGGAGCCCATCGGGACCAACCTCGTTTTCGAGCATCCGCAGCCCGTGGTCGGAGGCCGACAGTGGATTCTGAATCCGGACTTGGTGGTCGCGCTTCGCCTGATTAAGGAGGGGCCGAACTGGGTCAGGCCGGAAGAGGACTTTGTCGTGGTCGCCAGGGAGACGGTGGACAGCGATGGCAGCCATCGCCTGATCGAGATCAAGCGGGAATTCCTGATTGATTACCTGGCCGCTCGCGGCCTATCCCTTCGTCTCTCCTATTACCGCCAGCGCGTCGAGAACGTGGCCGACCTCAAGGACAGCCCCTATGCCAGCCTGACCGAGATCCAGGAGGAGCGTGAAGGTGGACGGTACGATCTGCGCATCAAGGCGCTGAACGCTGTGTTCGGCGGGAGCTGGGCGTCGTTTCGTGTGTGGCGCACCGACGTTGACGAGGAGGAAGACGCTCCGGTCATGAGGCCCGAGACGAACGACAACACCGCCTCAGAGAGCGCCAAGGGCCATAGAAGCGGCTACCCCGGCGTGCGCGTCGAGGGTGAGTTCTGGCGAGACGAATGGATCGAACATCAGGGAACGAGCACGCGTGTGCGCGGGGACGAGGATCAGAACCTGCCGCACTTCATCGTCGACACGGACGGCTCGCGTAAGTTCTCGGCCGAGCTCAACGACGAAGACGTCGGACGATGGCTCTGGTTCCGCCCGTCCGTGGTCAACGAGCTCCTGAGCCATCGAGGCTTCTCCTTGAAGTGGTACACGGCTGAAACCGGAGCGATCGAATCCACCTCGGGGTATTCAACCCATTTCGGTATCAACGCCTCGGAACTCATCACCGTCTACGCCTACGACATCGCCAAGCTGCCCGCCTGGGAGCAGTTCCTCTGGGCCGCGAGTAACGTTGCGCCGGATGGCAAGGTCAGTGCCGAGCTCCTGGCCTCTCAGGTCAAGGCGCAGCCGGCAGACACCCATGCCGTGGAAGAGATGCTATTCGGGTGCATGCGGCTGCTGGAAGCCGAGTTCCGCAAGGCCTTCGGCGTGTCGCTGTTCTCGCACGAGATTGACGATGCCGCGTCGATGCAGCACGTCTCTCGCTTTTCGAGCAAAGATCAGGCTTCGCTCTTGCGGTTGGCCAAGGAACTCGTTCGCATCTTCTCAGATCGACTCGACGTTCGCTCTCTTCGAAAGCTGTCCAACCACCCTGACAAGGAGAAACTGGGCTCTAACAAATTGCTTCAGAGTATCTTGGCCCAGAAGGCCGGAGAGGCGCGTGCGCGCGAGGTCTTCGCTGCTATCGCCGGCGCCTACGACATGCGCCTTGGCGACGCGCACCCGACGAGCTCGAAGATCGGCGAAGCCCTCAAGCTCGCCGGCATCGACACCACTGCGTCATATCTGCGACAGGGCGAGCAATTGATCCGCAACTTCGGCCACGCCGTTTGGTGCACTGGGAGTCTGCTCTTCGGAGACCACGAAAAGAGCGAGGGATGAGCCGTTCGCTGCCGAACGATTCAATGGCGGCAGGTCGGCGGATCGGAATGGTGGCGAAGACCTATGCACGGTGCATAGCTCAACGGAGCAACCTCGGATGACGAAATACAGGGTCTACTTGGACACCGAATTCACTAATCTGAACCGCTACACCTGCAAGCTAATCAGTCTTGCCCTAGTTGTACCAGGTGGCCCCGAGTTCTATGTCGAACTGACTGATGCCTGGGAAGAGGGTGACTGCTCCGATTTCGTCCGGGAGATTGTGCTGCCACAGTTGGACCAGGCGGCCTATGGGCGCACGACAGAGCGGGCGCGAATAGAACTACTGGATTTCCTCCTTCGGCTCGGTCCGGTGGAGATCATCAGCGATGCGCCTGACTGGGATTGGCCTTTGCTGATTTGGCTGGCAGGCCCGGATGGGTTACCAGGAGGAGTAGAGGCGGGGAGGATCCGCTGCGACATCGAGGTTTCTGCCGATGGGGAGGAACCGCCCCACCATGCCCTTCAGGATGCCCGGATGCTGGCTCAATTTGTGGAGAGATCCAACCTCGCATGACGACAAGCCATGCACGGAGCATCACAAATTAGTGACTTTCTGTACACGGCTAGGCTGAAGGCTTTTCGTGAGCGTCTCCATCTGGGCAGTCAAAAGATCGTCATTTTCGAAGACACCAAGTCTGTGGCAAAAACTGTGAGCGATAAAATGGCACAAGGATTCAAGCTGTTATTGAATGGCTATGACTCAGGTCATGGCGACGAGATCATCGGGCTACTGGCTAATGCTGAACACTTGGAGTGCATGGTTGCGTTTGCTAAGTCTTCCGCGAGCGAGGCTATCCTAGAGCCTCTTAAGCAGGCGATCGCTCGCGGGATGACAGCTCGGGTGGCGGTTGGCCTGAGTCTGTTCGTGACCGATCCCGCGATGCTGTATGAGCTGCTCAAGGTGGAAAAGAATTCCCAGAACAAACTTGAGTTCTACCTGAGTTCAGCGGAAGAAACCTTCCATCCCAAGATCTACGCGGTGCGCGAGCCGGGAGGTCACAGAGTAATCGTCGGCTCCGCCAACCTGACTGCTGGTGGCTTCTCCAACAATTACGAGGCATCGGTCGTCGTCAATGATCGCGACGGTGCATTGATGGCATCTGTCCAAGAGCACTTTGGTGGCTTGATCGAAGAGGGTGCGCTCACTCGTGCAACGACGGCGCGCATTGATGGGTATGCAAAACTCCATGCCGTTCACGAGGCTTGGCGGAAGATGGCAAGTCGACGTGCGGAAAAAATCAGCCGCGGTGACTTGCACAGCTTGGAGGTGTTGGCTGACCGGCTGGCTGACATGCAGGCTGACGATTCGCCTTATGGGTTTGCGGCCCAACAAACTTACCGTGCTAGAGATCGGCTCATGGCGAGGCGGCGAGTTAAAGATATCGCTGGATTAGGTAAGGTCACCCGCGATAATTTTCTCGAAGCTTACGAAGGTCTGATCGAATGCTTTCATTCTGGAGGACTGCATCGCGGGAAGCGTATCGTGTCGCAGAACTCAAGTCTCTTCATCTGCGCCCTTGCAGAGGTCTTGGAGCTGAACCGCGCAACACCCGCCCAAGCATTTGAGTTATTGCACAGGCACTTCGTGGGTATTGATCGAGCGGGCATTAATGTCCTGACGGAGATCCTCCATTCCTTGGACAACCAGCGATATGCGGTGATGAACCAGAATGCGGTGAGCGGGTTGATAGTCGCCGGTTACGATCAATATCCCCTGCGGCCGTTGAAAACCAATGTTACCCCCGAGCTTTACGAGCAATTCTGCCGAGACGCCAGGGAGGTTCAAACTCAATTAGAGTTGGAAAATCTCTCTGAGGTAGACGCTCTGTTCAACTACGTCTACTGGCTTGACGAGTAGCTGCGTGCATAGTGCTCGTGTGTTGAGGTCGCTCAGGCGTCTCCTTCGTGCTCTGTTCTCCGAACTGCTTCTCTGTTGTCATTCCACATCTCTGAACTATCCAACCATGGCATTGGGGCTACACACCACCAGCTTCATCGACCCGCGGGTCATGGCCACGTATAGGTGCTGTGCGCTCATGCCCTCTGTGTTCAGCACCACGGCCACCTCCGCTTCCAGCCCCTTAAGCAGTAGAGTGCTGCCCACTGCACGCTTGGGCAGCGGTCGGCCCAACAGTCGGTTTTCTTCCCGCACGCGCCTGGTGGCCTCCGCCAGCGGTACGGTTCCTGGCGCGGCTTCCCGCAACGCCTTTAGCACGCCGTAGAGAATGGCGGGCCGGTGCACGCGCACATTCGGCATAGCGCGCAGCTCCGACAGCAGCGCAGCGGCGGCGGCAATAGACGGTACGCGCAGGAATTCCAAGGCACGGCTCTCCGCTTCGGATGGCGGATTCCTGGCGGTTCCTCGCGCCAACGAATCCAGACGCCGTGTGAGCTCTGGTACACCTACGTTGGTCATGACGCTCTGCGCTAGGGTAAGAAGCTGTCCCAGGGCATCCGGCGAAGCCACGTCAAAGCTGCTACCGAAGGTAATGAGGTCTTGCAGATCAACGGCCTCAACGGTCGACGCCCCTGGTGTCTGGCTCGCGAAATTCTGTTGGATCGCACGATTGCGGCTATCGGCGATGAGCAGCACGTGGCCATCTGGAGTAGGCGGTGCCGTCCGAGCTGCGGTCAGTCGCTGTGCGTGATCGTTGGGTGGCGTGACTTGAGTCCACATTACATGCGCTGCCGGCCCAGTGCGCAGGTCTACCTGCTGCCCAGCGGCCAGCAAACGCCGGGCCTCTAGCAGCCACAGCCCGAGCGCTTCAGCGCCGGCATTGCGCCATCGCCATGGCGTAGCCAGTTCGGCCACAACCGGAAAATGCGCGCACACCTGCTGGTTCCAATCGGCCAGGGCATTGCCGCGAAACCCGAAGATGGCCTGCATCGGGTCGCCGAGCACGCAGGTCGGCAGGATCAGCGAGAGAAAGTAGACGATGTAGTGCTGGGGCACCGAGCAGTCCTGATATTCATCGACGATGAGTTGCGCATAGGACGCTTTCAGCACCTCGCTGACGTGCCCGGCCTGCAGCAACTTCCAGGCCGCCTCCCGGACCGCCGGGTAGTCGTGAGCCGGCGTGGCGATCCGCAGGATGTCGGGGTCGTGGCCGCTACGGCCCGGAAAACTCGCGATCAAGCGGATAGCCCAGCCGTCGATCGTGCTCAATCGATAGGCACTGTGCGGCACGCCTGCTCGATCGAGCCGGCCGCGCAGGGCTGCCACACCGGCGTTCGTGTGCGTGAGCACGAGGATGGGTTTGCTGCCTCGGTGGCCGGCCAGCGCGTGGGCGATCAATTGCGTCTTGCCGCAGCCGGCCGGTGCCGTGACCGTGCCACGTGCGATCGCACGCAGGTCGATCTCAACGGGGCCCATGAGCAGCCCACCCTGATACCTGGGTCATCAATGCGTTGAAGCCCGGATCGCACAGAGGTAGGTCAGGTGCCACGATGGTTCTCGCCACGTCCTCCATCCAGGAGATGGATTTGAACCAGCCAGCCTTACGGATGCGTGCCGCCTGCCCGAGCAGGGTTCGGCTTGGCACCGATAGCGCGTTGGTGTTCTGAATCTCGTCCCAGACGGCTTGGATGGTAAGCGTGTTGTTCGAGACCGTGCGAAGGTGCTCGTGAATCAGGTCGCCATGTAGCTCATATGCGTAGTTGATCAGCTTCTGGCAGGCCACCGGCGTTAGACTGCCGAACAACTCGTCCTCTAACGCCCTGCCTGCGCGGTAGGCAACGACGGCACCGCCGCCCTGAAGGAATGCCTGTTCGATGGTGGCCGTGGGCTGTTTGTCGTCATCGCGCACGACCATGACCCGATAGCCCAAGGACTGGAAAACCGCTGCGCGCGCGTACGGACGATCTGCATCGCCGCCACCGCAGTCGACCATGGCAACGCCCTGCGCCGCCAAGGACACGCCTCCCTGTTCTATCCGGTGCAGATCCAGGCCTCGAAGGAGCCCGATCTCGCTGGCTCCCTCACACACGATCACAGAACGTGCCAGGAAAGCCTCGGGGTACAGGCGAATGGTGCTCTGGATGTCATTGTCAGTCCCGACCACCCGAGCCTCGTGGCCGTGGGGGCCGCTGCGCAGCACGAAGAGCTGGCTCCCCGAGAGTTCCCTGAGTGCCACAGGCGAATGCGTGGTTAGGAATACCTGCAGCGGAGCCGCCTCCTTCGCACCGAGGGAGCCTAGGAACCGCGCGATGCGGTGCGGCTCCAGGCCGTATTCCAGCTCATCCGACAGCACGATCGACGCCTGACTGGCCGCCTTGCGCTGCAGTCCGGCGACTAACAGACGGGTGGAGCCGACCCCCAAGCTGCGAAGCGGAATACCGCCCTCGTTGTGCAGGGAAATGGTGCCGCCGCCGAACGACACGGAATGCGAGTCGAGTAGCGCTCTGGCCTTCGCGCCGATGTGGACGCCCAGTTCCTGGGCGGTCGTGGCGACGATACCCAACGCCTCGCCCAACTGCTGTTCGGCCTGGTCGCCAAAGGTCGAGCGCGCATCCCGCGCCGCCTTGACCAGGGCCGCCGAGGCATCGGCCCGCTCCTCCGAGATGCGGTTTAGAACCGAACCCCGTTGCCAGCTCAGGTTGTAGTCCGCAAGAGCCCCGATCCGCGTGGGCGCCAGCGCCACGCGATCTTTCCATGCTAGTGACTTCACCAGGCCTTGCTGGGCGGCGCGGTCGGAAATGAGGGTCCAGGACGGCTCCAGGTCACTGGCGATCGTCAGGTTCAGGCAGAGCACAACCTCCGCGCCAGCGGATGGTTCGTCTTCGACGACACCAGTGGCGGTGTGGTAGCCGCGCAGAAAGGCACCGAAGCTTTCTAGCGTCCTCATGCTGTCATCGAGGTCGCCCAGCGTCAGCGTGATGCTGATCGGGTTCGTGATGTCCAGACCGAAGAAATCGGCATCGGAGATCTGGATATTTCGCCTAGCCCCCAAACACAGGTCGATTGCGTCCAATACCGTGGACTTGCCACTGTCGCCCGGGCCGATCAAGCAGTTGATACCGGGCATCGGGCACCAGACCAACCGCTGGATGCTGCGAAAGTTGGCGATCTCGATTTTTCTGATTCTTGCCATTGGGTGCCCCTATGATGGCATGCGGCCTTAGGAGGTTTTGGTGCCAAAGTGCTTGGCGAAGTAATCGATCATTTCCGCCGCCTGACACCCCTCACGGAATCGTTTCTGTTCATCGAAGTCGATCGACGGCAACATGTGGATAAATTGATCCTCTGCGTAGAGCGACATCACGACCTGCGGGTCCAGCAGCGGCGCGCGTCGGCCGGTTAATCCGTTGGCTGCCTCGATGGCAGCCCCGATCATGACGTCAGCGATCTGGACGGCGGGGCTGGTCTTCGAGTCGACCTGGGTCACGGAAGACAGCTTGAGCGGAAAGCGGATGCCCGCGATCTGCGTTTGCCTGAATTCGACCTCATCCTGGTGGTCGATATAGCGCTGCAGCAGTTCGTGGTACGTGAGTAGGTTCTTCGATTGGTCGTGCTCGACCCGGTACGGTCCCGCCGCCATCACCTCCATCCGGTTGATCAGCGATTGGAGTACCACCATCGCCGCGTCGGTTGAGACGCCCGGCGTGGCAATCGCGCACAGGCATTCAGGTGCTGCCAGTGCTAGCGGGCCGAGCGCTTCGGGTAGTTGTTGCCAGTCCAACATCCTGACTGCTCGGACCAACGCTTCCAAAGCCTGCGGAGTTTTTTCTTTGATCGCCCGCTGGAAGGCCGCGAGTAGTTCATTGAAGGTCGCTTTGCCGAGCAAGGTCGGACCGACGGTGTACAGCAGCGAAGCTAGCGCGTAGTTCTGGCCGTCTTGGTAGAAATCCATACCACGCTCGTAGTAGAACGGTTCGACTGCGTAGTCCATGAACATGAGCAGCAGCAGGTAGCGCTTGTCGCAGATGTAGGTTACGCATTTCTGCTGTGCCAGCACGGCCCGCTGCAGGTCTAGCAGCGGTTGCCGATAGCCAGGCCGCTTTGCCAGCGCGTGGTACTTGAGCTCCGGTGCCTGCAGCTTGGGGAAATGAGCGCGAATCAGCTGCGCCGCCTCGTCATCGGTAATGGCCACGGCGGTGGCACCCTGAAAGCGCTGTTCAGGGTTGAGCAAATCGAACCCGGTGTAGCCACTCTCGTCGATGTGGAAGCATTCCATGCGTGTTCTTCCCAGGTGTCATAGATGGAGTAACGTCGCTGTAGTCGCGAACTGATCATGCCCGAAGGCTGGTGCGGAGCCGCCCAGTTCACTGGGCGCAATCCAACATCCGGACTTAGCGCAGCCTGGGGCTAGGCTGCAACCACATTCTTTCCTTGAAAGCAGCTCTAGCATAAGCCTCTAGGTCGTCTTACCACTTGCGCATAGCCGCTACGCTTTGAGGCGCAATCGATTTGGCAGACTGTCAATGGAGTTGACGTCACCTAACCCGATCTCTAGTATTGGACTCAACACGGCCCCTCTCGGCTGACTCACTCCGGTGATGAAGCTGCTGAGGGGTTTTTTATTGCCTGAAATTTTCACCAAGCGGTGTCCCAGCCTGGGTGCGTCCCCATACCAGCATCGTTGAGCCCCAAGTGGGACAACTGTGGGAACTGCTGCAGGTGCTGCTTCATCCGCTGCGGCCAAGTGGAACGAGGATTTACCGTTCGCAACAGATGGCGCGTTATGCAAAGTAGCAGGTAGCACCGTGCAAGGGCATGGGCGTTCCCTACAAAGGGCGCGACCCAGGGGACCTCTCCCACCGGCGGTAGCTTCGGCTGGTCGATAATGTTTCTATTCCATAGCCGACTGTGGTGAGCACAGACGTTGCGAAGGTAGTTAAGGCTTCGCAGCCAGGACGCAAAGGTTCGCCCGTTTGAGATGCCGTACTTTGCCGAGATTGCATCTTGGTCGGCTTCTCGCATCCCGCTGAACAGAGTGGACATCGTGCCAAAGTCCCAAACCTCCGCAACAATCCAGAGCGGTAATGGAAGTCCGTACTTTGCCTTGCAGTGCTGAATGAAGTCCTCTTTTGAGCGGGAGATCAGCTGGTTATGGCGGGTCAGCCAATCTTGATGCCGGCTGATTCCCGTACTCGCAAGAATCCTCCCGCAAAAGTCCTTATGGAGCAGGCCAGGTTGCATGTAGGCAAACGGATCCAGGACGCCGAGGCCGTGGGTAATATCTACCCTCAAACCGATTTCGATTCGCTCCAGAGCATCCATTGCTAGGAGGCGCAGTTGTTTATCGAAGACGTAAAGATCCACGGCATTTTGGAAAGTGGCACCCGGCTTGAAATCGTCCGTGAGGACTTTCGTCACCTTCAGCTTGCTCGGTTTCTTCCCTCCATCGAGCATAACCACGTCGTTTCGCTCTCTGAAGGCATACCAGTACCCACTCAGCCGGTAATAGCCTATTCGGCTAAGGTATTCCAGTGCCAGCGCTCGGTCGGTGATGGTCATGCCCCGCTGGATCAGCTGGTTCAGCTGGTCTTCGAAGCTCATCCAGGGTTTGAGGTATCCCGTCATTAGCTACTTCCTTTTGCCTACTTCTTCCACAGCACCGTCGGCAGCACCGAAGAAGCTTCGATTGTTGCCCAGGGACAGCTTTGACGGGGTCTGAGTGCACGTTTGAATCGCGGCTGTATTGGTGAGGTTCTGATCGAACATGCTTGTTGTATTTGCCTCGCAGGCGTTTGGGCTAGATGGTTCGTGAGGCCAGGTTTGGACGGAGATCAGGCGTCGAGATACACACAAGTGGAAGCGGTCGTGGCAGCTCTGTGCTCTAAGCATGGCCGGCCTCCTCCAGCAGGATCGCTAGCTTTTCTTCCAGACGCTCCAACTCAGATCTGAGTGTGGCGCGCTCAGCCCTCAAACTCGCAAGATCAAGTTCTTCTTCCTCCTCAAGAATCTCTACGTAGCGCGCGACTGAAAGGTTGTAGTCGTTGCCAGCTACCTCGGCCTGAGAGGCCAGCTTCGAATATTGGTCGACATTTATCCGAGCCTGGTAGGTCGTTTCGATCTGATCCAGATCTGGCTCGCGCAAGACGTTCAGAATCTTCCCTTGCTGGTAGCTACGGCCGGCATCAATAAACAAGATCCCGTCATCTGCCTTTTTCCTACGCAGTACCAGAATCGCCGTCTGAATGCCTGTGTTGGCGAGCATCTTGGGCGGTAGGGCAATTACCGCATCAATTAGGTTTTCCTTAACGAGGTGCTCCCGAATTTGGCGCTCTGCGCCGCCTCGGAACAGCACGCCGAGAGAGACAATCACAGCCATGCGACCGCGCTCAGGCGCAAGGCTCGCAATCATGTGACTAATACACGCGAAGTCGCCTGATGCCCGAGGGGGAACGCCGCGCCAGTAGCGGCCAAATGGATCATTCTCTGCCCATTCATGTCCCCATTCACGTAGCGAGAAAGGCGGATGAGACACGACAACGTCGAACCTACTCAACTGGCCATCCGCGTCGAGAAAACTAGGATTGCGTAAGGTATCTCCCCATGCGAGCAAGCAGTTTGTTTCGCCATGAAGGAGCAAGTTCATCTTGGCTAGGCCCAATGTGTTGCCGTTCGCGTCCTGGCCGTACAACAGGCAGCCTTTGCCACTCGAATTCTGGCGTGCAAATTTATTGCAGGCGGTCAGGGTCCAGGCAGCGCCACAGAAGGGATCGTAGATTTTCTCCCCCTCAGAGGGCTGCATTAGACGGGCGATCAACTGCGAAAGCTCAGGTGGCGTCAAATACTCCCCGCCACGTTTGCCGCTAGCTTCTCCGGTGTGTCTCAGAATGGCTTCAGACGCAGCTGCGGCGGCACCCTGTATGTCGCCACTAGGAACCACGCGAAAGTCGAGTGCTGGGGTTCTGAACGCCTCAAGCAACCGACAAAGGATGCGGTCTTTCTGGTCTGCGCTGCCGAGCCTGGGCGAGTCGAATGATACGAACAGAGACATCTTGTCCAACCCGCTGTTGGAGGCGTCGATCAGTTCGAGAGCGTTATCAATACGTGCCCCATTGCCAGGCTGACTCCTAGCTGCATGCAAGCCGTAGAAATTCGCCTTCTCGGGTACGAAATAGTGCATTCCACTAGCAAGTTTCTTGTTCTCGGGAGAGTCCTCTAGACCCGTGTCGGTGAGGTACTTCAGCATGAGCATTGCCATAGCAAACTCTACGCTGTCATGAGGGTCACAAACTCCTCGGAAGACGCTCAACACGCTCGATATGGCTGCGTTAATGGCATTCAGCATTTGCAGATCAGGCATGACGAGCTCCGTCCTGCAGAAGCTGCTTTGTCACGTGGGCGATCTCTGCTTGATCCAGCTCGCTCAAGCGATGTCGGATGGCGACAATTTGCTGCTTGGTGTGATCCAACTCTGAGATCTGCTTCTGCTTGAGCAGGGGAGGCGTCTCCACTTCCAGAGTAAGCAGCGCCGCCTTTGTAAGTGCCTTGATGCTAGTGCCGGTCAGCATCAAGCTAATCCTAGTCTGCGTTGATTTCTGGTTGAGGTACCAAACGAGGTAGCGAGCATCCAGTTGCGGCCCGGGCGTGATCACGTTCAATTGCCCTAGGGGAAATACGGGCTCGCTAGCGCCCTCAAAAAGCCACGCTTTGTAATAGTCGCCCCGCGAGGGGATTACGACGTCACCTGGTTGCAGGCAATGGGAGAGGTGCCCCTCATCTAGGAGGATCCGCGGTAGTTCATTCCATTGAAGCGGTTTGCTTGCGACCAAATCCCTGATCGCCAATGCACGCACATTGCCATTCTGCTCCTCTTGGGGCGGCTGGTTGCGGAACACAACGGCTGTACGGACATGGGCAAGCTTGGAGATATTCATGCAGAAGAGTTCTACAGTTTTACGGTGAGAGGAGTATATGCATCCAGCGGAAGGCTTGCAAGCAGAAGGATTCTACTGCGCATGGCTGGTTCTGGGTCTGTGATCGGCCATCAAGCGTGGGAGCGGGGTGATGGTCCGAGGCTGACGGTTGCTCTAATAGAATCGAGGCGAACGGCGCTTGCTCAGCGTTAGTGCTTACCATCTCCTCATTGGCAAGTTATTTCATACTCGATGCCATCCGGCTCGCGATTCTGGGCCCAAGCTTGGTACTGATCGCCGGCCTCACCTTCGATCAGCTTCCAGCCAGGATCGCCGTTTCCTGGATCAAACATGACATCGAGCTCGTGATCAATCCCAACGCCGCCAACCTGGGCAATCAAAAAAGAGGGAGAGGATCCCTTGGTGAAGGCGACCGCGTGATTTGGTTTTCCTGTGGCCAGCATTACTGCGCTGACCCAGCATGCAGCGGGCCGGTAACCAGCACGAATCGCCGCCTTGCAAGTCATTTTCATTGCCTGACGGTGATCGCTGTAGTGCTCAAAACAATGTGCATAAGCCCCGGCGAGACCGCCGAGGGCTATTCGATCCATCATCCTGCTGACTTTCGCATTACTCATCCTTTTCCTATCCCATTGGTGCTGACCGGTACTAAAACTAGCTCGCTATACAGTGTTCAGCTATCTGCCTGGAGTCATGGGAGCTGATCGGCAGGAAAGGAAATGGGGACCAAGGTGGGGACTAAAATAGCCATAAACGAAAAAGCCCACCATTGCGGTGGGCTTAAGTCGTTGATTTATATGGTGGGCCCACACGGACTCGAACCGTGGACCAAAGGATTATGAGTCCTCTGCTCTAACCAACTGAGCTATAGGCCCCCAGAAGGCCGGCGGATTATACCGGTCGGGTCCTGGGGCGCCAACTGATTGCTGGGGTTCAGCAGCAGTCGTCTTCCACTCGCTGCAGCAGGAGAGCGATTTCGTGATCGCCGTTGCGCTCGAAGAGTTCGTGGATGACGTTGATCTGTGCGTGGAGGATGAGCCGGGCATCGGGCTCGAAGCCGTTGCGGTTGCCGATCTTGTCGCGGAAGTAGCGGCACAGGGGGCAACTGCCATCGTCCTGGCTGATGTAGTGCTGAATGCGCGAGTAGATGGTGCGGATGCTGCGGTCGCATTCGATGTAGGGCAGTGGCTGGTCGCCGGCGACGCTGCGATAGGTCACGACGCTGGACATGGCTTTCCTCCTTGTCCGGTTGGACGATCGGTTGGGGTAGCGCTGATCCTAAGGGGTGTCTGCGCAGGCGTCTGTCAGCCAGCCGACACCTTGCCGGTCTGTTGGCTGCGCTGTTTCAGAAGGTCCGGACGGTGGATGTCGAAGATGCCAGGGGCGACTCGACTGAGAATGCCCTGCCGGGCCAGGCGGCTGATCAGCGAGGAGGCGGTTTGCCGGGTTGTCCCGAGCAAGTGGGCGATGTCCTCGGTGCTCAGGTCCAGTTCCAGGCGCTGCACGCCCTCGTGCGGGCGCCCCCTGCGTGCGAGCATGCCGTCGAGGAAGCGTGCCAGGCGGCCTTCGACGTCGCGGAAGGCGAGATCTTCGATCAGTTGCAGGGAGTTGGCCAGGGTCTGGCCCAGGACGCGGATAATGGTCGGTGCTGCGCCGGGGAGCGCCAGCATGCGGCTCATCAGGGCCGTTTCGCCAATCAGCACCTCGCTCGCTTTGAGCGCCTGGAGATAGGCGCCGCTGTGGGTGCTGTAGATGTCTCCGGCCTCGAGAAAGGTCAGGGTGTATTCCTTGTCTTCGGAAGCGAGGTACACGCGGATGCGTCCGTTGCGCACGATGAACACGCTGTCGCGTGGACCGCCCGGGCTGCCGAGCAGTTCGCCTTCGACCAGGCTGCGCTGGCGGAAGCCCTGGAGCAGGGCGGCCTGTTCCAGGGCTTGGCGGTGTGAGCTGTCGGGTCCGTGCATGGCCGTTCGGTCCGTCATGGGAAGAGCGGAGGATAGCGCGGTTGGCGGGATGATGCAGGTGGTCGTTCAGTCGGCGGATAGCAAAAGCCCCGGCAGGACCGGGGCTTCGTTTCACTCGTCGAGGAAGGAGCGCAGGTGCTCGCTTCGCGTCGGGTGGCGCAGCTTGCGCAGTGCCTTGGCTTCGATCTGGCGGATGCGCTCGCGGGTGACATCGAACTGCTTGCCGACTTCCTCGAGGGTGTGGTCGGTATTCATGTCGATGCCGAAGCGCATGCGCAGGACCTTGGCTTCGCGGGCGGTGAGGCCGGAGAGAACCTCACGGGTGGCTTCCTTGAGGCTTTCCACGGTCGCCACGTCGATCGGCGACTGCATGGCGGAGTCCTCGATGAAGTCGCCCAGGTGCGAATCCTCGTCGTCGCCGATGGGGGTTTCCATGGAGATCGGCTCCTTGGCGATCTTCAATACCTTGCGGATCTTGTCCTCGGGCATTTCCATGCGCTCGCCCAGTTCTTCCGGAGTGGGCTCGCGACCCATTTCCTGCAGCATCTGGCGGGAGATGCGATTGAGCTTGTTGATCGTCTCGATCATGTGCACCGGGATGCGGATGGTGCGCGCCTGGTCGGCAATCGAGCGGGTGATCGCCTGGCGGATCCACCAGGTGGCGTAGGTCGAGAACTTGTAGCCGCGGCGGTATTCGAACTTGTCCACCGCCTTCATCAGGCCGATGTTGCCTTCCTGGATCAGGTCGAGGAACTGCAGGCCGCGGTTGGTGTACTTCTTGGCGATGGAGATCACCAGGCGCAGGTTGGCCTCGACCATTTCCTTCTTCGCCCGGCGGGCCTTGGCCTCGCCGATGGACATGCGGCGGTTGATGTCCTTGATGTCGGCGATCGCCAGCTCGCATTCCTGCTCCAGCTCGATCAGCTTCTGCTGGCAGCGCTGGATGTCGTCCTTGCGGTTGCCGATGGCTTCGGCGTACTTGCTCTTGCCGGTGGCCAACTGCTCGGCCCAGCCGAGGTTGGTTTCGTTGTTGGGGAACTGGCGCAGGAAGTCGGCACGCGGCATGCGCGCATCGCGCACGCACAACTGCATGATGGCGCGTTCCTGGGCGCGGATCTGGTTCAGGGCGCTGCGCACGCGCTCGACCAGGGCGTCGTACTGCTTGGGTACGAGCTTGATCGGCATGAACAGGATGGCCAGGGCTTCGAGCTCCTCGGTGGCCTGCTGGCTGGCGCGGCCGTGCTTCTTCAGCGCCTTGTTGGCCTTCTCCAGTTGTTCGGCAACGGCGCCGAAACGCGCGCGCGCGACTTCCGGGTCCGGGCCGCCATCACCTTCTTCCTCTTCGCTGTCGGAATCGTCCTCGTCCTCGTCGTCCTTGTCGTCGGCCGCCGGCTTCGCGGTGGTCTGCGGCGCGGCGGGTTCGACTTCCTGGGGCGCGGCGGCGCCGTCGTCGTCGGGGTCGATATAGCCGCTGAGGATGTCGGACAGGCGGCCACCTTCGCTGGTGACGCGCTCGTAATCGGCGAGAATGCTGTCGACGGTGCCGGGGAAATGGGCGATGGCGCTCATCACCTCGCGAATGCCTTCCTCGATGCGTTTGGCGATTTCGATCTCGCCTTCGCGGGTCAGCAGTTCGACGGTGCCCATTTCGCGCATGTACATGCGCACGGGGTCGGTGGTGCGGCCGATGTCGGTCTCGACCGCGGCGAGGGCCGCTGCGGCTTCTTCGGCGGCGGCTTCATCGGTATCGGCTTCGGCCAACAACAGGGCATCGGCATCCGGGGCAACCTCGAATACGTTGATGCCCATGTCGTTGATCATGCGAATGATGTCTTCCACCTGTTCCGGATCGGAAATATCCTCCGGCAGGTGGTCGTTGACCTCTGCGTAAGTCAGGTAACCCTGCTCACGGCCACGCTGGATCAACTCTTTGAGGCGGGACTGCTGTTGCGCTTTTCCGGACATATAACCCTATCCACTGAAGGTTCTGGCGGGCTGAAAACAAGCTGAGCATTATAGCCGAGCTAGGACCTCACGCGCCAGTTGAGGTCGATGTAGCGGGTGTCGTGTTGCGACTCAGTAGGCTACGCAGTTGATCTTTTTCCTCTGCGCTGAGTTCACCCTGGCGAGCCTTGCGCAGCAGCCCTTCGAGGCTGCGTTCGCGTTGTCTGGCGGCAAGGGTGTTAATGGTGTCGAAAAACTGTTGTTCAAGGTTGTCGGCCGAAATCAGCCATTCTTTCTCGGCCAGGGCGCGTAAAAGACGACCCTGGTCAGTGCCGTGCCAGCGGGCGATCAGTTGCAGGCTGCGCAGCTTGGGATTTTTCTGCAGGGTGCCGAGCAGGGCGACCAGCAGTTGGGCATAGGTATCGTCTTCTGCGGCGAAATGACTCACATCCTCCACCTTCTGCGCCAGTTCGGGGTGGTGCAGAAGCGTGCGCAGAGTGGACAGCGCCGGCGGCTCGACCGTGGCGGGCGTACGTGGGCCTCGTGGCTTGAAGTCTGGACGCTGTCCGGATTTTTTCCAGTCCTTCTTCCATTCCTTCTTGCCGCCGCGCGACGGCTGGGGCGCTTCCTGCGGTTCGAAATAGGCGGCTTCGTCGTATGCCGGGCTGGCATCGTAGTAGATGTTGTCGTCGTATTGGGCCGCGCTGCCGGCAGATGATGGAGCCGAGGCGGCCGTCATTTGTTGCAGGGCCTCGCCGTTCAGGCCGGTCAGTTCGGTGAGGCGCTGGCGCATCAGGGCGCGCAGGTTGGCGCCAGGAATCTTTTCGATGAGCGGTGCTGCCAGCGTGGCCAGATGGGCCTTGCCTTCCAGCGAGCGGGGATCGGCTTCTTCGCTCAGTTGCTGGAAGAAATAGTCGGCCAGCGGCTGCGACTGCTGTTGGATGCGCGCGCGGAACGCGTCGGTGCCCTCGGCGCGGACCAGCGTGTCCGGGTCCTCGCCGTCGGGCAGGAACAGGAAGCGTGCGCGGCGTCCGTCCTGCAGGTTGGGCAGGGTGGCTTCCAGGGCGCGCCAGGCGGCCTTGCGCCCGGCGGCGTCGCCATCGAAGCAGAACAGTACGCTGGGCACGATGCGGAACAGGCGCTTGAGGTGTTCTTCGCTGGTGGCGGTGCCGAGCGTGGCGACGGCATTGCGCAGGCCTTGCTGGGCCAGGGCGATGACGTCCATGTAGCCCTCGACCACCATGATTTCGTCGAGGTCGCGGTTGGCCTGGCGCGCTTCGAACAGGCCGTAGAGTTCCTGGCCCTTGTGGAACACCGGTGTCTCCGGCGAGTTCAGGTACTTGGGCTTGTCGTCGCCCAGCACACGGCCGCCGAAGGCGATGACGCGGCCGCGGCTGTCGCGGATGGGGAACATCACGCGGTCGCGGAAGCGGTCGTAGCGTTTGCCGTTCTCGGCGTTCTCGATCAGCAGGCCGGCGTCGATCATGGCCTTGTGCTGCAGGGGGTCGCCGCCCAGATGCTTCAACAGGTTGTCCCAGCCGGGCGGGGCGAAACCCAGGCCGAAGTCACGGGCGATCACGCCGGACAGGCCGCGTCCCTTGAGGTATTCCACCGCCGCCTTGCGGGTCGGGTGGCTCTTCAACGCCTGGCGGTAGTACTCGGCGGCAGCGGCCAGCAGCGGGTAGAGCGGTGAATCGACCGGCTGGCGCGGCTTGTGCCGGCGTCCGCTGTCCTCGTGCGGGACTTCCATGCCGGCGCGCTTGGCCAGCTCCTCGACCGCCTGGGGGAAGTCCAGCTGGTCGTGGTCCATGACGAAGCCGAGCGCGTTGCCGCCGGCGCCGCAACCGAAACAGTAGTAGAACTGCTTGTCCGGGCTGACGCTGAAGGAGGGAGTCTTTTCCTTGTGGAAGGGGCAGAGCGCGCTGTAGTTCTTGCCGGTCTTCTTCAACTGGATGCGCGAACCGACCACTTCGACGATGTCGGAGCGGTTGAGCAGGTCATCAATGAAGGATTGCGGGATCAGTCCGGCCATAGGGGTATCAGAATACGCTCGCCGTGTTCGGGCCGGAAATGAAAAAAAACTCCGGCCATTCGCCGACTGGCGAAGCGGAGTCTGGTGCAATGCAAAGCCCGGCCTGAGCCGGGCTTGATGCGCGTCAGCCGTACCGGATCAGTACAGGCGAACGCTGCGGCGCTGCTCGCGCTGCACTTTCTTGGCGTGACGCTTGACGGCGGCAGCAGCCTTGCGCTTGCGTTCGGCGGTCGGCTTCTCGTAGAACTCGCGCGAGCGGACTTCGGCCAGGACGCCGGCTTTTTCGCAGGAGCGCTTGAAGCGACGCAGTGCTACGTCGAAGGGTTCATTCTCTTTAACTTTGACAGCGGGCATCCAGGACTTACCTTCACTTGATTACCGGTGGCAACGCGCTTCGGCAAATGACTCGCAAGCACGCTGGTTTTAAGGGTTGCGGATGTTACCCGCTCCAACTGCGGAATGCAAAGCCCCCTTATCGAAAAGCGCTGGTCGGTGCTTGGCCCGGGCGATTAATATGCACGGCTTCATTCGCCTGCCTGAAGGTTGGAACCCATGCTGGTGCTGGGGCTGGAAACATCCTGCGACGAGACTGGCGTCGCGCTCTACGATAGCGAGCAGGGCCTGCTGGCCGATGCGCTGTTCAGCCAGATCGATTTGCACCGCGTCTATGGTGGCGTGGTTCCCGAACTGGCTTCGCGCGACCACGTGAAGCGCATGCTGCCGTTGATCCGCCAAGTGCTGGACGAGGCGGGGCGCAAGGCGGCGCAGATCGAGGCGGTGGCCTATACCGCCGGCCCCGGGCTGGTCGGTGCGCTGTTGGTGGGCGCTTCCTGCGCCCAGGCGCTGGCGCTGGCCTGGGGCGTGCCGGCTGTGGGTGTGCACCATATGGAAGGCCATCTGCTGGCGCCCATGCTCGAAGCACGGCCGCCGGCATTTCCGTTCGTCGCTTTGCTGGTATCGGGCGGCCATACGCAACTGGTCCGCGTGGATGGCATCGGCCAGTACGAGCTGCTTGGCGAGTCGGTGGACGATGCCGCCGGCGAGGCCTTCGACAAGACCGCCAAGCTGATGGGCCTGCGCTATCCCGGTGGGCCGGAAATCGCGCGACTGGCCGAGCAGGGCACGCCCGGTCGCTTCGTCTTCCCGCGGCCGATGACCGATCGTCCGGGACTCGATTTCAGTTTCAGCGGGCTCAAGACTTTCACCCTCAATACCTGGCAGCAATGCCGCGCCGCGGGTGACGAATCCGAGCAGACCCGTTGCGATATCGCCCTGGCCTTCCAGCAGGCGGTGGTCGAGACGCTGACCATCAAGTGTCGCCGCGCATTGAAGCAGACCGGGTTGAAATCGCTGGTCATCGCTGGCGGGGTCAGCGCCAACCAGTCGCTGCGCCAGTCGCTGGAGAAGATGCTCGGCGAGCTGAAAGGGCAGGTGTTCTATGCGCGACCGCGTTTCTGCACCGACAATGGCGCGATGATCGCCTACGCTGGCTGTCAGCGCCTGCTCGCCGGCCAGCGGGACGGTCCGGCCATCACGGTGCAGCCGCGCTGGTCGATGGAAACTTTACCGAGCTTGAAGCTTGCCGCTGTTTAAAAGTGCCTTTCCCGCCCCGCGAACAGGTCGCGCAGATTGCTGCGATGGCGCCAGACGATCAATACCGCCAGTACGCTCATCGGCAGCAGCGCCGCCGGTTGTTGCCAGGCCAGCAGCGGCAGGCAGAGCGGCAGGGCGATGAGCGCGGCGAGCGAGCTGGTGCGGGTCAGGCGAAACACCGCCAGCCAGGCGATGATCGCCAGCAGCGCGGCGGGCGGATAAAGCGCGAGCAGGGTGCCGGCGGCGGTGGCAACGCCCTTGCCGCCGCGAAAGCGGAAGTACAGGGGGTAAAGATGGCCGCACACCGCCGCCAGGCCGATCCAGGCCTGTTGCTGGACGGCCAGGCCCAGTGAGGCCGCCAGCAATACCGGCAGCAGGCCCTTGAGCAGGTCGCCGAACAGCGTCCAGATCGCCAGGCGCTTGCCGGCCAGGCGCAGCATGTTGGTGGCGCCGGGATTGCCCGAGCCGCCGGCGCGCGGGTCCGGCATTCCGGCCAGGCGGCTGAGCAGAATGGCGAATGACAGCGAACCGATGAGGTAGGCGAGCAGTGTCAGCAGCCAGAACATGGAATCCATCCGGGGCAGGAAGCTCCTGAGTCTAACGATGCGTATCGAGCTTGTCGTGCCGTAGGAGAAAGTTGCGTGGATACAGTCTTCATCGAAGGTCTGGAAGTGGATACGGTGATCGGGGCCTATGACTGGGAGCGGGGCATCCGTCAGTGCCTGCACCTGGATCTGACGCTGGGCTGGGATATTCGTCCCGCCGCCGAGCATGACGAGTTGGGCAAGGCGCTGGATTACGCCCGGGTCGCTGCGGCGATCGATCGCTTCGCCGGCGAGGCCCGCTTCGAGCTGGTGGAGACCTTTGCCGAACGCCTGGCGGCCATGCTGATGAGCGAGTTCGGCATCGTCTGGCTGCGCTTGCGGGTGACCAAGCCCGGGGTCAATCCGCGCGCACGCGCACTGGGCGTGGAGATCGAACGCGGATGTCGCTGATCCCCGTGCTGCTCGGCCTGGGCAGCAATGCCCAGCGCGAAAGCCACCTGCATGCCGGCCTCGATGCGCTGGCCGAGCTGCTGCTGGACATGCGCTGCTCGCCGGTCTTCGAGAGCCTGGCGGTGGGCTACAAGGGCGACAATTTCTACAACCTGGTGGTGGCCGGCAACACCGCGCTACCGCTGACGGAACTGGACCGCAGGCTGAAATTCATCGAGGCGGACAACGGCCGCTATGCGCCGGAGCGCAAGGGGCTGCCGCTGGATATCGACGTGCTGCTCTATGGCGATCTGGTCGGCAATTTCCACGGGCTGCTGCTGCCGCGCGCGGAGATTCTGAAGAATGCCTTCGTCCTCTGGCCGCTCGCCCTGCTGGCGCCCGCCAGGCACCACCCCGCGCTCGGCGAAAGCTTCGCCGAACTGTGGGATCGATCGTCCATCGACCAGCAGCTCTGGCCGGTGCCGTTCCAGTGGCGTGGCGTCGAGCTGACCTCGCCGGACTTGCTGCGCAGCCATCCGCCCTTGCAGGTCTGAGCACTGGTGTGCGCATTGCTCAGGCGTTCTGCTGCTTGTAGCCCCTGAGCCGTTCGAGGCGTTCGCGCTTGAGCGCCTCGCCCAGTTCGGCGCCCTGGTAGCCCCGTTCCAGCAGCGGCTTGACCGCCACCGCGCGGGCTGCGGCGGCCGCGCCGCGCAGATAGGCGGCCTGGGGGAAGCCGTGATGCTTGAAGTCCGGGCGAGCGCGGACGTCCATTTCGCAGGCGGTGATGAACTGCTCGAAGCGCTCGGGGCGACGGTAGATGTCGAAATGCTGCAGCAGGTCGAGGAGGGCTTCGGCCGGCAGGTCCGGGGCATGGAGGGCATGGGCCTGGTATCGCCCGACCAGCAGGGCCAGTTCCTGGCAGTCGCGAGGGGCCTTGCAGCGCTGGTTCGCCGCCTCGATCAGGCGCAGGCCGGTTTCGACTCGCTCGTCCTCCTGCGGCTCATGCGTCGTCGCGGCGCAGCCCTGCAGCAGGCAGGCCCAGCGTACGGGCAGCCCTTGGCCGTGTGCCGCGCACTGGCGCAGCACGCCGAACAGGTGCTCGCCACGGTCGTGCGCGAGCAGGGCATCCACTTCCGGCAGCAGTTCGGCCAGGGCGCCGCAGTCGTGCAATACCTGGATGAACACGTCCGGCCGTGGCTCCATCAGCGCGCGGGATATTTCCTTCCAGCTGCGCTCCGGCGTCAGCGCCGACAGTTCGCCGGAGCGGGCCAGCTGGCGCATCAGCGCGCGGGTTTCCTCGGCGATGCTGAAGCCGAGTTCGGCATAGCGCGCGGCGAAGCGGGCGACGCGCAGCACGCGCAGCGGGTCCTCGGCGAAGGCGGGGGAAACGTGCCGCAACAGGCGCGCCTGGAGGTCGTGCTGGCCGCCGTAGGGGTCGATCAGCTGGCCGGCTTCATCCTCGGCCATGGCGTTGATGGTGAGATCGCGGCGGATCAGGTCGTCCTCGAGGGTGACGTCGGGGCTGGCGTAGAAGGTGAAGCCACCGTAGCCGCGGCCGCTCTTGCGCTCGGTGCGCGCCAGGGCGTATTCCTCGCCGGTCTGCGGATGCAGGAAGACCGGGAAATCGGCACCGACCGGGCGGAAGCCTTTGGCCTGCATTTCTTCGGCGCTGGCACCGACCACCACCCAGTCCACTTCGCTCACCGCGCGGCCCAACAGGCGATCGCGCACCGCGCCGCCGACTTTGTAAATCTGCATGTTCTACCTCCGTTGGCACGGAGGATAAAGGATAAGCGCGCCCAGGCCACCCATTGTCTCGAGTGGCGGGGTGCTGCGGGCGCGCGCCGCGTTCAGGCGAAATTCATTCCGGGAAAGCGGCTTTCGGTCTCCGGATCGCTGCCGCGCGGCGGCATGTGGTGCGTATTGACCAGCTTGTCGTCCTGCATCGACTGCAGGTGCACGTCGAACCCCCAGAGCCGGTGCAGGTGCTTGAGCACGTCGTCGGTCGAGCTGCCCAGCGGTTTGCGGTCGTGCTGCTGGTGGCGCAGGGTCAGCGAGCGGTCGCCGCGGCGATCGACGTTCCACACCTGCACGTTGGGCTCGCGGTTGCCGAGGTTGTATTGCGCGGCGAGCAGCTCGCGAATGGTGTGATAGCCGCTTTCGTCGTGGATCGCCGGCACCAGCAGCTCGTCCCTGCGATCGTCGTCGAGGATGCTGAACAGCTTGAGGTCGCGGATCACCTTGGGCGAGAGGAACTGCAGGATGAAGCTCTCGTCCTTGAAGTTGGCCATGGCGAACTTGACCGTGGTCAACCAGTCGCTGCCGGCGATGTCCGGGAACCAGCGCTTGTCCTCTTCGGTGGGATGTTCGCAGATGCGGCGGATGTCCTGGTACATGGCGAAGCCCAGGGTGTAGGGGTTGATGCCGCTGTAGTAGGGGCTGTCGAAGCCCGGCTGGTAGATCACGCTGGTGTGCGACTGCAGGAATTCCATCATGAAGCCGTCGGTGACCAGGCCTTCGTCGTAGAGGTCGTTGAGCAGCGTGTAGTGCCAGAACGTCGCCCAGCCTTCGTTCATGACCTGCGTCTGGCGCTGCGGGTAGAAGTATTGCGCGATCTTGCGCACGATGCGCACCACCTCGCGCTGCCAGGGTTCCAGCAACGGCGCGTGTTTCTCGATGAAGTAGAGGATGTTCTCCTGCGGCTCGGCCGGGAAGCGCTGGTCGCGTTCGCGCTCGTCGCCCTTTTCGCCGAAGTTGGGAATGGTCCGCCAGAGATCGTTGATCTGCTTCTGCAGGTGCTCCTCGCGATCCTTCTGCCGCCGCCGCTCTTCCTCGGCGGAAATGGGGTAGGGCCGCTTGTAGCGGTCGACGCCGTAGTTCATCAGGGCGTGGCAGGAGTCGATCAGGTCTTCCACCGCTTCGATGCCGTGGCGCTCCTCGCATTGGGTGATGTACTGCTTGGCGAACACCAGGTAATCGATGATCGAGCTGGCATCGGTCCAGGTGCGGAACAGGTAGTTGCCCTTGAAGAAGCTGTTGTGGCCATAGCTGGCATGGGCGATCACCAGCGCCTGCATGCACATGGTGTTCTCTTCCATGAGGTAGGCGATGCAGGGATCGGAATTGATCACGATTTCGTAGGCCAGGCCCATCTGGCCGCGCTTGTAGTGCTTCTCGGTATGCAGGAACTGCTTGCCGTAGGACCAGTGGTGGTAGCCCAGCGGCATGCCGACCGAGGCATAGGCATCCATCATCTGCTCGGCGGTGATCACCTCGATCTGGTTCGGGTAGGTGTCCAGCGCGTAGCGTTCGGCGATCCGGCCGATTTCGCGGTCATAGGCGCGGATCAGTTCGAAGGTCCATTCCGAGCCGGTGGAAATGGGCTGTCGTTTCATGCTGCGCACCTCAGCTGGTCATCCGCCGCTGGAAGAGCTCGCGGAACACCGGGTAGATGTCCGCGGCACTCACCAGTTGCTGTTGGGCGAACGCCTCGGAGAAGGCTTCGGCCACCTGGTTGTACTCGTACCAGAGCGCCTGGTGCTCGCGCGGGGTGATTTCGACATAGGTGAAATACTGCACGAAGGGCATGATCTGGTTGATCAGGATGTCGCGGCACAGCGGCGAATCGTCGTTCCAGTTGTCGCCGTCGGAGGCCTGTGCGGCATAGATGTTCCACTCGTTGGCCGGATAACGCTCGGCCATGATCTCCTGCATCATCTTCAGCGCGCTGGAGACGATGGTGCCGCCGGTTTCCCGCGAATAGAAGAACTCTTCCTCGTCGACTTCCTTGGCGCTGGTGTGGTGGCGGATGAAGACGACGTCGATCTTGTCGTAGTTCCGCTTGAGGAACAGGTAGAGCAGGATGAAGAAGCGCTTGGCGATGTCCTTGGTGGCCTGGGTCATCGAGCCGGAGACGTCCATCAGGCAGAACATCACCGCCTTGGAACTGGGGTTGGGGTGCTTGACCAGCAGGTTGTACTTGAGGTCGAAGGTGTCGAGGAACGGCACGCGGTTGATGCGCGCCTTGAGGCGTTCGATTTCTTCCTCCGCAGCCTTGATGTCGCCGAAGTTGTTCGGCTCCTCCAGGCGCAGCCGTTCCAGTTCGGCCTTCAGTTCGCGCAGCTTGCTACGGCTGCTGCCGGACAATGCGATGCGCCGGGCATGGGCCGAACGCAGGGTGCGCACGATGTTGATCCGCGCCGGATTGCCTTCGTTGCTGATGCCGGCGCGCACCGTCTTGAAGGTGTCGGTGCCGGTGAGGTGGCGCTTGACCAGATTGGGCAGCTCCAGGTCTTCGAACATGAAGTCGAGAAACTCCTCCTGGGTGATCTGGAACACGAAGTCGTCCATGCCTTCGCCGCTGTTGCTGGCCTGGCCGGCGCCCTGGCCGCCCCCGCCACCCTGCGGCCGCGGGATGCGCTCGCCGGCGATGAATTCCTTGTTGCCGGGGTGAACGATGGTCTGGCGTCCGCCGCGGCCGTGGTGAAGCACCGGCTCGTCGATGTCGCGGCCGGGAATGCTGATCTGTTCGCCATGTTCCATGTCGGTGATGGAGCGCCGTCCGACGGCCTCCTCCACCGCTTTCTTGATATGACCACGGTACCGCTGCAGGAAGCGCTGGCGGTTCACCGTGCTTTTGTTCTTGCCATTCAGGCGACGGTCGATCACATAACTCATAGAAGCCCCTCCGGGGCAGTTGCAAGCCTCAAGCTACAAGCTGCAAGAAAGGAGCATGTGCGCGCTTTGCTCTCTCTTGCCGCTTGAAGCTTGCAGCTTGCGGCTGCTGTCACTGTGATTTCCGTACCCGCAAATACCACTCGGACAGCAGGCGAACCTGTTTCTCCGTGTAGCCCCGTTCGACCATGCGCACGACGAAGTCGTTGTGCTTCTTCTGGTCTTCCTTGCTGGCCTTGGCGTTGAAGCTGATGACCGGCAGCAGGTCCTCGGTGTTGGAGAACATTTTCTTCTCGATGACCACGCGCAGCTTCTCGTAGCTGAGCCAGGAGGGATTCTTGCCGTTGTTGTTGGCGCGGGCGCGCAGCACGAAGTTGACGATCTCGTTGCGGAAGTCCTTCGGGTTGCTGATGCCGGCCGGCTTCTCGATCTTCTCCAACTCCTCGTTGAGCGCAACGCGGTTGAGGATCTCGCCGGTCTCCGGATCGCGGTATTCCTGATCCTGGATCCAGAAGTCGGCGTAGAGCACGTAGCGGTCGAAGATGTTCTGCCCATACTCGCTATAGGACTCGAGATAGGCGGTCTGGATTTCCTTGCCGATGAACTCGATGTAGCGCGGCGCCAGGTATTCCTTGATGAAGCGCAAATAGCGTTCCCGGACTTCGGCGGGGAACTGCTCCTGCTCGATCTGCTGCTCCAGCACATAGAGCAGGTGCACCGGGTTGGCGGCGATCTCGTGGGGGTCGAAGTTGAACACCTTGGAGAGGATCTTGAAGGCGAAGCGGGTGGAGAGCCCGTTCATGCCCTCGTCGACGCCGGCGGTATCGCGGTATTCCTGGATCGACTTGGCCTTGGGGTCGGTGTCCTTCAGGTTCTCGCCGTCATAGACGCGCATCTTCGAGTAGATATTGGAGTTCTCCGGTTCCTTCAGCCGCGACAACACCGAGAACTGGGCCAGCATCTTCAGCGTATCCGGTGCGCAATGCGCCTGGGCCAGCGAGCTGTTGGTCAGCAGCTTGTCGTAGATCTTCACCTCGTCGGTGACCCGCAGGCAGTAGGGCACCTTGACGATGTAGATGCGGTCGATGAAGGCCTCGTTGTTCTTGTTGTTGCGGAAGCTGTGCCACTCCGACTCGTTGGAGTGGGCGAGCAGGATGCCGCTGTAGGGAATCGCGCCAAGGCCCTCGGTGCTGTTGTAGTTGCCTTCCTGGGTGGCGGTCAGCAGCGGGTGCAGCACCTTGATCGGCGCCTTGAACATCTCGACGAATTCCATCAGGCCCTGGTTGGCCCGGCACAGCGCGCCGGAATAGCTGTAGGCGTCGGCATCGTTCTGCGGGAATTCCTCCAGCTTGCGGATATCCACCTTGCCCACCAGCGAGGAGATGTCCTGGTTGTTCTCGTCGCCCGGCTCGGTCTTGGCCACGGCGATCTGGTTGAGGATCGACGGATAGAGCTTGACCACGCGGAACTGGCTGATGTCGCCGCCGAACTCCTGCAGGCGCTTGGTCGCCCAGGGCGACATGATGCTGTTGAGGTAGCGCAGCGGGATGCCGTAGTCCTCTTCGAGGATCTGCGCATCTTCGGCGGGGTTGAACAATCCGAGCGGCGATTCGAAGACCGGCGAGCCCTTGATGGCGTAGAAGGGCACGTGCTCCATCAGCTGCTTGAGCTTTTCCGCCAGGGAGGACTTGCCGCCCCCGACCGGGCCGAGCAGGTAGAGGATCTGTTTCTTCTCCTCCAGGCCCTGGGCGGCATGCCGGAAGTACGAAACGATCTGGTCGATGCACTCCTCCATGCCATGGAAATCCTCGAACGCCGGATAGCGGCGGATCACCTTGTTGGAGAAGATGCGCGACAGCCGTGGGTCGGTGGAGGTGTCCACCAGCTCGGGCTCGCCGATGGCCATCAGCAGCCGCTCGGCGGCGCTGGCGTAGGTCCCCGGGTCCTGCTTGCACAGATCGAGGTATTCCTGGAGCGAATACTCTTCCTGGCGGGTCGCTTCGAATCGTTGCTGGAAGTGGCTGAAAATGCTCATGACTTCACCTCGGTCGATGCACGAATGGCGTGTCATCAGGCATCCTGGAGCCCGGCCGAAGTGGCGGCCAGTGGAGTTCCCCCGAACACCTAATGGTCGAAACCCTGAATTCCGGTAGCCGTTTCCCGGCTTACATGCATTGGATGGCCTTAACTCAAGGATAGTTCGGATTCGGCGAGATCAAGGGGAGGGAAGGCATTTAGGACCTGCCGTTCGGCTGACGACGGCCTTCAGGCCGCGGCTGGCGCGGCACCGGGGGGAAATATTTTTTTACGCTTGTTCGTCGTGCTCGACGTGTGCGGGGTAGGTGTGGCGCCAGAGTTCGAAACCGCCGTCGAGACTGTAGACGTCGGAGAAACCCTGGTTGACCAGATAGGCCGCGGCGCTCTGGCTCGAGTGACCGTGGTAGCAGGTCACGATCAGCGGCTGATCGAGATCGGCGGCGGCGATGAAATCCGGCAGCGAATGATTGTCCAGGTGTACGGAGCCGACGATATGCCCGCTGGCATAGCTCTGTGGATCGCGAATGTCGACGATCACCGCGCCGGTGTCGCGCATGGCCTGGGCTTGCTCGGGAGCGATGCGTTTGAAGTCGGTCATACTGGTTTCCCATGGTCGCAGTGACAGCGGTGCAGCTCGCCGCTGTCGAGGTTCATCAGTGTCATCGCATTGCCCCAGACGCAGCCGGTATCCAGCGCGAAGACGTTCGGCTCGTCGCAGCGGCCCTCGAGGGCGGCCCAATGGCCGAAGATCAGCTTGACGTTACGGGTCTTGCGGCTCGGATGGCTGAACCAGGGCGCGTAACCGGCGGGTGCGCTGTCCACGCCCTCCTTGGCTTCCAGGTCGAGGGTGCCGTCGGCCTTGCAGAAACGCATGCGGGTGAAATAGTTGGTGATCAGGCGCAGGCGTGGCACGCCATGCAGTTCCTTGTTCCACTTGGCTGGCTGATTGCCGTACATGCCATCGAGAAATGGCATCAGCAGGGCATCGTCCTGCAGGGCCTGTTCGACCTCGGCAGCCCGCCGGAGCGCCTTTTCCAGCGTCCACTGTGGCGGGATGCCGGCATGCACCAGCGCGGTGTGACGCTCGGCATCGTAATGGATGAGCTTCTGCCGGCGCAGCCAGTCGATCAGGTCGCCGCGGTCGGGCGCGGCGAGGATCGGCTTGAGGGTGTCGGATTTGCGCATGCGCTCGATGTCGTGCGCCACGGCCAGCAGGTGCAGGTCGTGGTTGCCGAGCACGGTGATGGCGGACGCTTCGAGGTCGCGGACGTAGCGCAGCGCCTCCAGCGATTGCGGGCCGCGGTTGACCAGATCGCCGGCCAGCCACAGGCAATCGCGCGACGGGCTGAAATCGACTCGCTGCAGCAGGCATTTCAGCGGTTCGAGGCAACCCTGCAGGTCACCGACAGCATAGGTGGTCAATGCAATGCTCCGGGTACGGCCAGGCGGAACGGTGCAATGATGGCGTCGAAGCGGTGTCCGTCCTCCGCCAGCATCTGATAGCTGCCCTGCATGCTGCCGACACAGGTCGGCAACAGTGTTCCGCTGGTGTAGACATGGTGTTCGCCAGGTGCGATCAGCGGTTGTTCGCCGATGACGCCGTCGCCGCGCACCTCCTGCACCTGGCCATCGCCATCGGTGATGATCCAGTGCCGCGAGAGCAACTGCGCCGCGATCTCGCCATTGTTCGCGATGGTTACCGTGTAGGCAAAGGCGTAGCGATTTTGTTCCGGCTCCGACTGCGCGGTCAGATAGCGCGGAGTGACGCTGACATCGATGCGATAGCGTTGTTCTTCGGACATGGGCACGGACTCGCTGGGGCGGATGGTGAGGACTGTCGGCCTAGCTGCGCTCCACCAGTTGATCGGAAAGGCGGACGAAAGCCGCCAGGTCCAACTGCTCGGGGCGCAGGCTGCCGTCCACTTCGGCGGCCTCGATGGCTTGCGCATCGAGCAGACCCTTGAGCGTATTGCGCAGGGTCTTGCGGCGCTGGTTGAAGGCTTCACGCACGACGCGCTCCAGTTGGCGGTGATCGCGTGCCGGATGCGGCGGGGTGTCGTGAGGCACCAGCCGGACGATGGCCGAGTCGACCTTGGGCGCCGGGTTGAAGGCGCCCGGGCCGACATTGAACAGATGCTCCACCCGGCAATGGTACTGCACCATGATCGACAACCGTCCCCAGTCACCGCCGCCCGGCTGCGCCGCAAGGCGTTCGACCACTTCCTTCTGCAGCATGAAGTGCATGTCGCGGATCAGCCCAGCGTGCTCGAGCAGGTGGAAGATCAACGGCGTGGAGATGTTGTAGGGCAGATTGCCGACGATGCGCAGGCTGGCCGGCTCCTCGCCGAGGCGGGCGAAATCGAACTTCAGCGCATCGCCCTGGTGCAGGGCGAAATTGGCGCGCTCGGCGAACTTGCTCTGCAGGATCGGGATCAGGTCGAGGTCCAGTTCCACCACGTCCAGATGCGCGCCGCTGTCCAGCAGCCCCTCGGTGAGGGCGCCCTGGCCGGGGCCGATCTCGACCAGGCGCTCGCCTTCCCTGGCATGGATGGCGCGCAGGATGCGATGGATCACGCCGGCATCGTGCAGGAAATTCTGGCCGAAGCGCTTGCGCGCACGGTGTTGATGCATAGGGGCAGCTCCAAGCGGCAAGCTTCAAGCTGCAAGCGAAAAGCAAGAGCGTAAAGCGAAAAGAGACAGGAGCGAAGCTTATCAGGTGAGCCCGGGGACGGCACACTTGTGGTGGCATCGCTTTTAGCTTGCGGCTTGAAGCTTGCGGCTTGCGGCTTGCGCCATCTGGTAAGCCGTTTCCAGCGCGACCTGCAGGCTGCCGGTGTCGATCCGGCCGCTGCCGGCGAGGTCCAGGGCGGTGCCGTGGTCGACCGAGGTGCGTACGATCGGCAGGCCGAGGGTGACATTGACCGCGGCGCCGAAGCCCTTGTACTTGAGCACCGGCAGGCCCTGGTCGTGGTACATCGCCAGGACCGCGTCGCAGTGTTCGAGGTGTTTCGGGGTGAATAGCGTATCGGCTGGCAACGGGCCGATCAGGTTCATGCCTTCGGTGCGCAACCGCTCGAGTGTCGGCGCGATGATCTCGATTTCCTCGCGCCCCAGATGACCGCTCTCGCCGGCATGCGGATTGAGCCCGCAGACCAGGATGCGCGGCTGTGCGATGCCGAACTTATCGACGAGATCGGCGTGCAGGATGCGCGTGACCCGCTCCAGACGTTCGCTAGTGATGGCGGCGGCGACGTCCTTGAGCGGCAGGTGCGTGGTGACCAGCGCCACGCGCAGGCCGCGGGTGGCGAGCATCATCACCACCTGCTCGGTATGGGTCAGCTCGGCGAGGAACTCGGTATGGCCGGAAAAGGGAATGCCGGCCTCGTTGATCACGCCCTTGTGCACCGGCGCGGTGATCATCCCGGCGAAGGCGCCGTCGAGGCAGCCACGGCCGGCGCGGGTCAGCGTTTCCAGTACATAGGGGGCGTTGCGCGGGTCCAGCCGACCCGCCGTCACCGGTGCCTGCAGCGGGGTGTCCCAGACGTACAGGCTGCCGGCGGGCGCCGGTTCGCTCGGCCAGGCGTCGGGCGTCGCCTGCAGCAGTCGGATATCCATGCCAAGCACGGCGGCCCGCTCGGCGAGCAGGTCGGCATTGGCGATGGCGATCAGGGTATGCGGTTGGGCCGTACGGGCGAGCAGCAGGCAGAGGTCGGGGCCGATGCCGGCCGGCTCGCCGGGGGTGAGAACGAAGGGGCGGGAAGCAATCATCGGCGTGCTCTCGGCATGGGGCGGCGGTTGCCCGCCTGAAATGAAAACGGGGTGGCGACCCTTCGGCCAACACCCCGCATCCTGGCTCGCAGCTTCGTAGGGTGGATCGCGCTTCATCGATCCACCGAGCGGAGTTGCGGTGGATGTAAAAAGCGACATCCACCCTACGCTTTTCTCCAGCTTAGAGCTTGATTTCCACGTAGGCTTCGTCGCGAATCTGGCGCAGCCAGGCCTGCAGTTCTTCGTCGTACTTGCGATTGCGCAGCAGGCTCAGGGCCTGTTGCTCGCGGAACTCCTCGCTGGCATCGGTGGCGCGACGGCCCAGAACCTCCAGGATGTGCCAGCCGTAGGGCGACCTGAAGACTTGAGACAGCTCGCCGCTCGTCGAGTTGGCCATGACTTCACGGAACTCGGGCACCAGCGAGGCGGGGTCGATCCAGTTCAGGTCGCCGCCGTTGAGGGCCGAGCCCGGATCCTCGGAAAAGCTCTTGGCCAGTTGGGCGAAGTCCTCGCCGGCGTCGATGCGGTCGCGCAGGCGCTGCACCAGCAGCCGCGCTTCGTCGTCGCTGCGGATCGCGCTGGGCTTGATCAGGATGTGGCGGACATGCACCTCGTCGCGGACCTGGGTCTCGCCGCCGCGCTTGTCCAGCAGCTTGAGCATGATGAAGCCCGGCGGCGTGCGCACCGGCTGGGTCACCTCGCCAACAGTCAGTTCGCGGACCTGGGTGTCGAAGGGCGGTGGCAATTGCGCCGCCTTGCGCCAGCCCATGTCGCCGCCTTCCAGGGCGTTCTCGCTGCCCGAGCGGGAGACCGCGAGGCGGGCGAAATCGGCGCCTTGCTGCAACTGCTGGTAGGTGTCCATGGCCAGGCGCTCGGCGTCCTGGATGGTGGCCGAGTCGGCGGCTTCCGGCACGGCGATGAGGATATTGGCCAGGTGGTACTCCTCGGAGAGTTGCAGCTTGCCGAGGTCGGAGGCGAGGAAGTTCTGCACCTCCTGGTTGGATACCTGGACGCGTTCGGCGATCCGGCGCTGGCGCACGCGGCTGATGATCATCTCGCGGCGGATCTGCTCGCGGGCGGTTTCCAGGCTCAGGCCGTCGCGGGTCAGGGCGTCGCGAAATTGCTCCAGGGTCATGTTGTTGCGCTGGGCGATGGTGCCCATCGCCTGGTTGAGCTCTTCGTCGGAAATGCGAATCCCCGAGCGTTCGCCGATCTGTAGCTGCAGGTTCTCGGTGATCAGGCGCTCCAGCACCTGCTGCTGCAGCACGTCCATCGGTGGCGCATCGGCGCCGCGCTTGTCGATGGTCTGCTGCACCTCGCGTATCCGCTGGTCCAACTGGCTCTGCATGATGACGTCGTTATCGACGATGGCCACCACGCGGTTCAGCGGCTGGACCTGGGCAAGGGCGGCGGGCGCGAGGGTCGCACCGCTCAGCAGCAGGGCGCCGAGCGCGAGCGGGCGCAGTACTTCAGAAAGCTTGATCTTCACGTTCACGGTAACCTTGGATGCCTTCGTCGAGGAAAGTTTCGGTCGCATTGCCGACTACGCCGCCGAGTCCCTTGAGGACGATCTGCAGGAAGATGCCTTGGTCCGGCTCATCGTTGCGGTCGGGGTTGAGACTGGTTTCGTCGTAGTCGATCCAGTAGCGGTTGATCAGGCGCAGCTTCCAGCAGCAGCTGTCGTACTCGAAGCCGCCGAAGGCTTCCAGGGTACGGCTGCGGCTGTAGTCATGCTGCCAGCGGGCGATGACGCTCCATTGCGGGACGATCGGCCAGATGACGGAGAAGTCGTGCTGGTCGATCTTGTAGTAGTCCTTGATGTATTCGGGCGATCCGGGCGTACCGTAGTCACCGCCATAGGTCCACTCACCGGTCGCCTGGTCGAAGCGCATGGTGTCGTTGCGATAGCGATAGCCGACGTTGACGATCTTGCCCGGGTTGTCGGCGGGCTGGTAGTGCCACATGGCGCTGCCGGAGCGGGTGCTGTGGGCGTCCGGGTCCCAGTTGAAGGTGGACGTGAAGCGCCAGTCGCGGTTGTAGCGGTACATGTACTCCAGGGCGTAGGGGGAAACCGACGAGGTTGCGTTGGAGCGGGTACGGTAGTCGATGCCCCGCAACTGGACCTTGCGGTCTTCGAAATAGAAGGCCTGACCGATGCTCAGACGTTGGCGCTCGAAGCCATTGGGCTCGACCCAGCGACTGGTCACGCCGAGGGACACCTGGTTGGCGTCGCCGATGCGGTCCTTGCCTGAGAAGCGATTTTCGCGCCACAGCGAGGAGTAGCTGAAACTGCTTTCGCCGGTATCGAAGATCGGGATGTCGTCCTGATCCTCTTCCGGTACGTAGAGATAGAACAGCCGGGGTTCGAGCGTCTGGTTGTAGTCCTTGCCGAACCATTGGGTGGCGCGGTCGAAATACAGGCCGCTGTCGACGCTGAAGATCGGCACGCTGCGATCTGGCGACCGCGTAAAGTCCGTGACACCGCCAAATGCCGGATCACGTCCGCGGGAATCGAGGTCGAGATCGTACTGGGTGTAGGCGTATTTGATCGATGGCTTGAGGAAGCCCCACGACCAGTTCAGCGGAAGGCTGACGCCAGGCTCGAGGTGCACACGCTCGCCTTCGGCACGGGTCAGGCCGCGCAGGCGATCGTCATACCAGCGATGCTCGGGCTGGCCGGTGTTTCCATCTTCATCGGTAAAGAAGCCACTGCGCAGGCTGCGCTGGAAGCTGACGAACTCGGTCTTGTAGGCGAAGTTCAGCCCGCCCGGCTGGAAGGGCAGGCGCCCGTCCAGGGTCAGTTGCGGCAGCCGCTCGTAGGGGGTGATGTCGGCGACGGTGGCGCGCTCGTAGGCGTGTACGTTCAGGCGGGCGGTGTAGCTGTCGCCGCGATAGGTCAGGGTGCCGCGCTGATCGAGATGGTCCGGCTGGTCGATGCCCAGGTTGGTGTCCAGATCCTGGAAATAGTAGGGGTCACTGATGTCGGTGTAGTCGACTTCGGCGAGCCAGCGCGAGTCCAGGCCGGTGCGATTCTGCCAGCTGTACATCCAGCGCTGGTCTTCGTATTCGGATTGCAGCTCGCGGTCGTCGTTGCTGTCGTCCAGGTAGGCCGCGCCGAACTGGCCTTCGCTGCTGCGGGTGAGGTAGCGGAACTCGCCTTCCATCAGCAGCCCGCGGTCGGTCATCAGGTGCGGGTACAGCGTGGCATCGAAATTCGGCGCCAGGTTGAAGTAGTAGGGCGTCTGCAGCGAGAGGCCGGTGTCGCTCGACGAGCCGATGCTCGGTGCGAGAAAGCCGGACTGGCGCCGGTCATCGATGGGGAAGTGGATATAGGGTGTGTAGAACACCGGAATATCCTTGACCCGCAGCGTGACGTTGGTGGCCGAACCGAAGCCGGTGGCGGGGTTCAGCGTGACGTTGTTGCCCTTCAGGTGCCAGCTGTTCTCGCCCGGCTCGCAACTGGTGTAGGTGCCGTCCTTGAGGCGGATGATCGCGGTTTCCTCGCGCTTGGCGTACTGCGCGCTGCCGCGGACCCTTCCGGAGTGCACCACGTACTCGGCGTTCTCGACCTTGGCTTCGCCGCTGTCGAGGAAGATTTCCGCGCGATCGCCGACCAGCAGCGCATCGCGGTCGCGCAAGCGCACGTTGCCGGTCAGTTCGCCGCGATTCTCCAGCTGGTGCAGGCTACCTTCGTCGGCCTCGACCTGGATGCTGCCCTGGCGCAGAACCACATCCCCGGCCAGGGTGGCGATCTCCTGTTCCTGCTCGTAGCGCGTGGCCTTGGCCGAGACGTAGGTCGGCGCTTCGCTCATCGGGGTGTCGTCGAATTTGCCGGGACGGTCCGGTTCGACATAGGTGCCGGAACAATAGGGGCCGGTTTCGGCGAGCTGGGCTGAGGTCAGTTGATCGCGCGGGACCCAGTCGAGGTGGCTGTAGTCGGCACTGCGCGAGGCCAGGGCGCGGCCCTTGCTCTCGGTGACCAGCCTGGTGCTGGCGGACGGCGCGTCGGCCTTGGTCGTCGTCGCCGGCCGGGCTGCGCCCGACGTGCTGACGGCGCTGCCGCTGTGCGCCGGGCGCGGCGGCAGATCGGGACTGGCGGCATTGGCTGCGCAATTCCAGCTGCCCGACGCGTCGGGCTGGCAAGCGAACTGTTCGGCTGCCACGACAAAAGGTACAGCTACCGGTTGCAATGCAAGCAAACCGCCAGTAACCAGTAGGGGGAATTTTCTACGAAACGCGGGGTATTTGACTGCCATCTTGTTTTTTGGTCCGTGCTTGCGGCGAGCCATCGGCCGGCTGGGCCGCACGCCTCTCGATGGGCTGAGAAAGATGCAGGATAATAAAGCATGACCCGCCTATCGGCTAGCGCCATGGAGACCCCTGGATGCCGCATCAAGATCAACGCCTGCTGGACGTCAGCGCCTGGCTGGAGCAACGACTGCCCGAGCTTTTCGCCCGCTGCGGCTGGGGCGAAGTGCCGGCCGCGCAACTGACCGCCGCGAGCAGCGACGCCAGTTTTCGCCGCTATTTCCGCTGGCAGGGCGGGACGCGCAGCCTGATCGTCATGGATGCGCCGCCGCCCCAGGAAGACTGTCGGCCCTTCGTCAAGGTCGCGCAGATGCTGGGTGCCGCCGGAGTGCACGTGCCGCAGGTGCTGGCCGCCGATCTCGAGCGCGGCTTCCTGTTGCTGACCGATCTGGGCCGCCAGACGTACCTCGATGTGATCGACCGGGACAACGCCGAGCGGCTGTTCGGCGATGCCATCGATGCGCTGCTGAAATTCCAGACGCATCCGGTCACGCAGGCCATGCCTGTCTATGACGAGGCCCTGTTGCGTCGCGAACTGCAATTGTTTCCCGAATGGTACGTGCAGCGTCATCTGGGCTGCGAATTCAGCGAGGCGCAGCAGGCGGCCTGGGCGCGGATCTGCCGGCTGCTGATCGATTCGGCGCTGGCGCAGCCGCAGGTGCTGGTGCATCGCGACTACATGCCGCGCAATCTGATGCTCAGTGAGCCCAATCCCGGCGTGCTGGATTTCCAGGATGCGGTGCTCGGTCCGGTTACCTACGACATCACTTCACTGTTCAAGGATGCCTTCCTCAGTTGGCCCGAAGAGCAGGTGCGGGGCTGGCTGGAGGGCTACTGGCACAAGGCGCGCGCGGCGGGCGTGGCGCTGCCCGGCTCGCTCGACGAATTCCTGCGTGCCAGCGACCTGATGGGCGTGCAGCGCCACCTGAAGGTGATCGGCATCTTCGCGCGGATCTGTCACCGCGACGGCAAGCCGCGCTATCTGGCCGACGTGCCGCGGTTCTTCGACTACATCCGGGCGGTGCTGGCGCGGCGGCCGGAACTGGCCGAACTGCAGCGCCTGCTGGACGAGCTGGCGCAGGAGGTGCGGCCATGAAGGCGATGATCCTCGCCGCGGGCAAGGGTGAACGCTTGCGCCCCTTGACCCTGCATACGCCCAAGCCGCTGGTGCGCGCCGGTGGTGTGCCGCTGATCGAGTATCACGTTCGCGGCCTGGCCGCGGCGGGGTACAAGGACGTGGTGATCAATCACGCCTGGCTCGGGCAACAGATCGAGGATTACCTCGGCGACGGCGCGCGCTTCGGTGTGCGGATTCGCTATTCGGCGGAGGGCGAGCCGCTGGAGACCGGCGGCGGTATTCAGCGCGCGCTGGGGTTGCTCGGCGGCGAGCCCTTCATGGTGGTGAACGGCGACATCTGGACCGATTACGACTTCGCGCGGCTGCGTCGTCCGCTGGCGGGATTGGCGCACCTGGTACTGGTCGACAATCCGCAGCACAACCCGGGCGGTGATTTTCATCTCGTGGGCGGCGCCGTCACGCAGCTTGGCCAGGCCGGCGGGCTGACCTATAGCGGCATGGCGGTATTGCATCCCGGCCTGTTCGAAGGCTGCCAGGCTGGCGCCTTCAAGCTGGCGCCGCTGCTGCGTCGGGCGATGGCGACGGGGGAGGTGAGCGGCGAGCGCTACGCGGGCACCTGGGTGGACGTCGGCACCCATGAGCGCCTGGCCGAGGTCGAGCGGATTCTGGAGGCGCGACGCTGAATGTTCTGGCCCATCACGTTGCTGGGTGTCTTGATCGGCTGGCTTCTGGCGAGCATCCCCGGCGCCTTGCTCGGCGGGCTGCTGGGGCAGGTGCTGGATCGCCGGCTGGGGCTCGATACCTGGGCCAGCCTGCGCGAACGTCTGGCGGGCAAGCCTGCGCTGCAGGGCAACGAGCTGCTGTTCTTGCTGCTGGGGCGGCTGGCCAAGAGCAGTGGTCGGGTCAGCCCGGCGCACATCCAGGTCGCGCGCGTCGAGATGCATCGGCAGCGGCTCGACGGGCCGGCGCAGCGCGCCGCCATCGAGGCGTTCAATCGCGGCAAGGTCAGCGGCGACGGGCTGCGTGTACCACTGCAGCGCCTGCGCGGGCGCCGTGATGAAAGCCGGCGAATCCTCCAGGCCTGCTGGAGCATGGTGCGCGCCGAAGGCCGCATGGGCTCCCGCGAGCATGAGCTGGTATTGCTCTGGGGTAAATGGATGGGCTGGGATGCGGCGGCGGTGGCCGCGCTCGACCAGGGCGCGACTCGCCGCCACGAGCCCCCTGCCGGCCGCGGCGGTGCCTACGAACAGGCGCTGAGTCTGCTGGGGGTACGCCAGGACACCGATCCGCAACTGATCAAGCGCGCCTATCGGCGCTTGCTCAGCAAGCACCATCCCGACAAGCAGGCCGGCGCCGGGGCGAGCGCGGCCCAGGTGCGCGAGGCCACTGAACGCACCCGCGAACTGCACAGCGCCTATGCGCTGATCCGTGAACGGCGCGGTTTTCGCTGAGCGTCGCTCAGGGCTGCAGCTGCCTCGCCAGCCAGCCGCGGATGCGGCGATAGAGCAGCTCCTGTTCACTGGCGCGATCCGCCGGCAGCGCCTGCAGGGCGACCTGGCGATAGTCCGGGTGGCGTAGCCGGCGGCTCGTGTTGAGCCGCTCGCGTGCCGCCGCGCGTGCCGGGCCGCGATCCTCGAAATAGAAGTCGCCGGTGGCCAGCCGGAGTTCGCCGAGCAGTTGTTCCAGCGAGGGTTCCTGGTTCGCTGGCGCTCGCACCTGCACCATCAGCAGCTGCCTGATATCCGCCGGGGCCCGTTCTTGAAGGTAGCGGGCCGCCCAGTAGGCGCCGGTGCCGTGCCCCAGCAGGACGATGGTCGCGGCTTGCTGCTGGCGGGCGAAGGCCAGCGCACTGTCTATACGTGCGCTGATCCGCTCGGCTTGGCCGGGGGGCGGTTCTGTCGGTTCGGGCTCGACGGCCGGCTCCGGCTCTTCATCGAGCGGGTCGGCTGTCTCGGCAGGTAGATAGCCTGCTTCGCTTGGCGGGCTGTCCGGGAGGTTTCCCGCTGCTTGAGGCGCGTCGGCTTCGGTGTCCGCGGGAGGCGCGGTTTCGGGCGCCGCTTCGGCAGCGGTCGCTCGGCCGGGCAGAGGCTCGTCGGCGTCCGGCATGCTCAGGCTGAGCGTGTGCCAGCCGGCATCCGGCAAGCGCTTGCGCAGCGGGCCGATGACGAGCGGCCAATCGGCGTTTTCACCGTTGCCGGGCAGCAGGATCACCAGGCCCTTGGGCTGGCCGTCGTTGGCGGGAAGGTGGAGCGCGACGAAACGCTCGTCGCCGGCCTGCAGCGGCACCGCCTGCTGCGGCAGCCTGCGCGCCAGCTCCTGGGCTTCCAGGGCGCTGCGCTCGGCCAGCGCCGGGCGCACGGCAACGGGGGCGTCGGGTGCTGTATCGGGGGCGCTCTGCGTGCCGGTTTCTTCGGCCCAGGCACCGAGCGGCACGAGCAGTGCCAGCGTGCCAACCAGTATCTTCAACGACATCGACAGACTCCTTGGCAGATCGCCAGCCTAGCTGCCGCCGCGGCATCTGGCCAGACGTCACCCCGCCGCGGGCCGGGCTCGGTTACACTAGCCGGCTCGTGTTTTACGTCGCCAGAGGTGCGCCATGCAGCCGTTCGCCATCGCCCCGTCCATCCTCTCCGCCGACTTCGCCCGGCTGGGCGAGGAGGTCGACAAGGTCCTCGCCGCCGGCGCGGATATCGTCCACTTCGACGTGATGGACAATCACTACGTGCCCAATCTGACCATCGGCCCGATGGTCTGCGCGGCGCTGCGCAAGTACGGCATCGGCGCGCCGATCGACGTGCACCTGATGGTCAAGCCGGTGGATCGCATCATCGGTGATTTCCTCGACGCCGGCGCCAGCTACATCACCTTCCATCCCGAGGCCTCCGAGCACATCGACCGCTCGCTGCAGCTGATCCGCGACGGTGGCGCCAAGGCCGGCCTGGTGTTCAACCCGGCGACGCCGCTGGACGTACTGAAATACGTCATGGACAAGGTCGATATGGTGCTGCTGATGAGTGTCAACCCGGGCTTCGGCGGGCAGAAATTCATTCCCGGTACCCTCGACAAGCTGCGCGAGGCGCGCGCGCTGATCGATGCCAGTGGTCGCGACATCCGCCTGGAGATCGATGGCGGCGTGAATGCCAGGAACATCGGCGAGATCGCCGCGGCCGGTGCCGACACCTTCGTCGCCGGCTCGGCGATCTTCGGCCAGCCCGACTACAAGGCGGTGATCGACGCCATGCGCAGCGAGCTGGCCCGGGTTCGCTCATGACGGCGCTGGAACGGCTTTTCGAAGGCGCCTTGCCGCGCCTGGTGATGTTCGATCTGGACGGCACGCTGATGGATTCCGTGCCGGACCTGGCCGCTGCCGTGGACGCCACGCTGCTGCAACTGGGCCGCGCGCCGGCCGGGATCGAGCGGGTGCGCGACTGGGTCGGCAACGGCTCGCGGATACTGGTGCGCCGCGCCCTGGCCGGGCAGTACGAGCATGCCGGCATCGACGAGGACGAGGCCGAGGTGGCGCTGGCGCTGTTCATGCAGGCCTATGCCGGTGGCCATGCCCTCACCCGAGTCTACCCGGGCGTGCGCGAATGCCTGGACTGGCTCGCCGCGCGCAAGATCGGCCTGGCGGTGATCACCAACAAGCCGTCGCAGTTCGTCGCACCGCTGCTCGAGGAAAAGGGGCTGGGCGGTTATTTCGGCTGGCTGGTCGGTGGCGACACGCTGCCTCGGCAGAAACCCGATCCGGCGGCGTTGTTCTGGGTGATGGACAAGGCCGGCGGCACCGCGAGCGAGTCGCTGTTCATCGGCGACTCGCGCAACGACGTGCAGGCCGCGCGGGCGGCCGGGGTGCGCTGCGTCGCAGTCAGCTATGGCTACAACCATGGCCGGCCGATTGCCGAGGAGCAGCCGGATCTGGTGCTGGACGACCTGCGTCTGCTGGTTGCTTCGGATTCGGGGCTGCGCTAGTGTGGCCGGACTCTTTTTGCCCCGCCGAAGAGATCAGCTCGTGGTGATTACCCGCAAACAATGGATGAAGGTCATCAAGGCCCTGGCCCGCTGGCGCTGGCGCGCCTGACGTTCCCCTGCCGGCTGTGCCGGTACGTTTGCCGTTTTGTTCGTAACCTCCTCAGACCACGAGGCTGACATGACCCGCGAAGAATTCCTGCGTCTGGCCGCAGATGGCCACAACCGTATCCCGCTGTCGTTCGAAACGCTGGCCGACTTCGATACGCCGCTGTCGCTCTACCTGAAGCTGGCCGATGCGCCCAATACCTATCTACTGGAATCCGTGCAGGGCGGCGAGAAATGGGGGCGCTACTCGATCATCGGCTTGCCGTGCCGCACCGTGCTGCGAGCGCATGACCACGTGGTGCGCGTCACGGTCGATGGCGTCGAGACGGAATGCTGCGAGACCGATGATCCATTGGCCTTCGTCGAAGCCTTCAAGCAGCGCTACCGCGTCGCGCCGGTGGCCGGGCTGCCGCGCTTCAACGGCGGGCTGGTGGGCTATTTCGGCTACGACAGTGTCCGCTACGTCGAGCGCAAGCTGGCCCACTGTCCGAATCCCGATCCGCTGGGCACGCCGGACATCCTGCTGATGGTGTCCGATGCGCTGGTGGTATTCGACAACCTGGCTGGCAAGTTGCACTGCATCGTGCTGGTCGATCCGGCCGCGGAGAATGCCTACGACGAGGGCCAGGCCTATCTGCGCCAGCTGCGCCAGCGCTTGCGGCAAGCGATCGCACCGCGCCTGGGCCTGGATTTCGAAGCCGGTCCGGGGGCCGAGCCGGCCTTCCGCTCCAGTTTCAGCCACGCGGATTTCGAGCAGGCGGTGCGGCGCATCAAGGACTACATCCTCGCCGGCGACTGCATGCAGGTGGTCATCTCGCAGCGCATGTCGATCCCGTTCCGCGCGGCGCCCATCGATCTCTACCGTGCGTTGCGCTGCTTCAACCCGACGCCCTACATGTACTTCTTCAATTTCGGCGATTTCCACGTGGTGGGTTCGTCGCCGGAAGTATTGGTGCGGGTCGAGGAGGGCCTGGTCACGGTGCGACCGATCGCCGGCACGCGCCCGCGCGGCGCCAGCGAGGAGGCCGATCTGGCGCTGGAGCAGGATCTGCTGTCGGACACCAAGGAGCTGGCCGAGCACCTGATGCTGATCGACCTGGGCCGCAACGACGTCGGCCGCGTGGCCGAGACCGGATCGGTGAAGGTCACCGAGAAGATGGTCATCGAGCGTTATTCCAACGTCATGCACATCGTCTCCAACGTCACCGGCCAACTGAAGGCGCCGCTGTCGGCCATGGATGCGCTGCGTGCGATCCTGCCGGCCGGCACGCTCTCCGGCGCGCCGAAGATCCGCGCCATGGAAATCATCGACGAGCTGGAGCCGGTCAAGCGCGGCGTCTATGGCGGCGCCGTGGGCTATCTCGCCTGGAACGGCAACATGGACACGGCCATCGCCATCCGTACCGCGGTAATCAAGGACGGCGAGCTGCACGTGCAGGCCGGTGCCGGCATCGTCGCCGATTCGCAGCCGGCGCTCGAGTGGGAAGAAACGCTGAACAAACGCCGCGCCATGTTCCGCGCGGTGGCCCTCGCCGAGCGCGACGAGCAGGAGGTCTGATCATGCTGCTGATGCTGGATAACTACGATTCCTTCACCTACAACGTCGTGCAGTATCTCGGCGAACTGGGTGCCGAGGTGAAGGTGGTGCGCAACGACGAGCTGAGCGTGGCCGAGATCGAGGCGCTGAACCCCGAGCGCATCGTCGTCTCGCCCGGTCCCTGCACGCCGAACGAGGCGGGCGTTTCGCTGGACCTGATCCGCCATTTCGCCGGCAAGCTGCCGATTCTCGGTGTCTGTCTGGGCCACCAGAGCATCGGCCAGGCCTTCGGCGGCGACGTGGTGCGCGCGCGTCAGGCGATGCACGGCAAGACCAGTCCGGTGTTCCACCACGATCAGGGCGTGTTCGCCGGCCTGAACAATCCACTCACCGTCACCCGCTACCACTCGCTGGTGGTCAAGCGCGAAACGCTGCCCGACTGCCTGGAGATCACCGCCTGGACCCGCCTGGACGACGGCTCGGTCGACGAGATCATGGGGCTGCGGCACCGGACGCTGAATGTCGAGGGCGTACAGTTCCATCCCGAATCGATCCTGACCGAACAGGGCCACGAGCTGTTCGCCAATTTTCTGAAGCAGACCGGAGGCGTGCGCTGATGGACATCAAGGAAGCCCTCAATCGCATCGTCGGCCAACTGGACCTGACGACCGAGGAAATGCAGGCGGTCATGCGTCAGATCATGACCGGGCAGTGTACCGACGCACAGGTTGGCGCCTTCCTCATGGGCATGCGCATGAAGAGCGAAACCATCGACGAGATCGTCGGCGCCGTGCAGGTGATGCGCGAGCTGGCCGAGCCGGTACTGTTCGAGACCGACAAGCTGGTCGATACCTGTGGCACCGGCGGCGATGGAATGAACATTTTCAACGTCTCCACCGCCGCGTCGTTCGTGGTCGCGGCGGCTGGCGGCAAGGTGGCCAAGCACGGCAACCGGGCGGTTTCCGGCAAGAGCGGCAGCGCCGACCTGCTCGAGGCGGCCGGCGTGCATCTCGACCTGACGCCGGCGCAGGTGGCGCGCAGCGTCGATACCGTCGGGGTCGGCTTCATGTTCGCGCCGGCCCATCATGGCGCGATGAAGTTCGCCGCCGGGCCGCGGCGCGAGCTGGGCCTGCGTACCCTGTTCAATATCCTCGGGCCGATGGCCAATCCGGCCGGGGTCAGGCACCAGGTGCTCGGCGTGTTCAGCAAGGCGCTGTGCCGGCCGATGGCCGAGGTGCTGGCGCGGCTGGGCAGCAAGCATGTGCTGGTGGTGCACGCGCAGGACGGGCTGGACGAGATCAGCCTGGCCGCACCGACGTTCGTGGCCGAGCTGAAGGACGGCGAAATCCGCGAATACAGCATCCAGCCGGAGGACTTCGGCATCAAGAGCCAGAGCCTGATCGGGCTCAACGTGGACGATGCCCAGGGTTCGCTGACACTGATCCGCGATGCGCTGGGTCGCCGGCAGACCGAAAATGGCCAGAAGGCCGCCGAAATGATCGTACTCAACGCCGGCGCCGCGTTGTATGCCGCCGACGTGGCGGCGAGCCTGAAGCAAGGAATCGAAATGGCGCATGATGCCCTGTGCACCGGCCTCGCCCGGGACAAGCTGGAAGAACTGGTTTCCTTCACCGCCGTGTTCCGCCAGGAGAATCAGCAATGAGCGTGCCGACCGTGCTGGAGAAGATCATCGCACGCAAGTTCGAGGAGGTTGCCGAGCGACGCAGCCGCGTCGGGCTGGCGGAACTGGAGCAGCGTGCGGCCGTCGCCGACCCGCTGCGCGGCTTCGCCAGGGCGCTCGAGCAGCGTGTGCGCAACAAGGAAGCGGCAGTGATCGCCGAGGTGAAGAAGGCTTCGCCGAGCAAGGGCGTGATCCGCGATCCCTTCCATCCGGCCGAGATCGCTGCCAGCTACGAGGCCGGCGGTGCCGCCTGTCTGTCGGTGCTGACCGATATCGATTTCTTCCAGGGCGCCGACGCCTACCTGCAGCAGGCCCGTGCGGCCTGCTCGTTGCCGGTGATCCGCAAGGATTTCATGGTCGATCCCTACCAGGTGGTCGAGGCGCGGGCGCTGGGCGCCGACTGCATCCTGCTGATCGTCGCCGCGCTGGACGATGCGCGCATGCACGAGCTGGCCGCGGTGGCCAAGGAACAAGGGCTGGACGTGCTGGTCGAGGTTCATGACGGTGACGAGCTGGAGCGGGCGCTGCGCCTGGAAACGCCGCTGGTGGGCATCAACAATCGCAACCTGCACACCTTCGAGGTCAGCCTGGAAACCACGCTGGACCTGCTGCCACGGATTCCCCGGGACCGCCTGGTGGTGACCGAGAGTGGCATACTCAATCGCGCGGACGTCGAGCTGATGGAAATCAACCAGGTCTATGCGTTTCTGGTGGGTGAGGCCTTCATGCGTGCCGAGCAGCCGGGCATGGAATTGCAGCGCCTGTTCTTTCCCGAGCGCGGGCGCAACCGTGCCGTGCTCGCCGACCCGGAATGACCAGCCGG
>NZ_JADDIX010000008.1:98486-110857 GCF_015070855.1 Pseudomonas lopnurensis
CTTCCGGGGCTTCAGCGTGTACCGAACACCACCATGGTCTTGCCTTTGACGTAGACCAGACCCTGGGATTCCAGGCTCTTGAGCACGCGCCCGACCATCTCGCGGGAGCAGCCGACGATGCGGCCGATTTCCTGGCGGGTGATCTTGATCTGCATGCCGTCGGGATGGGTCATGGCATCCGGCTGCTTGCACAGGTCCAGCAGCGTGCGGGCGACGCGGCCGGTGACGTCGAGAAAGGCCAGGTCGCCGACCTTGCGCGTGGTATTGCGCAGGCGTTCGGCCATCTGGCTGCCGAGCGCGTAGAGGATGTCCGGATCCTGCTGGGTCAGCTCGCGGAACTTCGCATAACTCAGTTCGGCTACTTCGCACTCGGTCTTGGCGCGGACCCAGGCGCTGCGTTCCTTCTCGGTTCCTTCCTTCTCGAAAAGCCCCATCTCGCCAAAAAAATCGCCGGCATTGAGATAGGCGATGATCATTTCGCGTCCGTCATCGTCCTCGATGAGAATGGTGACCGATCCCTTGACGATGAAGAACAGCGACTCGCAGCGATCGCCGGCGTAAATGATGGTGCTTTTCGCGGTGTAGCGCCGTCTATGGCAATGCGCGAGCAACTTGTCGATGTTCTTTATCTTGGGCGTAAGTGTGATAGCTACCATGCTGTGGGTCCCGAATAAGTACTTGATTAGGGCTGGTTCTTGTTATAGGTGGCGTCATTTAGCTGGCGTCAGCTTAACAGACGCAGGGTGGCCGGCAACAAACTGCGACAACCGAAACGAGACGGTCAAGGCACCTTTGGTCGGGCGCGTTGTCGCTGGCGATCCAGACCGGCATGTTAAGCTATCGGCCTTGTTCTTTTTCTGGAGTTGGCGATGAAAGCGCGCATTCAATGGGTCGACGGCGCCATGTTCGTCGGCGAGTCGGGCAGCGGCCACGCGGTGGTGATGGATGGGCCACCCGAAAACGGCGGGCGTAACCTCGGCGTGCGGCCGATGGAAATGTTGCTCCTCGGCCTCGGAGGGTGCAGCAACTTCGATGTGGTCAGTATCCTGAAGAAGTCGCGCCAGGCCGTGGAAGGCTGTGAGGCCTTTGTCGAGGCGGAGCGCGCCAGCGAAGATCCCAAGGTTTTCACCAGGATTCATCTGCGCTTTGTCGTGAAGGGGCGCGGCTTGAAAGAGGCCCAGGTCAAGCGCGCGGTAGAACTGTCGGCGGAAAAATACTGCTCGGCCTCGATCATGCTGGGGCGGGCCGGGGTCGAGATCACTCATGCCTACGAGATCGTCGAGCTCGGCTGAGCAAGATTCCCGTTTCCTTCGAGCGACTGCCCAGGCGCTTGCCATCGCGCCTGTGGTGGCTACGCCCGTCCATAAAAGTGGGCGAACCTCTGGTGTCGACGCCGCCCGCTCTGCATAATGCGCGCCCCGATTTGCTCGGGTCGTTTCGTTCAATCAGCAAAAGCCACAATCGCAAGTGCGAAGAGGTGTTTACCGTCCTACGCAGATGCCTCGGTATCTGACGGGCATGCTCAATCACGCGGTAGTGCCGCAACAAGAGAGTGTTTCCCAATGGTGAAAAGCAAACTCAAGCTCCACGGGTTCAACAACCTGACCAAGACCTTGAGCTTCAACATTTATGACATCTGTTATGCCGAGACGCCTGAAGATCAACAGGCTTATGTGCAGTACATCGATGAAGAGTACGATGCCGAGCGGCTTACCCAGATTCTGACCGATGTTGTCGACATCATTGGTGCCAATATCCTGAACATCGCCCGTCAGGATTATGAGCCGCAAGGCGCCAGCGTGACGATTCTGATCTCCGAGCAGCCGGTGACGCCGACCGACAGCCAGATCGAGGAATCCCCGGGGCCATTGCCGGAAACCATCCTGGCGCACCTCGACAAGAGCCATATCACGGTCCATACCTATCCGGAAATCCACCCGGTGGATGGCATCGCCACCTTCCGCGTGGACATCGATGTGTCGACCTGCGGCGTGATTTCGCCGTTGAAGGCGCTCAACTATCTGATCCACCAGTTCGATTCGGACATCGTCACCGTGGATTACCGCGTGCGCGGCTTCACGCGCGATGTCGAGGGCAAGAAGCACTTCATCGACCACGAGATCAACTCGGTCCAGAACTACCTCTCCGAAGACACCCGCTCGGCTTACCAGATGACCGACGTGAACGTGTATCAGGAGAACCTGTTCCACACCAAGATGTTGCTCAAGAACTTCGAGCTGGAGAATTACCTGTTCGGCGATGCGACCCGCACTCTTTCGCCGGAGCAGCGCAAGCAGGTCGAAGAGCGCCTGCGCCACGAAATGCTGGAAATCTTCTACGCCCGCAATATGCCTAATTAAAAAGGCGCGAAGCCGATAGAAGCGCTGGAGGCTGGACGAAGCGCGGCGTCAGGCGTAGGGCGGGTTGCCACCCGCCGTTGCGTTACCAGGCCGCAAAGGCTGGACAGCCTTACGCTGCCCCGAACGCTGTCCAGCCTCCAGCCTCCAGCCTCCAGCCTCCAGCCTCCAGCCTCCAGCCTAGATCCGATAGGTAGCCTTGGTCATCACCTTGGAAACCAGGCTCATGCCGAACTTGACCGGCGCGGGGAAGCGCAAGCCTCCGGCCTCGAGCGCAGCGGTAGAATGCTGTGCTTCGTCCTCGCGCATCTGCAGCAGAATCGCGCGGGACTTTTCGTCGTTTGCCGGCAACTGGCCCAGATGTTCGTCCAGGTGCTTGCACACCTGATCTTCGGTGGCGGCGACGAAGCCCAGGCTGATGCGGTCGCTGATCAGCCCGGCAGAGGCGCCTATACCGAATGACAACCCATAGAACAGCGGGTTGAGCACGCTGGTGTGGCTGCCCAACTGGCGAATCCGTTGTTCGCACCAGGCCAGGTGATCGATCTCCTCATCGGCTGCCCGCTCCATTGCCTGGCGCACCTGTGGCAGGCGGGCGGTGAGAGCCTGGCCCTGATACAGCGCCTGGGCACAGACCTCGCCGGTATGGTTGATGCGCATCAGGCCGGCAACGTGGCGGGTTTCGCTGTCGTTGAGCTCGGCTTCGTCCTTCACTATGGCCGGTGACGGCCGGGCCGGTTGTCCACTGAACGGAAGCAATGTCCGTAGCGCGGCATCGGCCTGCATCAGCAGGCGGTCGGCTGGGGAGTAATGACGTTGGCTGGGCATGTGTCCTCCGTAAAGGTCGGGGTCGGCATCGGGTCGGGCGTAGCGGGGTGGGCCAATCGTGGCGGGCTGCCGTCAGCCCGGCGGCCAATGCATCTGGCGCTGGCCGAGCACGTGCATATGAATGTGATAGACCGTCTGGCCGCCGAGGTCGTTGCAGTTCATCACCACGCGGAAGCCCTCCTGGCAGCCTTGCTCTTCGGCCAGCCGCTGGGCGGTGAACAGGATGTGCCCGGCCAGCGCCTTGTCGTCTTCCTCGCTCAGGTCGTGCAGCGTGGCGATGTGTTTTTTCGGAATCACCAGAAAGTGCACTGGGGCCTGAGCGGTGATGTCGTGGAAGGCGATAATCTGGTCGTCTTCGTAAAGCTTGCGCGCGGGAATGTCCCCGGCCACGATCTTGCAAAACAGACAGTCCATGGCGGTTCTCCTGGAGAGAGCGGTCCGACAGTGTAACAGGGCGCCAGGGTGAGCCCGTACAGGGAGGTTGCATGAAGAACGACATACATGATCTGGGCCTGGTCCTGGAGTCCCGGGTGAGGCTGGTGCTGGTCGAGTCGTGGGATGAGCGCAGGGTGCTGGAGACGCTCACCGGACTTGCGGTCAGGCAGGGGCTCGGTTTCTACGTGTGGTCGGTAACCGAGGGGCTGCGGCGCCTGTCCTTCGGCGGCGAGCTTCAGGGCGGCGAGCAGAGCTGTGCCCCGGAGGTGGCGCTCAAGCTGGTCAAGCATGATCCGGGCGCGAATCTCTACGTCTTCTGCGATCTGCACCCGTTTCTCGACGAGCCTCGATTGGTCCGCCTGCTCAAGGACATCGCCATGAGCGAAGCGCCGTCGGCGCCGACCCTGGTGCTGGTCTCCCATGCCCTCGGGCTGCCGGCCGAAGTGCAGCGTCATGCCGCGCGATTCAGCCTGTCGTTGCCGGCCGAGGAGGAGCTGCTCGCCATCGTCCGCGACGAGGCGACCCGCTGGAGCGAGCGCAATCGCGGCGCGCGGGTGCGCACCGACAATCGAACCCTGCAGCAGGTGGTGAAGAACCTCCGCGGCTTGAGCCATGCCGAGGCGCGGGCCCTGGCGCGTAACCTGATCTGCGACGACGGCGCCATTACCCAGGAAGATCTCCCCGAACTCAATCGCAGCAAGTTCCAGTTGCTGGATCTCGATGGCGTGCTCGGCTTCGAATACGAAACCGCACGTTTCGCCGAGGTAGGCGGGCTGGTTCATTTCAAGCGCTGGCTCGCCGAACGCCAGGGCGCCTTTCTGAACGGGCAGGACGATGACCTGCCGCGGGGCGTGATGCTGGTCGGCGTTCAGGGCGCAGGCAAGAGCCTGGCGGCCAAGGCTGTCGCGGGATTGTGGGGGCTGCCCCTGCTGCGGCTGGATTTCGCCTGCCTGTACAACAAGTATTTCGGCGAGACCGAGCGCAATCTGCGCGATGCGCTGAAGCTGGCCGAGCAGATGGCTCCGTGCGTGCTGTGGATGGATGAGATCGAGAAAGGCCTGGCGACCGGCGATATGGATGGTGGCGTCAGCCAGCGGGTCCTGGGCACGTTGCTGACCTGGATGGCCGAACGTAGTGCGCCGGTGTTCCTGGTCGCCACCGCCAATGCGATCGAGCGCCTGCCGCCGGAGCTGTTGCGCAAGGGGCGTTTCGACGAGCTGTTCTTCGTCGACCTGCCGGACCTGGAAACCCGGGCGGAAATCTTCCGCATTCACCTCGCCCGTCGCGAGCTGCGGGCCGACGACTTCGGGCTGGTTGCGCTGGCCGAAGCCAGCGAGGGTTTTTCCGGCGCCGAGATCGAGCAGGTGGTGGTGAGCGCCGTCTATGCCGGGCAGGCCCGGCAGCGGCAGATCGATCAGGCGATGCTGCTCGAAAGCATTCGAGCGACATCGCCGCTCTCGGTGGTGATGGCCGAGGATCTGGCCGCGCTCCGGCAGTGGGCGCAAGGGCGCACGGTGCAGGCTGGTTGAGCGTCGTCTAGAAACCCGCCCCTTGGCGCAGGTCGACCAGCACCGGCACGGTCAATGCCGCCAGCAGACCGCCGAAAATCACCAGTAGCCAGAGGGCGGCGAGAATTTTCACCGACCGGCTGTTGGGCGGCGGTGGGGAGCCGTAGCGATTGACCTGCCGATTTCCCGGCATCAGCAGCATGACGAGGGGGAACAGGCTGCCTGCGGCCGGCACCAGATTCAGCAGGATCAGCCAGCCGGACCAGCCGAAGTCGTGCAAACGCTGCACGCCGATCTGCACGTTGACCACCAGCAGGCCGACCCCGACCAGGCCCATGCAGATCAGGCCGGCGGTGCTGGAAATCGCCATGACGATCGCAGCGACGCCGAACAGGCCCATTGCCGCGGCCATGATTACCAGCGACCAGGCCAGATAGCGCAGTCGACCGATTCGGCCGGTAACGGAAAGAGGCCGGAGTTCGCCATGGGGCGGCATCGTCTCGCCGACTTCCGCCGAGGGCGGCGCATAGGGCGAGGTCGTTGTGGCGGAGGTTTTGGTTGTCGAGTCGCTGGACACCAGCGCCTGGCGCGCCAGGTACTTCTCGATGATGATGCCGCAGGCCTGGCACTCGACGAACTCGTTCTGGAGATGGCCGCACTTGGGGCAGGACATGCTCGTCGCGGTCGATATGGCGGACTGCGCAGCCCGCTCTTCTTCGGTCCGTACCAGGCTGAGTGGCATGCTGGGGCGTTCGGGCTCCTTGTATGCCTTGGCGCCGGCACGGTGCAGGGCGCCGAGGTATCGGTCGGCTTCATCGCTGCTGAGCTTGCTCTTGATGATCGCAGCCTGGCCGCCGAACAGTCGCTCGATCTTGCTGGCGTCGGTCTTGAACAGGCTCGCCAGATTGACCTTCACGGTTTCCAGCGACATCCCGGGGAGCAATTCGCCATCGAAGACGATCCTGAAATGAGCTTCTTGCATGCGGCGTCCATGTCACAAGGAGTCGGAGGGCAAAGAGTAGAAGGCTTGCCCGGCTGAAACAAGAATCGCCTGCCGGGTCTTCGCGGTGGGTAACAACATCCGTGTCGACCCATGCAACGCGCTTTGTCGGATGCTCAGAACGGTTTGACCACCACGAGGATCACGATTGCCAGCAGGAAAACGACCGGAATCTCGTTGAACCAGCGGTAGAACACGTGGCCGCGGGTATTGTCGTCGCGAGCGAAGCGTTTGAGCTGTGCTCCGCACGCATGGTGATAGCCGATCAGCAGCAGCACCAGGGTCAGCTTGGCGTGCAGCCAGCCGCCGGTGCTGAACAGACCAGGGTTGATCACGATCATCCAGATGCCGAACACCAGTGTGGCAATCATCGACGGAAGCATGATGCCGCGGTAGAGCTTGCGTTCCATGACCTTGAAACGCTCCCGGCTGGGCTGGTCCTCGCTCATGGCGTGATAGACGAACAGGCGTGGCAGGTAGAACAGGCCGGCGAACCAGCAGACGATGGAAACGATGTGCAGCGCTTTGAGCCAGAGGTAGAGCATCGGTTGAATCCTTGGAGGGCGAATGCGTCGATAGTAGTGGCAGTGGGCGCACACGTCATCCTGGCGGTTGGCCCGCGGTCAAAGCGGCTTTATCATCGGCGCTTTTACGGTTTCAGTTGAGGGCAGGTCATGGTCAAGGTCGGTATCGTCGGCGGCACAGGCTACACCGGAGTCGAATTGCTGCGTCTGCTGGCTCAGCATCCTCAGGCCGAAGTGGCGGTGATCACCTCCCGTTCCGAGAACGGCGTGAAAGTCACCGACATGTATCCGAATCTGCGTGGCCACTACGACGAACTCGCCTTCAGCGTCCCGGATGCGGCCACGCTGGGCGGTTGCGACGTGGTCTTCTTCGCCACTCCGCATGGCGTTGCCCACGCCTTGGCAGGGGAGTTGCTGGCTGCCGGCACGCGGGTGATCGATCTGTCTGCCGATTTCCGCTTGCAGGACGCCGAGGAGTGGGCGAAGTGGTACGGTCAGGCGCACGGTGCCCCCGAACTGCTGCCGGAGGCGGTCTACGGCCTGCCTGAAGTCAATCGCGAGCAGATCCGCACGGCTCGTCTGATCGCCGTTCCCGGTTGCTATCCCACGGCGACCCAACTGGGCTTTCTGCCGCTGCTTGAAAACGGTCTGGCCGACGCCTCGCGGCTGATCGCCGACTGCAAGTCGGGGGTCAGTGGTGCCGGCCGGGCGGCCAAGATTGGTTCGCTGTTTACCGAGGCCGGTGAAAGCATGATGGCCTATGCGGTGAAGGGGCACCGGCATCTGCCGGAAATCAGCCAGGGGCTGCGGCGTGCCGCCGGAGGCGAGGTGGGGCTGACCTTTGTCCCGCACCTGACGCCGATGATCCGTGGCATTCATGCCACCCTGTATGCCACGGTTGCCGATACTTCCCTCGATCTGCAGAGCCTGTACGAACAGCGTTATGCCAACGAGCCTTTCGTCGATGTAATGCCCGCGGGCAGCCATCCCGAGACACGTAGCGTGCGTGGCGCGAATGTGTGTCGTATTGCGGTCCATCGCCCTCAGGGCGGCGAACTGGTCGTCGTACTCTCGGTGATCGACAATCTGGTGAAAGGTGCATCTGGCCAGGCCATCCAGAACATGAATATCCTGCTTGGCCTGGACGAGCGGCTTGGCCTCGGCAACGTGGCGCTGTTGCCCTGAGATCGGCTCGCGCTTGCAGGCCGGATCGAGCGCTGGAATGGCCTGGCCTTTGCGGTGAATAGTTGACCAGTTTTGTCAGGAAAGCCGATAATGCACCGTCAACGCAGTAGGGCGTTTCACGCCAGGAGAACCCAATGAGTGTCGAATCCTTCACGCCCACCGCCATCCAGTTCAGTCAGGGGGCCGCGAGCAAGGTGAAGAGCCTGGTCGACGAGGAAGGCAACCCGCGTCTGAAGCTGCGCGTCTTCGTCACGGGAGGCGGGTGCTCGGGTTTCCAGTACGGCTTCACCTTCGATGAAGATATTGCGGACGACGATACGGTCATCGAGCGAGAAGGCGTGAGTCTGGTCGTCGACCCCATGAGCTACCAGTATCTGGCCGGTGCGGAGGTCGATTACCAGGAGGGCCTGGAGGGCTCTCGTTTCGTTATCAAGAATCCGAACGCGACAACGACCTGTGGTTGTGGGCAGTCGTTTTCTATTTGACGTCGTCCTGATTCGAAAACGCCGTGCCAATGCACGGCGTTTTTGTGACCCGCCATCCCTGGCGGTCACACCCTCCGGGCCGTCGCTGGCGCGCCGTCAAAAATCGCTCCAGGCGATTTTTTGAGGCTCAGGCGGGGTATATGGCCCCAAGGATTCGACTGCCGCGGGCGCCGGTGACGCCGGGACGATTGGCTGGAATGCCTTCGAGGCAGCAGTGGGCGAGCCAGGCGAAAGCCATTGCCTCGACCCAGTCCGGTGGCACGCCATAAGTGCCGGTACTGCTGACTTCGCAGGTTGGAAGCAGGGCCTGCAGGCGTTGCATCAGGGCGTCGTTATGCGCGCCTCCGCCGCAGACCAGCAGTTCCTGCGTTTGCGGATGGGCCTCGAGGAGCGCATCGCTGATGCTCCTGGCCGTCAATTCCAGCAAGGTCGCTTGCACGTTCTCCGGACGCAGCCCGGCGTGGCGCGTCAGGTGCGCGTCGAGCCATGGCAGGTTGAACAGCTCGCGACCCGTACTCTTCGGTCCGCGTGTGGCGAAGAAGCCTTCGCCAAGCAGCGCCGCCAACAGGTCCTGATCGACTGTCCCGCTGCCCGCCCATTCGCCGTTGCGGTCGAACGCGAGGTTTCTCTCGCGCTGGATCCAGGCGTCCATGAGCACGTTGCCGGGACCGCAATCGAAGCCGCGTGTGGAGACATTGGGCGATAAAAGGCTGAGATTGCTGAATCCGCCGATATTGAGGACTGCGCGGGTTCGCCGGTCGCAGCCAAACACGGCCTCATGGAAAGCGGGTACCAGCGGCGCTCCCTGGCCTCCGGCGGCGACATCGCGGCGGCGGAAATCACCGACGACGGCAATGCCGGTCAGTTCTGCCAGCAGCGCCGGGTTGCCGATCTGGATAGTGAAACCCCGATGTGGCTCATGCCGCACGGTCTGGCCGTGGCTTCCGATGGCACGTACCGCTTGTGGAGATATCTGCTGTTCGCTGAGCAGTAGCTGGATGCTATCGGCGGCCAATTCGACCCAGCATTGTTCGGCGATGGCCGCGCGGGCAAGTTCGTCGTTCCCCGAGGAGCACAACGCAAGTAGCTCGTGCCGGAGCGGGGCAGGCATCGGCTGGAAAAGCGTAGCGACCAGGCGGGTGTGGCTATCCTGCTCGATGAGCGCGATGTCCAGCCCATCCAGGCTGGTGCCCGACATCACCCCCAGATACAGAGGCATGCTTATTGTCGGCTGAGTGCGAGCATGGTCGCTTTTTCTTCATCCATGCGCGCCATCAGGGGTTGGCTCAGCTGAAGAAAACGCTGCTTTTCGTTCTTGGCAATCGGGTCGGCCATCGGCAGCTTGAGGCCAAGGGGATCGACGTGCACGCCGTCGACCTGGAATTCGTAATGCAGGTGCGGGCCGGTAGAAAGCCCGGTGGTGCCGATATAGCCGATGATCTGCCCCTGCTTCACTGTGGAGCCGTTGCGTACGCCTTTCGCAAAACCCTGCATATGCGCATAAAGGGTTCGGTAGCGCTGGCCGTGCTGGATGATCACCGTATTGCCATAACCGCCCTTGCGGCCCGCGAGCAGGACCTTGCCATCGCCGGCGCTCTTGATCGGCGTGCCGTGAGGCGCGGCATAGTCGACGCCTTTGTGCGCGCGGATCTTGTTCAGAATCGGATGCTTGCGCCCATTGGAGAAGCGCGAGCTGATCCTGGCGAAGTCCACCGGCGTTCGAATGAACGCCTTGCGCATGCTGGTGCCATCGGCGTTGTAGTAACTGGTGGCGCCATCCTTGTTGGTATAGCGCACAGCGGAATACGTCTTGCCGCGATTGGTGAAGCGCGCGGCGAGAATATTGCCAGTGCCAACGCGCTGGCCTTCTACGGTCTTCTCTTCATAGATCACTTCGAAACTGTCGCCCTTGCGAATGTCTAATGCAAAGTCGATGTCGTAACCGAAGACATTGGCCAGGTCCATCGTCAGGTTGTGGCTGAGGCCGGCACGCTTGGCGGCCAGGAACAGGCTGCTGTCGATTTCGCCATGGGCATAGACGGCGCTGATCTCCGGCTTGACCTGTTCTTTCTTGAAAGAATATCCGTCGGCGGTCTTTTCGAGATACAGGCTTTCCAGGCTGTTGAGTTTGCTGCGCAGACTGGCCAGTTCGCCTTGCTCGCTAAGCTGGAACTCGAGGGTCTGGCCGATCTTCAGGCGGGAAAACTGCTTGGCGTCCTTGCTGCTGGCAAGGACCGCATGCACTTCCGATGAAGATAACCCCACCTTTGCGAATACGGTCGATAGGGTATCTCCATTGGCTACTACGACGGTCTTTGACAGAGCATCGACCGCAGCTTCTTCTGCTTCAGCGATACCTTCTTCCTGGGGGGGCTGATCGGTCGCGTCGGCGGTGGTTGCTTCGGCGCTGCCGGTACGCGCAAAAGGGAAGTCCTCGGAGGCGCTCGAGTCGCCATCGGGCTCGCTAAAGACCTGCTCCGATGCCGACTCGAGCTTCAGATCAATGAACGTCTTCTTTGCTTCGACTTCGCGTGACGGGAATACGAGGAGAGCCAGGCTCAGCAGCGCAGCTACACCACTGGCAGCCAGAAGATGGCTCTTGGGGTAGTTCGGAGCTTTTGATTTGGAATGCATCATTAGGCTTCTGGCATTTTTGTACGGGAAATAACTGTCTAAAATATAAGCAAAGCCCAATAGAGGCAACCCTCGAAAGGGTTCATCTGCCGGCCGGCTGCAGGGAGGTGGCTTGTAATTGGCCTGCGATCTTGTAAGGTTGATGCCCTTTATTGTCGGTATGGGACTTGCCATGAAGTCGGTTGAAGAGCAACTGTCGGTGATCAAGCGGGGCGCTGATGAAGTGCTCGTCGAGTCCGAGCTGATCACCAAGCTTAAGCGGGGCCAGCCTCTGCGCGTCAAGGCGGGCTTCGATCCTACTGCTCCCGACCTTCATCTGGGCCATACCGTGCTCATCAACAAGATGCGCCAGCTTCAGGAGTTGGGGCATCAGGTGGTCTTCCTTATAGGGGATTTCACCGGGATGATTGGTGACCCAAGTGGCAAAAGCGCCACACGGCCTCCCCTGACCCGTGATCAGGTGCTTGAGAATGCCGAGACCTACAAGGCTCAGGTATTCAAGATCCTCGATCCGGCGAAGACCGAGGTCGCGTTCAATTCGACCTGGATGGATCGGCTCACGCCGGCTGACTTCATTCGTCTGGCCTCGCAATACACCGTCGCTCGCATGCTCGAGCGCGATGACTTCAATAAGCGCTATTCCACCAACCAGCCGATCGCCATTCATGAATTCCTTTATCCGTTGGTGCAGGGGTATGACTCGGTGGCGCTCGAGGCCGATATCGAGCTCGGTGGAACCGACCAGAAGTTCAACCTGCTGATGGGGCGTGAGTTGCAGCGGGCGTACGGGCAGGAATCCCAGTGCGTGGTCACGATGCCGCTTCTCGAGGGGCTTGATGGCGTCAAGAAGATGTCCAAGTCGCTCGGTAACTATGTTGGCATCCAGGAACTGCCTGGCGTCATGTACAGCAAGCTGGTGTCGATACCCGATGCGCTGATGTGGCGCTATTTCGAACTGCTCAGCTTCCGCTCCGTCGAGGAAATTGACGCATTTCGTGTCGATGTCGATCGGGGCGCGAATCCGCGCGATATAAAGATCAAGCTGGCCGAGGAAATCGTCGCGCGGTTCCACGGCGAGGAGGCTGCGGCGGCTGCGCATCGTTCGGCCGGTAACCGGATGAAGGATGGCGAGCTGCCGGAAGATTTGCCAGAGATCGAACTGCTGTCCGACCAGGACATGCCGATTGCGTCCGTTCTTAATAAGGCAGGGCTCGTCAAGAATGCCGCCATGGCACGTGATCTTTTGGGGGCGGGTGGTGTTCGGGTTGATGGTCAGGTTGTCGATCGCGGCTTCCTGTTTCGCTGCGGATCGACCCATGTCTGCCAGGCGGGCAAGAAGGCGTTTGCGCGAGTTTCGCTGAAGTCTGAATAAAACCGAAATAAACGGTTGACGGCTGGTTTCAGGCCCCTATAAT
>NZ_JADDIX010000080.1 GCF_015070855.1 Pseudomonas lopnurensis
TTTTACATCCACCGTGACGCCGCTCGGTGGATCGGTGGAGCGTGATCCCACCCTACGAGGCTGGCAGGGCCGTAGGGCCGTTCACTTCTCCGCCGATAGCATGCCCTGGGTCAAAGGCGGTGGGCTTGCGGGCTGGCAGAGGGTTGCGCTGCCCTGCAGGTAGGGCTGCAGGATCGGCGCCATGCCCTTGAGCGCCTGCACCGGCAGGGCCGAGGTGAAGCGGAAGCTGTCGGCGGCGCGGCCCGGCACGTAGGCCGTCAACGTGCCGAAGTGGTGGGGGCCGAGGTAGAAGACGAACGTGGCGGTGCGGTTCATCGCCAATGAGCTGATCAGCCGCCCGCCGGCGCCGATGCTCTGGATGCGGTTGTCGCCGGTGCCGGTCTTGCCGCCGACCCGCAGCGGGTTGCCATCGGCCTGCACGAAGCTGCCTTGCAGGCGCCGCGCGGTGCCGCCCTCGACCACGTTGGCGAGGATGTCCTGCAGGGCGCGGGCGACTTCCAGCGGCATCACCCGTTTGCCCTTGCCGGCGACGAAGCCCATGCGCGTCTCGTAGGGCGTGCCTTCGGCGAAGTGCAGGGTGTCGATGCGCACGCTGGGCAGCCGCACCCCGTCGTTGAGGATGATGCCCATCAGTTCGGCCAGCGCCGCGGGGCGGTCGCCGGAGCTGCCGAGCGCGCTGGCGAGCGAGGGCACCAGGTTGTCGAAGGGATAGCCCAGCCGCTGCCAGCGTCGGTGGATGTCGGTGAAGGCTTCGACTTCCAGCATGATGCGGATGCGGCTGTCGCGCGCGCTCTTGTGCCGGCTGCGGAACAGCCAGCCGTAGACTTCCTGGCGCTCGTCGCGGCTGGCGGCGACGACTTCGGACAGCGTCGCCTGCGGATGGGCGATCAGGTAGCCCAGCAGCCAGAGGTCCAGCGGGTGGGTGCGGGCGATGTAGGCCTGGTCGGGCAGGCTGAAGGCGCCGGGGCCGTAGCGGGTGTAGAGCGCGTCGAGCTGCTTGTCGCTCAGGTCGGCTTGCGGCAGTTGCCGGGTGATGAAGCGGTCGAAGGCGCCGCGGTCGGCATCCGGCATCAGGTAGCGGTGCACGGCCGCCAGGCGCACCGGCGTCGGCCGCATGCCCTGCAGGAAGGTCTCGATGCGCTGTTCGGCGGTCTTGTCGCGGTACTTCTTCCAGAAGCGCTGCAGGAACACCGAGCCCTCGCGATCGGCGAAGCGGACCAGGTATTGCTGGCGGCGCGGGTCCTTGTCGTCGTTCAGCAGTTCGGCGCTGTTGATGGTTTCATAGGTGCTGTAGCTGACCAGGTCGCGCATCAGCCGCACGAACGGCAGGTTGATCGATTCGCGCAGCGCCTCGCGCACGGTCGGTAGGCGGCCGTCGTCCTCGCGGCGGAAATTGCCGAAGCGGTGCATCCCCGCGCCGGTGAAGAAGCGCTCGGCGGGGCTGGCCGAGTAGCGCCGTTCGAGTGCGGCATCGAGCATGGCGGCGAGGCTGCGGTCGCGGGCCTGGGCCAGGTAGCCGATGGCCCAGCGGCTGAGATTGGCCTTCGCGTCGATCTTGCGCAGTTCGCTCGGGTCCAGATCGGAGTAGCGCTGGTGCAGCTCGGCGATTACTTCGAGGTAGGTGGTCAGTACGCGCAGCTTGGCGGTCGAGCCCAGTTCCAGCTTGCTGCCTTCGTTGATGTCGAAGGGCTGGTTGGTGTTGTCGGTCTGCACTCGCACGCGAAAGCCTTCCTCGCCGCGCTCGAACAGCGTGAAGCTGTAGCGCACCTCGGCGGTCTTTTCCGGCGACAGCATGCGGTCGCCGAACAGCCCGACCGATTCGGCGAAGGCGGGCTCGGCCAGGTGCGCCAGGTAGTCGCTGATCTGGCTCTGCAGATCGCCCTGCAGCGGGGTGCTGGCGGTGAGGTCTAGGCGGTCCAGGTCATACAGCGGCAAACCGAGCAGCCCGGCCAGGCGCATGCGCGCGACGCTGATGCCCTTGGTTGTGTCGACGCTGCGGATCGCTTCGTCGCGGCTCGGGTCGTACGCGAGAATCCGCTGGCTCAGCGCGGCGTCGCGCAGCTGCGCGTCGATGATGCCGCCGTTGGCCAGCAGGCGGATGTGGCTGTCGGTGAGCGCGGCCATTTCTTCGCGGCCGCTGCCCAGGTAGTAGGTCGGGCGGCGCTGGGCGATCAGCAGCGACAACACCTGGCGCAGCGCCAGGCCCTGGGCCCGCAGGTCGGTACCGGCGTTGCGGCGTGGGTCGAGCAGGCGGTTGATCTCGGCGAAGTCGGCGCCGAACCAGAGGCGCAGGCCGTCGGCGATGCCATGCACCTCGCCATGTCCGGGGGCGGCGGACAGCGGCACGCTGTTCAGGTAGTCGCGCACGATGCGCTGGCGCGTGGCGAGGGTCTGCGGACCTTCGCGGTAGGTGCGCACGCTGGCCGAAACCATTTGCCGGAGCTTTTCCCGCGGGTCGCCGGTGCGTCCTTCGGGCGAATGGCGATACTTCTCCACCTGCGTCGCGAGGGTGCTGCCGCCGGCAGCCTGGCTGGTCAGCCCGAGGCGTTTCTCCAGCTGGCTGATGGCGGCCCTGGTGAAGCGGGGCCAGTCCACGGCTGGATTGGCGTGGGGGCGGTCGGCGTCCAGCAGGCCGCGGTCCTCGATGAACAGCAGGCTCATGACCACCAGCGGCGGGATGTCCTCGAAGGTCTCGTAGTACTGGCGCGGATAACTGTTGGCGTACAGCGGCACGCCGCGGCAGTCGTTGATGGTCAGCCCGGCCCGGGATTCTTCCGGGTAGGGCACGAAGAAGCCGCGGTTGGCGTAATCCAGCAGGGCCGGGGAAAAGCGCGCCTGTTCCTCGATGCGGAAGCCGTAGCGCGCGAGCTGCTCGATGAAGTGCGGCAGGGCGACGTAGCCCAGCCGGCGATCGAAGGGGCCGTCGTCGGGAAACTGGATGCGCGTGCTCGGTCCGGGGCGGACGCGGTACTCGAGGCTCGCGGCATAGCGGCTCAGCCACTGCGCCTGCCATTGCGAAGTCGCCAGTTCCCGCCAGCCGAGATAGCTGCCGCCCACGAGCAGGGACAGGCCTAGCAGCCACGCCAGCCCGCGGGCCTGTTTGCGGCGACTGTTGCGTGTTCGGGATGCAACGGGAGAAGGGGCGCGCTTGGACCGTCCCTTTTGGGATTGATTGTCGGACCGCCATACTGCGCCCATGCGGGAGGCTTCCTAGCAGTTCTCTAGGGCAAGCATAGCCGGCGCGCAGGCTTAAGCGATCCAGCTGGACGAACGGAACGGCTCGGGCAGGCCTGGGCTGAAGCCCACGGGGCTCGTAGGAGCCGGCTCGCTGGCGATCCGCCGCAGCGCCGATGATCGCCGGCAAGGACTCGGCGTCCCCCCGACTCCTACGGGGTCGGTGTGCGCATGCTGCTTTTTTGCGGAGCCTGGTCCGGGCGATGTTT
>NZ_JADDIX010000081.1 GCF_015070855.1 Pseudomonas lopnurensis
GCCGCAACGCCGATGATCGCCGGCAAGGACTCGGCGTCCCCCCCGGGCTCCTACGGGCGCGGTGTGCACAGGCGACTTTCCCGGCGCTGCACCCTGTTTGCTGCGCGACAGCGCGGCGGCGAAGACGCGCAGGCGTCTCCTACACAAGCGTGGTTGCGTGGCAGCCGATTCCCCCGCCCCGCATGCTATCGTTCGCCTTTGCCGCGATGAGCTGCCGGAGCAGTCGATGAAGTTCATACACCAGCGCGAGCACCTCGAGGAAGACGACATCGTCGTCATCCAGTGCTCGCAAACCTGCAACATCCGCCTGATGAACGATGCGAATTTCCGCAGCTTCAAGAACGGCGGTCGCCATACCTACCATGGCGGCGCCTTCGACCGATTCCCGGCGAAGATCGTGGTGCCGAGCAGCGGATTCTGGAACATCACCCTCGATACGGTGACGCGACGAGCCATCAGCGTGACGCGCAAACCGAACCTTACCTACTCGATCAAGGTCATTCGACGGTCCGCCTCGCGCTAACAGGACGTTGAAAAACTACCTGCGTTGGCCATACCGCGTTAAAAACAGCCTGCTAGTGTCCCTGCGAGGCCACGATCCAAGGAGTGGCCTGTGAGCCAGTCGCAACGCCTCTGTTCGATTCAGTTTCCATGCCTCCACGAGCGTTTTCCGGCTTCGACGGGAGTGGCCGTGCATGCCTGACGTCAGGCGCGGAACCTCCCGCGCGCACTTGGGCATGCTGCTCTGGGCGCTGTTCGTCGGGCTGTCGTTTCCGGCGGTGGGCCTGCTCAGCGAAGGGCTGCCGCCGCTGCTGCTGACCGCCCTGCGTTTCACCATCGCCGCGCTGGTCCTTGCACCGCTGGCCTGGCAGCAGAGCGAGGGGCTGCCGGGTTGGCGTACCCTGCTGCTGTATGCGGCGATGGGGCTGTGCCTGGCCGGCTTCTTCGGCACCATGTTCTGGGCGGCGCACCGGGTCAGCGCGTTGTCGATGGCGACGCTGTTCGTCAGCGTCCCGCTGTTGGCCTATTGCCTGGGCCGCGGCCTGGGGGTCGAGCAGCCGGCGGGAAGGTTGCTGGCGATTCTCGCGCTTGGGGCGAGCGGCGCGCTGGGGCTGGCCTGGGCGGAAAACGGCGGCGACTTCGCGGGCATGCAGCTGGGGTTCGGTGAACTGGGCTTCTTCCTCGGCTGCGTGGCATCCGCGCTGTATCCGGTGCTCAGCAAATGGGGGCTGGCGCGTGGAGTGCTGCCTAAACAGGCCGGGCTGCGCACTTTCTGGAGCCTGGTGACAGGCGCCACACTCATCGGCCTGCTGGGGCTGCTGTGGGAAACGCCGCAGACGCTGCTGCGCATGAACCTGCTGGACGTGCTGCTGGTGATCTATCTCGGGGTCTTTTCCAGCGCCATGACCTTCTTCCTCCAGCAGCGCGCGACTGCGGTGCTCACGCCCGGCGCCGTCACTGCCTACAGCTATCTCGTGCCGTTCGTCTCGATGCTGCTGCTGTTCATGACGCAGCCCGGGCGAATCGACTGGAACTGGCTGCCGGGCAGCGCCATGGTGCTGGTCGCCATCGGCCTGCTGCTGCGCCAGGGCAAGCGGCAGCAGGAGGGCTGACAGTCATCTGCGGCTGGGCGAACGTGACGACGCCTCAATGTTCGATCGGCGCATTGCTTTCCGTCGGCGGCGCCAGCCCCAGGGTGCGGTAGATCTCCACCCAGCGCAGGGCCACGTCGGTGCTGGCCTGCACCTGGTCGAGCTGAGTGTCGAACTGGGTACGCTCGGCATCGAGCACTTCGATCAACGATACGGTGCCGGCCTCGTACTGCCGCCGCGCCAGTTCGATGGCATTGGCCGAGGAGCGGACCGCGTTATCCAGCAGGCGCTGGCGTTCCAGGCCCTGAAGATAGGCGGCGATGGCGCTGCGGGTTTCCCGCAGCGCCTGGATCAGCGTCGCCTGGTAGCTCAGCCAGGCTTGTTCGCGCCGCGCATCGCTGGCCTCGATCTCGCCGCGGATGCGGCCGAAGTCGAACAGCGGCTGCAGTACCTGGCCGCCCAGCGACCAGGCCGGTACCGAGACGCCCTGCTCGACACCCACCAGCGCGCCCAGGGTCAATTGCGGGTAGCGCAGCGCCCTGGCCGCATCCAGCGCCTGGTCGGCGGCGCGCATGCGTAGCTCGGCGGCGCGCACGTCGGCCCGGCCGCGCAGGCTGCTGGCGGGCAGCTCGAACAGCGCCAGCAGTTGCTCGTCCTCGGGCTGCTGTGGCAGCCGCGCGTTGTCACCGAGCAGGGCGTCGATCTCCGTCTGCTCGCGGTTGAGCAGGTAGGCCAGGGCATAGCGCGCCGCGGCGGCCTGTTCGCGGGCTCGCGGCACGGCGGCGCGGGTGATGGCGACCTGGGCGTCGAAACGCTCGACGTCGAAGCCGCTGGCGGTGCCCTGGTCGAAGCGGATGCGGGTGATGCGGGCGATTTCCGCCTGGCTGTCGGCGGCGCGCTCGGCGATGCGCTCCTGCTGCAGAGCGAGGCGGTATTGCAGGTAGGTGCTCGCCACTTCGCCGATCAGACTCACGCGCAGCGCCTGGTAGTCCGCCGCGGCGGCCTGCAGCCCGGCGTCGGCGGCGCGGCTCAGGGCGCGCAGGCGGCCGAACAGGTCGAGTTCCCATGCCAGGTCGAGGCCGTAGAAATACGCCTCGTCATGGCCGTCGCCGTTGCGGGCCTTTTCGTGGCGGCCGGTGGCGTAGAGACTGGGCAGCAGCGCGCCGGCCGCCTGGCGCCGGACGGCGCGCTGTTCGCGGATGCGCTGGGCGGCGATGGCCAGGTCGAGGTTGTCTTCCAGGGCGAGGTCGACCAGGCGCTCCAGCGCCGGATCACGAAAGCCCCTCCACCAGTCCAGCGGCAGGCCAGCCAGGGCGATGTCCGTTTCCAGCGGCGCGGGCGCCGGCCGGGCGGCGCAGCCGCCGAGCAGCAGCACGAGGCAGAGCCATGCCAGCAGCGCTCTCATGCCTGCTCTCCCGGCGCTGACGGTTGCGGCTCATGCCGGCGGCGGACGAAATGCCGGTCCATCGTCAGGTAGACCACCGGCGTGGTCAGCAGGGTGAGCAACTGGCTGAACAGCAGCCCGCCGACCACCGCGACGCCCAGCGGCTCGCGCAGTTCGGCGCCGGTGCCGAACGCCAGCATCAGCGGCACCGCGCCGAACATCGCCGCCAGCGTGGTCATCAGGATCGGCCGGAAGCGCGTCAGGCAGGCCTGGTGGATCGCGTCCCGCGGGCTCATGCCGCCACGCTGGGCGTTCAGGGCGAAGTCGACCAGCAGGATGCCGTTCTTCTTGACGATGCCGATCAGCAGGATCAGCCCGATCAGCGCCATGAGCGAGAAGTCCAGCCCCCACAGCCAGAGCAGCAGCAGGGCGCCGATGCCGGCCGAGGGGATGGTCGAGAGGATGGTCAACGGGTGCACGAAGCTTTCGTAAAGCACACCGAGGATGATGTACACCGCCACCAGCGCGGCGAGGATCAGCAGTGGCTGCGACGCCAGGGTCTGCTGGAAGGCCTGGGCCGCGCCGCTGAAGCGCCCGCCGATGCTGGTCGGCATGCCGATGTCCTGTTCGATCTGGCGCAGCACGGCAAGGGCATCGCCGAGGGCCACGCCGGGCGCCAGGTTGAACGCCAGGTTGGCCGACGGCAGCATGCCGCTGTGGTTGATGCTCATCGGCGCCGCCTGCTGCGGCTGCACGCTGACGAAGGCGCCGAGCGGCACCAATTGCCCGGTGATCGGCGAACGCAGCTGGAACAGTTCCAGGCTCTGCACCCGCTGGCGCTGGCTGTGGCTGAGTTCGAGCACCACCTGATACTGGTTGGCGGCGGTCTGGATCTCGTTGATGCGGCGCTGGCCGAAGGCATCGTAGAGGGCGTTGTCCACGTCGCTGGCGGAGAAGCCGTAGCGCGCCGCGGCGTCGCGATCGATGCGCACCGGGGTCACCGAGGCGTCGAACTGCAGGTCGTTGTTGACGTCGCGAAACAGCGGATGATCCTGCAGCCGTTCGGTCAGGCGTGGCGTCCAGACCGCCAGCTCCTCCAGCGAGCGGCTGCGCAATACATACTGGTACTGGGCACGTGAGGCGCGCGAGCCGAGGTTGATGTCCTGTGCCGCGCGCAGGGTCACGCGCAGGTCGGGGATTTCGGCGAACTGCGGGCGCAGGCGATCGATGATCTGCTCGACGCTGGCGGCGCGGTCGTCGGGGTCGCTGAGCACCACGGCCAGGCCGCCGACGCTGTAGCTGCCGTCATTGCCGATGTCGGCGTTGAAGGCGATCACATCGGGATCGTTGCGCAGAATCTCCACCACCTGCCGGCTCTTGGCCCGCATCGCCTCATAGGAGATGTCCGCCGAGGCCTGCACGGTGCCGTTCATGAAACCGGTGTCCTGCAGCGGGAAGAAACCCTTGGGCATCAGGACGAAGCCGCCCACGCTGATCACGATGCAGGAGAAGAAGCCGCTCAGGGTGATGCGTGGATGATCCAGCGCCCACACCAGCGCGCGTTCGTAGTGGCGCATCACCCAGCCCATCACCGGGCCATGCCCGGTGTGTGCCGGCAGCGGCTGCATGAACAGCGCGGCCAGCGCCGGCGCCAGGGTCAGGCAGACCACCACGGAAATCAGGATGGCCGAGGTGGCCGCCAGGGCGAACTCGCGGAACAACCGGCCGACGTAACCGCTCATGAAGAACAACGGGATGAACGCCGCCACCAGCGACGCGGTGATCGAGACCACGGTGAAGCCGATCTCGCGGATGCCGTCGAGCGCCGCCTGCACCCGGCCGACGCCGCGCTCCAGGTGGCGGTGAATGTTCTCCACCACGACGATGGCGTCGTCGACGATGAAGCCCACCGCAATGATGATCGCCACCAGGGTCAGGTTGTTCAACGACAGGCCCAGCAGGTACATCGCCGCACAGGCGCCGATCACCGAGGTGGCGAGCACTGCGAACACGACCAGGGTCGCCGACCACTGGCGCAGGAACAGCGCCATGATGCCGATCACCAGCGCCACCGCGATCGCCAGGGTCAGCTCGGCTTCGTGCAGCGACGCGCGGATGGTGCGGGTGCGGTCGTTGAGCACCTCCACCCGCAAGTCGGCCGGCAGTCCCGCGGTCAGCTCGGGCAGGGCGGAGGTCACCGCCTCGGCGGTGGCGACGATGTTGGCGCCGGGCTGGCGGCGGACCACCACCGCGACGCCGGTCTCGCCGTTGGGCGTGGCCTGGGTGTAGGCGTTCTCCGCGCTCAGGCTCACGCTTGCCACATCGCCGAGGCGCACCGGCGCGCCATTGCGATAGGCGACGACCAGGTCGGCGTAGTCGCCTGGTTCGAACAACTGGCCGTTGCTGTCCAGGATGGACAGCCGGTACTGGCCGACCAGCGCCCCGGTGGGGCGGTTGCCGCTGGAGCGCTGCACCGCGTCGCGCACGTCGGCCAGGGTGATGCCGGCGGCCACCAATTGCTCGGGGCGTGCCTGGATGCGGATCGCTGGACGCTGCAGACCGTTGAGACGGATCATCCCGACGCCTTCGATCTGGCTCAGCTGGCGGGCAATGGCGGACTCGGCGAGGTCGCTGACCTCGTAGGGCGACAGCGTCGGCGAGGTGACCGCGAGGATGATGATCGGCGTGTCCGCCGGGTTGATCTTGCGCCACACCGGCAATTCCGGCAGGTCGGCCGGCAGCCGCGAGGAGGCGGCATTGATCGCCGCCTGGACTTCCTGGGCAGCGGCGTCGATGTCCTTGTCCAGGTTGAATTGCAGGATCAGTTCGACCCGACCGAGCGAACTGGTGGAGGTCATTTCGTCGACGCCGGGAATCGCGCTGAACTGTACCTCCAGCGGCGTGGCCACCGACGAAGCCATGGTCTCCGCGCTGGCCCCGGGCATCTGCGCGGTGATCTCGATGGTCGGTGCGTCCACCTCGGGCAATGGCGCTACCGGCAGGCGGGCGAAGCCGATCACCCCGCAGAGGATCAGGGCCAGCGCCAGCAGCACGATGCCGATGGGATGGCCGATGCACAACGCATAGAAGCCGCGCGCCGGCATCAGGCGTCTCCCGGCGGCACGGCTGGCAGCTCCGCGGGCCTGACCGCCACGCCGGCGCGCAGCCGCGACTGCCCGTCGGTTACCACCCGGTCGCCGGCTTCGATGCCCTCGACCACCGCCAGCGTTTCGGTCTCATGCAGCACCTTCACCGGTGTCGGCATGGCCTTGTCGGCCTCGACTCGCCAGACGAAGGTGCCCTCGGCGCTCTGCCGGATCGCCTCCAGCGGCACCACCAGCACCTGCGGCAGCACCCGCGACTGCAAGGTCACCACCACCGACTGATCCGGCCACAGGCGTTCGTCGCCATTGTCGAACAGCGCCTTGACGCGGATGGTGCCGGTGTCCAGGGCGACACGGTTGTCGATCAGGGCCAGACGCCCGTTGGCGATCGCCTCGCCGCCATCCTCGCGGTAGGCCACCACCGCTGCCTCGGGCTCGCTCGCGAGCATGCGCTGCAGGTCGGGCAGGCGGCTCTGCGGCAGGGTCGCCTCGACGTGGATCGGGTCGGTCTGCACCACCGAGAACAGGCCGAGGGCATCGCTGCTTCTGACCAGGGCCCCCTCGTCGACGTTGCGGATACCCACGCGACCATCGGCGGGCGAATGAATACGGGTATGGGACAGCTGTACCTGCGCCGCCGCCACGGCTGCCTCGCGGGTACCGAGGGTGGCTTGCAGGCGCGTCACCAAGGCTTCCTGCTGGTCCAGCGTCTGCGCCGGCGCGGCGCGCTCGCGAACCAGGTTGCGGTAGCGCTGCAGGTCGAGCCGGGCGATGTTCAGCTCGGCGCGGGTGACGTCGCGCTCGGCCTCGGCCTGGCGCAGTGCGGCGGCGATGCTGCGGTCGTCGATGCGCGCCAGCAGGTCGCCCTTGCGCACACGCTGGCCCTCGGCCACGGGCAGTTCGACCAGGATGCCGTCGACCTGCGGGCGGACCTCGATGCTGCGTAGCGCCCGCACCCGGCCCAGGCTGCGCAGCAGCACCGGTACGTCACGCCGCTCGACCGCGTGCATGACCACCGGCACGGCGCTCGGCGCGCTGTCGGATAGCGGCTCGGGCGCGGCCAGCCACCAGTAGGCCACGGCACTCGACAGCAGGAGCAGCACGAGCAACGACAATGTTCGAAGCAGGGGCATATCGTTCCTTGATGGCATTAGGGTCTGTTGCCGTTCGTTCGCGGTCGCGCCGGAGCGTTACCGGAACCGTGCCGTTGTAACGGATTTCGCCCTCGATTTCTTCCTTTATGTACGGAACTTACTCGCGGATGCGTTGCAAAGGCTTTCAGCCGTTGCCGCTCTCAGGCGGAACTCATGGCTTGCGCCCGCCGAGGGAGAAGGCGATGCCGATGGCCAGGCCTAGGCCGATGCCCATCGCGATGTCGTCCAGCGCCATGCCGATGATGACGCCGAGCGCCAGGCCAACGCCGACTTGCAGTGGCCGGCTCTTGCGCTTGGGCATGGGGCCTCCTTTGAATGGTGTCTCAGTCCAACCATTGCGGATTCCAGACAGCTTCCCAGAGGTGACCATCGGGGTCCTGGAAGTAGCCGGAGTAGCCGCCCCAGAACGTCTCATGCGCCGGCTTGACGATGACGGCACCCGCAGCAATTGCTTTTGCCATGACGGCATCCACCTCCGCCTTGGTCGCGACATTATGGCCCAGCGTCATTTCAGTCGGGTTGGCAGGGCCTGGCGAAAGCCCGGTGTCATGGCCAATGCTCGTGCGCGGCCACAGGGCCAGGCGCAGCCCGGGCTGAAGCGGGATGAACGCAACCGCGCCATACTCGAACGCCTCGCCGATGATGCCTTCGCAAGGAAAACCCAGGCCATCGCGGTAGAAGCGCAATGACACTTCGAGGTCGTCGACGCCGAGCGTTATGACAGTGACCCGTGGCTTCATGTGCTCTGTTCTCCTGAGCTGTGAGTTCGAATGGACCTGTCAGCCGACAGCTCGACGCAATGCCTCGATTTCTTGAATGAACTGCTCCTTGTCACGCGGCGAGATCATGACTGTCGAGCTGCCGCCAGCCCCGCCCAAGGCCACTCCCGATCACCGCAAGACTATTTCGCCATATCACATCAAATAAGCTTGATTAAACTAACCAGGCTGTAACCTTGCCGGCGACCCAAATCAAAACAAATATGAAAAGAAGGCCCGATACACTCCATCATAAAGCCACCGCAAAATTAGACGAGATCGAGCTTCACTACTACCCCAAGCCCGAGCATTACAAGTAGAAGCCCACAGCCAGACAAATACAGAATAACCAGTTCGTGCTTAAGGTAAGCCGGAAAATCTTGTAAGTCTTCCGCGCTTAGTTTGCCCCGTTTCAAATAAAAACCTGCAAAGGAAATAAACCCAGAAATCCCGCCTATAAACATCAGCTTACCCCACGGACCACCGTGTCTTAAAGGGCTAATAGCCATAATGCCTGTGCAGTTTTTCAAATATCGCAGCATTTCGTCCGCCTTCGTGCAGGCCATATACAGTGCAGTTCCAATCCAAACTAACAGACCTCCAAAATCGATCAGACCGATGCAAAGAAATATTTTGTCAGTCGTAGTTAAACTCATTTAATGGCCTCGTGAATCTTTTCTCCTATTGCCTCTCCGGTCATATTGCCGACAGTCCCAGCAGTTAACGATATGGCTCCGACTACCAAAAGTCCGCATACAAGAGTCCCTACTCCACCAGTAGGTACACCCAGCGCGACACAGACACTGCCCACTGCTGGGGCCGTTAAAATGGCAGCACTTCCTGCGCCACCCACGACACTGCCTGCAAAGCTACCTGTCTCGGTAAATTTCACCTTTTCGCAAGCCTCGGCATTGCCAGCCGTACACACATCCTGCACCTTCATATAAGAAGCCCCGCCGCCAACGGCCGTGCCGATCCAGCCGCCATATCTGATGTATTTCGCAGCCTTGGCCACTCCGTCGATATGCGTGGCATAGCCGGGAATCTGCTCGGGCGCGCCGGCTTTCGTCCAGCGGTGTACGAGGCTGCGGCTGGAAATGCCCAAGGCGCTCTTGAGGTTGGGATGATCGGGTATTCCCGTGCCTTTTCTGGTCAGCGAAGTGAGCTGCGCGTCCAACTGGCTGAACAGGCGCTTGCGCTCGGCAAAGAATTCCGGAGAGCGTAGGTGGCCGTGCCGCTGGAAGGTTCGCTGGTGCAAGGCCTCGATACTGCGTAGCGAGCTGTTTACGCCTTCCAGATGCTTGTAAAACACGGACGTGCCGACACCTACGGAGGTGGCGCCATAGGTGAGAAAGGATTCGATTTCATTCCGGTGCCGGACCATGAAATCGGCCTCTGCAGGTGACAGCGGCTCCAGAGCCGCATTGACCTTGGCCGCCGCGTCCATCAGCAGGGCTTCTTCGCGGGTGCATTGCTGGTTGTCGGGGTCGCTGAGCACGATCATCTGTCCGGCCTTCAC
>NZ_JADDIX010000082.1 GCF_015070855.1 Pseudomonas lopnurensis
TCCTACAGGGATACGTCTATCCGCAACAGCCAACTCGGACAGAGCCAATTAAAAACGCCGGCGCGAATCCCTTCGGCCGGCGTCCGCCATTCCCTTGACAATTGATCGCTCCCCTCCCGTTCCGCTGACATCCATGCGCCCTGTCCGGATCCATGACGGGCCGTGTCGCCGTTTCTCCTGGTGGAGAGACGTCCGGACATGATTGAAAGTAGAACGGCAAGATTGCAGAACGATTAAGCTCTGCGCCCACTGGTCGCCTATGGCGGATGATGAAAACTGATCGACGGATCGGTTTCCGGTCAAGAACGCCCGATCGCGGCCGAAGCAATGGGCTCGCCCTGAGATCAAAAAACAGAAGAAGACCAGGCGCTTCTATCTTCTCGAATACCTTGCCAGGCTTGATTGTCGATGCGTAATAACCAGCCCGTAACCCAGCGTGAGTACGCTTTTCCCGACCAGCAGCGACTGGTCTCGACCACCGACCTCAAAGGCCGGATCACTTACTGCAACGACATCTTCGCCGAAGTCAGCGGTTTCGAACGAGACGAGCTGATTCGCGCGCCGCACAACCTGATCCGCCATCCGGATGTGCCGCCCGCGGTGTTCGCCCATATGTGGACCACGCTCAAGCGAGGCAAACCCTGGATGGGCATCGTCAAGAACCGCCGCAAGAATGGCGATCACTACTGGGTCAACGCCTACGTGACGCCGGTGGTGGATATCCAGCGCACGGTGATCGGCTACGAATCGGTGCGCACCAAGCCGACCCGCGAGCAGGTCCAGCGGGCCGAAACCCTCTATGCCCGGATCAACGCCGGCAAGAGTGGCGTGCCCAGGCGCGACCGCTGGCTGCCGGTGCTGACCAAATGGCTGCCGTTCATTCTGGTCAGCCAGATCGGCTTTCTCATCGGCACCCGGCTCAATCATTCCATGGGCTTCGCGCTGGCCGCGCTGCTCTCCGTCCCGCTCGGCCTGGCCGGCCTGCACTGGCAACAGCGTGGCCTCAAACGCCTGCTGCAATTGGCGCGGCAGACCACCAGCGACCCGCTGATCGCCCGCATGTACACCGACAGCCGCGGCGTCGAGGCCCAGCTGGAAATGGCGATGCTCAGCCAGCAGGCACACCTCAAGACCTGCCTGACCCGCCTGCAGGACAGCGCCGTGCAGCTCCAGGCCCAGGCCAAGAAGGCCGATGCCCTGGCGCACGACTGCGCCAACGGCCTGGCTCAGCAGCATCAGGAAACCGAACAGGTCGCGACCGCCATCAACGAGATGGCGGCCACCACCCAGCAAGTCGCCAGCAACGTCGCGCTGGCAGCCGAAGCCACGCAGCAAGCCTGCCGGCTCACCGTGCACGGACGGGACGTCACCGCCGAAACCCGCAAGGCGATCCAGCACCTGTCCGAGTCGGTGGGCAGAACCGGCGAAGCCGTCGATCAGCTGGCCCACGACAGCGAAGCGATCGGCAGCGTGGTGGATGTGATCAAGAGCATCGCCGACCAGACCAACCTGCTGGCGCTCAATGCGGCGATCGAGGCAGCACGTGCCGGCGACAGCGGACGCGGCTTCGCCGTGGTCGCCGACGAAGTGCGCCAGCTCGCCCAACGCACGACCGAGGCTACCGGGGAAATCCACCAACTGATCGAGAAGCTCCAGTCGCAGGCACGCCATGCAGTGGAAACCACCGAGCAAGGCCGCGTACAGGCTACTCGCGGCGTCGACCAGGTCCTTCAGGCGGACCAGGCGCTGACCGGCATCAGCGACGCCATGGGCAACATCATCGACATGACCACGCAGATCGCCTCGGCCACCGAGCAGCAGAGCGCGGTGGCCGAGGAAATCAGCCATAACGTCACCACCATCGCTCGCCTGGCCGACCAGACGTCGGGCGACGCCCGCAGCTCGGCGCTGCTCAGCGAAGACCTGGCCGTCACGGCCGAAGGCCAGTATTCGCTGGTGGAGCGCTTCAACCGCTGACCGCGCCAAGGCGCCATGTAGTGTCGGGGCGTGTGGCGCGTAATTGGGGCGGGGCGCGTAGGTTGGGTTGAGGAGCGAAGCGACGAAGCCCAACAGGTTTGTGCCCGTCCCAGTTGGGCTTCGCTGCGCTCAGCGCCAACCTACGACGCACTCAGTCCTGCGCCATGTCCCGCAGAAATGCGGCGACCGCATCGGCCGCACTGTCCAGATGCTGCTCGTGCGTCAGGCCGGAACGCTTCAGCGGCTTCAGGTCGTGATCTGCGGCAGCAAGCCAGTGCAGCGTGATCGCCGTGGACAGCGAATACCCGGCCACGGTCTGGCGATTGCCCAGCGCATCACGCTCGCCCTGGACGATCAGGGCCGGCGTCCGCAGCGCGGCCAGGTGTGCCACCCGCGGCTTGTCCGGCTTGCCGGCGGGATGGAACGGATAGCCCAGGCAGATCAATGCGTCCACGCCCAGCTCATCGACCAGAAGGCTGGCCATGCGCCCTCCCATCGACTTGCCACCGATGGCCAGCGGTCCTGTGGTTTGCTGTCGCACCAGGGCATGGATTTCCCGCCAATGGTCGAGCAGTCGCACCTGCGGGTCGGGTGGGCGCTTGCGGCCGCCGGTGCGGCGCTCGGCCATATAGGCGAACTCGAAGCGACACACCGCAACCCCGCGTGCGGCAAGGCGTTCAGCCATTGCCAGCATGAACGGGCTGTCCATCGGTGCGCCAGCACCATGCGCCAGGATCAGGCTTGCGCAAGCCGTGCCCTGCGGCCGATTCCAACTGACGGAATACCCTTTGTCACTTTGTGTGTATTGATCCGGGTCAATACCGGCAAATTGCCCTTTCCCCATCCTTGCCTCGCTTTCTATTAGAAAGAAAAAAACTGCTCATTACCCGTGGATGGAAGCCCATACATGAACACAGCAACCAGTACCGCCTACAGTTACAAGGTGGTCCGCCAATTCGCCATCATGACGGTGGTGTGGGGAATCGTCGGGATGGGGCTCGGCGTTTTCATCGCAGCGCAATTGGCCTGGCCCTTTCTGAACTTCGACCTCCCGTGGACCAGCTTCGGTCGTCTACGCCCATTGCACACCAACGCGGTGATCTTCGCCTTCGGCGGTTGTGCATTGTTCGCGACCTCCTACTACTCGGTCCAGCGCACCTGCCAGACCACCCTGTTCGCGCCCAAGCTGGCCGCGTTCACCTTCTGGGGCTGGCAGCTGGTCATTCTGCTGGCGGCGATCTCCCTACCGCTGGGCTTCACCACGTCCAAGGAATACGCCGAGCTTGAATGGCCGATCGATATCCTGATCACCATCGTCTGGGTGGCCTATGCCGTCGTGTTCTTCGGCACCCTGGCCACGCGCAAGGTCAAGCACATCTATGTCGGTAACTGGTTCTTCGGCGCCTTCATCCTGACCGTCGCCCTCCTCCACGTGGTCAACAACCTGGAAATCCCGGTCACCGCCATGAAGTCCTACTCGCTGTACGCGGGCGCGACCGATGCCATGGTGCAATGGTGGTACGGCCACAACGCCGTGGGCTTCTTCCTCACCGCCGGTTTCCTCGGGATCATGTACTACTTCGTGCCGAAGCAGGCCGAGCGTCCGGTGTATTCCTACCGCCTGTCGATCGTTCACTTCTGGGCGCTGATCACCCTCTATATCTGGGCCGGCCCGCACCACCTGCACTACACCGCCCTGCCGGACTGGGCGCAAAGCCTGGGCATGGTGATGTCGATCATTCTCCTGGCGCCGAGCTGGGGCGGCATGATCAACGGCATGATGACCCTCTCCGGCGCCTGGCATAAACTGCGCACCGACCCGATCCTGCGTTTTCTGGTGGTATCGCTGGCCTTCTACGGCATGTCCACCTTCGAAGGCCCGATGATGGCGATCAAGACCGTCAACGCCCTGTCCCACTACACCGACTGGACCATCGGCCACGTGCACGCAGGCGCCCTCGGCTGGGTGGCCATGGTCTCCATCGGCGCCCTGTATCACCTGATTCCGAAAGTGTTCGGTCGCGAGCAGATGCACAGCATCGGCCTGATCAATGCGCACTTCTGGCTGGCCACCATCGGCACCGTGCTCTACATCGCCTCGATGTGGGTCAATGGCATCACCCAGGGCCTGATGTGGCGTGCAATCAACGAGGACGGCACCCTGACCTACTCCTTCGTCGAAGCGCTGGAAGCCAGCCACCCCGGCTTC
>NZ_JADDIX010000083.1 GCF_015070855.1 Pseudomonas lopnurensis
TCTTCGTGCCAGGCGCGAGCAGCAACGGGCGCCGGTTGTTGCGGCAGTGCCGGCGCGGCGGGCGCCCGGGCCACGGGCGCGCCGCCGATATTCAGCGGTTCGGGCGGAACGAAGGGTGCCGGGGTGTGCGAGGTGCCGATGATGACGGTGCCCGAGCCGCCGATGACCAGATTGCCGTGGTCGCCGAGGCTGCCCTGGACGACGGCGGGCCTGCCGTTGATCCGCACGTTGGGAATGAGATTGCCCGTCAGGGTGCTGCCGCATGCGGTGGTATCGCCGGCGCGGGCGGCGGGCAGGCCGTCGAAGAAGACGTCGGGCGAGCCGCTGACGATGGGGTTGTCGCCATGCCCGGTCTTCGGGCAGGCAGTGGAGTCGCCGAGGCGGGCGGCGGGTTTGCCGGACATGACCAATCTCCTTATCGGTATGCGAGCCGGCACCTTGCCGCACGGGCGGCGGCGAGCGCAAACGACGTTCGGTTTTTCATGGACTGGTTCGCAGCTTGTTAGTGGCCTGTGCGGTTAGTTGGTTGACTCAAGTTCGGATGCATGGGGCTCTGAGACAAGGCGCCGCGACGACTCATAGGGCTATGTTGGAGGAGTGGCAACACCGTATCGTGGCCTCAGGCGCCTAAATTGACCGACTGAACTAGCCAAGCAGGCCACTAGCAGCCCTCCGTTTCACATGGGTAGCCAAAGGAGCGCACAAGTCCGCGCGCGCCGGTCTATGGTCCCTCTTGAAACTTCGAGAGCTCAGTTCGAGCGGATCAGCCCGCCGTCGACGCGGAGGGTGCTGCCGGTGACGTAGGAGGCCGCCTCGCTGGCGAGGAAGGTCACCACGTTGGCGAATTCCTCGGGGCGGCCGTAGCGGCCGGCGGGGATGCCGGCGCGGGAGGCAGCGGCGATTTCTTCCACGCTCTTGCCCTGGCGTTGCGCGGCGCCGGCGTCGAGCTGGTCGACGCGGTCGGTGTGGATGCGTCCGGGCAGCACCATGTTCACCGTGATGCCCTGGGCGGCGACTTCGGCGGCGAGGGTTTTCGACCAGCCCTGCACGGCGGTGCGAATGCCGTTGGACAGCGCCAGGTTGGGGATCGGCTGCTGGATGCCCGAGGAACCGATGCTGATCACCCGGCCCCAGCCTTTCTCCACCATGCCAGGCAGCAGCCGCGCGGTGAGTTCGAAGAGGTGGCTGGCCATGCTGCGGAAGCTGGTTTCCCAGGCCGCCGCGAGCTGGTCGCGGGCGGCGCCGGCCGGCGGGCCGCCGCCGTTGTTGACCAGGATGTCGACGCCGCCGCCCTCGATCACCAGGTTGGCCAGACCCTGCACCGAGGCCAGGTCGGCGAGGTCGACCTGCAGCGCGACGATGCGCGCGGCCTGTTCGTCCGGCAGTTCGGCGCGCCAGGCGTCGACGCCTTCAGGGGAGCGCGCCGCGGCGAATACCTGCACGCCTTCGGCGGCCAGGCTGGCGGCGATGGCGGCGCCGAGGCCGCGGCTGGCGCCGAGCACCAGGGCGCGGCGTCCATTGAGACCCAGGTTCATGCGTGCAGCTCCTTGAGGCGGGATTCCTGCCGCTCGATCAGGCGTTCGATTTCGCCGATGTCGGCGGACGAGAGTTTCGGTCCCGGCGTGCGCAGGGCGGCCGAGGCGATGGCGCCGCGGCGCGCCAGCACGTACTTGCGCACGGCCAGGCCGAAGCCCGGTTGCTGTTCGTAGCGCGCCAGCGGCAGGTAGGCGTCGAACAGGTCGCGGCCCCTTTCGGCATCGCCGGCAGCGTAAGCGGCGTACACCTCGGCCATCATTTCCGGGTAGCCGAAGCCGGTCATCGCGCCGTCGGCGCCGCGGCCCAGCTCTTCGGGAAGGAACAGCCCGCCGTTGCCGACGAGGATGCTGATGCGGCGCATGCGTCCCTCGGCCTCGGCCAGGCGCAGCGCGCTGATCTTCGCAAGGCCGGGCCAGTCCTCGTGCTTGAGCATCACGCAGTTGGGGTTGTCATTGACGATGCGCACGATCGCCTGGGTCGGGATCTGCACGCTGGTTGCCAGCGGGAAATCCTGCAGGACGAAGGGCGTGTCGCTGCCGATGGCCTGGCCGACCTGGGTGTAATAGCTCACCAACTGGTCGTCGCTGCGCAGGTGCGAGGGCGGGGCGACCATCACCCCGGCGGCGCCGGCCTGCATCATCTGCTGGGCCAGTTCGCGCATCGGCGCGAGGCCGGCACCCGAAGCGCCCGCCACCACCGGCACGCGGCCGGCGACGCGCTCGACCACGCGCTCGACGTAGGCCAGCGATTCGCCAACGGTGAGTTTGGGCGCCTCGCCCATCATGCCGAGCACGGTCAGGCCGGTGGCGCCGCGTTCGAGGTAGAACTCGACCAGCCGGTCGGTGCTGGACAGGTCCAGGTCGCCGCTGTCGGTGAAGGGCGTGACGGCGATGATGAAGACACCGCGTGCCTGTTCGTTCAGACGCATCAGCTGGAAAACCTCTTGTTGGGAAGGAGAGCCGGCCGCGTGCGGCCGGTGAGGGCGGACGGTTCAGACGCCGCGGCGCCGGGGTTTCTGCAGGCGCCCGGCGCCGGCGGCATTGACGATCTGCTGGCCGTTCCAGGCGAGCTGGCCGCGCAGGAAGGTGGCGGCGACGCGGACGCCGAAGGTGTGTCCCTCGAAGGAACTCCAGTTCACCGCGGCCAGGCTGTTGGCCGGGTCGTGGACGAAGCGGCCCGGTTCGAGGACCACGATGTCGGCGTCCTTGCCCGGTTGCAGGCTGCCCTTGTCCTGCATCAGGAAGAACTTCGCCGGGCCTTCGCTGAGCAGGCGCACCGCCATGGTCGGCGAGATGCCGTGCTCCAGGCAGCCGGTCCAGAGCGCCGGCACCAGGGTTTCCAGGCCGGGGCCGCCGGCGGCGTTGTTGAAGATGTCCGGGTCGCCCTTGCGCTCCAGGCCCCAGGCGACGTGATCGGAGGAGACGAAATCGCAGTCGCCGTTGGCGATGTGCGTCCACAGCTTGTCGACCTCGGCTTTCGGGCGGATCGGCGGGTAGTGCTTGGTCTTCGCTCCGAGCCGGCGCATGTGCTCCTCCTCGTTGAGCATCAGGTATTGCACGCAGGTTTCCGCCGTGGCCTTCACGCCACTGGCGCGGTACTGGTTGCACAGCTGGAAGCCGCGCGACAGCGAGATGTGCACGGCATGCGCGCGGGCCCCGGTGGCGGCGCCGATCTCGTAGATCTTGGCGGTGGCGAGGTTCTCCACCAGCGGCGGATGGGCGCGGCCGAAGGCGTCCCAGCCGGTGTCGCCGGCGGCGCGCAGGCGGGCGATGTTGGCCAGGGTCATCTCCTGGTCCTGGTTGTGCACGCCGCAGGCCAGGCCGGACGGGGCGATGCGCAGCATGGCCTCGTAGAGCATGGCGTCGTCGATCCGCGGGAAGCGCTGCGCGTTGGCCTCGAAGGTGGAGAACTTGAAGGCGCAGGCGCCGGCTTCGATCAGGCCGGGAATGGCCTCGAGACCGTCGCGCGGGCGGATGGTGGCGTAGAGGCCGACATCGATGTGGCAGTCGGCGTTGGCCTTGGCCGCCTTGGCGAGGAACACCTCGGCGCTCCAGGCCGGCTCCGGTTCGTCGTAGGGCATGTCCACCAGCGTGGTCACGCCGCCGGCCGCCGCGGCGCGCGAGGCCTGGCCGAGCCATTCGTGGTTGGCGCTGCCGGTGTGGGTCTGGCCGTCCACCGCGCCGGGCACCACCCAGGCGCCGCGGCAGTCGTGCAGCTCCCGGGCGGCCGGCGGCTCGCCGAAGCCGATGCGGGCGACCTTGCCGTCGATCACCGCGACGTAGCCGTCCTCGAGGATGCGTTCGGGCAATACCAATTTTCCGCGCACGATCAGGTCGAAGTCACTCATGGCTGATGCTTTTTCCGTCTTCTGTCGCCATGCCCACCGTGCGGGCATCGGCGTTCGGCTGGAAGCGGGCCGGCGATTTCCCGAGGGGCGGCCGGCCGCCTGTGGCGCTGCGCGAGCAGCGCTGCTGCGGGCAAGCCTATGTGCGCTGCGGACGCTGCGTAAACGATAGAAATTCTGCCTGGCGTGACTAAAAAATGGCCTGGAGCCATTTTTGAGGTTCTTCGCGGATTCGGGGGGAAAAGCGAGTTGACAGTCAGGGAAGTGGGTAAATTGGCAGTCGCCAAACATCCCAACCCCCACACCCTGCTGTCACCGTGCATCCTATTGATCTTGCTGCTTTCTGGCCAGGCTACGAAGTCGTCGCTTGTCGCCAATCCACCGATAACACCCTACTGATCGAGCTCGAACCTCAAGCCGACTGTGTCCCCAAATGCGGACGCTGCAACCAAGCCTGTCCGTTGATCCATGAGCGACGGATTCGCCGGGTGCGTGATCGCGATCTGCTTGACCAGCGTGTCCTGCTTCAACTGCCGGTACGCCGTGTCGATTGCCTGTGCTGTGGGCGGGTAACCGAGCGGATTGACTGGCTTGAGCCGGCGTCGCGCCTGACTCAGCGCTTGCGTGTCTGGCTAGAAGGCTTGCTGCAACTGCTGCCCATCAGCCACGTCAGCCGCCTCACCGGATTGCATTGGCACACCCTCAAGACGCTGGACAAGCGCCGCCTGGAGGCCTCGGTTGGCGCTTTCGAACCAGGCGAAGTGCGCCGTCTGGTGATGGATGAGTTCGCCCTGCACAAGGGCCATCGCTATGCCACGGTGATCATGGATGCCGAGCGCACGCGTGTGTTGTGGGTCGGGCATGGCAACAGCCGTGAGGCGATTCGCCCGTTCTTCGAATTGCTGGGCGAGCACTGCCAGCAGATCGAGGCTGTGGCAATGGACATGAATACGGCCTTTGACCTGGAGGTGAAGCAGCATTGCCCACAGGCCGAAGTGGTATACGACCTATTCCATGTGCTGGCGCGCTATGGCCGCGATGTGATCGACCGTATCCGTGTCGACCAGGCCAACCTCCTGCGCCAGGACAAACCCGCGCGCAAGGTCGTCAAGCAAAGCCGCTGGCTGCTGCTACGCAATCGCGAAAATCTCAAGGAGGGACAAGCCGTGCAACTGCAGGAACTGCTCGCTGCCAACCAGCCGCTGGCCACGGTCTATGTGCTCAAGGATGCCCTGAAGGAAGTCTGGTA
>NZ_JADDIX010000084.1 GCF_015070855.1 Pseudomonas lopnurensis
ATGCCAGGATCAAAACCTGGTGCCTTACCGCTTGGCGACGCCCCTGTATCGTACAACCCGTGCGCTATGCACTCACTTCCTGCGCCAGTCCTTCGAGGCGGCGGTGCAACATCGAAACGTTACGCCCCTGGGCCACGAAACTTGGCAAAGTGTCCGGAAGTTGGCGGCGAACTTTATCAGCCTCGCCCTCGTTTGGGAAGCTCCCAAACACACAAGCTCCAGTGCCGGTCATGCTTGCCGGAACGAATTTGTTCAACAAGCTCAAAGCGTTACGCACTTCGGGGTAGCGCTTCTCGACCACCGGCTGACAGTCGTTACGACCGCCCCCTGCAAGAAGGCTGCGAACTGTAATGGCCGGGGTATTACGTGTCAACTCCGGGTCGGCAAATATTTCCGCTGTACTAACAGAGACTTGCGGTGCGATCACGAGGTACCAGGGTTCGGGCAGTTCGACCGGCTGCAGGCGCTCGCCGACCCCTTCGGCGAAGGCCGCGCGGCCCCGCACGAACACCGGTACGTCGGCGCCGAGGCCGAGCCCCAGTTCGGCCAGGCGATCTTCGCCGAGGTCGAGCCGCCACAGGCGGTCGAGGCCGAGCAGGGTGGTGGCGGCGTCGGAACTGCCGCCGCCGATGCCGCCACCCATGGGCAGGCGCTTGAGCAGGCGAATGTCGGCGCCCTGTACGCAGCCGCTCTCGCGCTGCAGCAGGCGCGCGGCGCGCACGATCAGGTTGCTGTCGTGGTCGACGCCCGGCAGCTCGCCGTGCAGGCGGATCTGGCCGTCGTCGCGCAGGCTGAAGCTGAGTTCGTCGCCGTAGTCGAGGAACTGGAACAGCGTCTGCAGCTCGTGATAACCGTCGGCGCGGCGGCCGAGGACGTGCAGCATCAGGTTGAGCTTGGCCGGAGCCGGCAGCGTCAGCGTCTGCATCAGCGTCCCAGCTGGCGCGGTTGCCAGTCCTTCACCACCAGGGTGATCTGCAGGTCGTGGCCTTGCAGCCGGATGCGTTCGGGCAGGGTGAAGCCGTCGTGTTCGGCGTAGGCCAGGTAGTCGACCTGCCAGCCATCCTGTTCGAGCCGCGCCAGGCGGCTGTTGCCGTCCAGGCTCAGGCGGCTGCGGCTGTCCGGCGCGGGCAGTCCGCGTACCCACCAGAGCAGATGCGAGACGGGCAAGCGCCAGCCGAGCTGCTGCTCCACCAGCGCTTCCGGCGAGTCGGCCTCGAAACGGCCCTGGCCGGCGACTTCCAGCGACACGGCGTCCGGGCGTCCGGTGAGGCGGGTGGCGCCGCGGCCCAGCGGGCCGGAGAGACGGATGTCGAAATAGTCCTGGCGTTGCAGCCAGAACAGGGTGCCGCTACCGGAATCCTGCGGCGCGCGGATGCCGATCTTGCCGCTGATCTGCCAGCCATCGAGGCTGGCGATGTGGTCGCGGTGTTCCTTCCAGACGTTGGCGTTGCCGGCGCCTTCCACCGATTCGCGCGGGCCGAGCCCGGCGCAACCGGCCAGCAGCAGGGCCAGAAATGGGACGAAGAGGTTTCTCAAAATCATGGGGTCAGGGCTTCTCCGAGCCGGTCAGCCGTTTCAGCGTGTCGCGCAGGACCTGGCTGTCGGGTTGTTGTTTCAGGGCCTCTGACCAGACCGCGCGGGCTTCGCTGCGTTCGCCACGGGTCCACAGCACTTCGCCGAGGTGCGCGGCCACTTCATGGTCCGGGAAGCGCTGCAGGGCCTTGCGCAGCTGGGCTTCGGCTTCGGCGAGGTTGCCCAGGCGGAAGTTGACCCAGCCGAGGCTGTCGAGGATCGCCGGGTCTTCCGGGTTGAGCTGGTAGGCCTGCTCGATCAGTTGCAGCGCCTCGTCATGGCGGTCGGTACGGTCGGCGAGGGTGTAGCCCAGCGCGTTGAGGGCCATGGCGTTGTCCGGTTCGCGTTCGATGATGAAGCGCAGGTCGCTTTCCAGCTGTGCCAGGTCGCCGCGTTTCTCCGCGAGCATGGCGCGGGTGTAAAGCAGGTTGAGGTCATCGGGGAACTGTTCCAGCGCTTGCTCGACGAGCTGCCAGGCCTGCTCGGTGCGATCGTGTCCGGAGAGCGCTTCGATCTCGATCAGGTACAACTGGATCGCATAGTCGGGCTGCTGTTGCCGGGCCTGGGCGAGCAATGCGGAGGCTTCCCGGTCGCGCTTGCCGGCATACAGCAGCTGGCTCTGCAGCAGCTTGGCCGGCAGGTATTCGTTGCCCGGGCCGACCTGCTCCAGCGCCTCCAGCGCCCTGGGCGTGTCGCCCATGGCCTGGTAGGCGCGGCCGAGATTGAAATGCGCGGCATCGACATGGCTGCCGCGCTCGATCAGCTCGTGCAGGTAAACGGTGGCTTCGCGCCAGGCCTCGGCCTCCAGGCAGACCAGCGCCATGGAGAAGCGCAGGTCGTCATCGGCGGGGTGCTGTTGCACCAGGGTGGCGAACTCGCCCATGGCATCCTCGAGGCGGCCGTGTTCCACCAGCAGGCGGGCGTAGGTCAGGCGCAGGCGCTTGTCCTCGGGATGCTGGCGCAGGCTCTTCTCCAGTAGCGGCAGTGCCTCGTCGCCCCGTTCCAGGTTGTGCAACAGGCGGGCTTCGAGAAGGATGGAGGGGATCTGCCGCTGCCTGGCCGGTTGCGCCTGGAGCAGGGCCAGCGCCTCCTCGGTGCGGTCGTCCTGCTGCAGCAGCACGGCCTTGCCGAAGGTCAGTTGCGGGTTGTCCGGGTGCTTGGCCAGCAACTGATCGAAGCTCTGCAGCAGGCCGGCACGGGTGTCGGGGTCGGTTTGCGCTGCCGACAGCGCGAGGAAGTCGAAATGCGTGTCGCCCTGGCCCTGCAGGACCTTCTCCATGAATTCGAGCGATTGCTCGTACTGGCCGGCACGCGCCAGCTGTACGGCTGCGGCGCGCTGGGCGTCGAGATTCTCCGGGGCGTTGCGCGCCCAGATCAGCGCCGTATCGCGCGCGGCCTGATCGGCTCCGAGGTATTCGGCGATGCGAAAGCCGCGTTCGGCGACGCCGGCGTCCTGGGTCGCGTGGGCCTGCTGGACATAGTTGCCCAGGGCGATGTCGAAGCGGTTGCGCTGCCCGGCCAGCTCCGCCACCAGCAGGGCGTAGAGCGACTCGCGGCTGAACGAGCCGTGCTCCGTCGCGGTGGCCGGCGGGGCCTCGAGCGTGGCTTCCTGCACCGGCGGTGCGCCGTCGGGCTCGGAGGGAGTCAGGGTCTGGCAACCGCCCAGGAATGCAAGGGCGGTCAGTAACGCGATGGGTCTGTTCATTGGGACGGGAGCGGCTAACCTGCGGTCGGGGCATCATGACACAAGCCATGGGGCAAGCCCATGGGCGCGGGTATGTCTATACGATCTGTCGTTGGACTCCTTCGTGCGGTGGCTGTTGCATCGTGGGCATGGAGCGCCGGGAGTTGCGGGGCAGGCCATGTCGCAGGCGGCGCTGGTCCGAACCGTCGGTCTTGCTTTATCCTGCCGTGCCATCGTTGTGCCACTATCTGTCGAGTAAGGCCGGCTTGGATTCTTCTCGCCCCAGCTGTTTGGCTCGTGGCGACCTGCCGTCTGTCTGCGCTCCGAGGTGTGCGGGCAAGCCATACGGAAGTGGTGGCGAGGCGAGATGTCATAAGGAAAACAATGAGATTTTTTCTACCCTTGGCCGTGTTCATGTCCTTGCCGGCGGTTGTGCTGGCCGCTGAGCAGGAGCAGGGCGGCCTGGTTCTGGATGACGTCACCGTCAGCGCCCATCCTCGCGAGGAGCATGACCGGGAGGTGGCGCACACCATGAGCGCGCTCGACGGCGAGCAGCTCGAAGCAGCCGGCCTCCAGCGCAGCGAGGATCTGCAGCAGCGCGTGCCCAGCCTGCTGGTGTCGATGCCCAACCCGCGCTACGCCAGCTACGGGATTCGTGGCCTCGGCGCGAGCTCCGCCAACGACGGTATCGATGGCAGCGTCGGGGTATATCTCGATGGTGTCTACCTGGGCCGCCAGGGCATGTCACTGTTCGACCTGGCCGATATCGAGCGCGTCGAAGTGCTGCGTGGCCCGCAGGGTACGCTGTACGGCAGGAGCGGCACGGCCGGCGCGATCAATATTCTTACCCGTCGGCCTACCTTCGATACCGAGGCCAACGGCGAGGTGACGATGGGCGAAGACGGTCTGCGCGAATATCGCGGCAGCGTCTCCGGCCCGTTGCTCGATGGCGTGCTGGCCGGGCGCCTGACCGGCTACGACGTTGCGCGTGACGGTCAGATCGACAACCTCTACGACGGCAGCCATCCGGGGGATCGCAATCGCCAGGGCCTGCGTGGCCAGTTGTCGTGGGTGCCCAGCGAGGTCTTCAGCGCTCGCCTGATCGGCGAATACGCCTGGCAGGACGAACAGGTGGCCCTGCTCGCGGGTGGCTATAGTGCGCCGACCCGTGCGCGTGCCGCCTACCTCGGTCATCGGCTGCTACCGCTCGATCCTTATGCGCGGCGTGTGCAGAGCGATCAGCCCAGCCGCATACGGACCCGCCAGAATGGCGTCACCCTGGAGCTGATTCGCACATTGGGCAATGGCGCGAGCCTGACCAGCATCACCGGCTACCGTGACTGGCGCTACGACACCGGTATGGACGCTGATGGCCAGGGCTTGTCCATTGCCGGTGTGTCCGCGCAACTGGATCACCGCCAGTTCAGCCAGGAGCTGCGCCTGGCCGATTCGCCGAACGAGCATGTCGACTATGTCGTGGGCCTGTATTACCTGCGCCAGCGGCTCGATCGGCAGATAGACAATCGCTTCGGCGAAGATGCGGCGGCCTGGTTTCTCGGCGACCGGCCGGAAGTGGCGGGGCTGCCACCGGACATGATCCCGCCGTCACTGCTCGACGGCACCCGGCAGGCCTTCGATGGCGGACAGCGCAGCGACAGCCGTGCGCTGTTCGGTCAATTCACCTGGCATGCCACGGACCGGCTGGCGATCACCCCGGGCCTGCGCTACACCACGGAGCGCAAACGCGGCTGGATCGCGCGGCAGGTCTCCGCTCTCGCGCCGTTGCCGCCTGGATGGCAATTGGGCCAGGAGCTCCGGGACCTGGCCCTGGGCGACAACGATTACCGGCGCAACAGCATCGAGGAGCACAACCTTTCCGGTCGGCTCGCTGTCGCCTATCGCCTGCAGGATGGCCTGCTCGCCTATGCGAGCTGGGCGCGGGGCTACAAGGCCGGCGGTATCAACCTCGACATGGTCGGCGAAGGCGTCGAGCCGACCTTCGACGCGGAGCGCGCGACCTCGCTCGAAATAGGGCTGAAGAGCAGTTTCTGGCGCGAGCGTGTCCTGTTCGACCTGGCCCTGTACCAGACCGATGTCGATGGCTATCAGGTCTTGACCAACAGACCTGGCGATACCGAGCTGTCGCCGCCGATCCGCGACAACCTGATCAACGTGCCCGAGGTGCGCCTGCGTGGCGTCGAGCTGGACGGCCTGTTGCGTGCCAGCCCTCGCATCGACCTGCGCCTGGGGCTCGCCTGGAGCGAGGCGCGCTACCGCGATTTCGCCAATGCCCCTTGTGCGCCGGGCTCTGTGCAGCAGCTGTGCGACCTGAGTGGCAAGCGCCTGTTCAATGCGCCGCAGTGGAGCGGCACGGCCGGCATCGATTACCGGCATCCACTGGAACATGGGCTGGAATTGTTCACTGCCCTGGACTACAGCTTTCGCAGCGGCTACTCCGGCACGCTCGAAGGCGGCGCCGGCAGCTATCTGCCCTCTTACGAGCTGACCAACCTGCGTCTTGGCCTGCGTCGTGGCGACAGGCGCTGGGAAGGCGAACTCTGGGTGCGCAACCTGTTCGATCAGCATTACATCGGCTCGGTGCAGGCCCTGCTCGCCGACGGCGATTACGCCGTGCTGCCGGGGGATGCGCGCGCCATGGGCGTCACGCTGCGGGGGCGCTATTGAGCGATGCGGGGTTATCGATGATCGAGGGGCACTTTTCCCGCCGGGTTCGCCGCGTGCGGCAGTACGCTCGCTGGCTGCGTGAAAGCGGGCTATCACGGCAATACGCATGTCGGTGGTTGTTCTGCATCTGACGAAGTAGGAGAATTGCGCGCTCCGTTTTCGAATCAGCGATTCTGCATGGCTTTCCTCGCGCTTGGCATCAATCACAAGACCGCTTCGGTGGACGTCCGCGAGCGCGTAGCCTTCACTCCCGAGCAGATGGTCGAGGCCTTGCGGCAGTTGTGCCGCGTCACGCCCACGCGTGAGGCGGCGATCCTCTCTACGTGCAATCGCAGCGAGCTCTATCTCCAGCAGGACCAGGTCGAAGCCGATGCCGTGCTGGCCTGGCTGGCCAACTACCATCGCCTCAGCCTCGATGAGCTGAAGTCGTGCGCCTACGTGCACGTCGATGACCAGGCCGTGCGCCACATGATGCGGGTCGCCTCCGGGCTCGATTCGCTGGTGCTGGGCGAGCCGCAGATCCTCGGCCAGATGAAATCGGCCTACGCCGTGGCGCGCGAGGCCGGCAGCATCGGCCCGCTGCTGGGGCGGCTGTTCCAGGCGACGTTCAGCACCGCCAAGACCGTGCGAACCGATACCGCGATCGGCGAGAATCCGGTTTCCGTGGCTTTCGCCGCGGTGAGCCTGGCGCGGCAGATCTTCAGCAGCCTGGAGCGCAGCCAGGCGCTGCTGATCGGCGCCGGCGAGACCATCACCCTGGTCGCCCGCCATCTGCACGAGCAGGGCGTGAAGCGGATCGTCGTCGCCAATCGCACCCTCGAGCGTGCCAGCGCCCTGGCGGCCGAGCTCGGTGCGCAGGCGATCCTGCTCGCCGACATTCCCGAAGAGCTGCACAACAGCGACATCGTCATCAGTTCCACCGCCAGCCAGTTGCCGATCCTCGGCAAGGGCGCCGTGGAGCAGGCGCTCAAGCGGCGCAAGCACAAGCCGATGTTCATGGTCGACATCGCCGTGCCGCGGGATATCGAACCGCAGGTCGGCGAGCTGGACGACGTCTACCTGTATTCGGTCGACGACCTGCATGAAGTGGTCGCGGAGAACCTCAAGAGCCGCCAGGGCGCGGCCCAGGCCGCCGAGGAGCTGGTGGCCGCCGGCACCGACGACTTCATGCAGCGCCTGCGCGAGCTGGCCGCGGTGGACGTGCTCAAGGCCTACCGCCAGCATGCCGAGCGGATTCGCGACGAGGAGCTGGGCAAGGCCCAGCGTCTGCTGGCCAACGGTGGCAGCGCCGACGAGGTGCTGGCGCAACTGGCGCGCGGGCTGACCAACAAGCTGCTGCATGCGCCGAGCGTGCAGTTGAAGAAACTCTCCGCCGAGGGCCGCGTCGAGGCGCTGAGCATGGCCCAGGAACTCTTCGCCCTGCACGAGGGCACGGAAAAACCATGAAAGCTTCGCTGCTGAACAAGCTCGACGTCCTCCAGGACCGTTTCGAGGAACTCACCGCGCTGCTCGGCGATGCCGAAGTCATCAGCGACCAGAACCGCTTTCGCGCCTATTCCCGCGAATACGCCGAGGTCGAGCCGGTGATCGAGGCCTATCGCCAGTTGCGCAAGGTCCGGCAGGACCTCGAGGGCGCCCAGGCGCTGCTCAAGGACAGCGACCCGGATCTGCGCGAGATGGCCGAGCAGGAAGTGGCCGAGGCCAGGGTGCAACTGGAGTCGCTGGAAGGCAACCTGCAGCGCATGCTGCTGCCCAAGGACCCCAACGACGGGCGCAACGTATTCCTCGAGATCCGCGCCGGCACCGGCGGCGACGAGGCGGCGATCTTCGCTGGCGACCTGTTCCGCATGTATTCGCGCTATGCCGAGAAGCAGGGCTGGCGGGTCGAGATTCTCTCCGCGAGCGAAGGTGAGCACGGCGGCTTCAAGGAAGTGATCTCGCGCGTGGAAGGCGACAACGTCTACGCCAAGCTCAAGTTCGAGTCCGGTGCGCACCGTGTGCAGCGCGTACCGGAAACCGAGTCCCAGGGCCGCATCCATACCTCCGCCTGTACCGTTGCGGTACTGCCGGAGCCTGACGAGCAGGCCGCGGTGGAAATCAATCCGGCCGAGCTGCGGGTGGACACCTACCGTTCCTCCGGTGCCGGCGGCCAGCACGTCAACAAGACCGATTCGGCGATCCGCATCACCCACCTGCCCACCGGCATCGTCGTCGAGTGCCAGGAGGAGCGTTCGCAGCACAAGAACCGCGCCAAGGCCATGGCCTGGCTCGCGGCCAAGCTGCAGGACCGCCAGGATGCCGCGGCGCACAAGGAAATCTCCGAGACGCGCAAGCTGCTGGTCGGCTCCGGCGATCGCTCCGAGCGCATCCGTACCTACAATTTCCCCCAGGGCCGCGTCACCGATCACCGCGTCAACCTGACGCTGTATTCACTCAACGAAGTGATCGGCGGGGCGGTGGAGCAGGTAATCGAGCCGCTGCTGCAGGAATACCAGGCCGATCAGTTGGCTGCCCTGGGAGATTAGGAGCAGCGGCAAGCTGCAAGCTACAAGCGGCAAGTGTAAGAGCTTGAAGCTTGAAGCTTGAAGCTTGAAGCTAACCGTCATGGCTACTATCGAATCCCTGCTCGCCGCCGTTGAATTGCCCGACTCGGCCACGCCGCGGCTGGACGCCGAGCTGTTGCTCGCCCATGTGCTCGGCAAGCCGCGCAGTTATCTGCGCACCTGGCCGGAGCAGGTGCCGAGCGGCGAGCAGCGCCGGGCCTTCGCCGAATGCCTGCGGCGTCGCCGCGCGGGCGAGCCGGTGGCCTATATCCTCGGCCGCCAGGGTTTCTGGAGCCTGGAGCTGGACGTCGCGCCGCAGACCCTGATCCCGCGCCCGGACACCGAGCTGCTGGTGGAAGCCGCGCTGACCCTGCTGCCGGCTACGCCGGCGCGGGTGCTCGACCTTGGTACCGGCAGCGGCGCGATTGCCCTGGCGCTGGCCGCGGAGCGCCCAGCCTGGCAACTGGTCGGTGTCGACCGGGTGGATGAAGCGGTGGCGCTGGCCGAGCGTAATCGCCGGCGTCTCGGCCTGAGCAATGCGCGGTTCGAGGCCAGCCACTGGTTCTCCGCCCTGCAAGGCGAGCGTTACCGGCTGATCGTCAGCAACCCGCCCTATATTCCGATCGACGATCCGCACCTGCAGCGCGGCGACGTGCGCTTCGAGCCGCGCAGTGCGCTGGTTGCCGGCGCGGACGGGCTGGACGACATCCGTTCGATCGTCGCAGTGGCGCCCGATCATCTCGAACCGGACGGTTGGCTGTTGCTCGAACATGGCTACGATCAGGCCGAAGCGGTGCGCGACCTGCTGGAGGCGGCGGGCTTCGTCGCGCGGGAGAGCCGCCGCGATCTGGGCGGACACCAGCGCATCAGCCTGGGCCGCAAGCCATGAATCCTTTCTGCTGCGAGGCATTGTCATGCTGAGTGACGAAGAACTGCTGCGCTACAGTCGCCAGATCCTGCTCAAGCAGGTGGACGTCGAAGGCCAGCTGCGGCTCAAGCAGAGCCGTGTATTGATCGTCGGGCTCGGTGGGCTCGGCTCGCCAGTGGCGCTCTATCTGGCGGCGGCCGGTGTCGGCGAACTGCACCTGGCCGATTTCGATACCCTGGACCTGACCAACCTGCAGCGGCAGATCGTCCACGACAACCGTTCGCTGGGCCTGCACAAGGTCGACTCCGCCATGGCGCGCCTGGAGGCGCTGAATCCGCAGGTCCGGCTGGTGCCGCACCGCAGCGGGCTGGACGCCGATTCGCTCGGCGCGGCGGTGGCCGGCGTCGATCTGGTGCTCGACTGCACGGACAACTTCGGCATTCGTGAAGCGGTGAACGCGGCCTGTGTGGCGGCGAAGAAGCCGCTGGTCAGCGGCGCGGCGATCCGTCTCGAGGGGCAGTTGTCCGTATTCGATCCACGCGACGCGGCCAGTCCCTGTTATCACTGCCTCTACGGTCATGGCAGCGAAGCCGAGCTGACCTGCAGCGAAGCCGGTGTGATCGGCCCGCTGGTGGGGCTGGTCGGCAGCCTGCAGGCGCTGGAGGCGCTGAAGCTGCTGGCCGGCTTCGGCGAGCCTCTGGTGGGCCGGCTGCTGCTGATCGATGCATTCTCCAGCCGTTTTCGCGAGCTGCGGGTCAAGCGTGATCCCGCCTGTGCCGTCTGTGGGCGCGCCGATGGCTGAGCACATGGCTCCGGTCGGTGTGTTCGATTCCGGCGTCGGCGGGCTTTCGGTGCTGCGCGAGATCCGCCAGCGCCTGCCGCATGAGTCGCTGCTCTATCTGGCCGATAGCGCCCATGTTCCCTACGGCGAGAAAAGCCCCGAGTACATTCGCCAGCGCTGTCGCATCATCGCGGCGTTTCTCCTCGAACGGGGGGCGAAAGCGCTGGTGCTGGCCTGCAACACCGCCACCGCCGCCGGCATCACCGAGTTGCGCGAGCTGTACCCGCAACTGCCCATCATCGGCATGGAGCCGGCGGTCAAGCCGGCCGCCCTGGCGACCCGCAGTGGCGTGGTGGGCGTGCTCGCCACCACCGGCACGCTGAAGAGCGCCCGGTTCGCCGCGTTGCTCGATCGCTTCGCCGCGGATGTCCGGGTCATCACCCAGCCCTGTCCCGGGCTGGTCGAACGCATCGAGGCCGGCGATCTGCACAGTGCGCAAACGCGAGCGATGCTCGCCGACTGGGTCGAGCCGTTGCTGGCGCAGGGATGCGATACGCTGATCCTGGGCTGCACGCACTATCCCTTCATCGGGCCGCTGCTGGGCGAACTGCTGCCGGCCGACGTCCGCCTGATTGATACGGGCACCGCGGTCGCGCGACACTTGCATGAAGTCTTGGCCGAACGCCATCTTCTCGCGAACGGCCAAGCGCAGCAGCGCTTCTATTGCAGTGGTGATCCGCTGCGAATGGCCCGCGTGCTGCCTATACTTTGGGGTGAAAATGCAGCGGTCGAGTTCTTCGCGGGCTAGGAACTCCCGGCTCGGCTGGGTTTCTCAAGTGATGCTGATGAAAAAAACCAAATAAAACACAGTGTTTTTATAAGGATGTTCCCATGAAAAAACTGTTTTCCCTGGCCGCTGTGGCGGCGCTGTCCGTGGGGCCGATAGCGGCTGCTCAAGCGGTGGATTTCACCGCCGCGGTCGGCCACACCAGCGAGTCGACCATGACCTATCGGCTGGGTGCTCAATTCGACTTCGGCACCAGTTGGTTCCAGACCGATGTAGGCCGCCTGACCGGCTATTGGGATGCCGGCTACACCTACTGGGAAGGCGATGACAGCAGCAGCAACCACAGCCTGTCGCTGGCGCCGGTATTCGTCTACGAATTCGCCGGCCAGTCGGTCAAGCCGTACCTCGAGGCGGGCATCGGCATCGCCGCTTTCGAAAACACCGAAGTCGAAGGCAACAGGCTCGGATCGTCGTTCCAGTTCGAGGACCGCATCGGTGCCGGTCTGCGTTTCGCCGGTGGCCATGAAGTGGGGGTGCGGGCGATCCACTACTCCAACGCCGGGTTGAAGCAGCCGAACGATGGCATCGAGACCTACTCGGTGCACTATCGCATGGCGTTCTGAACCAGCGCCTCGTTGACGCTGCAGGGCATGCCGTTCGCCCTGCAGCCCTTAGCCGACAACAGACCCTAACGGTAGGCCGAAGCGCTTCCCCGGCGCTCTTGCCGGCAATCCTCCGAGCCCAGTTCGAACTCCCGGCAGATCAGCGGGCGGTTCGCATAGATGGTGCAGCGCATGCTGTCGCGATCGAGCGCCGCGCACCAGCCATCGTCCAGCCGCCGCATGACCTCCCCGCCCCAGGCATCGGTTTCGATGAAGTGTTCGGGCACGCCGGTATCGCCGAACAACAGCACTTCGAGGCGGCAGCAGCAGGCCGCACAGCTGGAGCAGCTCACGGCGGGTTCGTTCACCTGCAGATGGGGAATTTCGTTCATCGCGGCAGTGTAGCGAGTCTCGCGACATGATTTGCGCATGAATGCCCAACGGCCTGTATCGACGATGTGAAAACCGATGGCGAGCTACGGCGCCGCTCGGCGAGCACCGGCGCCGCGCCGGCTCAAACGCTGTCGTTCAACTGCTTGTTGCGCCAGCCATCGCCGCCGGGCAGTAAGAGATTGAGCAGCAGGGCGATGATCGCGCACAGCGAGATGCCGGAAAGGGCGAACTCGCCATGGCCGATGACCATGCCGCCGATGCCGAACACCAGCGTCACCGAGACGATGATCAGATTGCGCGCCTCGGACAGGTCCACCTGGTGGCGGATCAGCGTGCTCAGGCCGACCACCGCGATCGAGCCGAACAGCAGGCAGAGAATGCCGCCCATCACCGGCACCGGGATGCTCAGCAGCCCGGCGCCGAACTTGCCGATGAACGCCAGGGTGATGGCGAACACCGCCGCCCAGGTCATGATCTTCGGGTTGTAGTTCTTGGTCAGCATGACGGCGCCGGTGACTTCGGCATAGGTGGTGTTCGGCGGGCCGCCGAACAGGCCGGCGGCGGACGTGGCGATGCCGTCGCCCAGCAGTGTGCGATGCAGGCCGGGCTTCTTGACGTAGTTGTTGCCCGTCACGCTGCCGATGGCGACCACGCCGCCGATGTGCTCGATGGCGGGCGCCAGCGCCACCGGTACCATGAACAGGATGGCGCCAAGGTGGAATTCGGGGGCGATGAAGTTGGGCATGGCCAGCCAGGGTGCCGTCGCGATGCCACTGGTATCGACCACGCCAAACGCGAACGCCAGCCCGTAGCCGACCGCGACACCGGCCAGGATCGGCACCAGGCGGAACAATCCCTTGCCCAGCACCGCCACCAGCAGCGTGGTCACCAGGGCGGGCATGGAGATGAGCATCGCCGTCTCGTAGGGGATCAACTGGGCGCTGCCGTCACCGGCCTTGCCCATGGCCATGTTCACCGCCACCGGGGAGAGCGCCAGGCCGATGGAGATGATCACCGGTGCGATGACCACCGGCGGCAGCAGCCGATCGATGAATCCCGGCCCTTTCAGGCGCACGGCGAAGCCCAGAAGGATATAGACGAGGCCGGCGGCGATCACGCCGCCCATCACCGCCGGCAGGCCGAACTCGCCCTTGGCGGCGATGATCGGCGCGATGAAGGCGAAGCTGGAGGCGAGGAATACCGGCACCTGGCGACGGGTCACCAGTTGGAACAGCAGGGTGCCGAGCCCGGCGGTGAAAAGTGCCACATTGGGATCCATCCCGGTGATCAGCGGCATCAGCACCAGCGCGCCGAAGGCCACGAACAGCATTTGCGCGCCCGCCAGGGCCTGGCGCGCGACAGGTTCCTCCATGTTCGACATGCTCAGATGTCCTTCTGCTTGGTGCCGAAAATCTTGTCGCCGGCATCGCCGAGGCCCGGCACGATGTAGCCGTTCTCGTCGAGGCGCTGGTCGATGGAGGCGGTGTAGATGACGACATCCGGGTGGGCCTTTTCCACCTTGGCGATGCCTTCCGGCGCGGCGACCAGGACCAGGGCGCGGATTTCCTTGCAGCCTGCCTTCTTCAGCATGTCGATGGTGGCGACCATCGAACCGCCGGTGGCCAGCATCGGGTCGATGATGATTGCCAGGCGCTGCTCGATTTCGGGCACCAGCTTTTCCAGGTAGGTCTGGGCCTGCAGGGTTTCTTCGTTGCGTGCGATCCCGACCGCGCTGACCTTGGCCCCGGGGACCAGGCTGAGCACGCCGTCGAGCATGCCGATTCCGGCACGCAGAATCGGTACTACAGTGATCTTCTTGCCGGAGATCTTCTCGACCTGGACCGGGCCGCACCAGCCATCGATGCTGTAATGTTCCAGCGGCAGGTCAGCGGTCGCTTCGTAGGTGAGGATCGAGCCGACTTCCTGAGCCAGTTCGCGGAAGTTCTTGGTGCTGATGTCGGCACGGCGCATCAGGCCGAGTTTGTGGCGGATCAGCGGGTGGCGGATCTCTCGAATGGGCATGGGTGGCTCCGGCGGGCAAATAAACCGGCTTAGATTAAAGCATCGCCGGGGCAGCGGCTATTCGCCTGTCATTCATCCAGCGGACTTGCCGCCCGAATGCGGGGTGGGTATCTTCCCCGCCCTTTCGCGGGCGGCTGAAAAGTGGTCCGTTTGGCCAGGTACTTCGTTGCGCAGGGTTTCGGTCGCGCGACGTAGCGACTCAGCCTGACGGCCCGCCGGGTTTGCTGGCGTTCCTAATTATTCTTGTCTACCACCGGGGAATCGCATCATGTCCGTCGATCTCGCACACATTCGTCAAGTCATGGCAGAAGCTGACTGCCTTTACACCGAGGAGCAGGTCGAAGCGGCTATCGCTGCGGTCGCGCAGACGATCAACGACGAGCTGGCCGAGCGTAATCCGGTGGTGTTCTGCGTCATGAACGGCGGCCTGATCTTTTCCGGCAAGCTGGTCCCCAAACTCAACTTCCCGCTCGAATTGTCCTACCTGCATGCCACCCGTTACCGCAATGAAACCAGCGGTGGTGAGCTGTTCTGGAAGGCCAAGCCGGAAATCTCCTTCATCGACCGCGACGTGCTGATCATCGATGACATCCTGGACGAAGGCCACACCCTGGGCGCCATCATCGATTTCTGCCGTCATGCCGGGGCCTCGGCGGTACACACCGCGGTGTTGATCGACAAGGATCACCAGCGCAAGGCGCGTCCCGAGATGAAGGCCGACTACGTCGGGCTCAGCTGCATCGACCGCTACATCTTCGGTTACGGTATGGACTACAAGGGCTACTGGCGTAATGCGCCGGGCATCTATGCGGTAAAAGGCATGTGATCGGGTGGGCTCGTCCTTGGGATCGGGGCGGGCTCGCGACTCGCAATCGTAGGGGCGTCTGGCGATCCTGCGCAGGCGCTCGCCAGTAAGGACTGGGCGCTCCCAGGCTCCCCGATACGGAGTGGGTGTCCGGTACGGTCGGCGGGTTGCAACCCGCCCTACGATGCGCCGGCATCCGTAACTACATACCCCTGGGGCAGGCCCCTCACAAAGGCGGTAGGCATTCTCCCGGCCAGGGGGAGCTGTCGTGCGAGTGGTGTCGCTCTCTGGCATTCCATGCCTCGTCTCGCCCGGTGTTTCGTTTTTCCCCAATGGCACCCGAAGTAACGCTCGGTGGCCGCTACCCTGGCTGTTGCGCTCCCGTTCGACTGTCGTGGACCCAGGCCTTTCTCCCCCGCCGGCGCGGGCTATTCGCCCGGTTTGGGGCGTCGCATCTTCGCCATGAATAGCACTTTAGGATAACTGGCCGACAATTCTTCCATTTCCGGGCGCGAAGGCTCTGCGCCGGGCTGTGCGGTGTCCGGATTCGAGGCTAATCTCCAGTGAGCCCTGAACGGCATGGCCTGACGGAATCACGCTGAAAGCCACTGCTGGAAAGGTTATTCACACTAAAGGATTACACGCTAAATCAAACCTTAGTGCGCTTAACCCCCTGCCGGCGTCTGGGTAGGGTTGACGCACTTCGAACCAACCAGGAGCGCCTCATGACAAAAACAACAAGGCACGGAATCTTCCAGCCCAAGTCTCTGGCTCTGGCCATTGCGTTGAGCACTGCCGCACCGGCCTATGCCGTCAATTTCAATATCGGGGAAATCGAAGGGCAGTTCGATTCCTCCATGTCCATCGGCGCCAGTTGGTCGATGGCGGATCGGGATAGGGATCTGGTAGGCGCAGCCAATGGTGGCACGGGCTTCACCCAGACCGGTGACGACGGGCGGTTGAATTTCAAGAAAGGCGAAACCTTCTCCAAGATCTTCAAGGGCGTCCATGATCTGGAGCTGCGCTATCGCGACAGCGGTGCCTTCATTCGTGGCAATTATTGGTACGACTTCGAATTGAAGGACGAGAGCCGCCTGTTCAAGGACATCAGCGACAGCAATCGCAAGGAAGCCGCACAATCGTCCGGTGCGCAGATTCTCGACGCCTTCCTCTACCACAACTATTACGTCGGGGATCTACCGGGCACGGTACGGGTCGGCCGCCAAGTGGTGAGCTGGGGTGAGAGCACCTTCATCGGCAACAGCATCAATTCCATCAACCCGCTGGATGCTGCAGCATTCCGTCGTCCGGGGGCGGAGATCAAGGAAGGTCTGATTCCGGTCAATATGCTCTATGTCTCGCAGAGTCTCAGCGACCGTCTGAGCATGGAGGCGTTCTATCAATTGGAGTGGGATCAGACCATTGCAGATAACTGCGGTACGTTCTTCTCCGGTTCCGATCCGCTGCAGGATGGTTGTGATACCAACTACAATGTTTTGGGTCCATTCCCGGCGGGAGTACCAGACCTATTAGGTAGCCTAGGCGTTACTGTTACGGATGAGGGCGTCATGATTCCGCGTGGTGGAGATCGTGATGCACGGGATTCCGGGCAATTCGGTATAGCGCTCCGCTGGCTCGGCGATTCGACCGAGTATGGCGCTTACTTCATGAATTATCACAGTCGAACTCCTAACTTGGGCATGACGAATGCCGACGCTGCGGGACTTGCACAAGTTCTTGGTGCAGTGCAGGGAGGCACTTTGCCATTGGCTGTGGCGCCGGCAGCGTTGTTAGGCAGGGGCCAGTACTTCTTGGAATATCCGGAGGATGTCCGACTCTATGGGCTGAGTTTCTCTACGACGCTGCCAACCGGTACAGCCTGGTCCGGTGAAATCAGCTATCGCCCTAATCTTCCAATTCAGATCAACACAACTGATGTGACCTCTTTGCTCGCCAGCGCAGGGCAAATTTTTGAAGGTGGTGGTGACCCCTTCTCGGTGGCTGGTATGGATTACCACGGATACAACCGTAAGGAAGTTACGCAACTGCAAACGACCTTCACTCACTTCTTCGATCAAGTGCTTGGCGCTGGGCGCGTTACGGTAATTGGAGAAATTGGCTACACCCACGTCGGCGGCTTGGAAAACAAGCGTGATGTTCGCTACGGACGTGATGCTATTTTCGGTTCTCCGGCTACTAATGCGGACGCTGCCGCACGTTATGGTTGGGACGGCTTCGTTACAGCCGATTCCTGGGGCTATCGTCTGCGCGCCATCGCTGACTACAACAACGTCTTCGCCGGTATCAATCTCAAGCCCAACCTGTCGTTTTCCCACGACGTGAACGGTTATGGCCCGAACAACCTGTTCGTGGAAGGTTCCAAGGCCGTCAGCATTGGGCTGGATGCCGAATATCAGAACACCTATACCGCCAGCCTGTCCTACACCGATTTCTTCGGCGGTGACTACAACACACTGGTCGATCGCGACTTCCTCGCATTCAGCGTGGGCGTGAATTTCTGACGGAGGGCGATTCCCGATGCCCGCTTGGTGGCCGAGCCATCGGCGGGCGGTGCGATACGCAAGGCCTCCGGCCAAATAACAAGATCAAGAGGAACTGGAATCGTATGAAAACAACAAGAAAGCTATTCAGTGTCTTGGCCTTCTCGCTGCTCGCCAGCAGCGTGATGGCTGCCGTTTCCCCGGAAGAAGCCGCCAAGCTGGGCACCACGCTGACGCCGCTGGGCGCGGAAAAAGCGGGCAACGCCGATGGCTCCATCCCCGAGTGGACCGGCGGCCTGAAGACCGACGCCGCGCCGCTCAAGAACGGCCACCTGACCAACCCCTTCAAGGACGAGCAACCGCAGTTCGTCATCACCGCGCAGAATGCCGAGCAGTACAAGGACAAGCTGACCGCAGGCCAACTGGCCATGTTCAAGCGCTACCCGGAAACCTACAAAATCCGCGTATTCCCGACCCATCGTACCGTTGCCGTTCCGGACGAGATCTACGAGGCCGCGAAGAGGAGCGCCCTGAACACCGAACTCGTCGAGGGCGGTAACGGTGTCGCCAACTTCACCGAGAGCCGCTACTACGCGTTCCCGATTCCGCAGAACGGCCTGGAAGTGGTGTGGAACCACATCACCCGTTACCGCGGCGGCAACGTGCGGCGCAACATCGTCCAGGCCACGCCGCAGACCAACGGCAGCTACACCATGGTCCACTTCGAGGACGAGGTCGCGTTCCCGCTGGGGATGACCGACCTGGACCCCGAGCGCGCCAAGAACGCGCTGCTGTTCTTCAAGCAGCGGGTAACCGCACCGTCGCGCCTGGCCGGTAACGTGCTGCTGGTCCACGACTCGCTGGACCAGGTGAAGGAACCTCGTCAGGCCTGGATCTACAACGCCGGCCAGCGCCGTGTGCGCCGCGCTCCGCAGGTGGCATACGACGGCCCCGGTACCGCTTCGGACGGCATGCGTACCACCGACAACTTCGATATGTTCAGCGGCGCGCCGGATCGTTACGACTGGAAGCTGGTGGGCAAGAAGGAGTTGTACGTGCCCTATAACAGCTACGACATCGCCTCCAGCGACCTGCAATACAAGGACATCATCAAGGCCGGCCACGTCAACCAGGACCTGGCGCGTTACGAGTTGCACCGGGTCTGGGAGATCGAGGCCACACTGAAGAGCGGCGAGCGCAACATCTACGCCAAGCGCCGTTTCTTCGTCGATGAAGACAGCTGGACCATCGTTCAGTCGGAGCTGTACGACGGTCGTGGTCAGCTGTGGCGCGTGGGAGAGGCCCACTCGCTGCAGTACTACCAGCATCAGGTGCCGGCCTATGCTTTCGAAGCTCTCTACGACATCATTTCCGGCCGCTATATCGCGATCGGCATGAGCAACGAAGAGAAGCCCCACGAGTACGGCTATCGCGCCTCGGCGCGCGACTTCACGCCCGCGGCGCTGCGTAATGCCGGGGTGCGTTGATCGTCAGATATTCGTTTGATGAATGAGGCGGCCAATCGGCCGCCTTTTTTTCTGCCTCGAACAAGCGGATGATAATTTCCCACTCATCAGCTTGCACCGAATCGGAGCGAAAGCAGAGCGGCATGTGTCGACAACGCGGTGCAATTGCTGAAGCGTTGCATTCTGGATGTCAGCGTAAGCGGGAGCCGCCGTCGTGATCGAGCAGCCGAGCCTGATCGACGGCGTGCGCTGTGTTTCAATGGACTGATTCGAACAAGAGAACCATTGCCATGTCCGTACGCTTCATTCCTGACGCGCTCAGTACAGAGGCTGGCGCTCAGGGGCAAGTCGCTACGATTCCACGCCTGCCACCCGTCCATATACCGCGGCCGAGGCTGATCGAGGCGCTGCTGGCGGCCGATTGTCGGCTGCGCTTGATCTGCGCGCCCGCCGGCTTCGGCAAGACCGTGCTGATGAGCGAGTGCGCCCGGTTGGTGCCGCAAGGCACGCAACTGGTCTGGTTGGATCTTGGGGGGCGTTCCTGCTCCCCGGAGGCGCTGTATGTTCAACTGGGTGCCGCTTTGTCGGAGCGGCTGGATGGCGAAGCCGGTGCCGGGGATGGCTTGTTGGCCCTGCTGCGGCGTGCCCGGCGGCCGCTATGGATCATGCTCGACGACTACCCACGCGACTACAGTCCTGAACTCGATGCGTGCCTCGACATGCTGCTGGACATGGGGCCGGCCTCGGTCAACTGGTGGGTGACCAGCCGCCGCCAGCCGGCCTGGAAGCTGCCGCGGCTCTTGTTGCAGGGCCACTTGTTCGAGCTGGAGGCAGAAGCCCTTGCCCTGACTTCGGAGGAGCTCGAGCAATTGCTCAAGACGCACCGCCTGGCATTGCCGCACGAGAGTTTCCAGCAACTGCTCGGCGGTACCGAAGGCTGGCCGGCGGGCGTCTGCCTGATGCTGCTCAATGCCGATGAGCAGGCGTTGCGTGAACGCCTGGTCGCCGGTACGCCATTGCTACGCGACTATGTACAGCGCGAAGTGCTGGCGGGGCAGAGTGACGAGGTTCGGCGTGCCTTGCTGGCGCTGGCGCGCATGCCGCGTTTTTCCGCAGAGCTTTGCGATCATGTGCTCGATGGCGTGGGCAGCGACATTCTCGACGTCCTCAAGACATTCCAGCTGTTCATTCGGCAGATCGATAACTGTGGCGAGTGGTTCCGGCTGTGGAAGCCGCTGGCGCTGATGCTGCAGCGTTCCGCCGAGGCGGTATCGCCGACCCAGGTGCATCTGCGCGCCTGCCAATGGTTCGCCAGTCGCGGCGAGATGCGCGAGGCTGTGGAGCATGCCCTGTGGGCGGGCCAGCCCGAGGTGGCCGCCAACTACCTGCAGCGCTACGGTCAGGAGCAGTTGCTGATCGGTGACAATGTCTCGCATTTTCTCAAGTGGCGCAGCGAATTGCCTCAGGATCTGTTCGCCAGCACCACGCGGCTGATCGTATTGCAGGGGTGGGCGCTGATCGTCTCGGCGCGTCTCGATGAAGTGGATGACTGTCTGGCCGAACTGGCCAAGTTCTTTCCCCAGCCGGACGCCCGCCGCCAGGCCCAGCTGCTGGCGCAATGGCAGGCACTGCGAGGGTTCCTGGCGCGTCTGCGGGGCGAGCCGGGGGCGCGCGAGAATTGCCTGCAGGCGCTCGAGGTGTTGTCCGACCATGCATGGGCGCAGCGGGTCCTGTGCTACCAGGCACTGACGCAGCAGGCGATGGCCGAAGGCGAGCTTGAGTTGGCGCAACAGTACAACAGCGAGGGCATGAAGCTCGCGCGGCTCAAGGGAAGCGTGCTCTATGAAGTGATGCTCAGCGTCGATCGCATCCAGTTGCTCGAACTTACCGGCGAGTTCGAGCGTGCCGTTGGTGTATTGGACGAAGCGCTGCAGGCGTTGCGCGCAACGGTGCGTCACAGTCCGATCATCGGTCGTCTGCAGCTCTTGCAAGGCCACCTGCTGGCTTATCAGGGGTTCGACGAGCCCGTCCGTGAAGCGTATCGGCGCGGCAAAGTCGAGACGGAAACCTGCGGCGATTCGTACTGCTTCTTCGGCTACGTCGGGCTCGCGGAGCTCGCCGCGCGCAACCACGAATTTTCCGATGCGTATCACTGGTTGCGCGAAGCCGAGCGGCTGACTCAGTGGCGGCACGTGCCGGAGGCGCGGTTCCGCGGCATCCTGCTGCTGATCACCGGCGTCGCCTGGCTGCATCAGGGGGAGCTGCGCAAGGCGCGCGGGGCGCTGTGCCAGGTCCGGGACCTCTATGAGGGACAGGGCTATCTGGCGCCATCGGGCTTCTACGAATTGCTGCCGCGGCTGCGGCGCTACCTGGCGGTGATCGATGTGCTCGAGGGCCAGCCCGAGCGGGCGATCACCGCGCTGCGCGAGCAGATCGAGCAGAACCTGCGTGCGCAGCGCCTGGGATTGGCGTGCGAGTGCCGTTTCACCCTGGCCGAAGCGCTGCAGGCGAGCGGGCAGGCGGTCGAGGCGGAGCAGGAGCTGCGTGTGGCGCTCGGCGAAGCGGCGCGCCAGCATCTGGTCAAGCCGTTGTGCGAGCTGGACCATCGCCAGCCCCTGTGGCTGGCGCGCATCCTGCCTGCGACCGTCAAGGGCGAGTCGCTGCGCGAGCGGCTGGCGCACTACGAGCGCGAGCCGGATGAGCCCGGGCCGATGCCCGATAATCGGGTGTTGAGCAATCGTGAGCTGGCCGTGTTGCGCCTGATCGCCCAGGGCTGCTCGAACCAGGAAATCGCCGAGCAGCTGTTCATTTCGCTGCATACGGTCAAGACTCATGCGCGCCGGATCAACACCAAACTGGGCGTTGCGCGGCGTACCCAGGCGGTGGCCAAGGCCAAGGCGCTGGCCTGGCTCTGAGTCACCGCTCTGCGAGGCGCTGCCCTCGTGGGATGAGCTCAGGCACGACGACAGGCTGCGCGACCTGGCGGGCGGCAGGATGAAGCAATGGCTATTGTTTTTATTCTCGCGGGGGCGAAGCGCTTGATGGCATAAAAGGGCAGCCTGCAGGCAATCAGGCTGGCGGGTTACAGGGCGGCGGGCTGGAGGCCTTCGCTCGAGAGGATTGGCGCCTGGTCGCCGCGCTCGATGGCAAGGCTGAACTGCAGGCTGGTGATCAGCCGCTGCAACTGTTGATGGTCCCGCCATTGCTCGGCGCTGATGAAGCGTTTCACGGCAACGCCTTCCGCCCCGGTCAGGGTCAGCAGAATGCTGCCATCCGGCTTTTCGATGCTGAAGTTGACGTTGTAGCGGGGACGAAACACATCACTGATCTTCTGGAATGGACTCGTCATGCCTAGGTACCTCGTGAGGGCTGCCAGCAATGGACCCGGTGAGGCGGTGACAAGTTTCCCGGCGATGACTGACCCGTGGCCAAAAGCCGCAGCGTTGTCGTTTCGTCCTTTCTCAGCGGCTTGCGCTCATGAGTTCTCGCCCGTCAGCTCGCAGAGGACGTCGGGACTGTTCCTGAAGGCTTTGGCGAATAGCTCTCGGTGTCTGGCCATGTAGATGCCGATGTCCTCGGCCTGCTGTTCGCTCAACGACGGCGACGCTTGTTGCAGCACCGTCGCCAACGCCTCGGCGAGTTCAAGCATCTTGTCGTGACGATCGGCTTCGGCTTTATCCATGAACAAGCGCTCCAGGTCCCGGCTGCTGCGGTATACCACTTCGACGGCCATTTACCACCTCGGTCAATTGGCAGAGTTTATACTGTTTGTATATACAGCATATGCCGATGAGGCGAAGATGAACAGCAGTCTGTTGCTTGCCTGGGCAAAAGGAACTCAGTTGGCGATATGCCCCTGCAAGCGCTCGGCGCGAAATTCCAGTGTGGCGGCACGATAGCCGCTGCGCAGTTGCGGCAACGGCAGACAGGACTCCCAGCGTGCTCCGCTCTGCAGGTCGCCGGGACCTTGATAGGTCGGCGTCTCGAAGGAGGCGCGGGCCAGGTTGGTGGGGGAACCCGGCGCGTAGGCACCGACTTCCCAGCGCAGGTTGCGCAGGGTCTTTGTGCTGTGGTTGTGCAGGCTCGTGTGCAACGGCTGGGCGCCGGGGCAGCGTTCGGGCGCGTAGGCCAGGCGTATTTCGACCTGGGCGAGCAACTGCTCTTCCCGGTGTTCCTGCCACAACACCCAGCCGGCGACCAGCGCGAGGCCGAGCACGGCGCCCAGGGAGATGGGAACCGCTCTGAACGGGTAGCGGATCAGCAGAACCAGCCAGGTGAGGATGAGCAGGGCGCCGATCAGCATGGCGGGTTTCCGGGAGTGGGGTGACTGAGCATGAGCAATGCCTCCATCGCAGCACGCTCCATGCTAACCCGCTGTGGCGGATACTCCGCAACGGCAGGTGGCGCGCATTTGTAGCAGGATGTCAGGCGTCGTGCTTCGCGCGGCCGGCCAGGCGTTCCAGGGCGGCGCGCAGCTTGGGATCGCGAATATCCTGTGCGGCGGCCTGAATGCTGCTGGCGGCGCTGTCGGAAAGCGGTTGCGTACGGGCCGGTGCATGCCGCGGTGGCGGTGGTGGCTGTACTTTGAACTGGATGCGGACAAGCCCGGAAAATTCCTCGAACGTCTGCAGTTGACGCTGCAACCGGCGCTGCTGGTAGCGCAGGCGCGTGGCCCAGTGGCCATCGGTGACGATCAGCAGCAGGCTGCCTTCGCGCCAGGACGCCACGCGGCAATGCTCGCGTGCGGCCGGCTGCAGCTGGCTTTCCAGCAACTGCTGCAGACGGTCGAGGCGCAGGGCTTCTCCGAACAGGGCTCTGAGTGGCTTCGCCTCGCGCAGCAGGGCAGCGGGAGCACGGGCCGGCGATGGGCGAAAGGCCATGGCAAAACGTCTTGACGATGGAGCCGACATGGTAGCAGAAGCGTTGGCGGCATCGGCTGCCCATCAGGCGCGCCGCAGGCCGGTGTTATCGATGCGCAGCGATCACGGCGTGTCAGCCAGGGCGATCAGACCCTGGTGATCCAGGACGGCGACGACCAGTGACCCCGATTCTCCGCTCTTGCTGCGTCGCTGCGCTGCGCGGTCAGGTACCTTTCATCACTGCCGTTTCCGAGTAGAATGGCCGCTTTGCACGCAGTCGTGAAAACCGCGACCGGTGCCTCCATCCCCAGCATGGAAGTCTTTGTCGATATGTTTGCGCCTTTATTGAAGAAACTCTTTGGAAGCAAGAATGAGCGTGAGGTCAAACGCATGCTCAAGGCGGTGCAGGCCGTCAATGCCCTCGAAGAGCAGATGCTGTCGCTCTCCGACGAGCAACTGCGGAGCAAGACCGAAGAGTTCAAGGCCCGTCTCGAGAAAGGCGAAACCCTCGACCAGATCCTTCCTGAAGCATTCGCCGTCTGCCGCGAGGCCGGCAAGCGCGTGATGGGCATGCGTCATTTCGACGTTCAGCTCATCGGCGGCATGACACTGCACGAAGGGCGGATCGCCGAGATGCGCACCGGCGAAGGCAAGACCCTGGTGGCCACGCTGGCGGTCTATCTGAATGCACTGGCTGGCAAAGGCGTGCACGTGGTCACGGTCAACGATTACCTGGCTCGCCGTGACGCCAACTGGATGCGCCCGCTGTATGAATTTCTCGGGCTCTCCGTCGGCATCGTCACGCCCTTCCAGCCGCCGGCAGAGAAGCGCGCCGCCTATGCCGCCGACATCACCTACGGCACCAACAACGAATTCGGTTTCGATTACCTGCGCGACAACATGGCGTTCAGCCTGGAAGAGAAGAATCAGCGCGAACTCAATTTCGCGGTCATCGACGAGGTCGACTCGATCCTGATCGACGAGGCGCGCACTCCGCTGATCATTTCCGGGCAGGCCGAAGACAGTTCCAAGCTCTACCAGCAGATCAACCAGTTGATCCCGAACCTCAAGCAGCACATCGAGGAAGAGGAAGGCGTCGTGACCCAGGAAGGTCACTTCAGCATCGACGAGAAGACCCGTCAGGTCGAACTGAACGAGCAGGGCCACCAGTTCATCGAGGAGCTGCTGACCCAGGCCGGCCTGCTGGCCGAGGGTGAAAGCCTCTATTCGGCCCATAACCTCGGCCTGCTGACCCATGTCTATGCCGGCCTGCGCGCGCACAAGCTGTTCCATCGCAACGTCGAATACATCGTGCAGAACAACCAGGTGCTGCTGATCGACGAGCATACCGGCCGCACCATGCCCGGCCGCCGTCTCTCCGAGGGCTTGCACCAGGCCATCGAGGCGAAGGAAGGCCTGCAGATCCAGCCGGAAAGCCAGACCCTGGCTTCCACCACCTTCCAGAACTACTTCCGCCTGTACAAGAAGCTCGCCGGCATGACCGGTACTGCCGACACCGAGGCCTTCGAATTCCAGCAGATCTACAACCTGCCGGTGATGGTTATCCCGACCAACAAACCGCTGGCGCGCAAGGACTTCAACGACCTGGTCTACCTGACCCAGGAAGAGAAGTTCGCCGCGATCATCGCGGACATCAAGGAATGCCGGACCCAGGGCCGGCCGGTGCTGGTCGGTACCGCCACCATCGAGACGTCCGAATACGTCTCGCGCCTGCTGGACAAGGAGGGCTTCGAGCACAAGGTGCTCAACGCCAAGCACCATGACAAGGAAGCCGAGATCATCGCCCAGGCCGGCCGCCCGGGCGCGGTGACCATCGCCACCAACATGGCCGGCCGGGGTACCGACATCCTGCTCGGCGGCAACTGGGAAGTGGAAGTGGCGACGCTCGAGAATCCGAGCGAAGAGCAGGTCGCGCAGATCAAGGCGGACTGGCAAAAGCGCCATCAGCAGGTGCTGGAGGCCGGCGGCCTGCACGTGATCGCATCCGAGCGCCACGAGTCGCGCCGCATCGACAACCAGCTGCGTGGCCGTGCCGGGCGCCAGGGCGACCCGGGTTCCAGCCGCTTCTACCTGTCGCTGGAAGACAGCCTGATGCGCATCTTCGCCTCCGATCGGGTGAAGAACTTCATGAAGGCGCTGGGCATGGAGTCCGGCGAGGCGATCGAGCATCGCATGGTCACCAATGCCATCGAAAAGGCCCAGCGCAAGGTCGAGGGGCGCAACTTCGACATGCGCAAGCAGCTGCTGGAGTACGACGACGTCGCCAACGAGCAGCGCAAGGTCATCTACCACATGCGCAACAGCCTGCTGGCCGCCGACGAAATCGGCCAGACCATCGCCGAATTCCGCCAGGAAGCCCTGGATACGGCGATCAGTGCGCACATCCCGCCGCAATCGTTGCCGGAGCAGTGGGACATCCCGGGCCTGGAATCGGTGCTCTACAGTGATTTCGGCGTGCGTCTGCCGATCCAGCAGTGGCTCGACGAGGACGAAAAGCTCTACGAGGAAACCCTGCGCGAGAAGATCATGCAGGCCTTGCTCGAGGCGTACCGCGAGAAGGAGGAGATGGCCGGTGCCGAGGCGCTGCGTTCCTTCGAGAAACAGATCGTGCTGCGCGTGCTGGACGATCTGTGGAAGGACCATCTGTCCACCATGGATCACCTGCGCCACGGCATCCATCTGCGTGGCTATGCACAGAAGAACCCGAAGCAGGAGTACAAGCGCGAATCCTTCGCCCTGTTCCAGGATCTGCTCGATTCCATCAAGCGCGACAGCATCCGCGTGCTGTCCCATGTACAGGTGCGCCGCGAAGATCCGGCGGAAGAAGAGGCGCGTCTGCGCCGCGAAGCCGAAGAGCTGGCGCGGCGCATGCAATTCCAGCATGCCGAGGTTTCCGCGCTGGACCAGCCTGAAGAACAGGCGGAAGTCGAAGGCCAGGCCGACGTAGCAACTGTTCCGGTGCGCACCGAGCCGAAGATCGGGCGTAACGAACCCTGCCCGTGCGGCTCGGGCAAGAAGTACAAGCATTGTCATGGGCAGGTCCAGTAAGAGCCTGTTCAGGATCTGCTGCGCGTCGGCCCTGCTGCGTTAAAAACAGGCTTGGCAAGCCGCTTGCGGCTAACGCGCGCGGCCCGAAGGGCGAACGAAGTGAGTCATGCTCATTTACACCAGTAAACTCCGCTTGATTCGCTACGCTCACACTGCGGGCCAGCCTTCGGCTGTTACTCCGCTGCGCTACGTCTCTCGCCTGTTTTGCCTTGCAGGTCTCTAACGCGCGAGATCGTGAACAGGTTCTAAGCGGGACCTTTCCATGTGAGCCCGCGCCGCGACCGGTTCCTGCCGCTCGCGGCGTTTTTATCCCCGTTTTCCTCATGGCCCTGGGGGCCATTCAACGTCTCAAGGAGCGCATCCATGGCGGTCGGTCTCGGTCCTCTTCCCACGCTGCATCCGGTTCCCGGTTTCGAACTCGGTATCGCCTCCGCCGGCATCAAGCGGCCCGGCCGCAAGGATGTGGTGGTGATGCGCTGTGCCGAAGGCGCGCGCGTGGCCGGCGTGACGACCACCAATGCCTTCTGTGCGGCACCGGTGCTCGTCACCCGTGAACGCATGCACGGCGAGGTGCGCTACCTGTTGACCAACACCGGCAACGCCAATGCCGGTACCGGGCCGCAAGGGCTGGCCGACGCTCGGCGTACCTGCGCCACGCTGGCGGCGATGACGGGGGTGGACGAGACGGCCGTGCTGCCGTTTTCCACCGGCGTGATCGGTGAGCCGCTGCCGGTGGAGAAGATCGAATCCGCGCTTCAGGCCGCGCTCGATGACCTGTCCGTGGATAACTGGGCCGCTGCCGCCAGCGGCATCATGACCACCGATACCCTGCCCAAGGGCGCCAGCCGGCAGTTTCAGCACGATGGCGTCACCGTCACGGTGACCGGCATCAGCAAGGGCGCCGGCATGATCCGCCCGAACATGGCGACCATGCTCGGCTACATCGCCACTGATGCCAAGGTGGCCGGCAATGTATTGCAGGACCTGGTGCGCGACGCGGCGAACAAGTCCTTCAACCGCATCACCATCGACGGCGACACCTCCACCAACGACTGCTGCATGCTGATCGCCACCGGCCAGGCCGCGCTCCCGGAAATCGCCGAGGCGGCCGGCGAACTGTTCGCCAAACTCAGGCAGGCGGTGTTCGAGGTGTTCATGGAGGTCGCGCAGGCCATCGTCCGCGATGGCGAAGGCGCGACCAAGTTCGTCACCGTGCAGGTCAACGGCGGCGGCAATCATCAGGAATGCCTGGATGTCGGCTATGCCGTCGCCCATTCACCACTGATCAAGACTGCCCTGTTCGCCTCCGATCCGAACTGGGGGCGCATTCTCGCCGCGGTGGGTTACGCCGGTGTGGCGAACCTGGATGTGAGCAGGATCGACGTATACCTCGGCGAAGTCTGTATCGCCAGCCAGGGTGCTCGCGCGGCCAGCTACACCGAGGAGCAGGGTGCCGCGGTGATGGCCCGGGAGGAGATCACCATCCGTATCGAGCTGGGTCGTGGGGCCTGCAGCGAGACCATCTGGACTACCGATCTGTCGCACGAGTACGTGCGGATCAATGCCGAATACCGCACGTGAAAAGCGGCGCTGTGGTAGAGGGGACACGCTTTCGTAGGAGCGGGCCATGCCCGCGATGACTCTGAGTGGCCGGGGTTCGCGAGCATGGCTCGCTCCTACAGCGCGCAACCCTGCCAGCCACAGGTGGCCTGTGAAACCTGAACGATGAAACGAATCCATGTCGCTGCCGCGGTCATCCGCTCCGCCGATGGTCTCGTGCTGATCGCCAAGCGTCCGCTCGACAAGCATCAGGGCGGCTTGTGGGAGTTTCCCGGCGGCAAGGTCGAAGAGGGCGAGGCCGTCGAGGCCGCGCTCGCGCGCGAATTGCTGGAGGAACTGGGCATCGGCGTGACGGCGGCGCGGCCGCTGATCCAGGTGCGCCACGACTACCCGGACAAGCAGGTGCTGCTCGATGTCTGGGAGGTAACGGCATTCTCCGGCGAGCCGCACGGCGCCGAAGGCCAGCCGCTGGCCTGGGTCGCTCCTGCACAACTGCCGGACTACGCCTTCCCGGCGGCGAACCGGCCGATCATCGCCGCCGCGCGCTTGCCGGATCGCTATCTGATTACCCCTGACGGCAATTCCCCGCAGCAATTGCTGAACGGATTGGCGCGCGCACTGGATGCCAGCATCCGGTTGTTCCAGTTGCGCGTACCGTCCTTGTCCAGGGCCGACTACCGGGCGCTGGCGGCCGACGCCCTGGCCCTGTGTGCCGGGCGTGCGCAGCTCATGCTCAAGGGTCCGCTGGATTGGGCGGCCGATTTTCCGGCAGCCGGCTGGCATCTTACGGCCGGCCAACTGCGGCAGCATGCGGGGCAGGGCAGGCCCGTTCCGGCGGAGCAATGGCTGGCGGCGTCCTGTCACGATGCCGAAGAGCTGGCCATCGCAACGGAGTTGGGAGTAGATTTCGTTACGCTGTCGCCCGTGCTGCCGACCCCGACGCACCCCGGCGCGCGTCCGCTGGGGTGGTCGCGGGTGGCGGAGCTGTTGCAGGGCTTCAACCAGCCTGCCTTCATGCTCGGCGGAATGACATCGGTGCACCTGCCCGATGCACGGCAAGCGGGCGCGCAGGGCGTGGCGGCGATAAGAGCGCTATGGCCTGAACCTGCATGACGATTACCGGTCGATGGCACAGGGTCGCTCGTTACTTGAGCTTCGATAGGGAAAAGTAATTTTCCTTATTCCCTTAATCAATTAACCGTATGCGGCCAGCTGCGTTATCGTAGGCCCCGTCAAAGTTTCTGAACCCCTAAAGGAGTTAGCAGATGTCCCTGATCAACACCCAAGTCCAGCCGTTCAAAGTCAACGCTTTCCACAACGGCAAGTTCATCGAAGTCACCGAAGAGTCCCTCAAGGGCAAGTGGTCGGTCCTGATCTTCATGCCGGCAGCCTTCACCTTCAACTGCCCGACCGAGATCGAAGACGCGGCGAACAACTACGCCGAGTTCCAGAAGGCCGGTGCCGAGGTGTACATCGTCACCACCGACACTCACTTCTCGCACAAGGTCTGGCACGAAACCTCTCCGGCCGTTGGCAAGGCGCAGTTCCCGCTGATCGGCGACCCGACCCACCAGCTGACCCATGCGTTCGACGTGCACATCGCCGAAGAAGGCCTGGCCCTGCGCGGCACCTTCCTGATCAACCCGGAAGGCGTGATCAAGACCGTCGAGATCCACTCCAACGAGATCGCTCGCGACGTATCGGAAACCCTGCGCAAGCTGAAAGCTGCCCAGTACACCGCCGCTCACCCGGGCGAAGTCTGCCCAGCCAAGTGGAAAGAAGGCGAGAAGACCCTGGCTCCGTCGCTGGATCTGGTCGGCAAGATCTAAGGCTTCGCCTATCTGCCCTGCGTGCTGGAGGAGCTGTCACTGCTCCTCTGGCAGCCCAACGCCTGGACGCGAACCGTCCGGGCGTTTTATTACCTGAAATTCGTAAGTGGGGTACCGCTGATCATGTTGGACACCAATCTCAAGACCCAGTTGAAAGCCTACCTGGAGAAGGTCACGCAGCCTTTCGAGATCGTCGCGTCCCTCGATGACGGCGAGAAATCCCAGGAAATGCTGAGCCTGCTGCAGGACATCGCCAGCCTCAGCGACAAGATCACCCTGAAGACCGACGGCGACGATGCGCGCAAGCCGTCGTTCGCGCTCAACCGCATCGGCGGCAACATCAGCCTGCGTTTCGCCGGCATCCCCATGGGCCACGAATTCACCTCGCTGGTCCTGGCGCTGCTGCAGGTCGGCGGCCACCCGTCGAAGACCGCGCCCGAGGTGATCGAGCAGATCAAGGCGCTCGACGGCGAGTACCACTTCGAAACCTACTTCTCGCTGTCCTGCCAGAACTGCCCGGACGTGGTCCAGGCGCTGAACCTGATGGCCGTGCTCAACCCCAACGTGCACCACGTCGCCATCGACGGCGCGCTGTTCCAGGACGAAGTCGAGCGCCGGCAGATCATGTCGGTGCCGAGCATCTACCTCAACGGCGAGCTGTTCACCCAGGGCCGCATGAGCGAGGAAGAAATCCTCGCCAAGCTCGACACCGGCTCCAGCGCCCGCGATGCCGAGAAGCTCAAGGCCAAGGACGCCTTCGACGTGCTGGTGGTCGGCGGTGGTCCGGCCGGTGCGTCGGCGGCCATCTACGCCGCGCGCAAGGGCATCCGCACCGGCGTCGCGGCCGAGCGCTTCGGCGGCCAGGTGCTCGACACCATGGCCATCGAGAACTTCATCTCGGTGAAGGAAACCGAAGGCCCGAAACTGGCCCGCGCCCTGGAAGAGCACGTGCGTGAGTACGATGTCGACATCATGAACCTGCAGCGCGCCAGCAAACTGATCCCGGCGGGCGAAGACGGCCTGCATCGCGTGCAGTTCGAGAACGGCGGCGAGCTCAAGGCCAGGACCCTGATCCTCGCTACCGGCGCGCGCTGGCGCGAAATGAACGTACCGGGCGAGCAGGAATACCGCGGCCGTGGCGTCGCCTACTGCCCGCACTGCGACGGCCCGCTGTTCAAGGGCAAGCGCGTGGCGGTGATCGGTGGCGGCAACTCCGGCGTGGAAGCGGCCATCGACCTGGCCGGCATCGTCGCCCACGTCACCCTGCTGGAATTCGGCGAGCAACTGCGGGCCGACGCCGTGCTGCAGCGCAAGCTGCAGAGCCTGCCCAACGTCACCGTGCTGAAGATGGCGCAGACCATCGAGGTCAAGGGCGATGGGCAGAAGGTCACCGGCCTCACCTACAAGGATCGCGCCAGCGATGCCGTGCACGACGTCGAACTGGAAGGCATCTTCGTGCAGATCGGCCTGTTGCCCAACAGTGACTGGCTCAAGGGCAGCGTGGAACTGAGCCGCTTCGGCGAGATCATCGTCGACGCCAAGGGCCAGACCACTGTTCCCGGCGTGTTCGCCGCGGGCGACGTGACCACGGTGCCGTACAAGCAGATCGTGATCGCCGTGGGCGAAGGGGCCAAGGCCTCGCTGAGCGCCTTCGACCACCTGATCCGCACGTCAGCGCCGGCCTGACGCAGGGCGCGGGTGCGGAAAACCAAAGGGAGCGGATGCGAGTCCGCTCCCTTTTT
>NZ_JADDIX010000085.1 GCF_015070855.1 Pseudomonas lopnurensis
GGCCGCAACGCCGATGATCGCCGGCAAGGACTCGGCGTCCCCCCGGGCCCCTCGGGCGCGGTGTGCACAGGCGGCTTGCTCGGGCTGCAGCCTGTTTGCTGCCCGACAGCGCTGCGACGAAGACGCGCAGGCGCTTCCTACAGCTTGAAGCCTGCAAACACCCAACCCTGTGTGGGCGCGCCCTCGCGGCGATTGCAGGCCTGCCAGAAAGCCAAAGGCCCGTCCCGGGCCGTCATTCACTGCACGTGAACGACCCTTGCGGAACGGGCCTTGCTTTCACCGCTATCGAATCAGGCGGAGAGTTCCACCAACAGCTTGTTCAGCCGCTGCACGTAGGCGGCCGGATCCTTGAGGCTGTCGCCGGCGGCCAGGGCTGCCTGATCGAAGAGGATATGCGACAGGTCGACGAAGCGATCCTCGTCCGGCTCGGCGTCCAGCTTCTCGATCAGCGGGTGCTGCGGGTTGATCTCGAAGATCGGCTTGGACTCCGGCACCTTCTGCCCGCTCGCCTCGAGGATCTGGCGCATCTGCAGGCCGAGGTCCTGCTCGCCGATGGCGAGGATCGCCGGCGAATCGGTCAGGCGATGGGAGACCCGAACCTCGGCGACTTCATCACCCAGTGCAGTCTTGAGGCGCTCGATGAGCCCTTCCTTGGCCTTGGCGATTTCCTCCTGGGCCTTCTTGTCCTCTTCCGAGTCCAGCTTGCCCAGATCCAGGTCGCCGCGGGCGACATCGACGAACTGCTTGCCATCGAACTCGGTGAGGTAGCTCATCAGCCACTCGTCGATGCGATCGGTGAGCAGCAGCACCTCGATGCCCTTCTTGCGGAACACTTCCAGATGCGGGCTGTTCTTGACCTGCGCATGGCTTTCGCCGGTGAGGTAGTAGATCTTGTCCTGCCCATCCTTCACCCGGCCCAGATAGTCCGCCAGTGACACCGACTGTTCGCCCGAGGCGTCGCTGGTGGAGGCGAAGCGCAGCAGCCCTGCGATCTTCTCCTTGTTGGCGAAATCTTCCGCCGGGCCTTCCTTGAGCACCTGGCCGAACTGCTTCCAGAAGTTCTTGTAGTCTTCCGGCTTGTCCTTGGCGAGTTTTTCCAGCATGTCCAGCACGCGCTTGGTCAGCGCCGACTTCATCGAGTCGATCACCGGGTCCTTTTGCAGTATCTCGCGCGAGACGTTGAGCGACAGGTCGTTGGAATCCACCACGCCCTTGATGAAACGCAGGTACAGCGGCAGGAACTCGTCGGCCTGGTCCATGATGAACACGCGCTGCACATAGAGCTTCAGACCCTTCGGCGCCTCGCGGTGATACAGATCGAACGGCGCGCGGCCGGGCACGTAGAGCAGCGAGGTGTATTCCAGCTTGCCCTCGACCTTGTTGTGGCTCCAGGACAGCGGATTGTCGAAGTCATGCGCGACGTGCTTGTAGAACTCCTGGTATTCCTCGTCCTTGATCTCGCTACGCGGACGGGTCCACAGGGCGCTGGCGCGGTTGACGGTTTCCCACTCCGGCTCCGCTGGCTTGTCCTTTTCCTCGCCGTGGAATTCCTTCGGCAACTCGATCGGCAGCGCGATGTGATCGGAGTATTTCTTGACGATGTTGCGCAGGCGCCAGCCGTCGGCGAACTCTTCTTCACCGCTCTTCAGGTGCAGGACGATACGCGTGCCGCGCTCGGCCTTGTCGATCGAGGCGACTTCGAATTCGCCTTCGCCCTTGGACGACCAGTGAACGCCTTCGCTGGCGGGCGTACCGGCACGACGGCTGTATACATCGACCTTGTCGGCGACGATGAAGGCGGAATAGAAGCCGACACCGAACTGGCCGATCAGGTGTGAATCCTTCTTCTGGTCGCCGGAGAGGTTCTTGAGGAAGTCGGCGGTGCCGGACTTGGCGATGGTGCCCAGATGCGCGATCACATCCTCGCGGTTCATGCCGATGCCGTTATCTTCCAGGGTGACGGTCTTGGCGTCCTTGTCGAAGCTGAGGCGAATCTTCAGGTCGGCACCGCCCTCGAGCAGCTCCGGCTTGGCCAGTGCTTCGAAGCGAAGCTTGTCGGCGGCATCGGAGGCGTTGGAAATCAGCTCGCGAAGGAAGATTTCCTTGTTCGAGTACAGCGAATGGATCATCAGGTGAAGCAATTGCTTCACTTCGGTCTGGAAGCCCAGGGTTTCTTTTTGAGTCTCCACACTCATCGTCTACGAACTCCACATCATCTCAATGGCAAGGACCGCAGCTGCGGCGATGTCTGGCAGATGGGGGCTCGGCTGTGGATTTCAAGGGGGCCGACCACCGCGTCGGCCTGCACGCGTCAGGGCTCCATCAGCTCCAGCAGGACGATCTCGCCGGGCGTCAGGTTGTAGCTCGCCTGCCCCGGCCCCTGGATGACCCGCCGGATGATCAGCTGTCCTTCGCTGTCGATGCCGATGAAACGCCCCTCGGCGACGCCCCCGCGTTCGGTGTGCGCGCGCACCAGCAGGTGTTCGTAGCGGGTGGGGTCGCGCAGCAGCCGCTCCATGGAAAAGCGCAGCCGGCGGTCGATGCCACTCGGCGACGCCGTCGCGACCGGCGGCGCCTCGCTATCGGCAGCGCGCTTCATTGGCTCGGCCCGCGGCGCCGGCAATGCAGGATAGTCGTCGCCCCTGACGTGCCAGCCCTGCTCGTTCTTGCCCAGCTGCAGCGTAAACGCCTGCGCCTGGCCCTCGACCGCAGCCTGAACCTCGAGCGCCAGTTCGCTGGCCGGCAGGGCCACGCCTGGCAGCGCCTGCAAGCGCACGTCACGGCTGGCATGGCGGCGCTGCAGATAGTCCTGGATCACGTAGGCGATGGTATCGCGCGAGTCGTGCCGGCGGTCGACCTGGCCGTCACGGTAGCGCAGCCGGTCGGTGAACAGCTCGACGACGCCGTTGAGGCTGGTCTGGTACTGCGCAGGCAGCACCAGATGAAAATCGCCCTTCAACCTGTTCGGAGGCTCCGGCAGCAGGTTGAGATGCAGGGTGTAGCCGCGATCCAGCCGGCGCGTCTCGGGCAGCTCCCGCTCGGGGCTCAGCCAGGCGATCTCGACCTCGGGCAGTGTCCCGCCGTCGTCCGGCAGCACGTCCACGCGCAAGGCGCCTTCGGCCGGCTCGGGCAGGCGGATGGTCACTTCCTGACGGGCGAAGAAACCCTGGCCTTCACGCAGGGTCAGCACGCCACTGATGAGTTCGCCCTGCTGGGGCGCGAACGGGCGGCCGTTCAGTTGTCCGCGCAGGCCCAGGTTCAGCTCGGGCTGCACCTGGGTGGGCAGCCAGCGCAGGCTGAATATCGCCGCCAGGCGGTCCGCATCGCGATTGGCCAGCAGCGACAGCCCGACCACCAGGGGAATGAAGCCCAGACAGGAAAGAACCACGGTCTTGCGCGCCACACGCCAGTGGCGGAACACGAAAACCAGGGTGACGGGTGGCAGCAGGCTGCCCAGCCCCCACAGCAGGCCTGTCGCAAAAGCCTGGCTGATCAACCAGACGAAACCGGCGAGGATCAGCAGCAAGCCGCCGAGTATCAACAGTGCTTCCATTCAGCTTCCTTGACGTGATCGGACACGAAGGTGGACTCGCCGCCTGCCGCGGCACCACCTTCGGCCGAAGGCCTCAGGGCTCGTCGATCTTGAAGTGGCAGCGGGCGGTGGCGATGGGCTCGGCCTGATGGGTCTGCCAGGCGGTGATCGCCACGTTGGCGACACGACGGCCCTGGCGCCAGACCTGGCAGGCGGCAAAGGTGTCACGATAGTGACCGGCACGCAGATAATCTATCGAGAAGTCGATGATTTTGGGCAAATGTGGTGCGCCCATGAACATCAGCAGATGCAGCATTGCCGCATGCTCCATGAAGCCCGCGATGACCCCGCCATGAATGGCCGGCAGCATCGGATTGCCGATGTTGTCCTCGTTCTGCGGCAGGCGGAACACCATCTCGTCGCCGAGCCGCAGGCATTCGATACCGATCAGCCGGGCGTACGGCACCAGCCGGATCAGCGAATCGTAGTCGTTGCTGGCATGCGCCTCGTGCACCAGCTCGTTGAGGTTGAGGCCGCTCATGCCACCCCCTCCTTGCCCAACCCGCCGGCCGCCTTGCCCATGCGCATGAAGGCGCCGACCACATGGGCGATGGGCTCGTTGATGTCGTGCTGGTAAGCCACGCCGCGGGTGAAGATCACGGTGGGCGTAACCCGGTAGCATTCGGCGAACCCGAAGATGTCGTGGCCAGGCTCGGCCGGATGCATGTAGTCGATGCGCAGATCCAACGTCGGGCACACTTCCAGCTCCGGCAAGGCGCACGCGGTGGAGATGCCGCAGGTGGTATCCATCAGCGTGGTGATCGCGCCACCATGGACACCACCGGTTTCCGGGTTGCCGACGATCTTCTCGCTGTAGGGCAGACGCAGGATCAGCCCGCTGCCATCGGCGTGCTCGACGCTCAGACCGAGCACCTGGCAATGCCGCAGGAAGGACAGGAAGCGCTGAGTGCGCTCGAGTATCTGGCTATCGCTCATTCGAACCCTCGGAAACTGCATCAAGCCGGGCATGATACCCGCCTTGCCATCGCTGCCCTATTCCTTGGGCGTTTCGGCAGGTGAAGTTGGCGTGAATACCATCACCTCGAGTACGTCCGAATGGAATTCGCGGCGGTAGAGAATCAACACCACGCCAGCGGTGACGGCCATGAAGAACCAGGGGTGGATGAACCAGGCCAGGGTCGCCATCCCGAAATAATAGGCACGCAAGCCGAAGTTGAACTGGTTGGCCGCCATGGAGATCACCCGCGCAGCACGTTCGCCGAAGGCCTTGCGCTCCTGATCGCTGACGTTGCGCTCCCCCACCATGGGCGCCGAGGCCACCAGCACGGCGGCGAAGTTGTATTGCCGCATGCACCAGCTGAAGGTGAAGAACGCATAGACGAAGACGATCGCCAGGCAGAGCAGCTTGAGTTCCGAGAGTCCACGGCTGACCGGCTGCACGAAGGGCAGATCGGCCAGCAGGGAAACCGCGCGATCGGACGCGCCCAATACGGTCAGGACGCCGGCGAGGATGATCAGCGTGCTGGAAGCGAAGAACGAGGCGTTACGCTCCAGGTTGCCGATCACATTGGCATCGGCGATGCGGTTATCGCGCAGCAACAGGCGTTGCATCCAGTCCTGCCGGTACAGGTGCAGCACGCTCGCCAGGCAGGCGGTGTCGCGCCCACGCCAGCTCGCATAGCGGGTATAGCCCGCCCAGCAGGCGATGAACCAGAGCACGGCGATCAGATGCGGCAGGGTTTGGCTGGATAACGTCATGGGGCGCCCTCGGAAACTGCGCGAGATTATAGCCAGCACCACTCTCGTGCAGTGAAGCATAACGCCTGACCGTACCGTCGCGCCGAAAAGCGCAGAGCTCCGCGCACGTTCCGTAGGTGCAAGTGCACAACGCTCACCAGACGCGTGGGCAAAAGCCGCAAGTGCTTTATGCAGGAGACGCCTGCGTCTTCGCCGCAGCGCTGTCGGGTGGCAAACAGGGTGCAGCCCCGAGAAAGCCGCATCTGCACACCGCGCCCATAGGAGCCGGGGGACGCCGAGTCCTTGCCGGCGATCATCGGCGTTGCGGCCGATCGCCCGCAAGCGGGCTCCTACAACGGTGCAAACAGGGTAATCCGCGTTTATGCCCCACCAGACGCGTGGGCAAGGCTTCGCCGTTGCCCACCCTACGAAAGGCCGCTCTGCTTCTAGCGCCCCAGGCCGGGGCGACCGAGCATGCGGTCAGCGACAACGGCCAGCAGCAGCATCACCACCACCGGCAGCAACCAGCCCATGCTCTGCTCCGCCAGTGGCAATTGAGTGAACAGCGCAGGCACCCATTCGCCGAGTCCGGCAGCCGCGAGGCCGTCGACGACGCCGAAGATCAAGGTGACCGCCATCACCGGACGGAATACCCGCGACGGCGACAACCAGAACCGATCGAGCAGGCTCAGCGCCACCAGCACGATGGCCAGCGGATAGAGACCGATCAGCACCGGCACCGAGATCCGGATCAGCTCATTCAAGCCCTGGTTGGATACGGCCAGACTGAACAAGGCGAAGGCCCAGACCACCCGGGTGTAGGAGACCCGCAGCAGGTCACTGAAGAATTCGCCGCAGGCCGTCAACAGTCCGACCCCGGTAGTCATGCAAGCCAGGGTAATCACCGCCGCCAACAGCAACTGGCCAGTACGGCCGAAGGTGTGCTGCACATACGTCGCCAGAATCTGCCCGCCATTGCTCGCCTCGGCGGCGATCTGCTGGCTGGTGGCGCCGAGGTAGAACAGCGCCAGGTACACCAGTGCCAGGCCGATGGCGGCAATGATCACGGCGATGATCGAATAGCGGGTCACCAGGTTGGGCATGGTGACGCCACGATCGCGAATCGCCGTGGCGATGACGATACCGAATACCAGGGCGCCAAGGGCATCCATGGTCAGGTAGCCTTCCAGGAAACCCTTCGTCAGCGGCTGCGCCCGATAGGCCTCGCTGGTGTCGCCGATCGGCCCGGCCGGAGCGAACAGCGCCGCGGCGCCAAGCACCAACAGGGCAATCAGCAACACCGGCGTGATGATCTTGCCAACCCGGTCGAGCAGTTGCCCGGGTTTGAGCGAGAGAAACAGCACCACGGCGAAATAGACGCACGTATAGGCCAGCAGGGCCACCGAGCTGTTGCCGGTGAACGGCACGATGCCGATCTCGAACGAAGCCACGGCGGTCCGCGGCGTGGCGAACAAGGGACCGATGGCCAGGTACACGGCCACCGCCAGCAGGGTGCCGGCCCATTTGCCCAGCGGCGCAGTGAGTGCCGGCATGCCCCCGCCGACTCGCGCCAGCGCCACCACCGTCACCAACGGCAAGCCCACGCCGGTGATCAGGAAGCCCAGCGCCGTGAGCCAGATGCTCTCGCCCGCAGCCATGCCGGCACTGGCGGGGAAAATGATATTGCCGGCACCGAGGAACAGCGCAAACGTCATGAAGCCGAGGGCCAGCAGGTCAAAACCTTTCAAACGATTCATGCAGAAAAACTACCAGGGGAATAACGGCGTCGATAAGGCAACGCACACGCCATGAGTGCGATGCGCCAGCGATTCACGACGGCCTGATGATGGGATACGGAGTTTCCTTCGGGGATAAGGGGAAACGTCATCCAGCCGGTTGGGCTGGATCCTCGTTGCACGCCGTCGCTCTTGTGGACCGAACAAGCGTATGAATGAAGCGCGGCAATGATGCCACGACGCGGTCACCGATGCCGATCAGGTCGTCGGCATCGACTGCGAAAAAGCATTGTTTTGAGGCAATTGCAGGTCTATCCACAAAGCCTGAAGCCAAAAGCGCACCGGCCGGGCAATCCACAGGGATGGGGCGGACGCCGCCAGCCCGCGGGAGCAGGCGCGGCCTCCCACAAAAGCAGTCCCGTGAAATCCCCTCCTCTGTAGGAGCCAGCTTGCTGGCGATCAGCGGTTCAGCGGCATCGATCGCCAGCAAGCTGGCTCCTACAAAAAGAGCGAAAGCCGGTCAGGCCTTCTTCATTTCCCAGCCGGTCAGTTCCGCCAGTGCCTTGCCGATGTCGGCGAGGGAACGCACGGTTTTCACCCCGGCGTCCTGCAGCGCGGCGAACTTCTCATCGGCCGTGCCCTTGCCGCCGGAGATGATCGCGCCGGCATGGCCCATCCGCTTGCCCGCCGGAGCGGTGACGCCGGCGATGTAGGAAACCACCGGCTTGGTGACGTTGGCCTTGATGAAGGCTGCGGCCTCCTCTTCGGCCGAACCGCCGATCTCGCCGATCATGACGATGGCCTCGGTCTGCGGGTCATCCTGGAACAGCTGGAGGATATCGATGAAGGTGGAACCCGGAATCGGATCGCCCCCGATACCGACGCAGGTCGACTGGCCGAAACCGGCATCGGTGGTCTGCTTGACGGCCTCGTAGGTCAGCGTGCCGGAACGCGAGACGATGCCGACCCTGCCCGGCTGGTGGATGTGCCCCGGCTGGATGCCGATCTTGCATTCGCCGGGGGTGATCACGCCCGGACAGTTCGGCCCGATCAGGCGCACGCCCAGTTCGTCGCACTTGATCTTCACCTCCAGCATGTCCAGCGTCGGAATGCCCTCGGTGATGCAGACGATCAGCTTGATGCCGCCGAAGGCCGCTTCGAGGATGGAATCCTTGCAGAACGGTGCCGGCACGTAGATGACCGAGGCATCGGCTCCGGTGGCCTCCACGGCCTCCCTGACGGTATTGAACACCGGCAACCCGAGATGCTGGGTGCCACCCTTGCCCGGCGTCACGCCGCCGACCATCTTGGTGCCGTAGGCGATCGCCTGCTCGGAGTGGAAGGTGCCCTGCGAACCGGTGAAGCCCTGGCAGATGACCTTGGTGTCCTTGTTGATCAATACGCTCATCACTTGCCCTCCGCGGCTTTGACGACCTGAATGGCCGCATCGGTCAGGCTGTTCGCACCGATGATGTTCAGACCGCTCTCACTCAGCATCTTGGCGCCGAGATCGGCATTGTTGCCCTCCAGCCGCACCACCACCGGCACCTTGACGCCGACTTCGCGCACGGCGCCGATGATGCCCTCGGCGATCATGTCGCAGCGCACGATGCCGCCGAAGATATTCACCAGCACCGCCGCGACGTTGCTGTCGGACAGGATGATCTTGAAGGCTTCGGTGACCCGCTCCTCGGTCGCGCCACCCCCGACGTCGAGGAAGTTGGCCGGCTTGCCGCCGTGCAGGTTGACGATGTCCATGGTGCCCATGGCCAGGCCGGCGCCATTGACCATGCAGCCGATGTTGCCGTCGAGCGCCACGTAGTTGAGTTCCCACTTGGCCGCATGGGCCTCGCGCGGGTCGTCCTGGGACGGGTCGGCCATGTCGCGCAGCTTCGGCTGGCGGTAGATGGCGTTGCTGTCGATATTGATCTTGGCATCCAGGCAGTGCAGGTTGCCGTCCTTCTTGATCACCAGCGGGTTCACCTCCAGCAGCGCCAGGTCGTAGTCCTGGAACAGCTGGGCCAGGCCGACGAAGATGTGCACGAACTGCTTGACCTGGTCGCTCTTGAGACCGAGCTGGAACGCCAGCTCGCGCGCCTGGAACGGCTGTGCGCCGACCAGCGGGTCGATGGTGGCCTTGAGGATTTTTTCCGGGGTGTCGTGGGCGACCTTCTCGATGTCCACACCGCCTTCGGTGGACGCCATGAAGACGACGCGACGGCTGGCACGATCGACCACCGCGCCCAGATACAGCTCCTTGTCGATGTCGGTAGCCGACTCGACGAGTATCTTGCTGACCGGCTGCCCGTTGGCATCGGTCTGATAGGTCACCAGACGCTTGTCCAGCCACTGCTGGGCGAATGCCCTGGCCTCATCCTTGCTGCGAACCAGCTTGACGCCACCGGCCTTGCCGCGTCCGCCAGCATGTACCTGGGCCTTGACCACCCATTCGGTGCCGCCGATCTTGTCGCAGGCCTCCGCGGCCTCCTTCGGACTGTCCACGGCGTAGCCCTTGGAAACGGGCAGACCGTATTCAGCGAACAGTTGTTTACCTTGGTACTCGTGAAGATTCATGCTTTCTACCGTCTGGTTGGTATTGCGCATTTCCGGCACGGCGACTGCCGCACCGCCCCACAAGTCGCTGAAAACTATCCACGATATTCACGATACCTCTCAGCGACCTGTAAAAGGCCATTGAAAAACTACCTGCGTTGGCAATACTGCGTTAAAAACCGCCTCGATCGCGAGCTCGGTCAAAATGCTCATTTACAGCAGTAAACTCCGCTTTCTCGGCCGTTTTTGCCTTGTCTTGCCTGCCTCGCCTACGTTTTTCAACAGCCTGATAATCTTTTCGAATCCGCAGTTTGCAAAAGGCCCGGCGTATCCGTAGATACGTCGGGCCTGGGTGCAGCACGAAGAACCGTCAGCGCTTCTTGCGGTTGGCGATGTGGATGGCGTGGCCATTCACCGCCAGAGCGGCTTCATGCAGCGCTTCGGACATGGTCGGGTGCGAGAACACCATCATGCCCAGGTCTTCGGCACTGGTGCCGAACTCCATGCCGATGGCGCCCTGCTGAACCAGTTCAGCTGCGCTCGGGCCCATTACATGCACACCCAGCACGCGATCGGTCTTGGCATCGGCGATGACCTTGACCAGACCGGCGGTATCGTTGGCGGCCATGGCCCGGCCGCTGGCGGCGAACGGGAAGGTACCGACGTTGACTTCGACACCCTCGGCCTTCAGCGCCTGCTCGGACTTGCCGACCCATGCGATTTCCGGGTGAGTGTAGATGACCGACGGAATCAGGTCATAGTTCATTTGGGTCTTGTGGCCGGCGATACGCTCGGCGACCATCACACCCTCTTCCGAGGCCTTGTGGGCCAGCATCGCGCCGCGCACCACGTCGCCGATGGCGTAGACGCCCGGAACGCTGGTGGCGCAGTAGTCGTCGACGAAGATGAAGCCGCGCTCGTCCATGTCGACGCCGGTATCGGCAGCCAGCAGCTCGGTGGTCACCGGACGGCGACCGACCGCTACGATCAGCTTGTCGAAAGTCATCTGCTGCTCGCCGTCGGCGCTGGTGAAGCTGACGGTGACCTGGTCACCCTGCACTTGCGAACCGGTCAGGCGGGCGCCCAGAAGGATCTTCAGGCCCTGCTTGGAAAGGCTCTTGAAGGCTTCCTTGGCGATCTGCTCGTCAGCGGCCGGCAGGAACTTGTCCATGGCCTCGATGACGGTGACTTCGGCGCCCAGGCGTGCCCAGACCGAGCCCAGCTCGAGACCGATGACACCGGCACCGATGACGCCGAGCTTGCCCGGAACGCTCTGGAAATCCAGCGCGCCGGTGGAATCGACGATGACCTTCTGGTCCACCGGGGCCGGCGGGATGTTCACCGGGGTGGAACCGGACGCCAGGATGACGTTCTCGGCAGCCAGGGTCTGGACATTGCCGTCCAAGCCGGTGACTTCGACCTGCTTGCCCGCCAGCAGCTTGCCATGACCTTCGAAGACGGTCACGCCATTGGCCTTCAACAGCGCGGCGACGCCCCCGGTGAGGTTCTTAACGATCTGGTCCTTGCGCGCGATCATGGTCGGGACGTCCATGGCCACTTCGCCGGTGCTGATGCCGTGGACCTTGAAGCTCTCGTGGGCTTCATGGAACTTGTAGGAGCTGTCCAGCAGCGCCTTGGACGGGATGCAACCGACGTTCAGGCAGGTGCCGCCCAGCGCGGTCTTGCCTTCCTTGCCCTGGTATTTCTCGATACAGGCGGTCTTCAGACCCAGCTGGGCGGCACGAATGGCGGCCACATAGCCGCCGGGGCCGGCACCGATGACGACGACGTCGAATTTCTGGCTCATTACGAATCCTCTTTAAGCAAAGCCACAAGCTACAAGCCGCAAGCTACAAGTCGAATGGAGCTGCGATCACTTGCAGCTTGAGACTTGCAGCTTGCAGCTGCTTTCTTAGATGTCCAGCAGCAGACGGGCCGGGTCTTCCAGCAGGTCCTTCATGGTAACCAGGAAGGTGACCGCTTCCTTGCCGTCGATCAAGCGATGGTCATAGGACAGCGCCAGGTACATCATCGGCAGGATGACCACTTGACCGTTAACGGCCATCGGGCGTTCCTGGATCTTGTGCATGCCGAGAATCGCGGTCTGCGGCGGGTTGACGATCGGCGTGGAGAGCAGCGAACCGAATACGCCGCCGTTGGAAATGGTGAAGGTACCGCCAGTCATCTCTTCGATGGTCAGCTTGCCGGCCTTGGCCTTCTTGCCGAAGTTGTTGATACCACCTTCGATCTCGGCCAGGGTCATGTGCTCGGCATTGCGCAGCACCGGAACCACCAGACCACGGTCGCTGGATACGGCGACGCCGATGTCCTGATAGCCATGGTAGACGATGTCGTTACCGTCGATGGAAGCGTTCACGCCCGGCTGGCGCTTGAGCGCTTCGACCGCGGCCTTGACGAAGAAGGACATGAAGCCCAGGCGCACGCCGTTGTGGGTCTTCTCGAACAGGTCCTTGTACTTCGCGCGCAGTTCCATGATCGGCTTCATGTTGACTTCGTTGAACGTCGTCAGCATGGCCATGGAGGACTGGGCTTCGACCAGACGCTCGGCGACCTTGGCGCGCAGGCGCGTCATCGGCACGCGCTTCTCGACGCGATCGCCCTCGGCGAAGATCGGGGCGGCAGCGGCCGGAGCGGCAGGCTTGGCCGCGGCGGCCGGGGCGGACTTCTTGGCTTCGATGGCGGCGACCACGTCTTCCTTGGTCACGCGGCCATCCTTGCCGGTACCGGCGATGCTGTTCGGGTCGATGCCGTTCTCTTCGGCCAGCTTGCGTGCAGCCGGAGCCAGGATCGGCTCTTCAGCACCGGCAGCCGGAGCGGCAGCGGCAGGTGCAGCGGCCTGGGCCGGCGCGGCAGCAGCCTGGGCGGGCGCCGCGGCGGCGGCAGCGCCGGCTTCCAGTTTGCCGAGCAGCTCGCCGCTCAGGACGGTATCGCCTTCGTTCTTGACGATCTCGGTGAGCACGCCATCCGCTTCGGCGAGCACTTCCATGACCACCTTGTCGGTTTCGATGTCGACGATCAGCTCATCACGCTTGACCGCGTCGCCCGGCTGCTTGTGCCAGGTGGCAACGGTGCCGTCGGCGACCGATTCCGGGAATGTAGGGGCTTTGATCTCGATAGCCATTATTCAGGGGTCCTATTGATTCGGTTTCTACATCGAGGCCGCGAACTGTCGCGGCCTCTTGCACGAATGGATTAAACGGTGAAGGCGTCCTGCAGCAGCTTTTCCTGCTGTTCGGCATGCATCGACGCATAACCGACGGCTGGTGCCGCAGAAGCATCCCGACCGGCGTACTGGAGGAACAGATCCTTGTTGTGCGCAGTCGCGACACGCCGCATATGGTGCTGGCTGCAGTACCAGGCGCCCTGGTTCATCGGCTCTTCCTGACACCAGACGATGTGCTTGAGGTTCTGGTAAGGCGCGAGCGCCTCGGCCAGATCCTCTTCCGGGAACGGATAGAGCTGTTCGATGCGCACGATGGCGATATCTTCGCGACCCTCGCTGCGGCGCTTGTCCAGCAGGTCATAGTAGACCTTGCCGCTGCACATGATGACGCGCTCGACCTTCGCCGGATCGACCGGATCGATTTCCGGGATGACGGTCTGGAACGAACCCTGGGTCAGCTCTTCCAGGGTGGAGGTCGCCAGCTTGTGGCGCAACAGCGACTTGGGCGTCAGCGCCACCAGCGGCTTGCGCAGCGGGCGAATCGCCTGGCGGCGCAGCATGTGGTAGACCTGCGCCGGAGTCGTCGGCACGCAGACCTGAATATTGTGCTCGGCGCACAGTTGCAGGTAGCGCTCCAGACGCGCGGACGAGTGTTCCGGGCCCTGCCCTTCATAACCATGCGGCAGCAGCATGGTCAGGCCGCACAGGCGACCCCACTTGTGCTCGCCGCTGGTGATGAACTGGTCGATCACCACCTGGGCGCCGTTGGCGAAGTCGCCGAACTGCGCTTCCCACACCACGAGGGCGTTCGGGGTGGTAGTGGCGTAGCCGTATTCGAATGCCAGAACCGCTTCCTCGGAAAGGAAGGAGTCGTACAGATCGAAGCGCGGCTGACCTTCATACAGATGCTGCAGCGGGATGTAGGTGTTGCCGTCCTTCTGGTTGTGCAGCGCAGCGTGGCGGTGCGAGAAGGTGCCGCGACCGACGTCCTGGCCGGAGATGCGCACCGGATGGCCTTCGAACAGCAGGGTCGCGTAGGCCATGGTTTCCGCATAGCCCCAGTTGATGGCCAGCGCGCCGGCGCCCATCTTCTGGCGATCTTCGAGGATCTTCGAGACCTGACGCTGGACCACGAAGCCTTCCGGGGTCTGCAGCAGCTTGCTGGACAGATCCTGCAGGGTCTTGAGGTCGAAACTGGTGTCGTGACGCGCGGTCCAGGCATGACCCAGGTACGGACGCCAGTCGACGAAGAGTTCCTTGTTCGGCTCCTTGACCAGGCTCTTGACCACATGCAGGCCGTTGTCGAGCGCGGTGCGGTACTCGTCGATCTGCGCCTGAACGCGCTCGTTGTCCAGCACGTTGGTCTGGATCAGCGAGTCGGCATACAGCTCACGGGTGGTGCGCTGCTTGGCGATCTTCTGGTACATCAGCGGCTGGGTGCCGCTCGGTTCGTCCGCTTCGTTGTGGCCACGACGGCGGTAGCAGATCAGGTCGATGACGATGTCGCGCTTGAACTGCATGCGATAGTCGACGGCGAGCTGGGTGACGAACAGCACGGCCTCGGGATCGTCTGCGTTCACGTGGAAGATCGGCGCCTGGATCATCTTCGCCACGTCGGTCGCGTACTCGGTGGAGCGAGCATCTTCCTGCTTGTTGGTGGTGAAGCCGACCTGGTTGTTGACCACGAGGCGGATGGTACCGCCGGTCCGGTAGGCACGGGTCTGCGACATCTGGAAGGTTTCCATGACCACACCCTGACCGGCGACGGCGGCGTCACCGTGGATGGTCACCGGGAGGACCTTGTCACCGACCGGGTCGCAACGGCGGTCCTGGCGAGCGCGTACCGAACCCTCGACCACCGGGGAGACGATTTCCAGGTGGGACGGGTTGAACGCCATGGCCAGGTGAATTTCGCCGCCGGGCGTCATCACGTTGGAGGAGAAGCCCTGGTGGTACTTGACGTCACCGGAGCTCAGCCCTTCGACCTTCTTGCCTTCGAACTCGTCGAACAGGTCGCGCGGGTTCTTGCCGAAGGTGTTCACCAGCACGTTCAGACGACCGCGGTGGGCCATGCCGATGACGATTTCCTTGGTACCGTAGGAGCCGGAGCGCTGGATGATCTCGTCGAGCAGGGGAATCAGGCTCTCGCCGCCTTCCAGGCCGAAGCGCTTGGTGCCCGGGTACTTGGTGCCCAGATACTTTTCCAGACCTTCGGCTGCGGTGAGGCGCTCGAGCAGGTGGCTCTTGATCTCCGGCGAGAACTCGGGACGACCACGCACGCTTTCCAAGCGCTGGATGAACCAGCCGCGCTGCTCGGAATCGACGATGTGCATGTACTCGGCACCGATGGTGCGGCAATAGGTTTCTTGCAGCGCCTGTACGATTTCACGCAGAGTGGCCTGGCCATTGACCATGGCCAGGTCGCCAGTGCGGAACACGGTGTCGAGGTCGGCGTCGGTCAGACCGTAGTTGTTGATCGCCAGATCAGCGGGGGCGGAACGTTGCTGCAAGCCGAGCGGATCGAGCTGTGCCGCCTGATGGCCACGCACGCGGTAGGCCTGGATCAGACGCAGGACTTCGATCTGCTTCTTTTCGTGCTCGCTGCTGACGCTTCCTGCGGACACAGGTTGCGCGCGACGCTGGTTCTTGGCCAGCAGGACGAAGTGGTCGCGAATCGTCGAATGCGACACATCGGCTGAAGCGCTGCCACCGGAGGGCAACTTCTGGAAATAAGTGCGCCACTCTTCGGGCACAGCGTTGGGATCGTGCAGGTAGAGCTCATAAAGCTCTTCCACATAGGCAGCGTTACCACCGGATAGGTGGGCACTGTCCCACATGCGCTGCATTACGCTTTCTTGCATGTCTGGTCACCTTCGATAAGGAGACACCACCAGCGTGGAAACCGCAGCATGACTTCCCAAGTTCTGAAGCAGCGACTCAGGTAAAGCCACTACGGACCGCGCAGATAGTTTCCGGGCACAACCCGGATGCCCCTGCTGGTCATCAAATTTTCAGAGTGAAACCCCGGCTTTGTGGGCTGGGATTCCTACTAAAACTACGGCGCCGAGCTTCAACTTCGGCGCCGCAGGTGTTACGGGTATAGCAATCCGGCCGTTTCCAGGCTAGCGCATAACCTTTCGCGGCCGGGGTGTCATCAGGTACCGCTCTGCAGCAGCATGCTGCGTATGTGACCGATTGCCTTGGTCGGGTTCAGCCCTTTCGGACAAACGTCGACGCAGTTCATGATGCTACGGCAGCGGAACACACTGAACGGATCGTCCAAGCCAGCCAGACGATTCTCGGTTTCGGTGTCGCGGCTGTCGGCCAGGAAACGATAGGCCTGCAGCGACGCAGCCGGACCGAGGAACTTGTCCGGATTCCACCAGAAGGACGGGCAACTGGTCGAGCAGCACGCGCACAGAATGCACTCGTACAGGCCATCCAGCTTCTCACGATCTTCAGGACTTTGCAGGCGTTCGATAGCCGGCGGCGGCGTATCGTTCATCAGATAAGGGCGAACCTTCTCGTACTGCTTGTAGAAGATGCTCATATCGACAACCAGGTCACGAATGACCGGCAGGCCGGGCAGAGGACGAATGACCAGCTGGTTACCCTTGACCACCGAGGACAGCGGGGTAATGCACGCCAGACCGTTCTTGCCATTGATGTTCATGCCATCGGAGCCACACACGCCTTCACGGCAGGAGCGACGATAGGAGAAGCCTTCGTCCTGTTCCTTGATCAAGGCCAAGACATCCAGAACCATCAGGTCCTTGCCGTCGGTATTGACCTGGAAATCCTGCATGAACGGCTTGTCGTCCTGGTCCGGGTTGTAACGATAAACACTCACTTGCAACATATCGGCGACCTCAATAAGTCCGAACCTTGGGCTCGAATGCCGGAACGGTCTTCGGAGCGAAGTTCACGGCACGCTTGGCAACGCGCTTCTCACCCGGGAAATAGAGGGTGTGGCACAGCCAGTTCTCATCGTCACGCTCCTCGAAGTCTTCGCGAGCATGCGCGCCACGGGATTCCTTGCGGACCTCCGCGGCGATTGCGGTGGCTTCCGCGACCTCCAGCAGGTTCTGCAGCTCGAGCGCTTCGATACGCGCGGTATTGAAGGCCTGGCTCTTGTCGGAGATCTTGACGTTGGCGATGCGCTCGCGCAGATCCACCAGCTGAGCGATACCCTTCTGCATGTATTCACCGGTACGGAATACACCGAAGTAGTTCTGCATGCAGTTCTGCAGCTCCTTGCGCAGAGGCGCGACGTCCTCGCCGGTGGTGCGCTCGTTGATGCCGGCCAGACGGCCCAGTGCGACGTCCAGGTCGGTTTCGCTCGCACCGCGGTGCTCGATACCTTCCTTGAGCGCCTTCTCCAGGTGCAGGCCCGCGGCACGGCCGAAAACGACCAGGTCGAGCAGCGAGTTGCCGCCAAGACGGTTGGCGCCATGGACCGATACGCACGCCACTTCGCCCACGGCGAACAGACCGTCGACGATCGTGTCGTTGCCGTTGGCGTCCTGGGTGATCGCCTGGCCATGGATGTTGGTGGCGACGCCGCCCATCATGTAGTGACAGGTCGGCACGACCGGTACCGGCGCGGTGACCGGGTCGACGTGCGCGAAGGTCTTCGACAGCTCGCAGATACCCGGCAGGCGGCTGTGCAGCACCTCCTCGCCCAGGTGGTCCAGCTTCAGCATCACGTGATCGCCATCCGGACCACACCCGTTGCCAGCCAGGATTTCCTTGACCATGGAACGCGCCACGACGTCGCGGCCGGCCAGGTCCTTCGCGTTCGGCGCGTAACGCTCCATGAAGCGCTCGCCGTGCTTGTTGATCAGATAACCGCCTTCGCCGCGGCAACCCTCGGTTACCAGCACGCCGGCACCGGCGATACCGGTCGGGTGGAACTGCCACATCTCGATGTCCTGCACCGGCACACCCGCACGCAGCGCCATGCCGACACCGTCACCGGTGTTGATCAGCGCATTGGTGGTCGAAGCGTAGATGCGACCGGCACCACCGGTGGCGAGCACGGTGGCCTTGGAACGGATGTAGACGGTTTCGCCCGTCTCGATGCAGATGGCGATGATACCAACGACCGCGCCGTCCTGGTTCTTCACCAGGTCGACCGCGTACCACTCGTTGAGGAAAACGGTGTTGTTCTTCAGGTTGCCCTGATAGAGCGTGTGCAGCAACGCGTGACCGGTACGGTCGGCAGCGGCGCAGGTACGGGCAGCCTGGCCACCCTTGCCGAAGTCCTTGGACTGACCGCCGAATGGACGCTGATAGATGCGGCCCTGTTCGGTACGGGAGAACGGCAGCCCCATGTGCTCGAGCTCGAACACGGCCTCGGGACCTACGGAACACATGTACTCGATAGCGTCCTGGTCACCGATGTAATCGGAACCCTTGACGGTATCGTACATGTGCCAGCGCCAATCGTCGTTCGGGTCGGCCGAGGCGATGGCACAGGTGATGCCGCCCTGGGCGGAAACGGTGTGCGAGCGAGTCGGGAAAACCTTGGTGACCACAGCGGTCTTGTGACCCGACTGGGCCAGTTGCAGCGCCGCGCGCATACCGGCGCCACCGCCACCAACGATGATGGCGTCGAAGGAAAGCGTACGAATATTAGCCATGAATCAGATACCCCAAAGAATCTGCACACCCCAGACGAAGAAGGTGAACATGGCAATGCCACACACCGCCTGGAACAGGAAACGCACACTGGTAGCCCACTTACCGATGGCCATGTTGGTCAGGTAGTCGGTGGAAATCGTCCACATGCCCACCCACGCGTGCACACTCAGGGCAACCAGGGCCAGCAGGCTGAAGATACGCATCCAGTTGGCCGAAAAGAGCGCGTGCCACTGGGCATATTCCAGGCCCGGATTCACGATCAGGTACCCAAGCAGAAACAGAAAATAAGCCGCAAGAACCACTGCAGAAACACGCTGCGCCATCCAGTCATAGAGACCCGATCGCGAGAAATTGGTGACATTGGTTACCATATCCACACTCCCGCCAGAACGATCAGCACCACCGAAACGGCGATTACGATTTTCGAGCCCAGCTTGCCGCCTTCCAGCGTCTCGCCGTGCCCAGCATCCATGATCAAGTGACGGATACCCGCCACCATGTGGTACAGCAGTGCGGACAGCAACGCCCAGCTCACCAGCTTGGCCAGCGGGCCGCTCAAGTACGCACGAACCTCCTCGAAGCCTTCGGACGAAGACAGCGAGGTATCGAGCGCGAGCAGCAACAGGGCGATACCGACGAACAGGATGACACCGGATACACGGTGGAGAATCGACGTGTAAGCAGTGATGGGAAGTTTTATTGTCCTAAGATCTAGGTTTACAGGTCGTTGGCTTTTCACGGCTTTTTTTCACACTTGAGAGCCCCGAAGCGCAGGGCAAAGTTGTTGGGAAGAGTACGCAGCAGTACCCGCTACCCACGAGTGACAACCTACAGAATACTGCCTGTAAGGCCCCTGCCGGTCGGTTTCCGAGTATAAACAGTTAGGTCACTAATGACAATGTGGTGAAGTGCCACTAAAGGCGGATAGCTCCCCCCCATATAAATGCCGTAAACAGTGCACCCAGGCTGTACGCATCCCCCTGCAAAGCCCTCTACGGCATGGGTTCGCGCAAATTGACTTTGCGATTTATCACACTATAGTGATGCGGGCCCTGCGTGGGGGGCCATGATGATTCCAAGCACAAAACAGGAGGCCATACATGGCTGACAAGAAAGCGCAGTTGATCATCGAGGGCGCTGCCCCCGTCGAACTGCCCGTTTTATCCGGTACCGTAGGGCCCGATGTAATTGACGTACGGAGCTTGACCTCCACGGGTCACTTCACCTTCGATCCCGGCTTCATGTCGACCGCCTCTTGCGAGTCCAAGATCACCTACATCGACGGCGACAAGGGCGTCCTGCTGCATCGCGGCTACCCGATCGAGCAGCTGGCGGAAAAATCCGACTACCTCGAGACCTGCTACCTGCTGCTGAACGGCGAACTGCCGACCGCCGAGCAGAAAGCGCAGTTCGTCAGCACCGTGAAGAACCACACCATGGTTCACGAGCAGCTGAAGTCCTTCCTGAACGGTTTCCGCCGCGACGCGCACCCGATGGCCATCATGTGTGGCGTTGTCGGCGCCCTCTCGGCTTTCTACCATGACTCCCTGGACATCAACGACCCGCACCACCGCGAAATTTCCGCCGTGCGCCTGGTCGCCAAGATGCCGACCATCGCCGCGATGGTCTACAAGTACTCGATCGGCCAGCCGCTGATGTATCCGCGCAACGATCTGAGCTTCTCGGAAAACTTCCTGCACATGATGTTCAACACCCCGTGCGAGATCAAACCGATCAGCCCGGTGCTGGCCAAGGCGATGGATCGCATCTTCATCCTGCACGCCGATCATGAGCAGAACGCCTCCACCTCCACCGTCCGCCTGGCCGGCTCCACCGGCGCCAACCCGTTCGCCTGTATCGCAGCCGGCATCGCCGCCCTCTGGGGGCCGGCACACGGCGGTGCGAACGAAGCCGTACTGACCATGCTGGACGAGATCGGCGACGTGTCGAACGTCGAGAAATTCCTGGCCAAGGCCAAGGACAAGAACGATCCGTTCAAGCTGATGGGCTTCGGCCACCGCGTCTACAAGAACTTCGATCCACGCGCCAAGGTCATGAAGCAGACCTGCGATGAAGTCCTGGGCGAGCTGGGCATCAACGATCCGCAACTGGATCTGGCGATGAAGCTGGAAGAGATCGCCCTCAACGATCCGTACTTCGCCGAGCGCAACCTGTACCCGAACGTCGACTTCTACTCGGGCATCATCCTCAAGGCCATCGGCATCCCGACCAGCATGTTCACCGTCATCTTCGCCCTCGCGCGCACTGTCGGCTGGATTTCCCACTGGAAGGAAATGATCGCCTCCGGCCAGAAGATCGGCCGCCCGCGTCAGCTGTACACCGGCCACGCCAAGCGCGACCTGCCGCGTTAAGCCATAGCCGAAAAAAACAAAGAGGCTGCCCCAGGGCAGCCTCTTTGTTTTGCCGATTGAAGCGCCGAGGCGTTCTGAAGGCTACAGATGTACGCACATCCGCAACAGTCAACGCGGACATAGCCCTCTTCTGTGGGGGAGCGCGCCCTCGCGGCGATTGCAGGCCGCAGACCTGCCCGTCACACCTATTGAGCGCGCTGAGCACGCTCCCGCAAAGCCCTCAACGTATTGTAAGGCGCCTCTACTACGAACTTGTTCGCCAGCCAGGACGGTACGCTGCCGCCAGGTTCCGTATGCACTTGATAGGTCACCTCGATTTTTCCCTCCCGCGGCACGAACCCCCAGTAGCCATCCACCCGAGTCACGCGCACGTAGCCATCCTCGTCGGGCAGATACCCGGGCACGGCCTCCAGCTCTCTGCGGATAGCCCCGTCGCTCTCTTCATGCTCGGTTATGTGCACGACGCAATCCCGAGGCGTCACCGGCCACGGCGTATTGAAGCGGGTATAGGTCCACGCCTGCCTCTCCTCGCGCCTGAGCAGCTTCTGCTCCTTGCATTCGTGAATCCAGGTACAGGCATCGGCTGCGCTGTCCATCAGTCGACGCAGCGTGCCCATATCGGCATCGATCACCGTCACGCCCCGGTAAGCCTTGTACGGCGAGCCGGGAACCGCCTGCAGGTAGACCTTGATTCCATCTTCGTCCTTCGCCAGTTGCCAATCCTCCGCAGCCTGAGCCCAGCAAGACGCAAGGCACAGCACGCCAGCAAGCAGATACCGCATCTTGAACCCCATCGCACACCTCTTTGTTCTTGGCTATGTCCGAGCTGGCTGTTGCGGATAGACGTAACCCTGTAGGAGCGGGCGGGGACGCCGRGTCCATGCCCGCGAATATTCCAGCGCGCAAAGCTTCGCGGGCACGGCCCGCTCCTACGGACGCTCAGAACACCTCGACAATTCGAACAACACGCAACTGGGACAGAGTCTTGCCTTATTCCAGCGTGAAGACCACTCAAGCGGTGGCCTGCTCCAACCAGCCCAACAAGCGAATCGCCTCATCCCGGCTTTCGCCACAGACAACCGGATCGGCGGCAAACGCGGAGCAGACCGCAGGCCGCTGCGGGTCACCGAACAGCAGGCAAAGAGACTGCGACGACAAATGAATACAACGCTCACCCGCGGCCTTGCCGTGTGGCATGCCAGGTATCGGTGAACTGATGGAGGGGGCGATGCAGCAGGCACCGCAACCGGGGCGGCAATCCATGAACGGCCATCCAGTACAAACGGAAGCGCGATAATAATCCGGCCAAACCCCCGGACACCAGATCCGCCAGTTGCGGGCCGAACGCGCCCGGAATAGGCTTGCGCGTCTTCCACGTGAGTGCACGCTCATGCCCGTCTGGCTGCAAACCGCCGCCCTGCTCTGCTGCTCCAACCTGTTCATGACATTTGCCTGGTACGGCCACCTGAAAAGCCTGAGCGGCAAGCCGTGGCTGATCGCCGTACTGATCAGCTGGGGCATCGCATTCTTCGAATACATGCTGATGGTGCCGGCGAACCGCATCGGCTACACCGAGCTGTCGATCGGCCAACTGAAGATCATGCAGGAGGTGATCACGCTGGCCATCTTCGTGCCCTTCAGCGTGCTGTACATGCAACAGCCCTTGAAACTGGACTATCTGTGGGCTGGCCTGTGCATGGTCGGCGCGGTGTATTTCATCTTTCGTGGCTAGCCTCCCCACTTGCCGCCTTGTTAGGAGACGCCTTCACGTCTTCGTCGCAGCGCTATCGCGCAGCAAACAGGGTGCAGCCCCGAGAAAGCCGCATGTGCACACC
>NZ_JADDIX010000086.1:0-37498 GCF_015070855.1 Pseudomonas lopnurensis
TATCAACAGGGTTATCCACATCAGGGGTGTGCAAGATGTTGCGCAGTTTCGGTATGCCGAAAGTACGTTTTGGTGGGCTGCTGATTCGAGACTTTCGGCCTTGAACAAGGCCGTCGGTCGCAATCTGGGTGTGATCGTTTGTCTTGGACTACTGTCAACTAAAATCGTAGTTACTCAAGGGGTTGCGCCATGAAGCTTGAAACTGCACGAGCTTTTTTCCTGGTCGGCGCTTTAGGGCTCACATCGTTGTGCATCGCGGCTTGGCACGAACCGGGTGCCTTGGTGGTCGGCAACGAAAATCGCAGCTATTGCCCTTTGCCGCCTGTCAGCGGCTTCGAGCAGGCGGAGCTGCGTCCCGATCACGACCTGCTGCTGTTCCTCTATAGCCTTTCGCAAGGCACGGGCAGCCGCGGCTGACTCTCCGACATTCAGCGTGCCTCGCAGGGCACGGTACGGGGGGCGGAGTCCGGCCGGGCCAGCAGGTCGTACACCGCCGGTAGCACGAACAGGGTGAACAGCGTGCCCACCGACATGCCGGTGGCGATCACCAGGCCGATGTCGAAGCGGCTCACCGCGCCGGCGCCGCTGGCGATGAGCAGCGGCAGCATGCCGAACACTGTGGCGGCGGTGGTCATCAGTACCGGGCGCAGGCGGATCGCCGCGGCTTGTTCCACCGCTTCGCGCCGGCCCAGACCCTGTTCGCGGCGCAGCTGGTTGGCGAACTCGACGATCATGATGCCGTGCTTGCTGATCAACCCGATCAGCGTCACCAGTCCCACCTGGGTATAGATGTTCATGCTCGACAGGCCGAGGAACAACGGCACCAGCGCACCGCACACCGAAAGCGGCACGGTGACCAGGATGACCAGCGGATCGCGGAAGCTCTCGAATTGCGCGGCCAGCACCAGGAAGATCACCGCCAGCGCCAGGGCAAAGGTCAGGTACAGCGCATTGCCTTCCTGCACGTACTGCCGCGAGGCGCCGGCATAGTCGAAGCTGAAGCCCTGCGGTGCCTCCTCGCGGGCGATGTCCTGCAGCGTCCCGATGGCCTCGCCCATGCTGACGATGGGGAAACCCTGGATGGTGGCGGCATTGAGCTGCTGGAACTGCTTGAGCCGGGTCGGCCGTGCGCGGTCGCGTATCTGTATCAGGGTCGACAGGGGCAGCATCTGCCCCTGTTCGTTGCGCACGTAGTAGTTGCTCAGCCAGCCTGGATTGTCGCGGTAGGCGCGCTCGACCTGGGCGATGACCTTGTAGCTGCGACCTTCGATGGTGAAGCGGTTGATCTCGCCCTCGCCGAGCAGGGTGCTCAGGGTCAGGCCGAGGTCTTCCATGGACACGCCCATCTGCGCGGCCTTCTCGCGGTCGATCTCGACCACGATCTCCGGCTTGTCGAAGGCCAGGTCGACGTCGAGGAAGGCGAACTTGCCCGACTCCTGGGCGCGCTGGCGAATGCGCTCGGTCACCTGCAGCAGGGTCTCGTAGTCGTTGGCCGTATTGACCACGAACTGGAAGGGCAGGCCTTCGCCGGTGCCCGGCAGCGACGGCAGGTTGAACGCGAAAATCTGCAACCCGGGCAGCCGGTCGAGCCTCGCCTGCACTGCGGGCAGGATCTCCATCTGCGAGCGCTCGCGCTCGTCCCAGGGCTTGAGCAGGAAGCCGCCGATGCCGCTCTGTACGCCGTCGAAACCATTGATCTGGAACCAGGAGTAGTACTCCGGGAAGCTCTTGAAGATCTCCAGGAACTGGTCGGTGTAGGCGTTCAGGTAGTCCAGGTTGGCGGTCTGCGGCGCGCTGGCCATCATGAAGACGATGCCCTGATCCTCCTCGGGCGCCAGCTCGCTCTCGGTAAACATCAGCAGCGCGGGAATCAATGCGAGGACCAGCGCGGCGAATACCAGCACCACCGGGCGCGTATCCAGGGTGCCGTGCAGGGCCCGCTGGTAGCGCTGCTTGAGGCGTTCGAACAGCAGGTCCAGGCGATGGGCGAAGCCGCTGGGATTCTCCTCGTGGCGCAGCAGCTTGGAGCACATCATCGGCGACAGGGTCAGGGCCACCACGCCGGAGATCATCACCGCGCCGGCCAGGGTCAGCGCGAACTCCTTGAACAGTGCGCCGGTCAGGCCCTGCAGGAAGCCGATCGGGGCGTACACCGCCGCCAGGGTGACGGTCATCGACACCACCGGCATGGCGATCTCGCGCGCGCCGTCGAGGGCGGCGTCGAACGGCGACTTGCCCTGCTCGATGTGCCGGTGGATGTTCTCCACCACGACGATGGCATCGTCCACTACCAGACCGATCGCCAGCACCATGGCCAGCAGCGTCAGCAGGTTGATCGAGTAGCCCATCGCCTGCATGAAGAACAGCACGCCGATCATCGACAGTGGGATGGTCACCACCGGGATCAGCACGGTGCGCAGCGAGCCGAGGAAGAGGAAGACGACGATGATGACGATCAGCGCCGCCTCGGCCAGGGTCTTGATCACCTCATCGATGGAGGCCTGGATGAATTCGGTGGCGTCGTAGGCGATGGTCGCCTTCAGGCCCGGCGGCAGCTGCGCCTCGATCTGCGGCATGATCGCGCGCACTTCCCGGATCACGTCCAGCGGGTTGGCACTGGGCGTGCCCTTGATGCCGATATAGACCGAGGGGATGCCGTCGAACGAGCTGATCGAGTTGTAGCTTTCGGCGCCCATCTCCACCCGTGCCACGTCGCCCAGCAGCACTCGACTGTCGCCCTGGGTGCGCAGCGGAATGGCGGCGAAGGCTTCCGGGGTCTTCAGCTCGGTGTCGGCGTTGATGCTGGTGACCACGTACTGGCCCTTCACCTCGCCGGCGGCGGAGAGGAAGTTGTACTTGCGCACCGCCTCGTTGACGTCGCCGGCGGAGATGCCGTAGGCGGCCAGCTTCACCGGGTCGAGCCAGAGGCGCATGGCGAACACCTGGTTGCCGAGGATCTGCGCTTCGGCCATGCCCGGCAGGGTCGCCAGCTTGGGCTGGATGACCCGCGACAGGTAGTCGGTGATCTGCGGATTGCTCAACTGGTCGCTGTAGAAGCTGATGTACATCAGCGCGGTGGAATCGGCGGCCTGCTTGTTCAGCACCGGGTCCTCGGCATCCTGCGGCAGCTGGTTCTTCACCGAGTTGGCCTGGCTCAGCAGCTCGGTATAAAGACGATCCGTGTCGGCGCCGATGCGCGCATAGACCGAGATCACCGAGGCGTTCTGCTGGCTCACCGAGGTCATGTAGTCCACGCCCTCGGCGCTGGCCAGGCTCTGCTGCAGCGGCTGGGTGATATAGCCCTGGATGGTCTCGGCGTTGGCCCCCGGATAAGCGGTGGTCACCGTGATCAATGTGCTTTCCATCTGCGGGTATTGGCGAATGCTGAGGCTGTTGAAGGCCTGCACGCCGAGCAGCACCAGCAGCAGGCTGATCACGCTGGCCAGCACCGGGCGGCGGATGAAGGGATCGGTGAATGCCATGGGTCACCCTTATTCGGTAGCAGGCTGCTGATCGGGCTCCGGCTCGAGCGTACGCTGATCGGCGAGGGTGACGTGGGTGCCGTTGTCCAGCTTGAGCTGGCCGGCGGTGATCACCCGTTCGCCACCCTCGAGCCCGTCGAGGATCAGCACCAGCCCGTCGCGGCGCTCGCCGGTGGTGACGAAGCGCCGTTCGACCACCAGATAGGGCCCGTCGCTGGTCACGCCTTCCGGCGCGGCGCCTTCGCTGACCAGCAGCACCGAGTTGCCGTACAGCGTGTAGGTGATCGCGGTCTCCGGCACCACCACCTGCTCGGTGCGGGTCGGTAGCAGCACCTGCAGGTCGGCGAACATGCCGGGCAGCAGGCGGCCATCGGGATTGGAAAGCTCGGCCCGCACCTGCACGTTGCGGGTGGTCGTTTCCACCTTCGGGTTCAGCGCGCTGATCACGCCCTCGAAGCGCTCGCCGGGATAGGCGGCAACCTGCAGCTGCACGCGCTGGCCGAGCGCCAGCAGCGGCACATGCTGCTCGGCCAGAAAGAAATCGACATAGAGCATGGACAGATCCTGCAGGGTGGCGATCGGCGTGCCGGCGGCGACGAAATCGCCGACGTCCACCTGGCGTATGCCGATGGTCCCGGCGAAAGGCGCCAGCACACGCTTCTTCGCCAGGCTGGCGCGCAGTTGCGCGACGCTGGCGTCGGCCTTCTGCAACTGGGCGTTGAGCCGGTCGTACTCGCTGCGGGAAAGCGCCTGGCGCTCGAGCAGGCTACGGGCGCGCTGGAATTCCAGGCGTGCCAGGGCGAGATCGGCCTCGGCGCTGGCCAGGCTGGCCTGTTCCACCTCGCTGTCGAGCAGGACGATGGGCTGGCCCCTGGCGACCTGCTCGCCCGAGCGGAACTGCACGGCGCTGATGGTGCCGGCGATCTCGACGCTGAGGTCGATGCCCTGGGATGCCTTGAGCGTACCGATGGCCGGCAGGCGGCTCTGCCAGTCGAGCCTGCGCGCGGTTTGCGCCTCGACGCCGATCGCGGGCGGGGGCGCCTTGAATTGCTGGATCTGCTGGTAGATCGAATGGAACTTGAGCGCGGCGAGGATCAGCACGACGACGATCACCGCACCGAGCATGAACAGCATGCGGCGCAACATTTTCCGTTTTCCTTGGAGACGTGAGCCGGCTGTCTACCGCCATGATCGAGGCAGCCGCAGGGAGCACCCTCGTGGCTGGATACGGCGGCAGTTCTTCGCTCGTCCATGGCGCCGGATGCCCGAGAGAGCGAGGAAATTAGCCTCGAATCGGCGGCAAGTAAAGCGGGCGGGGCGCCAAAGGGGACGAATCGGTGAGAGGCCGGGTGAACCTGGTGAATGGTTCACCCTTCGACCTGGAGCGAATGGCGAAGCGTTGACGAGCGTCCATGCCCTCGCCCGCACTGTTCGGCGACGGTGCGCTTTTCTGGAGCGCTAGACAACCCGCAAATGGTTATCCCAGAGCCCCGCAGGCAGGGTCAGCGGAGTGCCGGCGATGCGCGCGCCGCGGCAATCGAGCAGCCGGCAACGGCCCTGGCCGGAGCTGACGACGAAGCCTTCGGCCACTGCCGCGACACCCGCGCAGTCGGGCAGATGGACTTCCTGGCGCAGCTGCGTGCTGTCCAGGTCCCAGACCAGTACCTTGTTGCCGCGCGGGGCGGTGACCGCCAGCAGCCGCAGCGAGTCATGGATGGCCAGGCTGGCGGTGTACTGGTTCATGATCTGGCGCTGCGCCTCGGCCAGCGGGAAGTGCTGGAACGGCTGCCCCGGGCGCTTGATCGCCAGCAGCGGCACGCGGTCCATCGGGTCGCCCTCGTACTGCTGGCCGGAGACCACGGTGCCGTCGGCGGCCACGGCGAGATGGCGCACGCTGTTCATCTGCTCGGGCAGCTGTTCCTTGCTGATCAAACTGCCGTCGCGGCGCAGCAGCACCAGGCTCGGCTCCATGGCGTCGAGGTTCATCATCTCGCGGCTGTCGGCCTCGGTGCGGATGCCGCCGTTGGCGACCACCAGGGTTTCGCCGTCCGGCATCCACAGCAACTGGTGCGGGCCGATGCCGTGGGTCGAGTGCTCGCCGACGCGCAGCAGCTGCCGCCCCTCGAGGCGGTAGACGCCGAGCACGCCACGGCCGGCATCGGCGGTGTCGTTTTCGGTGGTGTAGAACCACTCGCCATCCTTGTGGAACACGCCGTGGCCGTAGAAATGACGGTCGGCCGGCGAGGCGAGCGCCTGCAGCAGACGGCCGTCGCGCGAGTCGATCAGGTAGCTCTCGCGGCTCGGCCGGCGGCCGACGAAGACCGCCAGCGGCAGGTGCGGGTGCGGATAGACGTCATGGCAGCGTTCGGCCACCGGTGTGGCGAACACCTGGCTGCCGTCGAGTCGATAGCCGACCGCGTAGTGACGGCCGTCGGCATCGTCACGCGCCGAGAGCAGGACCGGCTGTCCGCCATGGCGCGTCAGGGTCCAGCCGCCGATGGCGCCGGCGGCCAGCGCGGCACCGCCTAGGCCGATGAGGGTACGACGCTTCATGCTTCAGTCTCCGTCGTGGGCGTTGAAGCCGATCTGCACGCCCAGGGCGCGCGCCAGTTCCAGCTGCTGCAGGCGGTGCAGTCGGTCCAACTGCGCGTACAGCTGGTTGAGGCGGGCCCGGCCGGGCTCCTCGGCGAGCAGTTCGGCGAAGGGCTGGTCCAGCTGCTGCAACTGCTGGCGCAGATCGGCGTAGGCCAGGTCGATGCGCTGGGCCAGTTCGGCCTGTTCGCTGCCGAGCAAGTTGCGCAGCCCGTCCTGGTCGGCGCCCGACCAGATGCGCTCGGCGCCGTCGACCGCCGCGGCGATGCTGGCCAGGGTCGCGCCGCTGCGCCAGGCCTCGGCCTGGTACGGCTGCGGATGGCCCTTGGTCTGGCGCCCCAGCGGCGCGCCGAGCTTCTTCTTCAGGCCGTCGAGGGCGGTGACCTGCACGCGCAGCAGTTCGGCGACCGCCTCGCCGGGCTCGGCATAGCGCTCGTTGGGGAAGCTGCGCAGCTGATCGGCCATGCCGTCCTTGTCCTGCCATTGCTGCAGGACGTCGGCCGAGAGCCGCTGCTGGTGTTCGCCGATGGCCACCAGCAGCGGGCAATAGCGCGCCTTGCTGTCGCTGTCGGCCAGGTCCACGTCGTTGTCGAAGACGATGTATTCGTAGGCGCTCAAGCCCTGCACCACGACGCTGGCGTTCTCCAGGTCGGCCTGGGTGAGGTCGGGCTTGTTCTTCAGCAGGGTGCTGACCTGGCGCGCCACCAGGTTTTTCTTGTCCGGCCAGAACTGCACCTGCCAGGCACGGTTGCCTTCGCCCATCGGCCCGATCAGCAGCGGCTGTAGTCCGGCCCAGGCGGTCTGGGCATGGAAGAAGGCGCCGCGGGTCTCCTCCAGCGTCTGATTCTCGGCGCAGAAGGCAATGGCGCTGGCGGCCAGGCGGCGGTCGGCTTCGGCCCACTGGGTGTAGGCCGGCAGCAGCACGCCCTCGGCCAGCGCCTTGCTGGCCTGTGCCTGTGGATCGGCCGGGGTGCAGGCGCTGAGCAGTAGGCCGGCCAGCACGCCGCCGGTGGCGATGCGGATGGATCGGGTGTGGGTCATGGCGTCCTCGCAAGGCTGTGTTCGTTGCTTCCCGCCTGGCGGCGGGAGCTGATGAATGAATGGGGCACTCAGAGCGACTCGAGAAAGCTCAGCAGCGCCTCGCGTTGTTCGCGGTCGAAGCCGAGCACCTTCTGCCGCGCCGCTTCGGCTTCGCCGCCGTGCCAGAGAATGGCCTCGAGCAGATTGCGCGCGCGGCCATCGTGGAGAAACTGGCTGTGGCCGCTGACGGTCTGTGTCAGGCCGATGCCCCACAGCGGCGGGGTGCGCCATTCGCGGCCGCTGGCTTCGAATTCCGGGCGGTGGTCCGCCAGGCCTTCGCCCATGTCGTGCAGCAGCAGGTCGGTGTAGGGGCGGATCAACTGGTTGGCCAGCTCGGGCTCGGCGGCATCCGCGGCGGTGGTGAACTGCGGCACGTGGCAGCTCTGGCAGCCGGCGCGGTGGAACAGCGTCTTGCCGGCGAGCACTTGCGGGTCGTCGACGTTGCGCCGCGCCGGCACGCCGAGGTTGCGGGTGTAGAACAGCACCTGGGCGAGGATCGGGTCGCTGACCTCCGGTTCGCCGCCGTTCGGCATCGCCTTGCACTCGGGCTGCCGGTCCGTGCAGTTGCTGCCGCTGAACAGGCTGGTGGACAGGCCCATGTCGTTGAAGAAGGCATCGGCATTCTGCTGATTGAGGCTCGGCTGGCCGGCTTTCCAGCCGAAGCGGCCGATCACCGTTTCGCCGCTGAGCTGATCGAACACGCGGTTGGGGCGCCCGGAAATACCGTCGCCATCGCGGTCGTCGGGATCAGCGTTGGCCAGCAGCGCCTCTTCCGGGATGGCTTCGAGCAGGCCGAGGCCGATCATCGGCGGGGCGATGCGCAGCGACATCAGGGTGTCCGGATGCAGCTCGCCGTAGGCCAGTTCGCTCAGTTCCGGCTGCGGCTTGCGCAGCTCCACCTGCGTGCCGTCGGCGAATCGCACCTGCTCGGTCGTGTAATGCAGGCGGACCTTGCCTTCCGGCGCGACCCCGGGAATCGCCATGTCCTGCAATTGCCCACCGTAGCTGGGCTCCGGGGCGATGCCGCGCTGGCGCACCACTTCGGCATGCTCCGGCCCGGCGGGAATCGACAGGCGCACCAGCATGGACACGGCGCTGGTGGCTTCGGGACCGGGTGGATGGCCACGGCCGTCCTTGATGTGGCAGTTCTGGCAGGCATTGGTGTTGAGTAGCGGGCCGAGGCCGTCACGCGCGGTGGTGGAGGAGGGCGCGATCACCCAGGGGCTGCGGAAGAAGCTGTTGCCGACGCTGAAATCCAGGCGGCGCATCGGCGCGAGATTCGCCGAGGGCATGGAGAAAGCATTCTGGTCGAACTTCATCACCGTGGTGCCGCCGGCCGATAGCGCTTCGCCGGGTTCGGCCTGCTCGAAGTGGGGCGCTTCGTCGCCGCAGGCGGCAAGGCCCAGGGCCAGCAACGGGAAGAGACAGCGAAACAACGGGCGCATCGGGCAGACCTGCGGGCGGAGGAAAACCGCGCAATCTTAGCAGGCTAATCGAATTTGAATAAGAGGGATTTGCATTTGAGGGGAGGGCCGATGGTCCCGGCAGGGCTCGCCGAGGCGCGTGAACCGACACGGGCGCGGCAACACGCCGCACCCGTGTGGCGAACGATCAGAACTCGTGATCGGCGGTGTCGGGATTGAGATCGCTGATGCCGAGCGCGGCGGCGGCCTGCTCGATGGCGGCTGTCTGCTTGACCAGCGCGGCGATGGCGTTGCGTACCTTTTCCTGGCCTTCGGCGTTGTCCGGAGCGATCAACTGGTCGAAGGCTTCGCCGTTGTTGGCGCTTTCGACCAGCACCTGCAACTGGGCCTCGGTGGTTTCCAAATTGGTCTTCAGCGTGCTGTCGACCTCGGGGCTCACGGCCTGCACCAGCGATGCCAGGCTCGGCCCGCTGAGGGTGCTGCCGTCGACGCGCTGGTATTCGCCCAGGTAGATGTTGCGGATGCCCTTGGCGTTGTAGAAGTGCGAGTTGTGGGTGTTGTCGCTGAAGCAGTCGTGTTCGTCCTCGGTGGAGTTGGCTTCCAGCGCGACCTTCATGCGTTCGCCGGCCAGCTCGCCGAGCGACAGGCTGCCCATGCCGAAGAGCATCTTGCGCAGGCCGTTCTCGGCCGACTCGGCTTCCAGGCTGGCGCGGTAGTTGTCGGCGCCGGGCTGCCATTGCGCGACCATTTCTTCCAGGTCGCTGACCAGCAGATCGGTGGCGACTTTCAAATAGGTGCGACGACGATCGCAATTGCCGCCGGTGCAGCCGTCGCCTTCGATGTAGTCGCTGTAAGGGCGCTGGCCGGCACCGGGATTGGTGCCGTTGAGGTCCTGGCCCCAGAGCAGGAATTCGATGGCATGGTAGCCGGTGGCGACGTTGGCTTCGGAACCGGCCAGCTCGTTGAGGCTGGCCAGCAGTTCGCCGGTGATCTGGCTGACGTCGATCTTGTCTTCGCCGACCTGGATCTCGGTATTGGCGATGATGTTGGCGGTGGCGCCGGGGTTGCCCAGGGCGTGCTGGTAGTCGCCCTCGACATAGTCGATCAGGCCTTCGTCCAGCGGCCAGGCATTGACCTGGCCTTCCCAGTCATCGACCACCGTGTTGCCGAAGCGGAAGGCCTCGGTCTGCATGTAGGGCACGCGCGCGGCCAGCCAGGCATCCTTGGCAGCCTGCTGGGTTTCCGCGCTGGGGTTGGCGAGAAACGCGTCCACGGCTTGCTGCAGCTCGAGGCTGGTGGCATGGGCATCGCTGAACACGGCCAGGGCAAGATCGGCGTAGTGGCTGACGACGGCCTTGGCGTCTTCCTCGTTCTGGGCCTGGTCCTGCTGGGCCTGCTCGGCAGGCTGACTCTCGGTGGTGGCCTGCGGGGCGGCCGTCTGGTTCACGGGCGCCTTGTCTTCGCCACAGCCGGCGAGCGAGATGGCCACGGCCAGAAGGCTGACGGTTGCCCAGGTAGGGGTGCGTAGCATGTGCGGGTTCCTTTTGCGTGCGAGGTAGATGATGCGCGGCCGGAGGCTGCTCTGAAACCGGGTAATAATGCGAAAGATTTTCATTTTGTGCAAAGCCAATGCGTGCACGGCCTCTCCCTTCGTGTTTTCGACAGCCGTTAGAATGCTGGCATTCTGAAGCTGGTCTTCACGGAGAAGCCTGATGAGCCTGAGCGCTGTGGTTGTACTGGTTGTGCTGTTTCTCGTCGCCGCCTACGCGGTGATCCTCTACAACGGCCTGGTGCGGTTGAAACACGGTGTCGGCAAGGCTTGGGCGAACATCGACGTCCTGCTGCGCCAGCGGCACGAGGAGCTGCCCAAGCTGGTGGAGACCTGCAAGCAGTACATGCTGCACGAGCGCGCCACTCTGGAGCAGGTGATCAGCGCCCGCAATGCCGTCTCCAGCGCCCGCGAGCAGGGCGACGTCGATGCCCTCGGCCAAGCCGAGAGCGGGCTGCGCGCTGGCCTCGGACGGCTGTTCGCCCTGGCGGAGAATTACCCTGAGCTCAAGGCCAACGAGAGTTTCCGCCACCTGCAGCAGCGCATCAGCGGCCTGGAGAGCGGCATCGCCGACCGCCGCGAGCTGTACAACGAGGCGGTCAACCTGAACAACGTGCGCATCGAGCAGTTTCCCGATGTCGTCCTGGCCCGGCTGTTCGGCTTCGAGGCGGCGGCATTGTTGCAGTTCAGCGAGACCGAGAAGGCCGACGTCGACCTCAAGGCGCTGTTCGGCTGATGGATCTCGGGCAGCTCTTCGTTGTCGGCTGCGCCTCGGCGCTCTGCCTCGGTGGTGGCTGGCTCTGCGTGGGGCGCTGGGCGCGCGCGCGTCATCTGCTGGACACGCCGACCTCGCGGATTCGTTCGGCGGCGCAGGGGTATGTCGAACTGGTCGGCGTGCTGCGCGAGCTGCCGGCCGTGCAGCCGCTGGCGCCGCTGACCGGTGAGCGCTGCCTGTGGTGGCGCTACTGCATCGAGGAATACCGCTCCAACGGCAAGCGCAGCAGCTGGCACGTGCTGGAACGCGGCACCAGCGATGCCTGGCTGTGCCTGGCCGACGCCACCGGCGAATGCCTGATCGACCCGCGCGGCGCCGACGTGCATCCGGCCTTCCGCAAGGTCTGGACCGGCAGCCTGCGGCACCCGCGCGGCCCCGCGCCGCAAGGCTGGATGCGCCTGTTCCGCGGTGCCAGGTCGTATCGCTACACCGAGGAGCGCCTGCATGCCGGCGAGCCGCTCTATGCCATCGGCGACTTCCGCACCCGCGGCGGCGGCCGTCAGGGCCTCGACCTGCAGGCCGCCAAGCGCGAGGTGCTCCGCCAGTGGAAGGGCGATTTCGCCGGGCTGCTGCAGCGCTTCGACAGCAACGCCGATGGCCGCCTCGACGAGCAGGAATGGAACCGCGTGCGTCTGGCCGCGCGCCTTGAGGCCGAGGACCGCCATCGGCAGAGCAGTACCGCACCCTCGCTGCACCAACTGCAGCGCCCGCGCGAGGCGCTGCCCTTCGTGCTTTCCAGCCACGGCGAGGAGGTGCTCGCCCGGCGCTTGCACTGGCAGGCCGCGGGTGGCGTCGCGCTGTGCCTGGCGGGTGCGCTGTGGCTGGCGACGCAGCTGGGCGTGAGCGCCTGGTAGCGGTCTTTCGTTCTGTTCGCCGAGGCCGAGCGTCGACGCCCGACGTCAGCCCTTGCGCTTTTCGGCAATCCAGATGGTGTGGCGGGGGCCACGATTGCCATGGGCGAAGACCTGCACTTCTTCGGCCTTGAAGCCTGCCTTGCCGAGCTTCTCACGGAAGGCGCGGTCGGCGCTGGCCGACCATACGGCGAGCACACCTTGCGGGCGCAATGCGCGGGCGCAGGCGTCGAGCCCGGCGAGGGAGTAGAGCCAACTGTTGCTCTTGCGGGTCAGGCCTTCGGGGCCGTTGTCGACGTCCAGCATGATGGCATCGAAGCCCTGCGGCTCGCCGCGCAGCAGCTCGGCAACGTCCTGGTTGAGCGCCTTCGCCCGCGGATCGCGCAGCGGATGGCCGGACTTCTCGCCGAGCGCGCCGCGGTTCCATTCGATCACGCCCGGCACCAGCTCGGCGACCAGCACCTGAGCATCCGCACCCAGATGCTTGAGCGCCGAGGCGAGGGTGAAGCCCATGCCCAGCCCACCGATCAGGGCCCGGGGCTGCGGCCGTGCGGCGATTTTTTTGCAGGCTATCTCGGCCAGGGCGTCCTCGGAGCCGTGCATGCGGGTGTTCATCAACTGGTTGCCATTGCCGCCCTGGATCTTGATGACGAAGTCATCACCGTATTCGAACAGGCACAGGGCGCCGCCATTGCCGGGAATCGCGGCGGTGTCGAGCAGTACGAAGCGTTTCATGGGCGTCTCGTCAGGGCCCGCAGGCCGGGCGAAAGGGGAGGCGGAGTGTGCACTGCGGGGCGGCGGGTCACCAGCGACTTGTGCCATGTCGGCTTTGTCGCGGCGAGGTGCAGTACCGGTCGTGGCTCGCAGGGCTGGTTGCGGCGCGGCCGCGAACGAAACGTCACCAGCCCCTAGCGCAGCTCGGAATTGAGCGCACGGTCGAAGCGCCGCGACTGACGCAGCAGCAGGCCGAGCTCGTGGGCGGGTAGCGGTTTGCTGTAGTAGTAGCCCTGGCCTTCCTGGCAGCCTTCGGCAATCAGGTAGGCCTCCTGCTCCGGGGTTTCCACGCCTTCGGCGATGACCGTCATGCCGAGGCTCTTGCCCAGTTGGACGATCGCCCGGACGATGGTCGCGCCTTCGTCCTGGCCGATGTCCTGAACGAAGCTCTTGTCGATCTTGATCTTGTCCAGCGGCAGGCTCTTCAGATAACTGAGCGAGGAATAGCCGGTGCCGAAATCGTCGATGGCGATCAGCGCCCCGGAGCGACGCAGGCTGTGCAGGTTGTGCGTCGCGGCCTCGATGTCCTCCATCAGGCCGGTCTCGGTGACCTCCAGTTCGAGGGTCTCGGCGGGCAGTTGGTGGTTGCGCAGCAGCTCGTTGATCATGTCCGGCAACTGTGGATGGCGCAGTTGCACGGTGGACAGGTTCACCGCCATGCGCAGGTCGGCGAAGCCCTGCTCATGCCATTCGTGCAGCTGGCTGCAGGCCTGGTCGAGTACCCATTTGCCGATCTCGATGATGCTGCCGTTCTGCTCGGCCAGCGGGATGAACAGGTCCGGCGGGATCAGCCGGCCCTGCGGATGCTTCCAGCGCAGCAGTGCTTCGACGCCGGTGATGCGGTTCTGCCGATAGTCCACCTGCGGCTGGTAGACCAGGTGGAATTCGTTGCGCTTGAGCGCCTCGCCCAGGTCCTTCTCCAGTTCCCGGCGGGCGCGCATCTCGCTGTCGATGCTGGCGACATAGAACTGATAGCGGTTGCGCGAGCGGTTCTTCGCCAGGGTCATGGTCTGCTCGGCTTTCTGCAGGAGCTTCTCGGTGCTGTCGCCATCTTCCGGGTACAGCGTGATGCCGATGGTGCCGCGCAGGCGGATGCGCTGGCCGTCGAGTTCGATGGGCGTTTCCAGGCCGTCGAGCAGGGCCTGCGCCAGTTCCGCCGCCTCGTAGGGTTGCTCGATACCGCTGAGCACCAGCACGAACTGGTCGCCACCCAGGCGGGCCAATGCGCCCAGCCTGCCGCCGAAGTCGCGCAGGCGGTTGGCCAGGGCCTGCAGCAGGGCGTCGCCGGCCTGATAGCTGTACTGCTCGTTGATGCCCTTGAAGTCGTCCAGCCCCAGGCAGAGCACAGCGACGCGTCGCTGCAGGCGGCGCGCCTCGTCGAGAATGTGGTCGAGCTGCTGCTGCAGCTGCTGGCGGTTGGGCAGGCCCGTCAGCGCGTCGTATTGGGCCATGCGGTGCAGGCTGCTCTCGGCTTCCTGGCGCAGCTGCATGTTGTGTTCGATGGAGGCGAGCAGGCCGTTGGCGGTTTCCACCCACAGGCCCAGTTCGTTGCGTTCGTGGCCCTTGACCATCGGCAGCTTGTGCTCGCCGGGGCGGTCGGGATTGATCTGCGCCAGATGCTCGATGAGCTTGGTCAGCGGGCGGGTCAGCAGCCACTGGTAGATGAGGTAGAGCACCAGGGCCATGGTCAGCGCGCGAAGAATGCCGACGATCAGGATCACGATCGAGTCGCTGATGAACTCCTGCCCGTACCGGGCGGTGTCCAGGGTGATGCGCAGGTCGCCGTAGTACTCGTTGTAGGGCGGCTTGCCGACCAGCGGGATGGAGAACTGCTGGTCACGACCGAAGATCGGGTCGGTCAGCCAGCGTGTCGGCAGCCTGAGCGGCGGGCGGATATTCAGGGCCAGCAGGCCTTCGTCGGGGTGGCCGATGGAAGCCATGCGAATCGATTCGTGCTGGAACAAGCCTTCCATCACCTGCGCGCCCATCTCGCGATCGAGGCTGTAGATCGCCTGGGTCGATGGGTCGCGGGTCATGCGCAGGATGCGCTGGGCATCGGCCTCGATCAGTTGGCGAGTCTTGTACGCGCCGAAGACGATTTGTGCGCAACTGAGCACCAACCCTACCGCCAGCGCCGACAGCAGGACGACACGCAGGAGCTTTCGCGACAGGCTATTGCGCAGTTCCAGCTTCAAGAGAAGGTCCCTTTTCCATGCCCGTGCTCAGTTGCGCAAGTATTGTTAGTCATGAGGCAATCGTCAAAGACGCTAATCACTGCAGCGGGCGGCACGGACAGTTGCCAGCGGTGCGTTACAAAGGGCGGATGCGAAGTTCTCTTCGCGGTGAGGAACGGCTTGACGGTTCATCTGCCTGCGCAGACGCGTCTGCAATTGCATAGCGGCAACCCGCGCCAGGACCTTGAATGAAAAATGCCCGCAACGATGTGCGGGCATCCTTCTATGCTGCCTGGCAGTTGGCTCAGCCTGCGAAGTTCTTCGCGACGAAGTCCCAGTTGACCAGGTTCCAGAACGCTTCGACGAATTTCGGACGGGCGTTGCGGTAGTCGATGTAGTAGGCGTGCTCCCAGACGTCGCAGGTCAGCAGCGGCTTGTCGCCGGCGGTCATGGGATTGCCGGCGCCGATGGTGCTGGCCAGGCCGAGGCTGCCGTCGGATTTCTTCACCAGCCAGGCCCAGCCGGAGCCGAAGGTACCGATGGCGGTCTTGGTGAACTCTTCCTTGAACTTGTCGAAGGAGCCGAAGCTGGCGTTGATGGCGTCGGCCAGGGCACCGCTCGGCTGGCCACCGGCGTTGGGCGCCAGGCAGTTCCAGAAGAAGGTGTGGTTCCAGACCTGAGCGGCGTTGTTGAAGATGCCGCCGGAGGAGGTCTTGATGATGCTTTCCAGGTCCTTGCCTTCGAACTCGGTGCCCGGGATCAGGTTGTTCAGGTTGGTCACGTAGGCAGCGTGGTGCTTGTCGTGGTGGTAGTCGAGCGTCTCGGCGGACATGTGCGGCTCGAGAGCATTCTTTTCATAAGGCAGCGGCGGCAATTCGAAAGCCATGATGTATCTCCTACTCAGGTGTCGAGGTTTGATGCGGCCAGCTCGGAGGGGCAATCAGCGGTGGTTCCGGCGATGCCGGCGAGCAGGCTGCGAATGCGTGCGCGTCCTGCCCGTTACCACTGTCGTTCCCTTCGCTCGCTACATGCTTTTGCGCAATCTCTGGCCGTTCACGGTCGGCCTAACTGGCAGACTGAAGCCTTCCGCTCCATGCCTGCGAGCCATCGATCATAGCACCCGACCTGTGGCAAAACCACGCGGCAACTGTGTGGAAAAGCGGGTTCCAGGGCCTTTGCCGCTTGCCGGGTGCGGATTGCAGGCGACTGGCTGCGCCTTGCGTGGACCCGTCTCGGGACAGGGCGTTCCTCGTCGCGATGCAAAAAATGGTTCATCGCGTTTTCTCGGGAAGCAAAGATTGAGACCGGACTGGCAAGATTGGGTGTGCTGAATGAAAGTTTTGCTTTCATTGGCGTCTATCGAGTTGCTTGAAAGCTTGGTTTCGCCCTGCTGGGCGAGTCACTTTTTCCAGTCGCCGGATGGCCGGCCCCGGAAAAGTAACCAAAACGCTTGCCCCTGCATCCGGCCCTACGCTTCGCTCCGGGCCCGTTCGCTCCATCTCCGCTCCAGGGGTCGGCTTACAAGGACCATCCATGGCCCTTTAAGCGGGGACGCCGAGTCCTTTCGCCGCGTCCCTGCGGCTCAACCCCCTTCGTGACGGCCCCCGGAGCGGCACCGGAGCGAGGGAACCCCGGCGCAGCCGGGGCCGGATGTCGGGTGGCCTTCTTTTTGGTTCCTTTTTCTTGGCCCAAACAAGAAAAAGGGACTCGCCCAGCAGGGCGAAACCAGAAGTATCAGCACAGTCGATAATCGATTTAACGACGAAGCTCCAGAGCAAACCGAACAGCAGCACCATCACCCAATCTTGCCAGTCCAGTGTCAAGCAACCCTGTCCCCATTAAATGCGAGAACCCAAAAATGGCCGGAAGCCATTTTTGACGTCGAGCAGCGGCCGTGGCGAAGGCGCACGGTCGCGGCTTGCCTCAGCCGACGATGAGTTGCGCGGCGATGGCGAACATCATCGCGGCCACGCCGAGATCGATCAGGCGCCAGGTCAGCGGGCGCGCCAGCCAGGGCGCCAGCCAGGCGCCGCCGAGCGCCAGCGTCAGGAACCACAGGGTCGATGCGCTGGCGGCGCCGAGGGTATAGGCGCCCGGTTCCGGCTGCTGCGCCCCGAGCGAGCCGATCAGCACCACCGTGTCGAGGTAGACGTGCGGGTTGAGCAGGGTCACCGCCAGGGCCGCGAGCAGCACCGCGCGGCGTGAGCGGGGCGCTGCACTGCCGCCGCTGTGCAGGCTCTGCGGCCGGGCGGCGCGACGCAGCGCGAGCAGGCCGTACCAGAGCAGGAATGCCGCGCCGCCCCAGCGGGTGATGTCCAGCAGCACGGGATTGTTCGCCAGCACGGCGGCCAGGCCGAAGACGCCGACGCTGACCAGCAGCACGTCGCAGAGGATGCACAGTGCCGCGACCGGCAGGTGATGTTCGCGGCGCAGGCTCTGCGCGAGCACGAAGGCGTTCTGCGCGCCGATGGCCATGATCAGGCCCGCCGCGACCAGGAGTCCGTTGAAATAGCTTTGCCAGATGGCATTCATGTCGCTCGCCTTGTCGTGTGTTGCATTGCTGGCGAGTCTGGGGACTACCGGGTTATAAGAGAAACGAATCCTGATTAACTGCCATTAGGAAAACTGATGTTCGACTACAAACTGCTGGCCGCTCTCGCGGCGGTCGTCGAGCAGGCAGGCTTCGAGCGTGCGGCGCAGACGCTGGGGCTCTCGCAATCGGCGGTATCGCAGCGGGTGAAGCTGCTCGAGGCACGTGTCGGCCAGCCGGTCTTGCTGCGTGGTGCGCCACCCAGGCCGACCGAACTGGGCCAGCGCCTGCTCAATCACGTGCAGCAGGTGCGCCTGCTCGAGCGCGACCTGCAGGGCCAGGTGCCGGCGCTGGACGACAACCGCCTGCCCGAGCGCCTGCGCATCGCCTTGAACGCCGACAGCCTGGCGACCTGGTGGGCCGGCGCGGTGGCGCCGTTCTGCGCCGAGCACCGGGTGTTGCTCGACCATGTGGTGGAGGACCAGGCGGTCGGCCTCAAGCGCATGCGCGCAGGTGAGGTAGCTGGTTGCGTGTGCGCCGCCGAACGGCCGCTGGCGGGCGCGCGCAGCCAGTTTCTGGGAGCGATGCGCTACCGCGCGCTGGCGAGCCGGGCCTTTGTCGGCCGGCATTTCCAGGGGCAGGCGACGGCCGAGGGTCTGGCCCGGGTGCCGGCCATCGTGTTCGGCCCGGATGACCGCCTGCAGCATCGCTACATGACCGCGGTCGGTGGCGCCGAGACCTTCATCCACCACCTCTGCCCCTCGTCCGAAGGCTTCGTGCGCATGTTGCAGAGCGGTCTCGGCTGGGGGCTGGTGCCGGAGTTGCAGGTGCGCGGCGAACTCGCGCGCGGCGAGCTGGTCGATGTGCTGTCGGGAGCGCCTATCGACGTGCCGCTCTATTGGCACCACTGGCGTAACGGCGGCACGCTGCTGGACGAGCTGACGCGGCATCTGGTGCGTTGCGCCGGGGAATGGCTGCTGGCAGGGTGAAGGTTGCCGTCAGGCGAGCACGCGTTGACCTCGATAGATCCGCACGCTGGGGCCATTGCTGGCGGTACCGGATGGCGCGGCTGGAGGCGATTCGGGCATCTGGTCGCTGAAGGCGGCGAGCTGGCGTCCGAGGTCGCGGGTCAGCTCGTCGTTGGAGCGCATGCAGCCGGCAAGCATTGCCGTTATGGCGTCCGGCTGGTTGAGGTGGATGTCCAGTTGCTGTTCATCGCGAAGTCTGCGACGCAGGCTGCGCATGCAGTCTAAAACGGCCTTGTTCAGCTCCATGAAGTATTCCTCGAGGTTGCCCTGGGGCCCAACGTCCATGTTGGAAGTGTCTATCCGCTGGCTCGTTGACCAGAGCAAGCGGCGTACCAACTTTTGCGCGGGTTGGCAATCTGCGCATCGATCGCAAGCGGAGCGGCCGAATGACGCGGCGTGCAGCCTGCCTTGGCATGCGGCGCGCGGCGCCAGCGCAGCCGGTTGGCCGCCCGCGGGCGCAAGAGCGTGCACCGCGCATGCACGATCCTGGCTTCGGGCTGCTCTAGCGCAGTGCATCCGGCCGAGCATGCGAACGCCGCTGATGGCTGCCATCCGAATCGTTATACTGCGCGTTGTTTCTTGCTCCGCGTCATTGAAGGTAAACCATGCGCAACGATGCCCACGACGAACTGGAAAACATCCCCAGCCTGACCGCAGGCCGTGACCGTGTGGAGCCTTATCCGGCGCCGGATCTCGAGCCGATCCCGCGAACCGCGGCCGAGCGGGACGACGATGGCCGTTCACGGCAGAAGCGTCGCCCGGGCAGCGGCGGCAGGGCCAGCACGGCTCCGCTGTGGGTCATGGTGCTGGCGCTGCTGATCAGCCTCGGCGCGCTGGGTTGGTGGAGCTATCAGAGGATCGCCATGCTGGAGATGCAACTGGTCGCCACCCAGGAAAGCTTCGCACGCATCAGCGAGGACGCCGCCGGGCGACTGCAGGACATTTCCGGCAAGGTGGTGGCGACCGAATCCAGCGTGACCACCGAAAGCGAGGCGGTGAAGCTGCGAATCAAGCAGCTGGAGCAACAGGCCACGGATCTTGCCCGCAAGCAGCAGGCCTTCGCCACCGAGCAGCAGAGTCTGGCCGGCAGGCAGGGCAACCAGGACCGCAGCCTGGAAGACCATGGCAAACGCCTGGAGCGCCTGGGTGCCGACCTGCAGGGACAGCAGGGTGCCGCTGCGACCCTTGCCGACAATCTCAAGGCGCTGGGTAGCGAACAGGCGGCGCTGAAATCCGCGCTGGACGAGCAGGGCAAGCTGGCCGGGCGGGTCGACAGCCTGAGCAAGGAGGTTGCGGCGCTCAAGCAGAACGGCAACCAGAACCAGGCCATCAGCCGCCTCGAGCAGGACATCCTGGTGCTGCGCAGCGAATTGGATAACCGTCCTGCCCCGAGCAGCAATACCGCGGAATTCGATTCCTTCCGCGCCCAGGTCACTCGCACCATCAATGCCATGCAGGGGCAGATCGCCAATCTGCAGGGCCAGATCGATGCGCGCTAGGGTCTGTTGAGGTCGTCCGCCCTGGGCCTGCAACTGGGCGACAGTTCGGCATTGAACCGATCGCCCAGACCGTTCAGCACCGAAGCGGGCAGGCTGGTGCCCAGCGGCGTGGTGCCGACGTCCGCCAGGTCCGGTATGACGATATGGCGCGCCGTGGCCGCCTGCAGCGCGACCGCATTGCCTGCGGCTACGGTTGCCGGTGAGCTGGACGATGTCGTTGGCGCGGTCGTTGAGCTAGACGAGAGCATTCGAATCGACCCTGGGTTTTCCGCCAGGTAGCCGGGCGCGAGCGGCTGAAACGGGCGCGCTGGACGTGGCGATCAGCGAATCGACAAGCTGGTGCCGCGTTGTGGGTGCGGCTTGTGGCATGCCGAAGCACTATTATCCATTCGTCTGCAGTGAGGCGGTTTATTGTCCTGGCTCAAGGGACATGCCGGTGGGACTGATTAATATCCCTCCGGCTGAGTTCTGCGCTGCCTGTGGTGCGGAGCCGGGACGAATCTTGCCTTGCCTTGAAACGGACTTGAAGTGCCAGCCAACGGCGCCTGCGCCTGCAGCCTGCGCCCGCTGTGCGAAGAACCAATCCCTCATCGGGTGGATAACGATAAATGCCATCGCTCATCGACCTGCTCCGCAATCGGCTGGCTACGCTGCTGCCCAGCGAGCTCAAGCCCAACGAATTGCGCCATCTGCTGGTGCCTCATCGGCACTCCCTGCTGCTCTGCCAGCGCCGCGCGACGCTGATCGTCAACCGGGTGCGATTGTTCGCCTTCCTCTTCGCGGTATTGACCCCGCTGTGGAGCCTGATCGACCTGATGGTCTTCGAAATGCCGCTGTGGCTGGCGCTGGCCGGGCTGCGGATGTTGGCCTGCCTGGCATTCACCTGCCTGCTGCTGTTCTACCGGCCGAGTGGCAATCTGCTGGACGCCTACCGGGCCATTGCGATCCTGTTCGCCATCCCGACCATCTTCTACATCGCCTCGCATACGCTGCTCGGCAGTTACCAGCTGGCGCAGTTTTCCGCAGTGGTCGGTGCCGGCTATGCCTTCCTGCCCTTCGTGCTGATGGCCGGGCTGACCATCTTCCCGTTGACGCTGGTGGAGAATCTGGTGCTGGCGTGCCTGCTGTTGCTGGCGCAGGCGCTGGCTGGCTACCTGAGCTGGGCGACGCTGAACTGGCCGTCGTTCGCCGGCGCCTTCTGGCTGTTGATTCTGATCGCCGGCGTCGCCAGCCTGGCCAGCATGAGCCAGCTGGCATTCATGATCGCCCTGGTGCGCCAGGCGATCCGTGACCCGCTCACCGGCGTCTTCTCGCGCGGCAGCGGTGAAGAGATCCTGCGTCTGCAGTGGGACACCGCGCAGCGCAACGATGGCGCGCTGGCGCTGGCGTTCATCGATCTCGATCACTTCAAATCGATCAACGACAACCATGGCCATGACGCCGGTGACCAGATGCTGCGCACGGCCGCCGGCCGCCTGCTGGGCACCCTGCGTGGCTCGGACTGCCTGCTGCGCTGGGGCGGCGAGGAATTCCTGCTGATCATGCCGGACACCGACATGGCGCAGGCGCACAAGGCGCTGCAGCGCATCGTCGGGCAGGGGCTGGGCACGCGTCCGGACGGCAAGGCGCTGACCGCCAGTATCGGCCTGGCTGAGCGGCGCGCCGACCGCGTCGGCGACTTTCGCGAGCTGCTCGAGCTGGCCGATCAGCGCATGTACCGGGCCAAGACCGAAGGTCGCAATCGCCTGTGCGCGGCCTCGAACGGAGAGAACGCCGAGGCCTGGACGTCTGAGGCTCTGAAAGAATAGGGCTAGGGCTGCCCCATCGTAGGTTGGTTGGGGCGCGTTGGGTCGGAGCGCGTAGCCTGAGGAGCGCAGCGACGAAGCCCAACATCATTCCGAGGCCAGGATGATTTCGTCGCGTCCAAACGGCCAATGGCGTGGCGACTGTGCGGCCCGGCTTCTCGCTCGTTGGGCTTCGCTGCGCTCAACCTCGGCGGCCCCCAGCCTACGTAAGGCCCGTGAGCCGTCGCGGCCGGCTCAGCCGTTCAGGCCGAAGACGTGCTTGAGATAACTGACGAAGGCTTCGTCGCGGCACATGGTCTTGCCCGGCGAATCGGAGATCTTCGCCACCGGCTGGCCGTTGCAGGCCGTCATCTTGATGACCATGTTGGTCGGCTCCACACCCGGGATGTCGCAGGTCAGGCCGGTGCCGATGCCGAAACTGGCGTTGCTGCGTCCCGCCAGGGCGCGGTGGATCGCCAGCGCCTTGGCGAAATCCAGGCCGTCGGAGAACACCAGTTGGCGCGTCATCGGATCGATGCCCAGGTGCCGGTAATGGGCGATGGCCTTCTCCGCCCATTCGATCGGATCGCCGGAGTCGTGGCGCAGGCCGTCGAAGAGCTTGGCGAAGAACAGGTCGAAATCGCGCAGGAAGGCGTCCATGGTGATGCAGTCGGTCAGTGCGATACCCAGCGCACCGCGGTATTCACGCACCCAGCAGTCCAGCGCGACGATCTGGCTGTCGATCAGCCGCGGGCCGAGCTGCTGGTGCGCCATGATCCACTCGTGGGCCATGGTGCCCATTGGCCTCACCCCCAGCGTGCGCGCCAGATGGACATTGCTGGTACCGACGAAGCGGCCGGGGAAGGCCTGCTGCAGTTGCGCGACGATCGTCTGCTGGACGGCGAAGGAGAAGCGCCGGCGGGTGCCGAAATCCGCCAGCGTGAAGGTGGCCAGTTCCTCGGCGCTGGCCTGCTCGCGCAACCAGGCGAATTTGTCTTCCAGCCGCTCGCGCGCCTGCGCCAGGGTGACCCGCGGATAGCGCGCGCGATTGCGCACCTCGCTGACGATCGCCAGCAGCGGCACCTCGAATAGAATCACATGCAGCCAGGGCCCGCGCAGATGGATCACCAGCTCGCCATCCTCGACCTCGACGCGCAGGTAGCGCAGGTCGAAGCGGAACAGCCCGAGGAAACGGATGAAATCCGGCTGCATATAGGGAATCCGTTCCAGGAAGGCCAGTTCCTCGGGCGCCATGTGCAGTTCGGCAAGCGCCTCGATCTGCTGGCGAATCTCGTGCAGGTAGGGCGCCAGGTTCTCGCCCGAGCGGCTGCGAAAGGCCCACTCCACCTCCGCATTGGGGTAGTGATGCAGCACCGCCTGCATCATGGTGAGCTTGTAGAAATCGGTGTCCAGCAGGCTCTGGACGATCCGTTCGGAAAACGCGCTGCTGCTCATCGACTGCTCCTGGGCTTCGGGGCGGGCTCATGATCATAGCGAGAAAGGGCGGGCGATGCGGGAACGGGGTACATGTGCTGCCGCTTGTCGTGTTTGTGCGACGCGCAGAGGGGGTGGGATTTATCCGGCTTGTGCTGTTCTTTCAACTTTCTTACGGCGCTCCTTATTGCTGGGGTGGCTCTGATCACATTGCGTATTATATTGTTTTGCTATCGATTTAATATTGGAGTGGCATGTTTTTAATTTCGCTTTAAATAAATAAAGGGTGCTTGGCGTTATTTCTGTTCTATGGAATGAAAAGAAGGGCGGAAACCGAAGTTTCTGCCCTTCTTCAAAAGCCGCCAGCGCTTAGCTGCTGCGGCCACCGCCGTGGCTGTTCTGACCGCCTTTGCGGCCGGCCTCGGAGGCCTTCTCACGGTCATTGGCGAAGTTGCCGCCGCTGTTGTGACCGCCCTTGCGGCCGGCCTCGGAAGCTTTCTCTCGATCGTTGGCGAAGTTGCCGGGGTTGTTATTTGCCATGTCTTTTTCTCCTCAATGGATAGAGACTTTCACAAGGGCTGAAAGAGAGAGGTCAATCAGCCTTCAATGTTTCAGAGGAGCGATGGCTGCAGGAGTTTCGCCAGAAGCGAAAGTGCAGACGAATGGTTTTCCCCATGCCAAGTAGGACTATGGCGTGATGAAATTACAGGCGAAACGGCTATGCCACCGAACCCACAACTTTCAGTTAAGCGATAATTGCGGCGAAAGCGCCATCAGGCGTTGAATGTCTGCTGACGCTGGGCCGGCAGACGCATCAGGTGGCCGACTTCATATATATGGGCTTTTTACCCTTCGGCCATCGCATCCAGCGCACTGGAGAGCCCGCCCGCGCGCCAGGCTCGCGCTTGACGCTGATGCGGTATTCGCTGCCGCTGCGGACAGCGGACAGCGGGCAGTAGTTGCTGGGAACGTCCACCCCAGGGAGGCGCAGGCCGGCTCTGCCTGGGCTTGTATCGATCAAGCGTTCCCGTCTGGCGTTGTCTTTAATCAAGATTCATACGAGGGCAGGGGGCGAAGCGATCCGGATCGGCCGTGGTTATCCGAACCATTGAGGGTTAAAGACAACCCCGCGCGAACCTGCGAACCTCGAGACAGGGTCGAGCCTCTTATAGAAGACCGCAACCACGCAGGGAGACTGCCATGGAAATCTATCACATCACCCACGAGGACGACCGCTGGGTGCTCCGCGAAGAGGGCGACAAGCGAGCGCTGATCGAGGCATCGACCCGGCAGGACATCCTCGACGAAACGCGCGACTACATGAAGCTGCGTACGGCCTCGGTGAAGGTCCATGGCGACGACGGGGGTATCGAGGAAGAGCACCTCTATCCGCAGGAGCAGGACCCGCTGGCAACCGGGGGGTGATGCCGCAGCCCAGGCGGCGGCTAGGCTACGCGCATCAGCAGGCAGACCGAGGCCGTCGCGGACCTGGCGCGAAGATCATGCGCGGCTCGGGCAACCGCCAAACTGGCCGAAGACGTCGAACAGGGCGCGTAGCGCAACGGAATCCGCAGGCGAACCGCAGGCCGGAGCCGGCCGGGCGTCAGTCGAGGATTTCGATGCGCAGCGAGTTGGTGGTGCCCGGCTGGCCGAGCGGCACCCCGGCGGTGACCAGCACGGTGTCGCCGCTGCCGGCCATGCCCTGGGCGCGGGCCAGTTCCAGCGCGTTGAGGCAGACCTGCTCCATGTCGCGCATGGGCGCGTCGATCACCGAATACACGCCCCAGGCCACGGTCAGCTTGCGCGCGGTGGCCGGGTTCGGCGTCAGGCTGAGGATCGGCGTCGCCGGACGCTCGCGCGAGGCGCGCAGGCTGGAACGTCCGGACTCGGTGTAGTTGACCAGCACCGCCACCGGCAGAATGCCGCAGATGCGGCGGATCGCGCAGCTGATGGCGTCCGGCAGTGTCGCTTCGGCGCTCGGCCGGTGCACGTCGAGCTGGGCCTGGTAGTCCGGGCCGCTTTCGACCTGGCGGATGATCTTGCTCATCATGCTGGCCGCTTCCAGCGGGTAGTCACCCGACGCCGTCTCGGCCGAAAGCATCACCGCGTCGGCGCCCTCGGCCACCGCGTGGGCGACGTCGGTGACTTCCGCGCGAGTCGGCGCCGGCGAGAAGCGCATGGATTCGAGCATCTGCGTGGCGACCACCACCGGCCGGCCGAGCTGGCGGCAGATGCGCACGATGTCCTTCTGGATGCGCGGCACGTTCTCGGCCGGCACCTCCACGCCCAGGTCGCCGCGCGCCACCATGATCGCGTCCGACAGCCGGGCGATCTCGCGCAGATGCTGCACCGCCGAGGGTTTCTCGATCTTGGCCATGAGGAAGGCACGGTCGCCGATCAGCGCACGCGCTTCGTGAATGTCCTGCGGGCGCTGGACGAACGACAGTGCCACCCAGTCGACCCCCAGTTCCAGGCCGAAGACCAGGTCGCGGCGGTCCTTGTCGGTCAGCGGGCTCAACTCCAGCACCGCCTCGGGCACGTTGACGCCCTTGCGGTCGGACAGCTCGCCGCCGGCGATCACCCGCGTCTCGATGGCGTCGTCCTGCTTGGCCAGCACCGTCAGGCGCAGCCGGCCGTCGTCGATCAGCAGGGTCATGCCCGGCTCCAGCGCGGCGATGATCTCCGGGTGCGGCAGCGTCACCCGCTGCTGGTCGCCCGGAGTCTCGTCCAGATCGAGGCGGAAACGCTGGCCGCGCTCCAGCTGCACCTTGCCCTTGGCGAAGCGGCCGACCCTGAGCTTGGGCCCCTGCAGGTCCATGAGGATGCCGATCGGCTGGTTCGCCTCGCGCTCCACCTCGCGGATCCAGGCATAGCGCTGGGCGTGGTCGGCGTGCTCGCCGTGGCTGAAGTTCAGGCGGAACAGGTTGACGCCGGCCTCCACCAGATCGCGGACATCGTCGATGCCGCGGGTGGCGGGGCCGAGGGTGGCGAGGATCTTGACCTTCTTGTCGGGTGTCATGGTGGGCTCGCAGGGGACGCTTCAGGCGTCCGGTGGCAGTATCAGGATGGCACGGAAATCGTTGACGTTGGTGCGCGTAGGGCCGGTGACGATCAGGCTGTCCAGCGCGGCGAAGTAGCCGTAGCCGTCGTTGTTCGCCAGGGCATCGGCGGCGCGCAGGCCCAGCGCCTCGGCGCGGGCGAAGCTGTCCGGGGTCATCAGCGCGCCGGCGTTGTCCTCCGAGCCGTCGATGCCGTCGGTGTCGCCGGCCAGGGCATATACGCCGGGCAGGCCCTGCAGGCTTTCGGTCAGGCTGAGCAGGAATTCGGCATTGCGTCCGCCGCGGCCGTTGCCGCGCACGGTCACCGTGGTTTCGCCGCCGGAAAGGATCACGCAGGGCGGGGCGATCGGCTGGCCGTGCAGCACGACCTGGCGGGCGATGCCGGCGTGGACCTTGGCCACTTCGCGGGCTTCGCCTTCCAGATCGCCGAGGATCAACGGCGTGACGCCAGCGGCGCGGGCCGCTGCGGCCGCCGCATCGAGCGACTGCTGCGGCGTCGCGATCAGTTGGAAATGGCTGCGCGCGAGCATCGGGTCGCCCGGTTTGAGCGTTTCCGAGCGCGGGTCCTGGAGCCAGGCGCGAACATTGGCCGGCACCTCGATGTGGTAACGCTCGAGTATCGCCAGCGCCTGCTCCGAGGTGGTCGGGTCCGCCACCGTCGGGCCGGAGGCGATCACCGTCGCCTCGTCGCCGGGCACGTCGGAAATCGCGTAGGTATGGACAGTGGCCGGCCAGCAGGCCCTGGCCAGGCGGCCGCCCTTGATCGCCGAGAGGTGCTTGCGTACGCAGTTCATCTCGCCGATGTGCGCGCCGGAGCGCAGCAGCGCCTTGTTGATCGCCTGCTTGTCGGCCAGGCTGATGCCCTCGGCCGGCAGCGCCAGCAGCGAGGAGCCACCGCCGGAGAGCAGGAAGATGACCCGGTCGTCCTCGCTGAGGTCGCTCACCAGCTCCAGCACGCGGCGGGCGACGCGCTCGCCGGCATCGTCGGGCACCGGGTGCGCCGCTTCCACCACCTCGATCCGGCGGCAGTCGGCGTGGTGTTCGTAGCGGGTCACCACCAGGCCGGATAGCTCGCCTTCCCAGACCTTCTCGATGGCTTCGGCCATCGCCGCGGCAGCCTTGCCGGCACCGATGACGATGGCCCGGCCGCTGCGATCGGCCGGCAGGTAGTCGGCCAGCGACTGGCGTGGATGGGCGGCGTCGATGGCGGTGGCGAACAGCTCGCGCAGCAGGGCTTGGGGATCGGGGATCATCGGGTGCTCCTTCTTTTATCTATCGGTTACACCGATCACTTTCGGCAATATTTATCGGTGGAGGCCGATTCCAGCCCTTAATGCTCGATGGCGCAAGCATTAAGGATTGGAATCGATCCTGCCCGGCAGTCGGGCCGTGACTCCTTCTGCCGGGCGGACCGAAAGGGTGCCGCCCGAAGGCGGCGGATGAGCGGGCTGCCGCACGGGGCCACCTGCGTCGTGGGGGAGACGTGATTCCGAGCATCCCCGCACGGCAACCCGCTCAACACTGGGTGCCGAGCGCAGCGCCACCCACCCATCGCTGTCTGCATCCGACGATGGGTAGCGCAGGCCCGACTCGACTCGACGTCCCTGGTGGGGCCCTGAGGCGTCAGGGCGTGCCGGCGCGCTCCCTGCGCCAGCCCGGGTGCTCACTCGTCGCGGATCGAGAAATTGGCCATGTGCTCCAGGCCCTTGATCAGCGCCGAGTGGTCCCAGCCGCTGCCGCCGATCGCGGCGCAGGTGCTCAATACCTGCTGGGCGTTGGCGGTGTTGGGCAGGTTCAGGCCCAGTTCGCGCGCGCCGTTCAGCGCCAGGTTGAGGTCCTTCTGGTGCAGGGCGATGCGGAAGCCCGGATCGAAGGTGCCCTTGATCATCCGCTCGCCGTGCACCTCGAGGATCTTCGAGCCGGCGAAGCCGCCCATCAGCGCCTCGCGCACCCGGGCCGGGTCGGCGCCGTTCTTCGCGGCGAACAGCAGCGCCTCGGCCACCGCCTGGATGTTCAGCGCGACGATGATCTGATTGGCCACCTTGGCGGTCTGCCCGTCGCCGTTCTCGCCGACGCGGGTGATGTTCTTGCCCATCGCCTGGAACAGCGGCAGGGCGCGCTCGAAGGCGGCCTCGCTGCCGCCGACCATGATCGACAGGGTGGCCGCCTTGGCACCCACTTCGCCGCCGGATACCGGGGCGTCGAGGTAGTCGGCGCCGGTCGCCTTGATTTTCTCGGCGAACTGCTTGGTGGCGCTGGGCGAGATCGAGCTCATGTCGATCACCAGCTTGTTCGGGCCGACGCCCTCGGCGATGCCGCTCTCGCGGAACAGCACGTCCTCGACATGAGGAGTGTCCGGCACCATGACGATGATGAACTCGGCCTCCTGGGCGACTTCCTTCGGGTTGGCCAGGGCGACGGCGCCGGCCTCGACCAGGGCGGCCGGTGCCGCGTCGTGGTGGGTGGAGACGAAGAGGCTGTGGCCAGCCTTCTGCAGGTTCTGGGCCATGGGCAGGCCCATGATACCGGTGCCGATGAATCCGATTTTAGCCATGAGTGTTTTCCTCCGTATTCGGTCTGCTTGTTCAGATGGCGTTGTGCGCTTTCATCCAGCCTAGGCCAGCCGCGGTGGTGGTGGCCGGCTTGTACTCGCAGCCGACCCAGCCCTGATAGCCGATGCGGTCCAGATGTGCGAAGAGGAAGCGGTAGTTGATCTCGCCGGTGCCCGGCTCGTTGCGGCCCGGATTGTCGGCCAGTTGCACGTGGTTGATCACCGCCAGGTTGCCTTCCAGGGTCCGCGCCAGGTCACCTTCCATGATCTGCATGTGGTAGATGTCGTACTGCAGGAACAGGTTGGGGTGGCCGACCTTCTCGCGGATCGCCAGCGCCTGCGCGGTGGTGTTCAGGTAGAAGCGCGGGATGTCGCGGGTGTTGATCATCTCCATCACCAGGCGGATGCCGGCGGCCTGGAGCTTCTCGGCGGCGTAGCGCAGGTTCTCGACGAAGGTGCGCTCGAACGCGGCCTCGTCCGCCCCTTGCGGCTTGATGCCGGCCAGGCAGTTGACCTGGGTATTGCCCAGTACCTTGGCGTAGGCGATGGCCTGGTCGACGCCGGCGCGGAACTCCTCGACCCGCTCGGGGAAGATGGCGATGCCGCGATCACCGCCCGCCCAGTCGCCGGCCGGCAGGTTGAACAGCACCTGGGTCAGGCCGTTGGCGTCCAGGCGGGCCTTGATCCCTTCGGCCGGGTAATCGTAGGGAAACAGGTACTCGACGCCGGTGAAGCCGGCCTGGGCGGCGGCGGCGAAGCGGTCCATGAAGTCCTGCTCGGTGAACAGCATCGACAGGTTGGCGGCAAAGCGGGGCATGGGTTTCTCCTTTGTCTGTAGGGACAATTCGGTGTTGCGTTGCGGTGGTGCGACGACCACCCTCGGTGCTGCCAGCGGTGGATATGCTTCGCGATATCCACCCTACGGGGCCGAGGTGGTCCTGCCCGTAGGGTGGAAGACCGCGAAGCGTCTTCCACGCGTGTGGTTAATCAGTCCAGCAATCCAACCGCGGTCGGGGCATCTTCGCGGCCGCTGGCCAGTGCTTCGAACTCGTTGATGGCGTCGATCTCGGTGCCCATGGCGATGTTGGTCACCCGCTCGAGGATCACCTCGATCACCACCGGCACCTGGTGCTCGGCCATCCAGGCCTCGGCCTGTTCGATGGCCGGGCGCAGCTCCTCCTGGCGGAACACGCGGATGGCCTTGCAGCCCAGGCCCTCGACCACCGCGACGTGATCGACGCCGTAGCTTTCCATGCCGCTCTGGTCGGCATTGATGTTCTCGAAGCCCAGCTGCACGCAGTAGTCCATGTCGAAGCCGCGCTGCGCCTGGCGGATCAGCCCGAGGTAGGCGTTGTTCACCAGGATGTGGATGTACGGCAGCTTGAACTGCGCGCCCACCGCCAGCTCCTCGACCATGAACTGGAAATCATAGTCGCCCGACAGCGCCACCACCTTGCGCGCAGGGTCCGCGGCGCGTACGCCGAGGGCCGCCGGGATGGTCCAGCCGAGCGGGCCGGCCTGGCCGCAGTTGATCCAGTGGCGCGGCTTGTAGACGTGCAGGAACTGCGCGGCGGCGATCTGCGAAAGGCCGATGGTGCTGACGTAGCAGGCGTCCTTGCCGAAGGCGTTGTTCATGCACTGGTAGACGCGCTGCGGCTTCATCGGCACCGTGTCGAAGTGGGTCTTGCGCAGCAGGGTGCCCTTGCGTTCCTGGCAGTCGGCGGCCCAGGCGCGACGATCCGGCAGGCGGCCCTCGGCCTTGCGCGCCTTGGCGACCGCGACGAACAGTTCCAGCGCGGCGCCGGCGTCGGAAACGATGCCGTAGTCGGGGGCGAACACACGGCCGATCTGGGTCGGCTCGATGTCGACGTGGACGAAGGTGCGGCCCTTGGTATAGACCTCCACCGAACCGGTGTGGCGGTTGGCCCAGCGGTTGCCGATGCCGAGCACGAAGTCCGAGGCCAGCATCGTGGCGTTGCCGTAGCGGTGGCTGGTCTGCAGGCCGCACATGCCGGCCATCAGCGGATGGTCGTCGGGAATCGTGCCCCAGCCCATCAGCGTCGGGATCACCGGTACGCCGACGGTCTCGGCGAATTCCACCAGCAGCGCTTCGGCTGCGGCGTTGTAGATGCCACCACCGGCGACGATCAACGGACGCTCGGCGGCGCAGAGCATGTCGATGGCCTTTTCGATCTGCGCGCGGCTGGCGCGCGGCTTGTACACCGCCAGCGGCTCGTAGGTCTCGACGTCGAACTCGATCTCGCCCATCTGCACGTCGAACGGCAGGTCGATCAATACCGGGCCGGGACGGCCGGAGCGCATCAGGTGGAAGGCCTGCTGGAACACCCGCGGCACCAGCGCCGGCTCGCGCACGGTGACCGCCCACTTGGTCACCGGCTTGGCGATGGATTCGATGTCCACGGCCTGGAAGTCTTCCTTGTGCAGCTTGGCGCGCGGCGCCTGGCCGGTGATGCAGAGAATCGGGATGGAGTCGGCCGAGGCCGAATAGAGGCCGGTGATCATGTCGGTGCCGGCAGGTCCCGAGGTGCCGATGCACACGCCGATGTTGCCCGGCTTGGCGCGTGTGTAGCCCTCGGCCATGTGCGAGGCGCCCTCGACGTGGCGGGCGAGGATGTGGCGGATGCCACCATCGGCACGCAGGGCCGAATACAGTGGGTTGATCGCCGCGCCGGGAATACCGAAGGCGGTGTCGATGCCTTCCTTGCGCATTACCGCGACTGCGGCATCGATTGCTCTCATGCGGGCCATTGGTCGTTTCCTCCTGACTCTTAGATCTGTTCACGATCTGCTGCGCGTCGGCCCTGCTGCGTTAAAACCAGGTTCGAAATGCTCGTTTGCACCAGCAAACTCCGCTTCCTCGCCTGCTTTTGCCTTGCAGGTCTCTAGCTCGCAAGATCGTGGCTGGTTCTTATTCGATAGTTCTTCTACCTGGCTCAAGCATGCCGGCCTGGATTCGCAGGCGGAATTGGTCGAGACTTCAGTTCTGTCGATATCAGGAGTATCGAATGGATCGCTATACGACCCTGCGCAGCTTCGTGCTGGTCGCCGACTGCGGCAGCTTCGCCGCCGCCGCGCACAAGGAAAACGTGACCCCGGTGGTGATGGGCCGGCGCCTGGACGCGCTGGAGCGCCACCTGGGCGTCAAGCTGATGCACCGCTCCACCCGCGGGCTGTCATTGACCGACCTGGGCGAGCAATATCTGGAACGGGCCCGCGCGCTGCTCAAGGAGTTCGACGAGGTGGACGCCAGCATCAGCCACGACCGCACCTCCGTGCGCGGCCACCTGGTGGTGTCGGCCCCGGCGGCGTTCGGCCGCCGGCATATCGGCCCGCACGCGCCGGCATTCCAGGCACGCTATCCGGACCTGCAGCTGTCGTTCAACTTCACCGACAGCGTGGTCGACCTGGTGCGCCACGGCTATGACATGGGCATCCGCATCGGCGAGGTCACCGATCCCAACTACGTGGCGCTCAAGCTGTTCCCCAACCGCCGGGTGGTCTGCGGCGCGCCGGAATACTTCGCCGCCCACGGCACACCGCAGACGCTGGAGGAACTGGCGCGGCACAATTGCCTGGCGTTCAACCTGCAGGGCGGCCAGCAGCGCGGCTGGACCTTCCTGCGCGACGGCCGCCAGGTGGCGGTGCGGGTGGCCGGGAACCTCGACTGCAACGACGGCGAGCTGCTGTTCGACTGGGTCAAGCAGGGCCTGGGCATCGGTTGGCGCTCGACCTGGGAAATCCAGGCCGAACTCAAGCGCGGCGAACTGGTGACGGTGCTCGACGAGTACGCCCTGCCGGCCTACGACATCCAGGCGGTCTATCCGCAGCAACGCTACCTGCCGGCGAAGGTGCGCTTCTTCATCGACTACCTGAAGGCCATCTACAACGCGCCGGGGTACTGGGAGGTGCGTTGAGAACCTGAACCGGCTCTGAGCCGAACCAGGCCGCGTGGTTGCTGGTCGTAGGGTGGATGTCGCGCAGCACATCCACGCGCGGTGGCTATCGAAAACGCGCAGCGAGGTTGGGTGGGGGCGCCTAGCCTGAGCGCAGCGAAGCCCAACAGGCGAACGTTTCAGGCCATTACCCCAAGTGAAGTGTTGGATGGGCCCGTCGAGGTTGAGCACAGCACGATGTTGGGCCTCGCTGCTACGCACCTCGACCCAACGTCGGTGCGGGGCGAACTGCCGCGTGGGCTTGCTAGTCTCAACTGGGCCGGTAACCGTCAGGAGCGCCCGTGGACACGCTGAAAATCGCCACCTTCAACATCAACGGCATCCGTGCGCGCCTGCCGAACCTGCTCGAATGGCTGGCGCGCGAGGCGCCCGACGTGGTCTGCCTGCAGGAGCTGAAGGCGCCGGATGCCAGCTTCCCCATCGACGCCATCCGTGGCGCCGGCTACGGCGCGATCTGGCACGGACAGAAGTCCTGGAACGGCGTGGCGATCCTGGCCCGCGGCGGCGATCCGCTGGAAATCCGCCGCGGCCTGCCCGGCGACCCCGACGACAGCCACAGCCGCTACCTGGAGGCGGCGGTCCATGGCATCGTCATCGCCAGCCTCTACCTGCCCAATGGCAACCCGCAGCCGGGGCCGAAGTTCGACTACAAGCTGGCCTGGTTCGAACGGCTGATCGCGCATGCCCGCGGCCTGCTCGACAGCGGCCATCCGGTGGTGCTGGCCGGCGACTACAACGTGGTGCCCACCGACGAGGACATCTACAACCCGCGCTCCTGGCTGAAGGATGCGCTGCTGCAGCCGGAAAGCCGCGACTGCTACCGGCGCCTGCTCGCCCAGGGCTGGACCGATGCGTTGCGCGCGCGCTATCCGGATGAGCGCATCTACACCTTCTGGGACTATTTCCGCCAGCACTGGCAGAAGAATTCCGGCCTGCGTATCGACCACCTGCTGCTCAGCCCCGACCTGGCGCCTCGCCTGCGTGACGCGGGGGTCGATCGCTGGGCGCGCGATCGCGAGCATGCCAGCGACCATGCCCCGACCTGGATCGAGCTGGCGGCGCAGCAGGCTCCCGCGAAGCGGCACCGGTAGACCTCCGGGCGGTTGGGCTGAACCTTTGTTCTGGCCAGAGAGTCGATTTTTAGAAGCAGGCCGCGATCATTCCGGCCATTTCAGACGATCCCGCAGGAGAGAGAAATGGACACGAAAGATACGATTTCCGTACTGAACGACCTGATCGAAACCAGCAAGGATGGCGAGAAGGGCTTCATGGAGTGCGCTGACGATCTGCGCGATCCACAGCTCAAGAGCACCATGACCCAGCGCGCCCGCGACTGTGCCACCGCCGCGGCGGAGCTGCAGCAACTGGTCCGCTCGATGGGCGGCGACCCGGAAACCAGCACCAGCGTGGCTGCCGACATGCATCGGCGCTGGGTCGACCTCAAGTCGATGATCACCGGCAAGGACGACGAGGCGATTCTCAACGAGTGCGAGCGTGGCGAGGATGTGGCAATGAAGAGCTACCGCAAGGCGCTGGAGAAGGACCTTCCGGCCGAGGTGCGTATCGTCGTCGAGCGCCAGTACCAGGGCGTGCAACGCAACCACGATCAGGTCAAGGCCCTGCGTGACGCAGCGCGGGCTCATGGCTGAGGGTTTGCCGGACGTCGGTTGAAAGAACGCCAGCGCATGCTGGCGTTCTTCGTTATCGCCTGCAGTATTTCGCGGTGATTGCAGACCGTAGGGCGGGTTGCAACCCGCCGAACCGGACCAGAGGCCAGCTCCATATCGACGGGTTACATCCACCCTATGGCTGGCGATGAAGCGCCGATTGCCAGCAAGGCTAGGCGCCCCCCTGCTCCTACAAAAAGCGTGCGGGGAATGCCTGGTACAGGAATCGTGGACGCCGCTCAGTCCGCAGCGGCCGGCTCGTCGATTTCACAGCCCTTGAGCACCAGGCGGATGATGGTTTCGGCGGCGGCTTCGTAGTCGTCGTCGCTCAGGCTCGCCTTGCCGGTGACGGTGGAAATCTGCCAGTCGAAGTCGGCGTAGGTCTGGGTCGCCGCCCAGATGCTGAACATCAGGTGGCTGGGGTCGATGTCGGCGATCAGGCCCTGATCGACCCAGCGCTGGATGCAGGCGATGTTGTGCGCGGCCTGGGCGTTGAGCTGCGCGGTGCGTTCGCAGGACAGGTGCGGCGCGCCGTGCATGATCTCGCTGGCGAACACTTTCGAGGCGTTGGCGTGATCGCGGGAGATGCGGATCTTGGTGCGGATGTAGGCGCGCAGCACGTCGGCGGGATGGCCGGGCTGGTTGAACGGCGCCGAGGCTTCGAGCAGCGGCTCGACGATGCTCTCGAGCACCTCCCGGTAGAGATTTTCCTTGGACTTGAAGTAGTAGTAGACGTTGGGCTTGGGCAGCCCGGCGCGAACGGCGATGTCGCTGGTCTTGGTCGCGGCGAAGCCCTTCTCGGCGAACTCCTCGCTGGCGGCGCGCAGGATCAAGTCTTTGTTGCGCTCTCGGATACTGGACATTCGCACCTGTTCGTCTGCTGCCGCCCGGCCAGGCGGTGTTCGCGGCATGCTAGCACCCGTTTCTCGCGCCCCTCAAGACGCGTCCCGCCGACCGTATGTCGCCACGGCTACGGCCTGCGGCGGTTTTCGCCGGACGGCCATAAAGTTCCCTTCGGCAATGCCGCTAAATGATCCATGTCAATTATATTTGTGTACATTTGACTTTTTGTTTGTGTGCAAAGTGCCGAGGATTTTCCATGCCGTTTTTCAAGCGCAGCATTCAATGGCAGTTGGTCGTCAGCATGGGCGCCGCCCTGCTGGCCAGCCTGCTGATCGTGATCCTGGTCTACGCCTCGGCGGTCAATAGGCTGGCCGAGCGTTACCTGATCGGCGAAGCATTGCCGGCGAACGTCACCGCCATCCGCAACGACATCGAGCGCACGCTGGCCGACCCGATCACCGCAACGGCGGGGATCGCCGGCAACACGCTGGTGCACGACTGGCTGGCCGGTGGCGAGGACGCGGGCCAGGGCGAGGCCATCGGCCGTTATCTGCAGGGTGTGAAGGCGCAGCAGAATGCGCTCACCACCTCGATCGCAGTGCTCGAAAGCGGCAACTACTACTCCGAAACCGGTCTGAGTCGCACGCTGTCGCGCGCAGTAGCCGGCGACGCCTGGTTCTACGGGCTGCTCGACGGCGGCATCGAACGGCGCTTCGAGATCGATATCGACAAGACGACCCGCCAGCCGACGCTGTTCATCAACCAGCGCATCAGCGCCAATGGCCGCACTCTCGGCGTCGCCGGGCTGGGCTATAGCCTGAGCAGCATGTCCGAACGGGTGGCCAATTTCCGTTTCGGCGAGCGCGGCGAGGTCTATCTCGTCGGCACCGATGGCCGGGTCAAGGTGCATCCGGACGACCAGAACAACGACCGCACGGCGCTGGCCAGCCTGACCGGCGACGCGGCGGCCCGCGAACTGCAGGCGGGCACCGGCGAGGTGGTGCGTTTCGAGCGTGACGGCGAGGCCTTCCTGGCCATGGCGCAGCCGCTGGAAGGGCTCGGCTGGTGGCTGGTCAGCGAGGTGCCCGAGGCGGAAATCTTCGGCGAAGCCCGGCGTACGTTGTGGACCACCAGCCTGATCGGCGTGGCCATTGGTCTGGCGTTCCTCGGCGTGATCGTGCTGCTCGCCCGTGGCCTGGTGCGGCCGATCCGTCAGGTAACCGCTGCGCTGGTGGACATCGGTGGCGGTGGCGGCGACCTCACGCGTCGCCTCGACGAGAGCCGCGCCGACGAGCTGGGCGACCTGGCCCGGGGTTTCAACCGCTTCCTCGGCAGCCTGCGCGGCCTGATCGGCGACGTGCTCACCACCAGCGAACGGCTGCGCAGCGCCGTCGGCCAGGTTGCCCTGGTGGTCGACAACACCGCCGGCCGCGCCGCCCGCCAGCACGAGATGACCGATAGGGTGGCCACCGCGGTGCATGAGATGGGCCTGACCGTACAGGAGATCGCGCATAACGCCAGCAACGCCGCGCGGGCCTCGCAGGGCGCGCGCAACGAGGCGCTGCAGGCGCGCCAGGTGATCGACGAGTCGATCGGCCATATCGAACGGATGTCCGGCGAGATCGGCCAGGCCGCCGCTGCGGTGACCGAGCTGGCGCAGCAAGTGGCGTCGATCGACCAGGTGCTGGCGGTGATCCGCAGCATCTCCGAGCAGACCAACCTGCTGGCGCTCAATGCCGCCATCGAGGCTGCCAGGGCCGGCGAGATGGGCCGTGGCTTCGCCGTGGTGGCCGATGAGGTGCGCACCCTGGCCAGCCGCACCCAGGCCTCGACGGATGAGATCCAGCAGATGATCCTGCGCCTCAAGAGCGGCGCGGAGAATGCGGTCGCCTCGATGCATGCCGGTCAGGCGGCCACCGGTACCGGCGTGCAGGCCAGCCAGCGCACCGGCCAATCGCTTGGCGCCATTACCGAGCAGGTCGAGACCATCAGCGATATGAACACTCAGGTCGCGGCGGCCACCGAGGAGCAGGCCAGCGTCACCGAGGAAATCACCCAGAACGTGCAGGGCATCGCCGACCTGGCCCAGGCCACCGCGGTGGACGTGCAGAACTGCCGGGCCGACTGCCAGGCGCTGTCGCGGCTGGCTGACGACCTGAGCCGGCAGATGGGCAGTTTTCGACTCTAAGGAAGCGGCCATCGATGTCGAGGCATTGGTGGCCGTATCTCACGGATGCGGAGCAGGCTCCGCTCCGAGTACTGAGGGCGATGGGAGCGCTTTTGCTGACATTCTGCCTGAAGCATCGCCAGCAAGCCGGCTCATCAAAGATAAAAACGCTTTGTTTTACTGGATAAATTACAGAGCCATCGGCAGCCCGGTGAAGCCCTGGGAACTTGTAGGAGCCCGCTTGCGGGCGATCCGCCGCAA
>NZ_JADDIX010000086.1:37548-53969 GCF_015070855.1 Pseudomonas lopnurensis
GGACATGAAGTCCCTTGAGCTGAAGAGTCGTCAACGGCTAGGGGCTTACTTGCTGCGTCATGGACGCGTCTATGGCGGTAAAAGTCGCTGGACCCAGGCCCATTTTCGCTGGTTGGAGAGCGTGAAGTTTGATTCGCCGGTGCAGCAGATCGTCCTGCAGGAATACATCGATACCGTTAAATCGATGCAAAAGCGGGTGGCCGATCTGGAAGCGCAAATGCATGAAATGCTGGCAGGCTGGTCGCTAAGCTCGGTGGCGCAAGCACTGATGGCCTTGCGCGGCGTGAGTCTCATCACGGCGATGACGGTGCTGGCGGAGTTGGGCGACCTCACCCGTTTCGACTCGCCGCGCGAGCTAATGGCCTACCTGGGACTGGTTCCCAGCGAGCACTCCAGTGGCGGCTCACGTCGCCAGGGCAGCATTACCCGAACGGGCAACGGACATGTACGGCGAGTGCTGGTGGAGGCGGGGTGGAACTATCGTTTCCCGGCGCGCAAGACACGAGCCATCGAGAAGCGAGCTGAGAAAACCTCGGAGGTGGTTCAGGCCATCGCCTGGCAAGCGCAGAAGCGTTTGTGCGGTCGTTATCGGGCGCTTATCGAGGCGGGCAAGATCAAGCAGCAAGTCACAACCGCTGTCGCGCGGGAGCTGGCGGGGTTCATCTGGGCCATCGCCTGCGAGGTTGCGGGCAAGGCACACGGCAGCAGGGCAGTGATATGAACAAGCATCAGTGGCTTCGGTTCAGGGGGTGGAGGGCCGGTGAGGAGAACCCCTGGCGCTCCTATGTGGCGTCCTCTGTCAGGAGGGCAGACCCACGACTGTAGAGAAGGGCAGCTCCGCGACGAAGTGAAGTCAGGTCGGTAACCAACCCACGCATATCAGAGTGATCCACCGTCGCCAAATCGCCTTCCACCCCCTGAACCGAAGCCATTGACGGAGAAGAACAGAACGAGAATAGAACCACAGTTGACAGGTCAATCCATATCAGGAGCGAGCCATGCCCGCAAATACGTGGCACGCAGGCCTCGGCCGCGCACCCTGCCCTCATCAAACATAAACGCGCAGGCGCCTTGTGCGTGAAGCCCAGGGGCTCGTAGGAGCCCGCTTGCGGGCGATCCGCCGCAACGCCGATGATCGCCGGCAAGGACTCGGCGTCCCCCCGGCTCCTACGGCGGCGGCGTGCACATGCGGCTTTCTCGGGGAGTGACCTGAGGCTGCACGCAAAACACTCGTCCCAGCCGGGTCATTCACCCAGGAAAACTTCCGAGAAGTTTTTGACGTCGCGCAGCGATGGCCCGAAGGGTGGCCGCCAGGGATGGCGAGCCACAAAAAACGCCGCCTCGTTGCCGGGGCGGCGTTTTTCGTACGCGAGCGTCAGCCGCGAATGTTGTAGATATCCTTCTCGTTCAACTCGGCGTACTCATACAGCCGCTCGAGGTAGGCACGCTGCTGTTCCCAGACCTTGGTGGCCACCGGGTCGGCCTTGGCCGATGCGTCGACCGCTTCGGCAGCGACCTCCTTCAGGCGGGCCAGCACTTCGTCGGGCAGCCGGCGAACTTCCACGCCCTGCTCGCGCAGTTGCTCAAGCGCTTCCATGTTCTTGGCGTTGTAGTCATCGAGCATGTCGCCGTTGACGTCGCGAGCGGCGGCACGGACGATGGCCTTGAGGTCATCGGGCAGGGTGTCCCAGGCCTTGAGGTTGACGTCCAGTTCGAAGGTGACGTTCGGCTCCTGCCAGCCGGGGGTGTAGTAGTACTTGGCCGCCTTGTGCAGGCCCAGGGCCAGGTCGTTGTACGGCCCGATCCACTCGGTGGCGTCGATGGCGCCGGTCTGCAGCGCCGTGAAGATCTCGCCGGCCGGCATGTTCACCACGGTGCCGCCCATCTTGGTCAGCACTTCACCGCCCAGACCCGGGGTGCGCATCTTCAGGCCTTTGAAATCGTCGACCGAATTGATTTCCTTGTTGAACCAACCGGCGGTCTGCACGCCAGTGGCACCACAGGCCATCGGCAACACGCCGTAAGGCTTGTAGACCTCCTCCCACAACTGCATGCCGCCGCCACGGTGCAGCCAGGCATTCATTTCCTGGGCGTTGGGGCCGAACGGCAGGGCACAGAAGAACTGCGCCGCCGGCACCTTGCCCTTCCAGTAATAGGGCGCGCCGTGGCCCATCTCCGCCGTACCGCGCGATACCGCATCGAACACTTCAAGCGCCGGAACCAGCTCACCGGCCGCGTAGACCTTGATCTTCAGCCGGCCGCCGCTCATTTCGTTGACCAGATTGGCGAAGCGCTCGGCGCCTACGCCAACGCCCGGAAAATTCTTCGGCCATGAGGTGACCATCTTCCAGTTGAACGTTTGCTGTTCGCTGGCCTGGCTGTTTGCGCCAGCGGCCGGTGTCTCGCTCTTGTCATTGCAGCCGGCCAGCGCGGTAGCAGCCAGGCCCACGCCAGCGGCGGTAAGAATGTCACGACGTTTCATGCGGTACTCCTTATTGTTTGTTTTTATTGCGCGACGGCACGGCTACGCTTTGCCAGAACCGATGCGCTTTCGTTCCGAATAGAGCCTGCGCCTGGAAGCGATGGCACAGGCTTGCCCGGCTGAGCATATGGTACGCAGGCGTATTTCCGAACTCATGTAACATTAGTGGCTCCAGCGTCTCAAGCCTAGCCCATGCGCTAAAAGTCGTAGGCCGATTGCTGCAACGCGCAAGTGCTGCAAGAATCGCTGTCTCCCGCCAACCTTGCGTCTACTAAGAAGGACTAAAAATGTCCCAGAGCCCCCCGCCCCTGCTGCGTGTGGCTGGCCTCATCGATGCGTTCAACATGCGCCTCGGCCAGCTATGCGCCTGGATTACCCTGTTTCTCGTCATCGGCACCGCCGTCGTGGTCGTACTGCGCTACGGTTTCGGCATCGGCGCCATCGCCCTGCAGGAAGCGGTGATGTACGGCCACGCCCTGGTCTTCATGGGTGCTGCAGCCTGGACCCTGCAGCGCAACGGCCATGTCCGTGTCGACATCTTCTACCAGAAGTTCAGCGGCCGCCGGCAGGTGGCTGTCGACGGCCTCGGCCATCTGCTGTTCCTGTTGCCGGTATGCCTGTTCCTCGGCTGGAACAGCTGGGACTACGTGACCAGCTCCTGGGCAACGCATGAAGGCTCCAACGAGTCGGGCGGGCTGAAATTCGTCTACTTGCAGAAGAGCATCATTCTGATGCTGGTAGGCAGCCTCGCCTTGCAGGGCCTGTCGGATCTGGTCAAGGCGGGCTATCGCCTGACCGGCCGCCTGCCCCTGGAGCAGGAGGTGAACCATGGGTGAGGTGATGGCCATCCTGCTGTTCGTCAGCATCTGTTTCGCCCTGATGTCGGGCTACCCGGTGGCATTCACGCTGGGCGGCATGGCGCTGCTGTTCGCCGGCATCGGCGTGGTCACCGGCTCCTTCGACGCGGGCTACCTGCACGCGTTGCCGAACCGCATCTTCGGCATCATGAACAACCAGACGATGCTGGCCGTGCCGCTGTTCGTCTTCATGGGCGTGATGCTGGAGAAATCCCGCGTCGCCGAAGATCTGTTGGAATCCATGTCGCGCCTGTTCGGCACCATGCGCGGTGGCCTGGCGATCTCGGTCTGCGTGGTTGGCGCCCTGCTCGCCGCCAGCACCGGCATCGTCGGCGCCACCGTGGTCACCATGGGCCTGCTGGCGCTGCCGACGATGCTGCGCCGCGGCTACGACCCGGCCATCGCCACCGGCACCCTGGCCGCCACCGGCACCCTCGGGCAGATCATCCCGCCGTCGATCATCCTGGTCCTGCTCGGTGATGTGATGTCCAGCGCCTTCCAGCAGGCGCAGCTGAAGATGGGCATTTTCTCGCCGAAGACCGTCTCGGTCGGCGACCTGTTCGTCGGCGCGCTGATTCCCGGTCTGGTACTGGTCGGCATGTACATCCTCTACCTGATCGCCGTCGCCATCTTCCAGCCGAAAAAACTGCCGGCGCTGCCGCAGGAAGAGCTCGGGCCGATCGAATGGGGCAAGCTGTTCGGTGCGCTGCTGCCGCCCTTGCTGCTGATCACGGCCGTGCTCGGCTCGATTCTGGCGGGCTATGCCACGCCGACCGAGGCCGCCGCGATCGGCGCGCTGGGCGCCACGCTGCTGTCGATCGCCAAGGGGCAGTTGAACTTCAGCCAGCTGAAGCAGGTGGCGTTCGGCACCACCGAAATCACCTCGATGGTCTTTCTCATCCTCATCGGTGCTTCGCTGTTCTCCCTGGTATTCCGTGGCTTCGGCGGTGAAGCGCTGATCGAAGATGCCCTGCACTCGCTGCCTGGCGGCGTGCTCGGCGCCTTCCTGGTGGTGATGCTGGTGATCTTCCTGCTGGGCTTCATCCTCGACTTCATCGAAATCATCTTCGTGGTGGTCCCGATCGTCGGCCCGATCCTGCTGGCCATGGGCCTGGACCCGGTCTGGCTCGGCGTGATGTTCGCCATCAACCTGCAGACCTCGTTCCTCACGCCACCGTTCGGCTTCTCGCTGTTCTACCTGCGCGGCGTGACGCCACGCAGCGTACCGACCAGCGTGATGTACAAGGGCGTACTGCCGTTCATCGCCATCCAGATCGGCATGCTGGTAGTGGCCTACATGTGGCCGGGGCTCGTCACCTGGCTGCCGGAACAGGTTTACGGCAAGTAACCTGGCTGCAAGCACAACACCCGTCCTTCGACGGGCGTTGTGCTTCATGGCCCCACATCCCCGCTACAATCGGCGCCCGTCCGAGAGCCCGGCTTGCTGATGACCGAATCTCCGCTCCTGCTCGAACGCTTCCATGCACTGGATCGCTTTCTTATCGAGCACCAGTCGCTCTGGCGACCGCGCCCGTTCGTGACACGACCACTGCCCTGGGAAAACGACCATCCGGAACTCGCCGCCTGGCTCCGGGCTCGTTCGTCGGCCGATGCCGAAGCCGCGCATAACCGACCGACCGACCTCGCCGCGCCCGCCCCCTTCCCACAACTGGCGGCACACGCCAGCCAGCTGGCCCGGATCGAGGAGCTACCCGCTGGCAGCCAGCCACTGGCCGACCACCGGCAGAGCATCGACGTACCGGGGCGCAAGTCGCTGCAGATTCAGGCGTTCGGCGCCCGCCTGCGATTCCGCGAAAACCCTCGGCATTGGCTCGATTGGTGCGCCGGCAAGGGCCACCTCGGCCGACACCTGGTGAGAGACGGAAGCGCGCTGACCTGCCTGGAGTGGGACGAAACGCTGGTCGAAGCAGGCGCAAGGCTGAGCGAGCGGCTCGGCATCCAGGCGAGCCATCGTTGCCAGGACGTACTGGCCAGCGATGCCGCCGATCAGCTGCAGGCCGTGCACACACCGGTCGCACTGCATGCCTGCGGCGACCTGCATGTACGCCTGTTGCAACTGGCCATCGCCAACGGCTGTCGCCAGCTCGCCGTCGCGCCCTGCTGCTACAACCGCACCCGGGACGACCTCTACAAGCCGCTGTCGGGCGCGGCCCGGGCGTCGTCGCTGACGCTCTCGCGAGACGACCTCGCCCTGCCGCTGAGTGAAACCGTCACCGCCGGCGCCCGCGAACGACGCAATCGCGACCAGTCCATGGCCTGGAGACTGGGCTTCGATACGCTGCAGCGCCGCTTGCGCCAGCGGGACGACTACCTTCCGACACCCTCGCTACCCAGCGCCTGGCTGAAGAAGGACTTCGCCGACTACTGCCGCGATCTGGCCGCACTCAAGCAACTGCCTGCGCCGGGTAACGAAGACTGGCGGGCCCTGGAGCGCAGCGGCTGGCACCACCTGGCCGAAGTGCGCAACCTGGAGCTGGTGCGCGGGCTGTTCCGTCGCCCGCTTGAGCTCTGGCTACTGCTCGACCGAGCCTTGCTGCTGGAAGAGCAAGGTTACCGGGTCCGCCTCGGCACCTTTTGCCCCAGCGAACTGACCCCGCGAAACCTGCTGCTGCTCGCCGAACGCGAATGACACCACGAAAAATGTGAAGCGACCTCAATAACCAACCGCAAGTCGCCGCCAGCCAACGGTTTACTCGCAGCGCGCAATGGATATAATGGCGACCCTCAAAAGCCGGTATAGCTCAGCTGGTAGAGCAACTGACTTGTAATCAGTAGGTCCCGGGTTCGACTCCTGGTGCCGGCACCATCATTTAAAGGCTCGCAGAAATGCGGGCCTTTTTTCTTGGTTATGTCCCACTTACGTGTTGCATGAGCGCCGTACGCCGTTGGGTCGGAGCGCGTAGCCTGAGGAGCGAAGCGACGAAGCCCAACACGTTCGTGCCCTTGCCTGTTGGGCTTCGCTACGCTCAGCACCAACCTACTGGCATGCGCCCGATCGCCTGAACAGGCCGTTGCACAAAATGCGGGGCAAGCACTTCCCACAAGTCCCTGCAACACGTAATAGGGACATAGCCTTTTTCTTTCTGGTGCGGACTGAATCGGGTGGCGCAGTTTCAGAGCGAACCAGCCTTTTCGAAGCACCTCGCTCCTTCGCGGAACTGCAGTCGTGCACTCACTGTCTCCGAGTACCCCCAGCGCGCTACGTCTGGCATCATCCTCCTGCAGCATCGCCGATCCCGAATGGCCGGGGACGATTTCAAGGGATGGAACATGGCCGAAAGCAGTAACTTCGCCTTTCTCAAAGAACACGATCCGGTCTTCTTCCAGCTCGCCAGTACTGCAGAGCGCGTGTTCGCCAGCGATCCCAACACCACGCTGATCAAGCTGCGTCAGCTGGGCGAGGCGCTGGCGCAGGACCTGGCCGTGCGCGCCGGTATCGAGTTCGACGCCACCACCTCCCAGTCCGATTTGCTTTTCCGCCTCAGCCGCGAAATCCAGCTCGACGGCAACATCCGCAACCTGCTCCATACGCTGCGCATCGAAGGCAACAAGGCCACCCACGAATTCCGTACCCAGCATCGCGAGGCGCTGGATGGGCTGAAGGTCGCCCGAGCTTTGGCCATCTGGTATCACCAGTCGTTTAGCAAGGCCGGCAGCGCCTTCAAGCCTGGTCCCTTTGTCACCCCGGCCGACCCTAGTGCTCCGCTGCGCGAACTGCAGGCGCAGATCGAAAAGTTGCGTACGGAGCTGGGCGACAGCCGCCTGCAGTTGGAAAACAACCACCTGCTCGCCGATCTGCTGGCACGGGAGAAGAACGAGTACGCCACCCTCGCCGAGCAGATGGACGAGGAAGCCCGCACCTACGAGCAGATCGCCCTGGAGCACGAGGCAGCGCTGGCCAGGACCCGCACCGAGTTCGAGGCGCGCCTGCAGGCGCTGCACAAACAGCTGGAGAGCCAGCCACAGGCCGCCCAGCAGGTCGCACGCAAGACCCAGCAGGCCAGCAGCCAGTTCGACCTCAACGAAGACCTGACCCGCATCCTCATCGACCAGCAGCTCAACGACGCCGGCTGGCAAGCCGACTCGCTCGACCTCACCTGGAGCAAGGGCGCGCGCCCGGAAAAGGGCAAGAACAAAGCCATCGTCGAATGGCCGACCAGCAAGCCGAAAGAAAACGCCGATTACGTACTGTTCGCCGGCCTCACCCCGATCGCCATCGTCGAGGCCAAGCGCAAACGCATCAACATTGCCGACCGCATACCCCAGGCAGAGCGCTATGCACGCCAGCTGATCATCACCGATGACCTGCTGCCGGCCGGGCAAGATGTCGGCTGGACAGACGGCCAGGGTGGCCATTTCCAGGTCCCGTTCGCCTTCGCCTGCAATGGCCGGCCTTTCATCAAGCAGCTCGCCGAGCAGTCCGGCATCTGGTTCCGTGACCTGCGCAGGCCGGCCAACCTGCGCCGTCCATTACAGGATTTCCACACTCCGGACGGCCTGCTCGACCTGCTCAAACGCAGCCGCGAGGAGGCCGAGGCGAAGCTCCAGCAGGAAGGCTTCGCCTATCTCAAGCTGCGTGACTATCAGGAGAACGCCATCCGTGCCGTCGAGCAGGCGCTGGCTACCAACCGCCGCCAGTGCCTGCTGGCCATGGCCACCGGCACCGGCAAGACGCGCACCATCATCGGCCTGATGTACCGCCTGCTGAAGGCCGAACGCTTCCGGCGCATCCTCTTTCTGGTCGACCGCAGCGCCCTTGGCCAGCAGGCCATCGAGGCCTTCAACGAGGCGACCCTGGAGCAGAACCACACCCTGGCGCAGATCTACGACATCAAGGAACTGGGCGACATGGCCGCCGAGGCCGAAACACGCGTCCAGGTCGCCACCGTGCAGGCCATGGTCCGGCGCATCTTCCAGTCGGACAATCCGCCGCCGATCGATGCCTTCGACTGCATCATCGTCGACGAAGCCCACCGTGGTTACACCCTCGACCAGGAAATGACCGAAGGCGAGCTGGCGGTGCGCGACTTCAGCCAGTACCTCTCGCAGTACCGCCGCGTGCTCGATTACTTCGACGCCTGCCGCATCGGCCTTACCGCGACGCCGGCCAAGCACACCAGCGAAGTCTTCGGCGCCCCGCTGTTCACCTACAGCTACCGCGAGGCCGTGGCCGACGACTGGCTGATCGATCACGAACCGCCGATCCGCTACCAGACATTGCTCAGCCAGAATGGCATTCACTTCGCCAAAGGCGAGAGCGTCAGCATCATTGATACCAGTACTGGAGAGGTCGATGTAGCCGAGCTGGAGGATGAGCTCGACTTCGAGATCGAATCCTTCAACCGCCGCGTGATCACACCCGGTTTCGACAAGGTGATCTGCGAGCAGCTGGCCCAGGAGCTGGACCCGTCAGGCGACGAGAAGGCGATGATCTTCTGCGTCAACCAGGCCCATGCCGAGCGCGTGAAGAACCTGCTCGACGAAGCGTTCAAGGAAGTCCATGGCGAGGACTACAACCAGGCCGCCGTGCAGGTCATCACCGGACAGAGCGACAAGGTCGAGCAGTTGATCCGCCGGTACAAGAACGAGCGCTACCCGAGTATCGCCATCACCGTCGACCTGCTCACCACCGGCATCGACGTGCCACGCATCTGCCATCTGGTGTTCATGCGCCGGGTGCGCTCGCGCATCCTCTACGAACAGATGAAGGGCCGCGCCACGCGCCGCTGCGACGAAATCGGCAAGACCGTGTTCCGGATCTACGACCCGGTCGATCTGTACGCCAGCCTCGAACCCGTGGACACCATGAAGCCGCTGGTGAAGGACCCGAGCATCAGCCTCGAACAGCTGGTCAGCGAGCTGACCAACCCGGCCAGCCTCGACGCCCCCGGAAGCCAGGCCGACACCAGCCACGCCCACGATGTGCTCGACCAGCTCAGCCAGCGGGTGATGCGCATCCTGCGCAAGGCCAGCCACAAGGCCGAGAGCAAGCCGACCCTCAAGAACAAGCTGGCCGAACTGGAAGAGGCCTGGGGCGTCGCGCCGGACAAACTGCACCAGCACCTGCATGGGCTCGGACCGCAGCAGGCCGCGCAGTTCGTTCGCCAGCACAGCCAGCTGCTTGAGCAGCTCGCTACGGTCAATGCCCTGCTCGGCTCGGAAAATTACCCGGTGATCTCCACCCACGCGGACCAGCTGATGGTCCGCGAGCAGAACTACGGCGCCAATCAGAAGCCCGCGGACTATCTGGAAAGCTTCAACGATTTCATCCGGAACCAGCTCAACCAGTCAGTGGCCCTCGGCGTGGTGGTCAACCGCCCCCAAGACCTGACCCGCGAACAACTGCGCGAAGTGCGCCTGCTGCTCGACGGACATGGGTACAGCGAAGTGAACCTGCAAAGCGCCTGGCGCAACCAGACCAACCAGGAAATCGCCGCCAGCATCGTCGGCTTCATCCGCCGCGCCGCCCTCGGCGAAGCCCTGCTGCCGTTCGAGCAGCGCGTGGCCAACGCCATGCAGCGTATCTACGACTTGCAGCCCTGGACGCCGGTCCAGCGCAAGTGGCTGGAGCGCCTGGCCAAGCAGCTGGTCCACGAAGTGGTGATCGACGAAAAGCAAATTGGCGAAGCCTTCAGGAATGACGGCGGCAGCACCCGGCTGGACAAGATGCTCGGCGGGCATCTCGCGGTGGTTCTGGAAGAGATCAACAGTCAGCTATGGACCCAAGCAAGTTGAAACCGGTACTCGCTTTCAAACCCTGGCTCTTGCAAAAACCGACCTTAGTGAATAGGCTTGCGCGCAATACACCCGCCATGCCTATGGCTGCCTCGGCAGTTACGCACAAATTGAGCGGGTTTTTTATGCCCGCAGGTTTTGTCGCATGAGAACCTTCGACAAACCCGCTATCGACATTGGCGAGCAGATCGCCCTGCTCAATGCACGCGGCCTGCAGATCCAGGACGAAGCGCGCGCCCGGCACTTCCTGGAGGCGGTCAGCTTCTTCCGCTTGACGCCGTACATGCGGCCTTTTCAAGTCGTCGACGATCCACAGCATGGCTTCCGTACCGGTGCAGGCTTTCGCAGCCTGACTCGTCTCTACGATTTTGACCGGCGCCTACGCCTGTTAACGATGGACGCTGTCGAGCGTGTGGAAGTCGCCGCCCGAGCGGTCATTAGTAACCACATGGGCCCTAGCCGAGGTGTTCACTGGTATTTGAACGCTCGGGTTTTTAAGCACAAGTATGACCATCAGCGCCTGCTTAATACCGTGCGTGAAAAGCAGGAGCGCGCTTTGCGCGATTATGAGCGCGAATGCGAAAACATAGACCGGCTCTCCAACGACGAGCGCAAAAGCCACTTAAAGCGGCAACGCGCCCACGAAAGCTATGCCCGCCACTATCCGCTGACCTATAGAGAGCCGGAGTTGATGCCTGGCTGGGCAATGGTGGAAGAGCTGACACTCGGGGACCTATCTCATCTCTATGCCGGTCTTGCACACGACTCTGATCGCAAAGCCATTGCACGGCGCCTGAATTTGGTAGCACCGCTGATGGAGTCGTGGTTGCACACGCTGACCACCATCCGAAACATCTGCGCCCACCACGCTCGCCTATGGAATCGAGAATTGGGTATTCGACCCAAGCTGCCAGAAAAGCCTGGGTTCGCTTGGCCCGAGCACCTGAAAACAGGTACGCACAAGCGCATGTACCCGGTGCTATCCATCCTCAACCACATGATGCGCCAGACCAGCCCACACACCAGTTGGGACAAGCGCCTGCATGAGTTGCTGGCTGAGTTCCCCGAGGTCGACCTGCGCGCTATGGGCTTTCCGCCGCACTGGCAAGACGATCCCTTCTGGCAGGCGCCTCACTGACGCCGGCTACTTAAATACTGTTTTAGCGAGTACACCATGACCAACTCCGACATCGTCCAGAAACTCTGGAACCTCTGCGACGTCCTGCGTGACGACGGCATCAACTACAGCGACTACGTCACCGAACTGGTCCTGCTGCTGTTCATCAAGATGGAATACGAGCAGGTGCAGAACAACGACAGCTTCGGCCACAAGCTGCCCGAGGGCGCGCGCTGGCCGGACCTGGCCGGAAAGTCCGGGCTCAACCTGCTCGACCATTACCGGCAGATGCTGCTGGACCTGGGCAAGAACCCGGACCCGCTGATCGCCGCCATCTATGCCGATGCCCAGACGCGCCTCAAGGAGCCACGCCACCTCGAGCAGTTGATCAAGAGCCTCGACGGCATCGACTGGTTCAGCGCCCGCGAAGACGGCCTGGGTGATCTCTACGAGGGCCTGCTGGAGAAGAACGCCAGCGAGACCAAGTCCGGCGCCGGCCAGTACTTCACCCCTCGCCCGCTGATCGACAGCATCATCCGCTGCATCAAGCCGCAGCCGGGCGAGACCATCCAGGACCCGGCTGCCGGCACCGCGGGCTTTCTGATCGCCGCCGATGCCTACATCAAGCAGCATACCGACGACCTCTACGACCTCGACGACAAGGCCCGCCGCTTCCAGCGCACCGACGCTTATGTCGGCGTCGAGCTGGTGTCTGGCACCCGCCGCCTGGCGCTGATGAACTGCCTGCTGCACGGCATGGAAGGTGACGCAGAAGGCGTGGTGCATTTGGGTAATGCCCTCGGCCAGGCCGGCGCCAGCCTGCCCAAGGTCGACGTGATTCTCTCCAACCCGCCATTCGGCACCGCCAAGGGTGGCGGCGGGCCGACCCGCGACGACCTCACCTACCGCACCGGCAACAAGCAGCTGGCCTTCCTCCAGCACATCTACCGCGGCCTCAAGCCCGGCGGGCGTGCCGCTGTGGTGCTGCCGGACAACGTCCTGTTCGAAGCCGGCGTCGGTACCGAGGTACGCCGCGACCTGATGGACAAGTGCAACCTGCACACCATCCTGCGCCTGCCCACCGGCATCTTCTACGCCCAGGGCGTGAAGACCAACGTGCTGTTCTTCCAGAAGGGCAACGCCGAAAACCCGCGCCAGGAAGAAGGCTGCACCAGGCGCGTGTGGATCTATGACCTGCGCAGCAACATGCCCAGCTTCGGCAAACGCACCCCCTTCGGCCCCACCCACCTCAAGCCGTTCGAGGACGCCTATGGCATCGAGCCGAACGGCAACAGCCCTCGCGCCGAAAACGTCGAGGGCCTCGGCGAAACCAGCCGCTTCCGCTGCTTTACTCGCGAACAGATCCGCGAACGCGGCGACTCGCTGGATATCAGCTGGCTAAAGGATGAAAGCAGCCTCGACGCAGCCGACCTCCCCGCTCCGGAAGTGCTGGCCGGCGAAGCCATGGCCGAACTGACCGAGGCGCTGCATGAGCTGGAAGCGCTGATGCAGGCGTTAGGTGCGGGGGATGAAGTGGTAGCGCAGAAGCAGTTGATGGCGGAGGTGATGGGGTTGCAAGTTGGGGAGACTCAACAGTGAGTGCTGCCATTCCCCAAGGCTGGCAAGAGTGCCGGCTTGAAAATTGCGTTGAGGTGCTCGACTCGCTTCGTGTGCCAGTAAATAACGTAGAGCGCCAATCTCGAATAGAGGGAAAATCAGCCGAGCAACTGTATCCCTATTACGGCGCAACCGGACAAGTAGGAGTTATTGATGACTTCCTTTTCGATGAGGAACTCGTCGCCCTAGGCGAAGATGGTGTTCCATTCCTTGATCCGTTCAAGCAAAAGGCATACATGCTGTGTGGCAAGACGTGGGTCAACAACCATGCACACGTCCTGCGTGGACTCGATGGGGTAGCCCTCAACAAATTCGTTTTTTATTATTTGAACCAGTTCGACTACCAAGGCTATGTCAATGGTGGAACTCGGCTGAAGCTTACACAGGCGAACATGCGGATAATTCCTATCCCGCTGCCGCCGCTCGCCGAACAAACCCGCATCGCCGCCAAGCTCGACGAACTGCTGGCCCAGGTCGATACCCTGAAAGCCCGCATCGACGGCATCCCCGCGCTGCTCAAGCGCTTCCGCCAGTCCGTCCTCGCCGCCGCCGTTTCCGGGCGATTGACGGAGGAGTGGCGCGTAGTCAATACGTCTCTCAGTGGCGCATTTGAGCTCCACAGAAGGCTTAAAGCTGCACATACAGCGGAGGGAGGGCATGCTCGCGGGAATGCCTCCGATCCTACAGAAGAGGCGCACGATCTTTGCCACAGCGAATTGCCTGAGCAATGGGACATTGCAGAGCTGCGAGACGTCTGTGCTCCTGGCCGCCCGATCACTTACGGAATTCTGAAGCCGGGGCCAGAGTTGGAAGAGGGTGTGCCATATATTCGTGTGGCTGATTTTCCAGGCAACAAACTAAATCTGGCCAGCATCAAAAAAACCAGCCCCGAGATCGATCTTCAATACAAACGAGCACGGCTGATTACAGGCGATCTTCTCCTATCCATTCGAGGCAGTGTTGGGCGGCTGATAAAGATTCCCCGAGTGCTTGAAGGAGCTAACATCACCCAAGATACAGCACGCCTGTCAATTTCTTCGCTAGTTTCTACCGACTTCGTTTACTGGACGTTGCTGTCTGACTCAACGCAACGGCGTATGAGAAATGCCACTCGTGGGGTAGCCGTTCGTGGCATCAACATAGGGGACGTAAGAGCGCTACAAATTCCACTCCCCCCCGCTGAAGAACAAACCGAAATCGTCCGCCGCGTCGAACAGCTCTTCGCCTTCGCCGACCAACTCGAAGCCCGCGTCAAGGCCGCCCAGGCACATATCGACCGCCTGACCCAGAGCATCCTCGCCAAAGCCTTCCGCGGCGAACTGGTGCCGCAGGACCCGAACGACGAACCGGCCAGCGTGCTGCTGGAACGCATCAAGGCCCAGCGCGCCGCAGCGCCCAAGGCTAGGCGTGGTCGCCGCACCGCTACGCTGAGCTAAGCCTTTTCATCAGAAGAGAACGAATCATGTCCGTGCCGACCTACGACCAGTTCATCGAGCCCATCCTGCGCTTTCTCGCCGCCCACCCGGACGGAGCTACGTAAGCGCTCCATAAACCCCACCTACAAATGATCCCTGGCGTTGGGAATGCTTGTGCTCCCGTTTCCCACTGGAGCCCATCGCCATGATGCGTCCCGACGCCAAGGTACAAAAGGTCTACCTCTACCCCAAGCCCGTCGACTTCCGTAAATCCATCAACGGTCTGGCTGCCCTGGTCGAGTTGGATATCAAGGTAGAGGTGTTCAACCCGGTGCTGTTCGTGTTTCTCAACCGCACCCGCAGCCAGGTGAAGATCCTTTACTGGGAGCGCAACGGCTTCTGCCTGTGGCTCAAGCGCCTGGAGGCCGAGCGCTTCAAGACCAAGCCCGAGGCCGGGGACGAGGCCATCGAGCTGACGGTCGATGAATTGAACTGGCTGCTAGACGGCATCGACCTCTGGCGCAACCGCCCGCACCAGGTACTGACGCCACGTTTCGTGGCCTGAGCCGGTATAATCCACGGCCATGATTGCCGTGCCCGAAAGTCCCCCTGACGACCCTATCCTGCTCAAGCAGTTACTGCTGCTGGCCAATGAGCAGGCGGCGGCAAAAGATGCTCGCATTGCACAACTTCAGGAGCAGGTCGCCCTGCTGCGGCGCAAGCTGTTTTCGCCAAAGTCCGAGCGCAGCCCCGAAGACGACGACTCCCCGCAGCTGGCGATGTTCAACGAGGCCGAGGAACTGGTCGAAGCAGCGCCTGAAGCGGCTGCCGAAGAAACCGAGGAAGAAACCGTCGCCCCGGCCAAGCGCCGTGGCAGGCGCAAGTCGTTGCCGGCGAATCTGCCACGCGTCGAGATCATCCACGAGCTGCCCGAGCATGAACTGACCTGTGAATGCGGTTGCCGCAAGCGGGTCATCGGCGAAGAGACCAGCGAGCAGCTGGAAATCATCCCGATGCAGGTGCGGGTGATCCGTCACATCCGCAAGACCTACGCCTGTAAGGCCTGCGAAGCAGCCCCGGTCACCGCTGACAAACCGGCCCAGTTGATCGAAAAGAGCCTGGCGAGCCCCAGCGTGCTGGCGATGCTGCTGACCGCCAAGTACGCCGACGGCATACCGCTGTATCGCTTCGAGAAGATGCTCAGCCGCCACGGTGTCGACGTACCGCGCCAGACCCTGGCGCGCTGGGTGATCCAATGCGCTGAGCACCTGCAACCGCTGCTCAACCTCATGCGCGACACGCTGCTCGACTACCCCGTGTTGCACTGCGACGAAACCCGGCTGCAGGTGCTGCACGAGCCGGGGCGCGATCCCACGGCCCAGTCCTGGATGTGGGTGCAAAGCGGTGGCCCACCGGGCAAACCGGTGACCCTTTTCGACTACAGCACCAGCCGCGCGCAGGACGTACCGCTGCGCCTGCTCGATGGCTACCGCGGCTACCTGATGACCGACGACTACGCCGGCTACAACGCCGTGGCCCTGCAAGACGGCATCGAACGTATGGGCTGCTGGGCGCATGCCCGGCGCAAGTTCGTCGAGGCACAGAAAGTCCAACCCAAGGGCAAGACCGGTCGCGCTGACATGGCGCTGAACCTGATCGGCAAACTCTACGGTATCGAGCGCGAGCTCAAGGCCAGCAGCGATGCCGAACGCCATGAAGCTCGCCAGCAACGCAGCCAGCCGATCCTGGCCCAGCTCAAAGTCTGGCTGGACAAGACCCAGCCGCACATCGCCGGTCAGACGGCCCTGGGCAAGGCGGTGAACTACCTGGCCAGCAACTGGAACCGGCTGGTGCGTTACATCGAAGCGGGTCACCTGCCGATCGACAACAACCGCGCCGAGAATGCCATCCGCCCGTTCGTCATCGGGCGCAAGAACTGGCTGTTCAGCGACACGCCCAGGGGAGCCACGGCCAGCGCGCAGGTCTACAGCCTGATCGAAACCGCCAAGGCCAACGGCCAGGAACCCTATGCCTGGCTGCGCCACATCCTTGAGCGCCTGCCGACCGCAAGCAGTGTCGAAGACTACGAGACGCTGCTGCCGTGGAACTGCTCGACAACGCCTTCATCCTGACTGGCCAGGCTCGTCAGTAAAAGACGGGGTTTATGGAGCGGTTAC
>NZ_JADDIX010000087.1 GCF_015070855.1 Pseudomonas lopnurensis
GTCGACCTGCTCTACAAGCTGAAGAACATGGAGCTGGACGCGATCCTGATCTCCCTCGACGACAGCCTCATAAACTCGGACTGCGAGCAATTGCTGCTCTTCGCCGATGACATCTTCCTAGCAGTACCCACCGATTCGCCTTTTGCCGATCAGGCAGAGGTGGATCTGGCCGACCTTCGCGATGCCACCTTCATCACCTTAACTCAGGGTTTTGCCACCCATCGCGACAGTGCTCGGGTGTTCAGCCAGGCAGGCTTCGAGCCGAATGTGGGCATGCAGGTCAATGACATTTTCACTCTGCTCAGCATGGTCAGCTCCGGCGTAGGCTACGCTCTGCTGCCCGGACGCGTCGCGGCGGTGTACGAAAACCGCATCCGCCTGATTCCTCTGCAGGCCAGATACCGCCTGCAACAGCAGATCGGCGTGGTATTCCTGAAAGCCAAGGAGCACGATCCCAATCTGCTTGCGCTTGTCGCGGAATGCCGTATGTATCGGCCCAAATCGCATCGTGTATCGGGGCCACCGGAAAATCATTAACCTTTCCGTAACGATGCTAGGGGCATCTTAATTGATCCGCCCCCCCGCGCACGCTAGCCTGCACTTTGACCGAGCATGGAAGCTCGGACAACAAGAAGAAATTCCTGTGACGTAATAAAAATAACTATGAACCGCCTGGCGCGGTTCTGAAGTGTCAATCTAGGAGAATTCGATGAAAGCCCTACTCCGTTCCTCGGTTGCGGCTGCATTGCTGGTTGCCAGCATCCCCAGTTTCGCCGAAACCGTCCTGCGCGCCTCCCACCAGTTCCCTGGTAACCAGGGCGACCCCCGCGATGAAATGGTGCAGATCATCGCTCGCGAAGTCGCCGCCGCCGATGTTGGCCTCAAAATCCAGATCTACCCTGCGTCGTCCTTATACAAGGCCAACGAGCAATGGGGCGCCATGACTCGCGGTCAGCTCGACATGACGGCCCTGCCGCTGGATTATGCGTCCGGCCGCGTGCCCCAGTTCTCTGCCACCCTGATGCCCGGATTGGTCAAGAACTATGAACATGCCCAACGCCTGAACCAGTCCGACTTCATCAAAGAAATACACGCGCTGGCCGAGAAGAACGGTGCGATCATTCTCGCCAACGCCTGGCTGGCTGGCGGATTCGCCTCCAAGGAACGCTGCATCACCTCGCCCGATACCATCAAGGGGCAGGTGATCCGCGCCGCCGGGCCAGCTTTCGAAAACATGCTCGCTGCCGCCGGTGCCTCGATATCGTCGATGCCGTCCTCGGAAATCTACACGGGCATGCAGACCGGCGTGCTGGACGCCGCCAACACCTCGAATGACAGCTTCGTCTCGTACCGCCTGTATGAACAGGTGAAATGCCTGACCGCACCGGGCGACAACGCCCTGTGGTTCATGTATGAACCCGTGCTGATCTCCAAGCGCAGCTTCGAACGTCTTACTCCGGAACAGCAGGAAGCGATGCTGGCCGCAGCCAAGAAGGCCGAGGCCTACTTCGCCGAGGAAGGCCCCAAGGGCGAACAGCGCATGAACGAAACCTTCGCCAAGGCCGGCGTGCAAGTCGTAAGCCTGAGCAAGGAAGAACACGACGCCTGGATGCAGGTGGCCCGCGAGTCTTCCTACCAGTACTTCGCCGAGAAGGTCAAAGGCGGCAAAGAGCTTCTGGACAAGGCACTCGCCGTGCAGTGATGCCCATCACGGCCGCTTCCTCAGCGGCCTTTCACTGCGTTCGAGCTCGCGCCCCGGGTTCTGCTACACAGCGCGGGCTCACAAGGAGTCCCTATGTCCAGACGTTTTATTCGCTCCATCGAAGCCCTGTCGCGCCTTGGTGGTGTCAGCGCTGTTTTCCTGTTGATCATCGCCATGGTCGTGATGTGCCAGATGATTCTCATGCGTTATCTGTTCAGAGCTCCCACCATCTGGCAGACCGAGGTCGTGGTATTCGCAGCCACCGCGGCGATATTCATTGGCGCGCCCTACGTGCTGATGAAGAAAGGTCACGTCGGCGTCGATGTAATAGAGCTGATGCTGTCGCCACCCAACCGGCGCCGCATGCAGTGTCTCGGTGCGGTACTGGGCCTGACGTTCTGCCTGCTGATGAGCGTGGCTAGCGGCATCTATGTCCACGAGGCCTGGGAGGGTGGCTGGACCACCCCGACCATCGCCGCCATTCCGCTGTGGATTCCCGCAACGCCGATGCTGGTGGGCTTCGGCCTGCTGTGCCTGCAATACGTGGTGGAGCTGATGAAACTGATTTGCCCCGAGCTAGCCACCCCGCAGCAGCAAAACGCTGCGACGGAGAAGGACGAAACCACCCTGCACAGCCATCAAAATCTGGGAGAAGCACCATGACTCCGACCCTTGCCGGTGCGCTTCTGATCTGTGCCTTGCTCCTGTTCCTCGCCACCGGCATGCCGATCGCCTTCGCCCTTGGCCTCGCGGCCATGGGTGGCCTGTTCATGGCAATGGGCCCGGAAGTCATCGGCGTGGTGGCTGAAACCATGTTCGCCGGCATCGGCAACCTGGCCTTCGTCTCCATTCCGATGTTCGTGCTGATGGGCGCCATCGTTGCAGGCACACCCGCCGGGGCCGACCTGTACCGCGCGCTGGACCGCTGGATGTACAAAGTTCCAGGCGGCCTGGTGCTGTCGAATATTGGCGCCTGCGCAGTATTTTCCGGCATGACCGGCTCGAGCCCGGCGACCTGCGCGGCGATCGGCAAGCTGGGCGTCCCGGAAATGATCAACCGCGGCTACCCTACTTCGGTGGCGACCGGCTCGATCGCCGCGGGCGGCACGCTCGGCATCCTGCTGCCACCGTCGGTCACGATGATCATCTACGGCATCGCTACGGAAACGTCCATCGGCCGGCTTTTCCTCGCTGGCGTGCTGCCCGGCCTGATGCTGACCGCCATGTTCATGGCCTGGGCGATGCTCGATGCCCGCCGCAAGGGCTTCCGCTTCGGCGCCGAAGGCGTGTATTACAGCTTGCGCGACAAGCTGGCGGCGCTGCCTCGGATACTACCGCTGATGCTGATCATCCTGGGCGTGCTCTACGTGCTCTATGGTGGCGTGGCCACACCTTCCGAAGCAGCAGGTGCGGGCGCCATGCTCACACTGGTGGTGGTGGTGCTGGCCTATCGGCTATTCAAAATGGGCACGTTTCGCAACATCTTCGGCTCCGGTATGCGTGAAAGCGTGATGATCATGATGATCCTGGCGTCCGCCGAACTGTTCGCCTTCGCGCTGTCCTCGCTGTACATCACCCAGTCGCTGGCCGAGGCGATCGCCAGCCTGGAGGTCAACCGCTGGGTGCTGATGGGCGTGATCAACGTGTTCCTCTTGGTGGCCGGGATGTTCCTGCCGCCGGTGGCAGTCATCGTGATGTCCGCGCCGTTGCTCTTCCCCATCGTCGTGCAGGCCGGCTTCGATCCCTACTGGTTCGCGGTGGTGCTGACCATCAACATGGAGATCGGCCTGATCACCCCGCCGCTGGGCCTGAACCTGTTCGTCATCAACGGGATCGCACCGCAGGTGCCGACGCGGGAAATCCTCTGGGGCGCGCTCCCCTACGCGCTGGTCATGGTGCTGGCGATAATCGTGCTGTGCCTGTTTCCACAGATCGCTACCGTCCTGCCTGACTATGTCATGGGTGAAGCCATCTAGCGTTAGATGTTGTTGGTCCTAGGCTGATTTGGCGGGCTTCCTCGGAAGCCCGCTTTTTTGGACCAAAACTGCGCGGTTCGCAAATCTGGCCGAGGTTTCATACAGCCTCTGCAGTACGCTTGTGGTTCTTGAGCATCAGGCCAATGAACGGAAGGCCGTGTCGCCGGAGGTGATGGGGAGAACCGCAACGGCAAGAATCGCCATCACACCGCCGAACACGCCCAGGTAGCTGGTGGCAACGTGATTGACCACCAGCCCGGGCCCACCCTGATCCAGCATGGCTTCAATTCGCCGTCGCGATGCATCGTCCGACCGCTCAGGTAGCAGACACGGCCCGCGCGGGAATCCTGCCAATGACCTGGGCCGATGGCTGTACCACCTCCACCGACGGGCGAGGTATCCACCAGCGCGGCTGCGGTACGGCGTTCCTCAAGGCGAGGAGCGCGACCCCAACCTGCTCGCGCTGCTGGCCGAATGCCGGATGTACAGCCTGAAAAAGCCGAGCTGAAGCAGCGTAGGGTGGAAAACCCGCGAAGCGGTTTTCCACGTGTCGGCGTGGGACCAATCGGGCCGGGATGGTCGCCACCGCAGCCGGTGGAAGAGGCTTCGCCGCCTTCCACCCTATGCCCGCTGTGTATGGCGAAACGTAGGGTGGATAACGCGAAGCTTATCCACGCAGCCTTTCGCGACGCCGCCGGATACGATGGCACCATTGCCCCTTGTGGATACTCAACGCAGCGGTGGAAGAGGCTTCGCCGTCTTCCACCCTACGACCGGCGCGCTAGGCGATCGCCGCCTGCCCGGACGCTACCGGAGCTGGGCGTCCAAGGCTTTGCGCGACGACGTCACCGATCATATCCGCGGTGATCGCGCTCAGCGTCCAGCCCAGGTGACCGTGGCCGGTGTTGTAGAACACGCAGGGCGCGCTGCCGCGGCCGACCTTCGGCATCATGTTCGGCATCATCGGCCGCAGGCCGGCCCAGGGCACTACGCTGCGGGTGTTCACGCCGGGGAAACACTGGTTGACCCAGTCCACCAGCGGGCGGATGCGATCGGCACGGATGTCGCGGTTGTAGCCGTTGAACTCGGCGGTGCCGGCGACGCGGAAGCGGTCGTCGCCGAGGCGACTGCTGACCAGCTTGGTCTCGTCGTCGAGCAGGCTGACGATGGGTGCCGAGGCGCGGCTGACTTCGTCGGTCAGGTTGACCGTGATCGAGTAGCCCTTGACCGGATAGATGTTCACCCGGTCGCCCAGCTGCGCCGCCAGGGCGCGGCTGGCGGTACCGGCGCAGACCACCAGGCCGTCGAACTCCAGGCGCTCGTCGCCGGCGACGCCACCCAGCGTCACGCTGGCGCGCTTGCCGTCAGTGGCCACCGCCTGCACGTCCACGCCATAGAGGCAACGCACGCCGAGCCGCTCGATCGCCATGGCCAGGCCATGGGTGAACTTGTGGATGTCGCCGGTGGAATCGCACTCGGTGAAGTAGCCGCCGTAGTAGGTACCGGCCAGGGTCGGCTCGATGGCGCGCATCTCCTCGGGCGTCACGCTGCGCCGCGGCAATCCGCCTTCGGCGAGCAGGCGCGACACCTGGCCGGCATGCTCGAAGCCGGCCTTGTCGCGGTAGATGTGCAGGATGCCCTTCTTCTTCAGGTCGAAATCGATGCCTTCGGCCTCGGCCCAGGCGAACAGGTGCTCGCGCGCGGCGATGGCCAGCCGTGCGGTTTCGATGGTGTTCTGCCGGTAGTGGGGAATCGAGCCGATGAACTCGGCGAACCAGGAGAGTTTGTGCCAGCTGGGCTTGGGATTGACCAGCAGCGGCGCATCGCTCTTGAGCATCCACTTGAGGCCTTTGACGATGGTCGACCAGTGGTTCCAGACCTCGGCGTTGGAGGCCGACAGTTGGCCGCCATTGGCGAACGAGGTTTCCATCGCCGCGTAGCGGTGCTTTTCCAGCAGGGTGACCGAGAAGCCGCGCTTGGCCAGGGCATAGGCGGTGGTGACGCCGGTGATGCCGCCACCGATGACTGCGATCGTTTTCATTGTTGTCGCTCCAGAACGTCAGGGGGTCATAGCCCGTGCGCCCAACGCGCGGCGGGCGCCCCCTCTGTTCTGGACCTGAGAGATTCACGAGCGCGTGACGCGGCTCGCTTGCTCCTTCGGTGCGCGCGGCGACGAAAACCGGGCGGCTCTTCAGAGTTTCAGCGGTGATAGCGGTCCTTTTGCCTGAGAGTTTCCGGGGCGGTTGCTCCTTCGGCGCTGCCATGCGGCAGTCTCTCCCGCAATCACATCGATCCGCATCGATCGCCAGCTGCGGCAAATCCTCACGCAATCGCAGGAGACACCCTGCCAGAAAAACCTACCGCTGTAACCCCGACGTTGGGCCGAGGGGACACTCGGCCATCCGGGCAAGCTCATTGCAGAGCCGCGTGGAAAATCGCTACGCGAGTTTTCCACCCTACCTTCTATTCCGTAGGGTGGAAAACGGCGCAGCCTTTTCCACCTTGCTTGGCCAATCAGCCCAGCAGCCCGCGCATCACGAAGAACAGCAGTGATGGCCCGAGCAGGCAGCCCAGCGCGGTGTAGAAAGCTGCGGTCAGGCAGCCGTAGGGCACCAGTTTCGGATCGGTTGCCGCGAGGCCGCCGGCGACGCCGCTGGAAGTACCGATCAGGCCGCCGAAGATCACCGCCGAGCGCGGGTTGTTCAGGCCGATCATGGGGGCGACGAAAGGAGTGGCGACCATCACCACGATCGCCTTGACCAGGCCGGCGGCGATGGACAGCGCCATCACCTCGGAGCTGGCGCCGATCGCCGCACCGGTCACCGGGCCGACGATATAGGTCACCGCACCGGTGCCGATGGTGGTCAGGCTCACCGCATCGGTGTAGCCGAACGCCATGGCCACCCCGACGCCCGCGACGAACGAGGAGAACACGCCGACGAACAGGGCCAGCACGCCCACCATGCCGGCCCGCTTGAGTTCTTCCACGCTGACGCCGAAGCCGGTGGCAACGATAGCGAAGTCACGCAGCATGGCGCCGCCGAGCAGGCCGATGCCGGAGAACAGCGCGATATCCACCAGGCCCTTCTGACCGCCGGTGACCACGCCGCCGATGTAGGACAGCAGCAGGCCGATGAGGATGGCCACCGCCGAGCCGTGCAGACGGCCCTTGGTCAGCTTGTCCGAGAGCCAGTAGGAGAGCCACATGGTGGCGCCGATGATGGCGAAGCCACTGACCATGCCGTAGCCGGAAACTACCTTGAGAAGCGATTCGTACACAGGTCAGCCCTCGGTAGCCAGCGGTGAGGCCGCGGCGGCGCCAGCCTTTTTCTGGCCGATCCGATCCAGCACCGGAACCAGCGCAAAGGCGATAACGACGGCTGCAATGCCAGCGAGAATGGCCATGGGGCCACCGCTCAGGGCCCCGTAGACGTTCTGTTGCGCAGCCATGGCGACGACGATGGGAATGTAGACGGCACTCCAGAACCTGATGCCCTGCTCCGACTCCATGCTGAACAGGCCGCGCTTCTTCAGATAGCTGCCTACGAGAATGAGCAGGACCATGGCGATGCCGACGCCGCCGACATTGGCCGGCACACCGATCAGCTTGCCGAGCAGCTCGCCGATGAAGATGCCAGTCAGGGTGCACAAGGCCAGGAAGGCCACACCGAAGATAATCATTGTTATTGTCCTCTTGGGTTGCGCTCGAGCCTGAAAAGCCGGCCGGGCGCGTATCAACGAAGTAAGTTGTAGTTATTCATCGTTCAGGCGGGTAGCGGCCAACGGCCATCCCTTACAGCGCTATTGGGCTCGATCCACCTCCCGACGCAGCAAGGCATCCAGCGTATCGAGCCGGGCGCCATCGAAGGCGGCCAGCGTACCTTGGTCGAAAACCCGCCGCGCCAGCCCGGTGAGTACCGAGCCGGGTGGCAGTTCGATATGCAGCCGCACGCCGCGCTCGTAGGCGGTGCGCAGGGTGCCATGCCAGTCCACGACGCGGCACATGTTGAAGGCCAGGTCGTCACGCAGCCGTTCGGGGTCGGCGATGGGCCGCGCCGTGGTGCCGCTGAGATAACGCAGGCGCGGCTCCCGCAGGGTGACCGCCGCGAACGCTTCGGCGAGCTGCGCGGCAGGCGCCTCCAGCAGCGTGCTGTGGGACGGCACGCTCACCGCCAGGCGCCTGGCGCTGGCCGCGCCCAGGGTTTTTGCCCGTTGCGCGACCGCCGCCATGGCGGCATCGCTGCCGGCGATGACGATCTGGTTGTCGGCGTTGATGTTGGCCAGATGCACGGGATTACCCGGGCCGTTGACCTGCGCCAGCAGGCCTTCCACCTGGCCGAGATCGAGGCCGAGAACGGCGGTCATGCCATAGCCTTCGGGATAGGCGTTCTGCATCAGTTCGCCGCGCAGGGCGACCAGGCGCAGGGCGTCGGCGAACTCCAGCGACTCGGCGACCACCGCCGCCGCATAGGCACCGATGGACAGCCCGGCGACATAGTCCGGCCGCTGGCCGTCGCGCAGCAGCAGCCGAGCCGCCGCCACGCCGGCGATCAGCAGGCAGAGCTGCACGGCGCGGGTCGAATGCAGCGCGTCGGCCGAATCCAGTGCCAGCGCGTCCTCGCCGAGCACCGCGCTGGCCTCGGCCAGGGTCGCGACGGCTTCGGGCGCATCCGGCAAGCGATGAAGCATGCCGGGCTTCTGTGCACCCTGGCCGGGAAAGGCAAGCAGGCTGCTCATGCCGCCAGCTCCTCTGCCCAAGGATCGCTGACCAGCCGCGGTCCCTGGGCGCTCTTGACCAGCACCCGCGCCGCGTCACCGGCCCATTCGCGCAGCGCCACGCCACCCAGCGGGGTTTCCAGTTGCAGATCGATACGGCAGGCGCGGCCTTCCAGCAACTGCAGCAGCGGGCGCGCCTCGCCGCGTCGCAGCGGCCGCTCGGCTCTGAGCAGCAGATCGAGATCGCTGTCCGGATGGGCGGCCGGCAGGCCGCTGGCAAGCTGGAACCCGGCCGAGCCAGTGACGCCCCAGGCATGCCCCAGCGCATCGAGCAGCGGACGCAGTTCGGCCAGTACGCGGAATACCGGCAGGTCTTCACTGGCGCGGCGATCAAGCAAATCTTCCGGCGCCAGCCGCTGGCTGACCGCCTCGACCGGCATCAGCGCGGCCAGGCGCTGCTCCCGCGTGGCTCCACGCAGGCCAACCGCGACCAGCCCTGGCGCCACGGCGGCACGGCGCACCACCACCGGCTGGCCGGCAGCGAGCACGGCGACCGCCCAGGCCGGCGCATCGGCGGGCAACTGCTCGGGGCGCATGCCCCAGAGCAGGTCGTGGGGGCGTGGCGTCTGGTACATCTGCAGCCTCCTCGTGATTGTTGTTGTGCAGGGCGGATGCAACCCGCCATCGGGGGCTGACTTCCATTCGGTGGACGAATCCACCAATCGACGTCGTCTTCGGGTCCGTTCGGCGGGTTGCAACCCGCCCTACGTCACCATTGCGCGCGCAGTAGCTCGCGTACCCTTGCCGAGGCCGCACGATTCGGCGCGCCGAGGCGGCCACGCAGGTCGCTGCTGCTGCCGATGTCTTCGACGGCCTTGTGCAGGCACTCGCGCACCCGCTGCAGGTCGCCGCCGGCGGGCTGCTCGATGTTGTCCACCGAGAGGGTTTCCCAGAGCAGGCCGAGGGTCGCGTAGTTGTCGATGTCGTAGGCCATCGGCGGCACCGACTCGGCCAGCGCTTCCAGTTCCTCGACGCTGCGCAGGGTGATGCGCGCCGCGGCGGCCTTGCCCATGGCATGCACCATCACTCCCGGATCGCGCAGGGCGATGATCCGCTGGGCCTGATAGCCGTGGGCGAGGAAGGCGCCGGACATGGCCTTGCCCACCAGCAGCGAAACCACCGGATGCCCCGCCAGGCGGGCACGGGCATAGCCGTCCACCGCGCCGGCCAGCGCCTGGTGAATGCCCAGGGCTTCCTCGCGGCGGCCGTAGGCCTGGCTCGGCACGTCGACCACGGCGACCAGTACGCGCTTGTCGCTCTTCTCACGGTCGGCCTCGATGACTTCATCCACGGCCTTGCCCAGACCCCAGCCTTCGAGCAGGCCGACTTCGCCATGACGGGCACGTGGGAAAGGGCTCTCGGCGTCCGGCACCACGGCGATGTAGCGCGCGGCGCGGCCGGCCAGTTCGCCGTCGACCACCTTCACCGAGGCGGGATAGCCCGCCAGGGCCTGGCCACCGGCCAGGGCTTGCAACCAGTTCAGTCCACGGCTCATTGGGCATCTCCTTGATAGAGGGCGCGCACCGCCACGGCATCGAGCTGCGCGCGGGTGTCGGCGTCGGCCAGGCGTTGCAGGAACCAGGTATGCCGGCGGCTGCGCGGCTGCGCTGGCTTGCCCTGGGCGAACAACCGCCGCAGCTCGGCGCGCAGGGCGTCGGTATCGTCGGCGACGTAGCTGTCCACCAGGCCGCTGGCATGGCGTTGCTCGCCGCCGGTCAGGCTCCAGATGAAAGGCCGGTCGCGCGAGTCGTATTCCTCGATGCCGGCTTCCTGTTCGATCACCTGCGGACCGTTGAGGCCGACGCGGGCTTCGCGGGTCACCACCAGATAGCTGCACAGCCCGGCGGCGATGGACATACCGCCGAAGCAGCCGACCGAGCCGGCGACCACGCCGATCACCGGCTGGTAGTCGCGCAGCTCGACGATGGCGGCCTGGATCTCGGCGATCGCGGCCAGCCCCAGGTTGGCTTCCTGCAGGCGCACACCGCCGGTTTCCAGCAGCAGCACGGCGCGGGTGGGAATGCCGTTGCGGTTGTCTTCGGCGGCCAGCTCCAGCGCGCCGGCGATCTTCGCGCCGCCTACCTCGCCCATGCTGCCGCCCTGAAAGGCGCCTTCGATGGCGGCGATCACCGCCGGCTGGCCGTCGATCGTGCCCTTGGCAACCACCACGCCATCATCGGCCTGGGTGACGATGCCCTGCTTCGGCAGCCAGGGCGAGATGACGCGATCGAACGGATCGAGCAGTTCGCGGAAGCTGCCTTCATCCAGCAGTGCGCGGGCACGCTGGCGAGCACCGAGCTCGACGAAGCTGCGCGATTGAAGTAAACGGGCCACGGTGTTAGCGGACACATCAGTCATGGCCGACCTCCTCCAGTCCCTGCTCCAGGCGCAGACGCACTACGCCGGGTGTGGCCCCAAAATCATGAATATCGATGTTCAATGCCGGTGGCGTCTGTTCGCGAAACATCCGCTCGAACAGCTGCTGCCAGCGTTGCTCGGCACCGTTGACCGAGGTGACCACCTGGATCGCCAGCTTGCCGGCCTGGCCGGGTTCGAGCAGCACTTCCAGATCGCCCGAGCCGACCACGCCGACCAGGGCCTTGCCGCGGGCGGGCTGCCCGGCGGCGAATTCGAAAGACAGGGTTTCCATGTTCAGTTGCTCCCAGTCGGCGCCGGCGCATGAGGCGTCAGGCGGTCGAGGAATAAGGTTGCGGCGAGCAGGTCGGCGGCACCGCCCGGCGAGGCGTTGAGGGCGAGCATGTCGCGATCGAGCAGGCGCAGCTGGCGACGACCGGCGAGGCTGGCGGCACCGCCGGCTTCGAGCACGGCGCGGGCGCCCTGCTGCATGCGGGTCAGGCCTTCGCGGCCGGCGCGGTGCAGCACGCAGGTGTCGGTCAGGTCACTCATGATCGCCAGCAGCGCATCAAGCCGGGCGTTCTGCTCGCCGGCACCGGCGCGGCGGCTGGCGTTAAGCTGCGGCAGGCCATGCGCGATTACCGCGGGAAAGCCGTGCTGCGCCTGTTCGCGGGCGCCGGGCACGCCGTAGGTGCGACAGACCCGTGCGCCATGGCTGTCGGGATTGTGCGGCGCGGCCGGGTCGTCCAGCCGCGCCAAGGCAGCTGCGGTCATGGCGATCTCGTCGGCCACAGCACCCGGTTTCAGCATCGCGGAGGCGCTAAGCAGCCCCAGCGCCCAGATCGCGCCGCGATGGGTGTTGACTCCGGCGGTGACGCGCAGCATTTCCGCTTCGCCGTCACGACCCAACTGGCCGAGCGTCTCGCGCAGCGGCTGGCCGACGTCGCCAATGCGCTGCGCCGCGTCGGCCATGGCGACGAATGCCGGCCATAGCGATTGCGCCGAGGCGTGCATCAGGCCCAGATGCAGGTCGTCGTGCGCGCCATTGCCGCGCCGATCCACCAGGCCGGGCTTGGGCGACAGGTCGGCCTCGTCGACCAGCGCCTGCACCGCCAGATCCGCCAGCCGCTCGGCCAGCGAGGGCTGTTGTCTTGCAATGAGGGCACTCATCACCAGCTCCTGAACTTGGCGGGCGGGTTGTAGAGGCCGCCGGACCAGTCGACCAGTTCGGCGATGCTCTTGGCCGCCAGCAGTTCGCGCGTCGCATCGTTGCGGCGGATGCCGAGGTCTTCCGGCAGGGCGATCAGCCCTTCGCGGCGCATGCGCTCGGTGTCCTTCGGGTTGTGCCGCAGGCCGATGCTGGTGACGCCGGCGACCGCAGCGATCATTGCCTGGCGTTCTTCCAGCGAGCGCGCCTTGTACAGGTAGGCGATGCCTTCCTCGGTGAGCAGGTGGGTGACGTCGTCGCCGTAGATCATGATCGGTGCCAGCGGCATGCCGCTCTTCTTCGCCACCTCGATGGCATCGAGCTGCTCGACGAAGGTGGGTTTGCCGCCCTCCTGGAAGGTCTCGACCATTTGCACCACGAGCTTCTTGCCGCGCTCGAGCAGGGTTACCGGCGCTTCGCCACCGGGCATGGCCATGTCCAGCCAGGCCGGCGTGGGATGGCGGCGACCACGCGGGTCGTGGCCCATGTTCGGCGCGCCGCCGAAGCCGGCCAGACGCCCACGGGTAACGGTCGACGAGTGCCCGTCGCCGTCCACCTGCAAAGTAGCGCCGATAAACAGGTCCACCGCGTACTGCCCGGCCAACTGGCACATCATGCGGTTGGAGCGCATCGAGCCGTCGCGGCCGGTGAAGAACACGTCCGGACGCTGGGCGATGTAGTTTTCCATGCCCAGCTCGGTGCCGAAGCAGTGCACGCTCTCGACCCAGCCGGTCTCGATCGCCGGGATTAGCGTCGGATGCGGGTTGAGCGTCCAGTTGCGGCAGATCTTGCCCTTCAGGCCCAGCGATTCGCCGTAGGTCGGCAGGATCAGCTCGATGGCGGCGGTGTTGAAGCCGATGCCGTGGTTGAGCGACTGCACGTTGTGTTTCTCGTAGATGCCGCGGATCGCCATCATCGCCATCAGCACGTGCACCGGCTTGATGTGGCGCGGGTCGCGGGTGAACAGCGGTTCGATGTAGAACGGCTTGTCGGCCTGCACCACGAAATCGACCCAACTGGCCGGGATGTCCACCCGCGGCAGGTCGCGCGGGTCGTCGACGATCTCGTTGACCTGGACGATGACGATGCCGTCGGAGAAGGCGGTGGGCTCGACCAGCGCCGGGGTGTCCTCGGTGCTCGGGCCGGTGTAGATGTTGCCCTCACGGTCGGCGGTGAAGCCGGCCACCAGCGCGACGTTGGGGATCAGGTCCACCAGCAGCCGCGAATACAGCTCGATGTAGGTGTGGATGGCGCCGACTTCCAGCAGGCCGTCTTCCAGCAGCTGGCTGATGCGCAGGCTCTGCGGGCCGGCGAAGGAGAAGTCGAGCTTGCGCGCGATCTGCCGTTCGAACAGATCGAGATGCTCGGCGCGGCTGACGCTGGGCATGATCATGTGCAGATCGTGAAGTTTGCCCGGGTCGACCTGGGCCAGCGAACGGGAGAGAAAGTCCGCCTGCTTCTGGTTGTTGCCTTCGAGCACCACCCGATCACCCGGAGCGATCAACGCTTCGAGCGCCGCGACGATCTTGTCGCTCGGCAATACCACGCCATCTTTGATGCTGCGCACCTGGTCGAGACGGCGGGCTTTTTCAGCACGACGACGCGACCATTGCGGCGGTGGGGATATTGTTGTTGTCATGACGACTCCACAGATTTCCGCGATGTGGAGCGCAGACTAGGAAGATGACTGCCGGGTCATCAATCAAGCTGGGCGAGCGAACGTTACGCTGGACGTAACGCTCGTCGAAACAGACCCCTCGGTTTTCTTCCGATGACGTGGGAAAGGCGCATTTCTTGACCCGGTGCATGCTTTGCAGCCGCGCGCGTTGAACCGAACGCCGCCATCGGTCACCCTCCGGCCTTCGCCGAACTCAAGGAAGGAGGCCAAGGCATGCAGGATGCCAACCAGGCGCATATCACTTTCGCCATCGCCAACCAGGAAACCGATCTGCAGGTAGTGGCCTTCGAAGGCCGGGAGGCGCTCAACCACCCCTATCGCTTCGACATCGAACTGGTCAGCGAGCGTCCCGACCTGGACCTCGATGCGCTGATCAACCAGCCCGCCTACCTCGCCTTCGGCCCCTCCGGCAAAGGCGTGCACGGCATCATCTACAGCATCGAACAGGGCGACTCGGGCAAACGCCTGACCCACTATGCCATCAGCCTGCGGCCGGTCCTCGCCTACCTCGGCCAGAGCGTCGACCAGCGCATCTTCCAGCACCTGACGGCACCGCAGATCATCGCCGAGGTGCTCGAAGACCATGGCCTGCTCGACGGCACCGACTACCGCTTCCAGCTCGGCCCCTACGTCTACCCCGAACGCGATTACTGCGTGCAGTACGACGAATCCGACCTGCACTTCATCCAGCG
>NZ_JADDIX010000088.1 GCF_015070855.1 Pseudomonas lopnurensis
CGGTTTTCAACCGCTCGCCCGCCTTGCGCGGAATCAGCGAGGGCGCCACCACCGCGCAGCCATGGCCCAGTGCTGTCAGATCACGGTAAAGGCCGTAGCCGCAGGGGCCTGCCTCGTAGCAAAAACTCAGCGACTCACCCGGCCGGCTCAACTGCTTGAGCAGTTTGCGCACCGCCGCGTCACTGTTCACGATAGTGCCGTGATACTCCGGCTCTCCGCGCCCAGGACGCGCCACCGCTACGGCAATCGTCGCTTTATGTACGTCCAAACCCACATAGACTTGGTTAAACTCATTCATGACCTGTCCCCCTCGATGCGGCTCTGTGTTGAAGGTGTTTCCCACTCCGAAAACATAACCCGCGTTCTCGAGGTGGGGCAGGTCAATCCATGATGTCTACGGACGCTCAGAACACCTCGACAATTCGAGCAACACGCAAGTGGGATAGAGCCTTTTTGTTTGTCCCGACGCCCCTCTCCCCTGGCGGGAGAGGGNCCGGGGGGGGGGAGAGGGGGCTGGCTAGCCTCGCGGCTGCGCCACGATCATCCAGTCCTCGCCCACCGCGCGGATGTCGACGATCTTCAGCTCGCGCGCCTCGCTCATGCGTTCCAGCGGCAGCTCCAGCAACGGCCGCGCCGAGGAGCCGAGGAACTTGGCGGCGACGAAAATCCGGTACTCGTCGATCAGCCCGAGGCTGGCAAAGGCGCCGACCAGCCGCGGCCCTGCCTCGACCAGCACTTCGTTGGCGCCACGCGCGGCCAGCTCGTGCAGCAGCGCGGCGAGATCGACACGCTCCTGCCCCAACACCAGCAGTTCATGGCCGGCGTCGCGGTAGGCCTCCTCGCGCCCGGCGGCAGTGGTGGCGACCAGCGCCGCTCCGGCCTGGAAGAACGGCGCCTCCAGCGGCACGCGCAGGCGTCCATCGATCAACACCCGCTGCGGCGGACGCTGCAGCGCCAACGCGGTGGTTTGTGCATCCAGTCCCAGCTCGGCGGCACGGACGGTCAGCCGAGCATCGTCCATCAACACGGTGTCGGCACCGGTCAGCACCACGCTGGAACGGGCGCGCAGGCGCTGCACCTCGGCGCGCGCCGCCGCACCGGTGATCCACTGGCTTTCGCCGCTGGCCATCGCGGTGCGACCATCGAGGCTCATCGCCAGCTTGGCGCGAACGAACGGCAGGCCGCTTTCCATGCGCTTGATGAAGCCCGCGTTGAGTTCGCGCGCTTCGGTCTCCAGCACGCCGCTGGCGACCTCGATACCAACGCTGCGCAGCCGCGCCAGGCCACGGCCGGCGACCTGCGGGTTGGGGTCCTGCATCGCTGCTACCACGCGGCCGACGCCCGCCGCGACCAGCGCTTCGGCACAGGGCGGCGTGCGCCCGTGGTGGCTGCAGGGCTCGAGGGTGACATAGGCGGTGGCGCCGCGCGCGCGCTCGCCGGCCTGGCGCAGCGCGTGGACTTCGGCATGCGGCTCGCCGGCGCGTAGGTGCCAGCCTTCGCCGACCCGTTCGCCGTCCGCGACGATGACGCAGCCGACCCGCGGGTTGGGATGCGTCGAATACAGCCCCTTGCGCGCCAGCTGCAGCGCGCGGGCCATCCAGGCGTGATCGGCGGCGTTCATTCGTTCTTCGCGGGCTCGCGGGACAGCCGTTCGATTTCCTCGCGGAACTCGTTGAGGTCCTGGAAGCGGCGGTATACCGAGGCGAAGCGGATATAGGCGACCTCGTCGAGCTTCTGCAACTCGGCCATCACCAGTTCGCCGAGCACCCGCGACTTGATCTCGCGCTCGCCGGTGGCACGCAGCTGATGCTTGATGTGGGCGATGGCCGCTTCCAGGCGCTCGACGCTGACCGGGCGCTTCTCCAGCGCGCGCTGCATGCCGGCGCGCAGTTTCTGCTCGTCGAACGGCTGGCGGCTGCCGTCCTGCTTGATCAGCCGCGGCATCACCAGCTCGGCGGTTTCGAAGGTGGTGAAGCGTTCGCCGCAGGCCAGGCATTCGCGGCGACGGCGGACCTGATCGCCCTCGGCGACCAGGCGGGAATCGATGACCTTGGTGTCGTGGGCACTGCAGAAGGGACAATGCATGGGCTGGAATCGGTCGTACGTCGGGACGGCCATGGTAGCGCATCCGACCGGCAAGACAAGGCGGCGGCTTTGCTGCTATACAAGCCCGCATTCGCCGTTGTCCAGGAGCCCTCCGTGCCGCTACGCCCCGCCCTTCCGTTCGCCCTGCTGGCCGTGCTCGCCGGTTGTAGCAGCCCGCCCAGCGAGCCGCCGACGCCCGCCATCGAACTGAGCGCCGCCCCGCATTCGAAGCTGCTCAACGAGCTGAGCGGCAGCCTGCTCGGCGCGCCGGTCGACAGCGAGGTCGAACTGGCGCTGCTCGAGGTCGATCGCCGCGACCAGCCCGACCGCCTGCTGAGCAACGTGCGGCTCAAGGGCCGCGGCTCGGAGCTGCCATTCATCCTGCAGTTCAACCCCGACGCCTTTCCGCCCAACCAGCGGGTCGAACTGCGCGGCCGGGTCACGCGCGCCGGCCAGTTGATCATGCGCCTGCCGCCGCGCACCATCGCCAGCCCGGCCAGCCAGGCACTGGGACCGCTGCAACTGGTCCCCGCACCGTGACGCCACCCGCGCAGCTGCAGGCGGCGCTGAACGGGTTGCTGGGCGATGCGCGGCTGGTGGCCGAAGCGCTGCCGGGCACCGACCTGCGCCTGTGGCTGATCGATGCGGCGAACATGGATCGCGCCTTCAGCCCCGAGGAGACCCGGCGGATTCTCGAAGAGCCGCCCTACTGGAGCTTCTGCTGGGCCAGCGGCCTGGTGCTGGCGCGCTGGCTGGCCGAGCGGCCGGAGTGGGTGCGTGGCAAGCGCGTGCTGGATTTCGGTGCCGGCTCCGGCGTCGCCGCGATCGCCGCCGCCCGGGCGGGCGCCGCCGAAGTCGTGGCCTGCGACCTGGACCCGCTGGCGCTGGCGGCCTGCCGGGCGAATGCCGCGCTCAATGGTGTCGAGCTGCGCTATTCGGATGACTTCTTCGGCGAGGACGATCGCTACGACCTGATCATCGTCGCCGACGTGCTCTACGACCGCGCCAACCTGCCGCTGCTGGATCACTTTCTCGGCCGCGGGCGCGAGGCGCTGGTGGCCGACTCGCGGATACGCGACTTCACCCATCCGCTGTATCGCCGGCTGGACGTGCTGGACGCCTGTACCTGGCCGGATCTGGCCGAGCCCGCGGAGTTCCGCCAGGTCAGCCTCTACCATGCCGTGCGATAGGTACCGGAGGACATAATGAGCGAGGGAACCCTGCGCCTGTTCTTCGCCCTGCCCTGCCCCACCGAGCAGGCCGCGGCCATCTGCACCTGGCGCGACGAACGGGCGCTGGACGGCCGGCCGGTCTCCCGCGCCAACCTGCATCTGACCCTGGCCTTTCTCGGCGCGCAGCCCGTCGACCGCCTCGAGGCGCTACTCGCCCTGGGCGCCGCGGTGCAATGCCCGGCGTTCCAGCTGACTCTGGACCGGCTGACCACCATCGGCAAGGGCTTCGTCTGCCTGCGGCCGAGCGAAACGCCGGCGGCGCTGGAGTATCTCGTCGCAACCCTGAACGAACGGCTCGCCGCCCAGGGCGTGGTGCTCGACAGCCGGCCCTTCCTGCCGCACCTGACCCTGACCCGCCAGGCCCGCAACCGCCCGCACGGCCCCGCGCCAGCGTTCAGCTGGCGGGCCGAGCATTTCGTGCTCTACCTGTCGCAGAATACCCCGGACGGCGCGCGCTACGTGGAAAAGGGACGCTGGCCATTGCAGGCGCCCAAGGCGACCACCTGAGCCCGGCACCACACATCGTGCGAGCCCTTGCTTCCCGCCGTGAGCGCCCCCACATACCATGCTCAGCTTTCACGCCATCCGTCGCCCACGAGAATCCCGATGAGCCAGACGCCCTATATCTTCGATGTCACCACCACCAGCTTCGAACAGCTGGTTCTCGAGAACTCCTTCCACAAGCCGGTACTGGTCGACTTCTGGGCCGAATGGTGCGCCCCGTGCAAGGCGCTGATGCCGCTGCTGGCGAAGATCGCCGAGGAGTACCAGGGCGAGCTGCTGCTGGCCAAGGTCGACTGCGACATCGAGCAGGACATCGTCGCCCGCTTCGGCATCCGCAGCCTGCCGACCGTGGTGCTGTTCAAGGATGGCCAGCCAGTGGACGGCTTCGCCGGCGCGCAGCCGGAGTCGGCCATCCGCGCCATGCTCGAACCCCATGTACAGGCGCCGTCCACGCCAGAAGGCGATCTGCTGGAAAATGCCCAGGCGCTATTCGCCGAAGGCCGCTTCGCCGAGGCCGAAGCCCAGCTGCAGCAGCTGCTGGCCGAGGACAACGAGAATGGTGCCGCGCTGATCCTCTATGCCCGCTGCCTGGCCGAGCGCGGCGAGCTGGGCGAGGCCGAGACGGTACTCAACGCCGTGAAGGGTGAGGAGCACAAACAGGCCCTGGCCGGTGCTCTCGCGCAACTGACCTTCCTGCGCCAGGCCAACGACCTGCCGGAAGTCGCCACGCTGAAAAGCCGCCTGGCGCAGAACGGCGAAGATGACGAAGCGGCCTATCAGCTGGCGGTCCAGCAACTGGCCCGCCAGCAATACGAAGCCGCGCTGGACGGGCTGCTGAAACTCTTCGTGCGCAACCGCGGCTACGCCGAAGGGCTGCCGCACAAGACCCTGTTGCAGGTGTTCGATCTGCTGGGCAACGACCACCCGCTGGTTACCGTTTATCGGCGCAAGCTGTATCAGGCGATCTATTGAAGACCGCTCGGCCGGTCGGGCAGAGGCAGGCTGGTCGGACGGCGGCGCGCCGAAGCCCAACTAACACCGGAGTGGCAAGGCTGGGTATTGGTTCGGATCAGGGATTGGCCTGAAGTCTCAATGCCGAACTGATTACCGAGGGCATAGAAACTTTCTGGTTTCGCCCTGCTGGGCGAGTCCTTTGGCCTGGACGAAAAAAAAACCGCCAGGGCTGATCAACCCTGGCGGTTTTCCTGGACGGTCTTCGACTTACTTGCCGTAGATCAGGTTGCCGTCCTTATCTTCCATAAAGCTGCGCGTGGGGGTCACGAGTTGCTGGGGCGGACCGGCCATGTCGGCCAGCAGCGCAGCGCTCGTCCGCTGCATCGGAACCGGCGTCAACAGCTGGTCCATGAACCGACGGCTTTCGGCCAGACTGCCGCCGATCACCCGGTAGTTCAGACGAACCAGCGCAGACTCCGCCATCTCCCCGACGAGTTCCTGAGCCAGGGCGGTGGAACTCGAAGTGCCACCGAGGTCGATCACCCATGCCTTGACGTTGGCTACGCCAGGCATGTTATCGAGAATCGTCGGCGCGACGAAGGTGACGATACCACCCCCCACGCCTGTACGGGTCTCGATCTGGCTGACCGCGATCTGCTCTTGCGCCGCATAGCTGACGTCGCCATTGCTGGAGCTGGTCAGAGTGCCGTCGCCCATGGTGATGGCGCCGCCGCTTTGCAGCGCGACCTTGTCACGCGCCTTGATGTCGCCGTCCTGATCGATATCGCCGGTAGCCGTCAGCATGGCAGCGCCGCCGGTGTTGACTACATCGCCGACCACATTCAGGTCACCTGCAGTGGTCAGCTGGATGTTACCGCCACTGGCCAGAAGCGCAGCGCTCTGGTTGTCGGCATTTTCCAGCGTCAGCGGACCGGTGCCGAGATTGCGGATGTATACCCCGCCGCTACCGCCGGCAGCCTGCAAGCTGTCGACAGTGACTTCCAGAGCATTGCTCGACTGGCCGACACCGGTGGCACCGCTCACCGAGAGGCGCGCCGCAGTGATGTTGTTGGCGTTGTTGTTGAGCGCATCGTGCACCGCCCCCGTGGCGGCATTCAGCGTTACTTGGTGACCGCCAGCCTGGATGGTGTTGACACCGATGTTGCCGCTGGCACTGGTCACCCGCACATCACCATCGGCGGCAGTGACACTTAGGTTGGACAGACCGTTCAGCTCGTTGATTACCACATCGCCCGTCTGGCGGACGGTGGCAACCAGGGAGCCGGCCGCGGTCTGCAGCCCATCGGTGCCGCCGATGCCGCTGGCTGCATCGAGAACCAGGTTGCTCGCGCTCACCCGGCTCGTGCTGTCGCCATCGTCGAGTAGCGCCCCATTGGTCGCGGCCAGAGTGGCCGAACCGCTGGCGGTTACGTCGCCGAGGGTCACATCACCGTTCAGTACGCTCACGTCGACATTGCCCGACTGAGCAACGACCGAATCCAGCACCACTTCGTTGCTTTGGACCAGAACCAGATTGCCGGAGGTGGTCAGCGCATCGATGTGGTTGACGTCGAGACTCAGTGCACCCTGAGTGCCGCTACCGATACCCTGGGCGGCATTCAGCACGACATTGTTGGCTCGAATGGTTTCGTCAGCGACCACAGCGCCACGCTGGGCGACGATGGCACCTGCCGAGCTCAGGCTGACATCGTCCTGGCCTGCGCTGGCGACGACGCGGTCGACGGCAATGTCACCCCCCGCCGAAACGTCGATGTCGCCATTCGCAGTCGTCAGGCTGGTCAGTTGGATACCGTCGGCTTCGTCGATGCGCAGATCACCGTTGCCAGTGACGGCGGCTTCGACGCTGCCTACCTGGGTACGCACATCGATGCCCTGCCTGGCACTGGCCAGCAGCTCGCCGGCAATGATCGCACCGTCGCTGGTGGTAGTCAGCGTGCCATCGGCGCTGAGCAGGCTCGCAGTACCCGCTTGCACGCCGTGCGCTTCGATATTGCCCGCCGCAGTGATCGCGACGAGGCCATCGGCCTTGGCCTTGTCGATCCGCAGTGCATCGGCTTCGTTGACATGGATCGAACCGGAACCGGTGACTTCGGCGACCAGGGTATCGACCTTGGTGAGCACCGCCTTGAGCAGTTGACCGATGCCATTGGCCGCCGTGGCGAAGAGCCCGTTGGCCTGGACGTTCTGCGCCGCGTTGCCGGTGACGTTGATGGTGCCTTCCGTCGCGGTCAGGTGCACATCCCCGTCGGCCGTGGCGATCTCCGAGACGAGCACATTGCCACCGGCGGTGTAGCTAACGTCTCCTGCCGTGCTTACCTCGGTTGCGATTCCAGCAAGCATGTCGATATCGCCACCGGCATTCACCGCCACCGCGCCATTGGCGGTGCGGATGTCGGCGTTCTGCGCGACGTCTGCGCCGGCACCGACGGTGACGTTGCCAGAAGCGCTGACCACGTCGTTCAGGCTGACGTCGCCCTCTTCGGCGCCGACCACCACGCTGCCGCTGACCACGTCGAGACGGTCGGCAACGACATTGCCGCCCGCGTTGTAGGCGATGGAACCAGCACCGGTGACCTGGGTGGTCACATCGGCCATGACGATGTCGCCACCGGCATTCACCGCCACCGCGCCATTGGCGGTGCGGATGTCGGCGTTCTGCGCGACGCTGGTGCCGGCGTCAACGCCGATGTCGGCCTGGCCGCTGACGACAGCATCGAGCGTGACCAATTGATCCGCGATCAGGTCGATGCTGCCGGTGTTGGCGGCATTGTTGACCGTCTCTTCGACGGTGAGATTGCCACCCGTGGCCCGCACCCGGATATTGCCGCCACTTGCCTGCAGACCACTGATGGCGTCCAGGTCGAGGTTGGTGGTGGTGCCACCGATGATCAGACCATCAGCCAGATCGAGCACGTCGATGCCACCCGTGCCGCCGGACGCCTCCAGGCGGTGGGCCTGGATGTTCAGCGCACCATTGGTACCAACACCGCTGCCGGCGATCATCGCCAGGTTGCTGGCATTGACGTTGCTGCTGCCATCGAGGCTGGCGTTGTCGATGCGCTGGTCCGCGATCAGGGTCACGGTGGCACCGGTGCCGCGAGTTTCGAGCGTACCGATGTTCAGCGAGCCCGCCGCACTGGATACCGTCACGTTACCGTGGTCGGTGTCGATGCTTTCGACGTGCAGATCGTCCGCTTCGGACAGGTTGACTTCGCCACTGGCGGCCACCGCCACGGTGTTGATCGACAGGTCCAGCGCACGCGTGGCGACCGCGCCGTTGGCGCCGACTGAGCCGGTGGCCTGCAGGGAGAGGCGATCGGCTTCGATCAGGGTGCTGTTATCCTGATCGTCGTCAATATTGCCCTGAGCGGTGAGCGTCACGTTGCCTTTGCTGAGCGGCGCAGTCAGGTTCGACAGGTGAAGGCCGTGGTCCGACAGGCTGCTTGCGCTGATACTGCCGACGGTCATGCTGCCTTCGGCAGCGATGTCCACGTTGCCATCCGGCGTGGAAACCGTGTTCACGTACAAATCACTGGCCTCACGCACGGTGATGTCGCCGTTACCGACAACCTGGGCGTTCAGCTCGGAAACTTCGGTATCCAGCTCGATGGCATTTTCAGCCACCACGTTCAGCGTGCCGCCCTGCACGTTGCGCGCGGCATCGTTGCCATCGATGATGGCGCCGCCGCTGGTGAGGTTGACCGCATGCACACCGGAGCTGCCCTGTATCAGTTGGTCGATGGACAGCGAGCCATCGGTGTCCACACTGATGTCACGTGCGGCGGTAATGCCCTTGACTGCCCCCTGCTGGGAGATACTCAGCAGTGCGCCTGCATTGCGGTTGGTGATGTCCACCCCGCCGCTGCCGGCATTCGCCGCCAGCCGATCGGTCTGGGTATTCAGCGTGTCGTTTTCACCGATACCGTTGCCGGCCACCAGCAGCATGTCCGGCGAGAACAGCGTTCCGCCACCGCCAAGAATGGCGCTGCCGGCAGTCAGGCCGATGAACGTGTCGCTGACGACGCTGCCAATCACACTCACGTTGCCCGTCGCGGAAGCGACGATCTTCTTACCGTCCGCGACGCTGATATCGCCTAGGCCGAGGTTGCCAGTGGAGTCGAGGTAGAGGTCGGTATTCAGCGTGCCGCCCTTGTTCACGTCCAGCGTGTTGGAAGAGATGCCAAGCGGCTTCTCCGCCGAGCTATCGATGTCCTTGTTCAACTGGTAGGCGGAAATCGCCTGCTGACGCACCTGCTCGGAGGCATCGCGCGCCACGGTAGCCTTGAATACGGCTAGATCGGCCATTTCCTTCGAGGTCTGCGTGGTGTCGCGGATCACGGTGACAGTCGCCAGGTTGGTCGCGGCATCAGTCAGCGCCGCATCGGCGCGGTCGAAGGTGTTGTACAGCTCGGCCAGGGTATCCTCGGCCGGAGACAGTATGGCGTTCTCGAACTCGGAGACGGCCAGCTCGGCAGCCGACATGGCCAGGTCTACGACAGCGAAGGCGGCATCCGCGCCAGCGTCGCCGGAAAACGGAATGGCCTGCGCGGCACCCGCGATCACGGCAGCCGCGTTACGTACAACGGTGGCGGCAGCGAGAACCGTGTTCAGGGTGTCAAAGGTCGCTGAGAGGTCATCGACCGTTGCCTGCTGGGCTCTTGCCGAAGCGGCGGCGATGCGCTGGTTCAAGTCGGCCAACTGCTGCTGAATCGACGCGGAGGTGACCAGGGCCTCATAGCTTTCCAGTTGCTGCTGGAGAATCTGCAGTTGGAGCAGCTTGGCGGCGAGCTCGGCCTGCTTCGCAGCATACTCGGAGATAGCGGTCTCGCGCGTCAACTCCGCCGTGCTCAGCGACGGCGTGCTGGCCTCCAGCGTGACGTGGTCGCCAACGATGTTCTGCGCGGTACCGTTGCCATCCAGGATCACCCCGTTGCGCGAAAGTACCGAGACGTCACCAAGCCCGCCGTTGCCACTGGTGTCGAGCATGCCGATGGTGATGTTGGATTCGGCCTGCAGCTTGATGTCACCGCCGTCGGTCCTCAGGTTGCCGACGATGATCACGCCGCTGTAGCCGTCCAGGGCGGACTTCGACAGCGCGGTCAGGGTGATGCTGCCCCCCCCCGGCAGGTAGATGGTGTCATTACGGTTGAGAAAGACGATGTTGCCGTCGGTAGCGGTCAGCGTGAGCTCGCCGCCGCTATCCATAGTGGTGATGCCACCGTTGTTGTTCAGTATCGTGATACTGGTGGCGATGATGGTGATCTTGCTCGCCCCCTTGCCGCTCAGCGTGGCACTGTCCACGGCGATGGCGCCGGCATTCGATGCGCTGACACCGTGCTCGCCGCCAGCTGCGGAGAGGAAGCTGACGTCCAAATCCAGGTCGCCATTGATGCCGATACCGCCGGGCGCGCTGATGTCGAGCGAACGAGCGGTGACGTTGGCACTGCTGTCACCGTCGGCGCGGGCGTCCTCAATGCTGCCGCCGGCCGCCAGGGTGACGTTGTTGCCGCCAGCCGAGACGACGCCAAGGCCCATGTTTCCAGCCGTGGCGATGTCGATGTGGCTGCCCGAGCCACCGCTTTTTGCAGCGACCAGGGTCAAGGTCCGGCCGTCGGCCTGACGCGCGTAGATACCTCCGTTGAGGGTATTCACGTAGAGCGTATCGACGTTGATTTCCAGCGCATCGCTGCTGCTGCCGAAACCCTTGGCGGACGCATTCAGGCCGGTCGCGGTGAAGTTCACGCCGGTGCCATTGGCATCAGTGGCGTTGCCCGAGATGGCGAAGCTGATCGACTGTCCTGCCTGCAGCGTGCCGACACCGACGTCGCCGGCGTTGGCGATCGTCATCTTACCGGCGGCGGTCGCGTCGAGGCGGGTGACCGTACCGGCGTTGCTGTAGTTGATATCGCCAGTGCTGGCATTCAGTTCGACGTTGCCGGCCACACTGGTGGCGAAGGCTTTCTGGTCACTGCCGATGGCCGAGCCAGAAAGGTTCACGGACGCTGCGCTCACCGCGGCGCCAACGGCATCGTCGGCCTGGGTGATGGCACCGGTGGTGGTCAATTGCACGCCGTTCTTGGCGATGACCGAATCGACCTGCAGGTCGCCATCGTGCTGCACGGTGACGGCACCGGTGGTGCCATTGGCTTGAGCCGAGAGAGTCAGTTGGCTGCCGCCGCTGTTGGCGACGTTGACGATACCCTGCTTGCTGGTGAGGTCCAGCGAACCGGCCTGGGTCCGCAATGCGGTGTCGGCACTGCCGATGTTGCCGGAAGCGAGCAACTTGGCATCGCCTGCCACCAGATTGCCGCTGCCCTGGGTGATTGCACTGGAAGCATCGAGGACAACGCTTCCCTGGGCGCCTGCATTGACGCCATTGAGGATCAGGTTGCCCGCGGTGTTCCTGAAATTCAGCGCCAACGCTTGCGCACTGGTCAGCGAGAGCGAACCGGTGTTGCGGTTGAACAGCAGCTGGCCTCCGGTGAAATCGACGTTGACGTCGCCATTGGGCGTGGTGACGCTGAGCGCATCCAGTGCTTTGCTGTTACTGGCGAAGACCCCCGCCTGGACCGCCTTGGTCACCGCCGTCAGGCGATCGACCGTTAGCTCCAGTCCGTTCGCCGCGGTGCCGATAGCGCCTTGCGAGGTAATGCTCAGCGCATCTGCCGTCACGTTATTCGCGCTAGCGTTGTTGTCGGTGACCGTGCCAGCGGAAACCGTCAGAGCGACATCACCGTCGGCGCTGATCTGACCCAGATTCAGGTTGCCGCTGGTGACGCCGACCGAGACGTTGCTATCACTGCCGGAAGCGCTGATGGTGCCGATGGTCAGCCCGTTGTTTTCGGTCAGGTAGACGCCGCCGTCCGCTGCTGCGGCATTCACGGTTTCGCTCTGCAGACTGAAGGCGGCGCCGTTGGTGCCAACGCCGCCACCCGCAGCGTCGAGGCTGATGGTCTGCCCAATGATTTGATTGCCGCTTCCGGCGTTGAGTACCGAACCCTCTTGCGAAGACAGGGTTAGGTCCTTGGTGGCGGTCACGTTACCCGACACGATCAGGCTGTCCTGAGCACCGATGACGATGTCCTTGCTGCCGATGGCCCCATTGGACAGGCGGATGTTGCCGCTGCTGTCGCTGAGTGCCGTAACCGAGCTGGTCACGCCGCTGACGGTCACTTTTTCGCGGACGGTGACGTCACCGACGATCAGCGAGCCATCGCGGTCCTGCACATAGATTCCACCGTCCTGGGTCGAGGCGGTCAGCACGTCGACTTCCGTCTGAATGGCTGCGCCAGCAGCGCCCACGGAGCCGTCGGAGACCAGGTTCGCCGACCAGGCGGCAACGTTGCTCTTGCTGGTGTCAGCACTGGTGATGCTGCCGTTCTGCGCGGTGATGATCGCGCGGTTCTGCACCGAGGCATCGGTGATGCCAGTGGTGATCTCACCCAGTGCAACGCCACCGTCTACGTCGGTGACGATCACGTGGCCATTGCTGGCGCTGGCGTTGAGCACGTCGGCATCCACGCGCAGGGCAACGCCTTCGGCACCCACCGACGCGCCGTCCGCGGTGACGCTCAGGTTCAGGGTGTTTGCCCGGGTGCTGCTGTTGCTGCCGGTGGTGATGTTGTCGGTGGCAGCAAGGGTGGCAGTGGTTGCGGTTACTTCGCCGTCCTGCTCGATCTTGGCTCCGCTGATATCGAGGGTCGTCGCCTCGATCACGCCACTGTTATTGACCACCGAAGACATCAGCTCGGACGCCGCATTGCCGGCCAGCAGCACATTGGTCGCCTTGATCTCGCCGCTATTGCTCACACCCAACTGGTTGGTGTCGGTGACGGCCGACAGCTGTTCACCGCTAACGGCGAAGTTGACCAATTGGTTGTTGGTCAGGTCGACATTGAAGGTATTGCCGGCGGCCAGCGTCACGCGGCCGACGTTGGCGGCACCGTAGCCGGTGATGTTGCCGGCATTGTCCACTTGCGGCGCAATCAGATAGACGAAGCCGTCGCGGTTGAGGGTGATTTCGGCCCCCTGCTGGACCGACACCTTCGCCAGGTCCTTGGAGGCCTCCTGAGCGAAGCTGAAGCTGTTGCCGTTCATGAACGAGTCGTTGTCGATGTTCAGCGTGGTGGCCAGCAGGCCGGCGACGTCGATCCGCGCGTTGGCGCCGAAGACGATGCCGTTGGGGTTGATCAGAAAGACATTGCCGTTGGCCTCCAGAGCGCCCTGGATGTTCGATACCTGGCTGCCGAACACCTTGTTGAGGGTCACCGCATTGGCGCCGCCGGCCTGAATGAACTGGACCAGCTCATTCGGTGAGATGTTGAAATCGGTCCAGTTGATCACTGCCTTCTGCGAGGCCTGGTTGATGATGGTCTGCAGCGCCTGGGTCTGGTCGATGCTGGCCGTACCGGCCACGACACTGCCGCCGGTGGGCGCGGCCAGCGCGATCGAACTGCTGGCGCCGATGACCGATACGGAGATCGCCTTGATCACCGACTGTTTGCTGCTTTTCTGCTTGCGAGCCATGAGTACTGTCCTGAATTTTTTCGAGTCGGTGGGATCAGAAGCGATAACGCGCCTGGGCGTAGACGTACGAGCTGTCCTCAGTCTTGTCGCCAACCGGGACACCCCAGTCGAGGCGCAGGTCCACGCTCTTGATCGGCTGGGCGAGGATGCCCAGCGTGGCGCCGGTCAGATCCTCTCTATCGTCCTGCCCGTAGAGCGGGTCCTTGATGAATATCTGGCCGTGATCCAGGCGTGCCACCAACTGATAGCGGTGGTCGTTCTTGAACAGCGAATAGCGTCCTTCCAGGCTTGCCGTGACGCCGCTGTCCCCGGAATAGGCCGAAGGCTCGTGACCGGCGACGGAGTTGAAGCCGCCGATGGCCCACTGCTCGCTGGAAACCAATGAATCGAAGGAGTACTGGCCGTACAGGCGCGGAATCACCAGCAGGCGCTCGGTCACCTGCTGCAGGCGCGCGAGATCGAAGGTGATCTTGGTGAAATCGTTGTCGGCCTTGGCGCCGCTGCGGCTGGACAACTGCGATTCGTCGTCCATCCCACCGAGGGCTTCGCCGAGACCATGGTGCAGACCGACCGATATCAGTGTACGACCGTAGAGATCGGAGTCGTCCAGGCTGATACCGAAACGCAGTTTGCGGATATTGTCCTCGGTGGTCATGGTCCCGAGCATCTTCTGCTCCAGATCCTGCGACTCCAGCCACGCTTCGGCGCTGAAGATGGTGCGTGCGGAGCGAATGTAGTCCTGCGACACGCCAACACCGAAGCTCTTGTTGTCGCCCTCGATCTCGAGCACGCGGAAGGTGCTGCCGACATCGACGTTGCCCTGGGCGTAGTAGGCATGCAGCTGGGTTCCCAGGTTGTTCACCGGAGTGGAATAGCCCACGTATTCGTAGCGAACGTCGCCATCGCCGATGGAGCGTATGGCCATCAGGTTGATCTCATCGCCATGCCCGGTGACGTTGGCCAGGGTCAGTGTAGGGATGACGCGATTCTCGCCGGTGCTCTCGCTACCGTAGTTGTTCGCTTCGATGGAGCCTTGGATGCGGTTGGCTTCCTCCACATCGACGATCAGATCGGTGGAACCGGTTTCCGTGCCAGCCTGCAGGGTGGAGCTGAGTTTGATCCCTGACTGCCGGTTCAAGCGCGTCAGAGCGCGTTCGATATCACCGACGATGAACGGCTGGCCGACAACGATACCGTTCATGCGTAGCATCTCGACGATGCGCTCGCTCGAATAACGCGAGTTGCCACGGATCTGGATATCACGCAGCCAACCTTCCAGCACGACCAGTTGCAGGGACTCCATATGCGCGAAGTCCTGCTGTGGCACCACCACCTTGGCCAGCCGATAGCCGGACTGGTGATAGAAAGCCTGGATCTTCTCGGCCAGCGCGCGCATTTCCGGCAATGTCAGCGGATGACCTACATCGTTGGCGATCTGGGCACTCAATTGTTCGCTGGTAAATACCTTGTTACCGCTGAAGCTCACCTTGCTGACCATAACGCTGCTTTCGGCTGCAGCAGAGGCAGGAGCGGTTTCGGTTGTCTCGGCGGCCATTGCCATATTGGCTGCGGCCACAGCCAGACCAAGAGCACAGAACAGGGCCCGACCGGGGGCATACAGATACGACATAGGAACCTTATCTTTCTGTTATGAAGGGATTTTTTCGTCTGCTTTCAGAGCGAAATCGATTGCAAATAACTTCTTGCGGGCACAACTTTCCCGCCGGCCCACCGGTGAGGCAGGGAGCAAACATCTGCTACGAGATAGTTTTTTCGGTCATCAATACCCGCCGCCAGGCCCCGAAAGGGCGACATCGGTTCAGGACAATTTCAGTGGGCCGATTGGCAGGAAGACGTCAGGTCATGGCGGGACGAGCCTGAAAGGCTCGGGAATCCATGAGCCCCGTGCTTATTTTCGTACAATGCGCTTGGCGTACTGATGATGACTAAACGCCTTGCCTGGGCGCTCGTAAACCTCGGCGATTCCATGAAAAACGGCCCGTTTGGCGAGTTTTCTCTGTCTCGGGGGAACATTTGGATATGAAGTCCCGGCAATACAGTTGATGGCTCATCGCCATTAAACCTACTGAAATTTGCCGCGCTAAAACTGAGCAAATCTGAGCAAACGACCAAGCACGAACGACAGCCTCATCGTTTACGCTTCGCTACCTCAACCGCCCCAGCCGTCATCACCCTTCACCGACCCAATGATAATGCGCCGCATCCGGCCCCTTCTCGACTTTCACCTGATCACAATGGCGCAGCCGCACCAGCAAGCGCTTGGCCATCTGCATGCTGCCGGTGAGCGCCTCGAGTTCGGCGAGCAACTGCGGGCCATCCAGCTTGCCGGCGCTGCGCAGGCATTCGCGGGCGCTGTGCCATAGCGCATCGGCGGGCTGCGCAACACCCTCCCCGTCTCGCTTGCCCGCCTCGAGCACAACGCCCGGTGCCTGCTGCGCCAGCCGCTCCCAGTCGTGCTCGTCCAGTTCGATATTCAGATCGACCGGCCAGTCGCCGATGCGGCCATGGATTCGAATCATGCTGCGTCCTCCCGAATGTATGCGCCCATGCTCACATGGCAGCAGCGGACTGGCCAGCCGAGCAGCGAATTTGTTATAACGTAACCAGTTCTCGATTCGGAGTCGACCATGCGCCACTTGCTGCTCGCCCTGCCCGTGATCCTGCTGCCCCTGAGCTACAGCCAAGCACAGGACGATCACCACCACCATGACCATGAACACGCTTCGAGCCTGGGTGCGCACGAACACGGCGCGGCCCGCCTCGATGTCGCACTGGACGGCGATCGCCTGGAACTGGCATTCAACAGCCCGGCGATCAACCTGCTCGGTTTCGAGCACGCGCCTGCCAGCGAAGCGGACGAGGCCCGGATCGCCAGCGCCCGGGCGCAGCTGGAACGGCCGCACGGGCTGTTCGGTCTGCCGTCCGCGGCAGGCTGCACGGTGAGCGAACAGCGCCTTGCCGGCGAACTGCTCGGTGCCAGCCATGCCGGTTACCAGCGCCAGGACCGGCAAGGCCACGACCACGACGAAGCCAGCGCGCAACAGCACGGCGGCCACAGCGATATCGAGGCCCACTACCAGTTCGACTGCAGCCACCCCGAGGCGCTGCGAACCCTGGAGCTATGGGGGCTGTTCGAGCGCTTTCCCGGCACCGAGAAGATTCAGGTACAGGTGATCGGCCCGAACGGCCAACAGGGCGCAGAGCTGACCCCCGCCCAGCCACGCCTGAGCCTCTAACCAGTAGGGTGGATGACGCCTCACCCATCCACCAGTGTGATCGCGCGGTGGATGAACAGAGCGCCAGCCATCCTGCACGCTGATACGCCAGGCGCTGCTCGGCCCGTGGGCATTCACGGCCAGGACGGCACCCACAGCGCCAGCGCAAACCACGGATCACGCAATAACCGGCCCATGACCCAACCTCTGATCGAACTCACCGACCTTGGCTTCGCCTGGCCCGGCCAGGCCGAACTGCTGGACATTCCCAGCTTCACTCTGGAACGCGGCGAGAGCCTGTTTCTCAAAGGCCCGTCGGGCAGCGGCAAGACCACCCTGCTCGGCCTGCTCGGCGGCGTGCAGAAGGCCCAGCGCGGGCATATCCGCCTGCTCGATGAGGATCTCGGCCAGCTGTCTGCAGGCGCCCGCGATCGCTTGCGCGCCGATCACACCGGCTACATCTTTCAGCAGTTCAATCTGCTGCCTTTTCTTTCCGTGCGCGAGAACGTCGAACTCCCCTGCCGCTTCTCGCGCCAGCGTGCCGAACGCGCACGCCAGCGCCACGGCAGCATCGATGCCGCCGCTGCCGGCCTGCTCGACCACCTTGGTCTGCGCGCCGAATGGCTTGAACGCCGCGCCGGGGCGCTGTCCATCGGCCAGCAGCAGCGCGTCGCGGCTGCCCGCGCGCTGATCGGCCAGCCGGAACTGGTCATCGCCGACGAACCGACCTCGGCGCTGGATGCCGATAGCCGCGAGGCCTTCCTGCAGCTGCTGTTCGCCGAATGCCGCGCGGCGGGCGCCAGCCTGCTGTTCGTCAGCCACGACCAGAGCCTGGCGCCGCTGTTCGACCGCAGCCTGGCCCTGGGCGACCTCAACCGTGCCGCCCGCGCGCCGGAGGCCTGAGCGATGTATCTCCTGCGTCTGGCCCTGGCGAGCCTGAACAACCGCCGCTTCACCGCCCTGCTGACGATCTTCGCCATCGCCCTGTCGGTGTGCCTGCTGCTCGCCGTCGAACGGGTGCGCAACGAAACCCGCGCCAGCTTCGCCAGCACCATCAGCGGCACCGACCTGGTGGTCGGCGCCCGCTCCGGCTCGGTGAACCTGCTGCTTTACTCGGTATTCCGCATCGGCAACGCCACCAACAACATCCGCTGGGACAGCTACCGGCATTTCGCCGAACACCCGCAGGTCAGTTGGGCGATTCCGATCTCGCTGGGCGATTCGCACCGCGGCTACCGGGTGATGGGCACCAGCGCCGCGTATTTCGAACACTACCGCTACGGACGCAAACAGCCGCTGCAACTGGCCGAGGGCCGCGCCTTCGCCAGCGCCCCGTTCGAGGTGGTGCTCGGCGCCGAAGTGGCCCGGGCGCTGGCCTACCGGCTGGGCGACGAAATCGTGCTCGCCCACGGCGTCGCCCGGGTCAGCCTGGTCCAGCACGACGACAAGCCGTTTCGCGTGGTCGGCGTGCTGCAGCGCACCGGCACGCCGGTCGACCGTACCCTGCACATCAGCCTTGCCGGCATGGAGGCGCTGCACATCGACTGGCACAGCGGCATGCCGGCCCGCGGCGCGGCGCGCATCGATGCCGAGCAGGCGCGCCAGATGAATCTGCAGCCCGAGCAGATCACCGCATTCCTGCTTGGGCTCAACAGCAAGGTGGCCACCTTCAGCCTGCAACGCGAGATCAACCAGTACCGTGGCGAGCCCTTGCTGGCCATCCTGCCCGGCGTCGCCCTGCAGGAACTCTGGAGCCTGATGGGAACGGCGGAGAAAGCGCTGTTCGTGGTCTCGCTGTTCGTCGTGCTGACCGGCCTGATCGGCATGCTGACGGCGATCCTGACCAGCCTCAACGAACGTCGCCGGGAAATGGCCATCCTGCGCTCGGTGGGCGCCAGGCCCTGGCATATCGCCGGGTTGCTGCTGGCCGAGGCCTTCAGCCTGGCGCTGGCCGGCGTGCTGTTCGGGCTGCTGCTGCTCTATGCCGCCATCGCCATCGCGCAGGTGCCGCTGCAGGCCCAGTACGGGCTCTATCTCCCGCTGGCCTGGCCGAGCCTCTACGAAGGGTCGCTGCTCGCGGGCATACTGCTGGCCGGACTGCTGATCGGCGGCGTGCCGGCCTGGCGCGCCTACCGGCAGTCCCTGGCCGATGGCCTGTCGATCCGATTGTGAGGAACGCCATGTCGCGCCTGCTGCTCGCCACGCTGTTCGCCCTTGCGGCGCCTTTCGCGATCGCCGAGGTGCGCGAGCTGCAGTGGTCGGACCTGGTTCCCGCGGACGCCCCGCCGCCACCGCCGCCAGTGGCGGTCCATGACTTGTCGCAGCTGGCGGACATGCTCGCCGCCGAAAGCGGCACCGCCGCCACGCAGCAGTCCCCCGCCGCGCCGGTGGTCGAGGCCCTGGACGGCGCCCAGGTGAAGCTGCCGGGGTATATCGTGCCGCTGGACCTGAGCGAGGACGGCCGCGTCACCGAGTTTCTGCTGGTGCCCTACTTCGGCGCCTGCATCCACGTACCGCCGCCGCCCTCGAACCAGATCGTGCATGCCATCAGCGAGCTGGGCGTCAGGGTCGATGCGCTCTACCAGCCGTTCTGGATCGAAGGACCGCTGAAGGTCGAGCACGCCAGCAGCGAGCTGGCCGAGGCCGGCTATCGGATGGAAGCACAGAAAATCTACGTGTACGAACTGGACTGAGCGCGCAAGACGATGCGTAGCCCGCCTTGGTTGTATGCCCGCGAAGCTCCTGTGCGCTGAATATTCGCGGGCATGGCCCGCTCCTACGGGAACGACCCTCCGCAGCGACCTACCTGCAGCGCATGCCAAGGAGGAGCCGATCAGTTCGCCCGGGCGATCTGCCGTTCGCGCTCGAAGCTGAGTTCGCCTTCGGCCCATTCGCGCCATTCGCGCACCCGGCGGCGTTCCGCCCCGGCCCGCTCGGCCTGCTTCAGGGCCTCGAGCCCGGCTTGCCAATGAGCCTGCTCCAGTTCCAGCTGGGCCACGTTCATCCAGAACTTGGCACCGCCCGACTGCGTCGCCAGTTGGCGATAGATGCTCGCCGCCGCGGAACGCTCGCGCGCCTGCCACCAGAGCATGCCCATGCGCTCCTGGCGCGTGGCGGTGCTCGCCAACAGGCGCGACTCGAGCATGCCTTCGAGTAGCTTGGCGCCCTGCCAGGGCTGGCCGGCGGCGCTGGCCAGCAGCACCAGATTGTCCAGCTCGGCCTCGCTGAAGCGCAGCCCCTTGGCATGTGCGGCGCGCAGGGTCGCCAGCGCCTTGTCTTCCGACCCGGCCAGTTGCTGCAGGCCGGCCAGCTGGCGCCAGGCCTTCGCCTGCTCGGGATGGCGCGCCAGCAACCTGCGTTGCCAGCGCTCGGCTGCCTGGTAACGCTTGAGCTCGGCGTTGGCGCCGACCAGGAACTGCAGCCAGGTATCGCCGGCCTGGGGATTGGCCTGCACGTAGCGCTCGGCCAGCGGCAGCGCCTTGGCATGCTGGCCGAGCCCCTGGTAGGCCTGCACCAGCATCTGCAGAATTTCTTCGTCTGCCTGGTTGGCCGAGCCCAGCAGGCTGACGACCTTGGCGTAGCGCCCTTCGACGAGATTCAGCCGCGCCAGGTTGAGTCGCTCGTTGGCGATCATCTCCTCATCCAGCTTGCCGCTGGCGACCGCCTTGTCCAGCCACTCCAGCGCCTGGCGATTGTTGCCTTCAGCCCAGGCCAGATAGCCGCGGCTACGCCACAGCAACGCCTCTTCGCTGCTGCCGGCCTTCGCCTTGACGCTTTCCAGCACCTTGCGCGCCCCGGCGTAGTCCTTCTTCGCCTGAGCACTCTGCGCTCGCTCGAGCGCCATGAATACCGCGGGATCAATCGCCTGGGCAGCCTGTACCGAGGCAGCCAGGAAAAGGGTCAGCACGAGCAGCAGACGAGGCATCTCAGCGTTCTCCTTGCAGGCGGAAGTGCAGGGTTTTCACGGCTTCGCGGGATACCGCCACGCCACTCTCGGTGCGCGGGGCGAAGCGCCAGCGGGCAGCGGCACGGCGGGCCTCGCGGTCGAATACGTTGCGCGGCGAGGCTTCCAGTACGCGGATGTTTTCCACCCGGCCCTGCGGGTTGATGGTGAAGGCCAGCTTGATATGGCCCTCGATGCCCTGCTGACGGGCCCGATAGGGATACTCCGGGCGCACATCGTTGAGCGGCATCACTTCCTGCTCCGGGCCACCGGGCCGGCCAGCGGCCTCGACGGCAGCGCTGGCCGGTGCCGGAGCCGCCGCCGGCGCGCTCTGCGCGGCAGTCAGGCCGGACAGACTGGGGGCCGGCGCGGTCGCAACGGAGATGCCGGCATCGATACTCGGCAAATCCAGGTCCAGCTTCGGCAGGTTGGCATCCGGGGTAGCCATGTTCGGTGTCGGCGGGGTCGGTGGCTGTGGCGTCTTCGGCTGCGGTGGCTGCGGGGCCTGCTGGCGCGAGCGCGTGGCGCTGTCCTCGTTGCGCCCGTCCATGCGCACGAAGTTGGCGATCGCCAGGGGGTCTTCCTGGATCTTGCTCTGCGGCGGGCTGACCATGCTCAGCATCAGCGCGAACAGCAGCAGCGCCACCACGCACGCGGCGATGAACGACACGCTGAAACGGGCCAGCCGCGGTCGCATCAGCGGCCCCCCGCGCTGGCGGCCAGGGCCACGTCCTGCACGCCGGCCTGGCGCGCCTGGTCCATCACCTGCACGACCAGCCCGGTGCGGGCATCCTGGTCAGCCTGCACGACCACGGCGCCTTCCGGCTGGTCCACGCGCAGGCGCTCGACGTGGGCACGCACGCTGCGCACGTCCACCGCCTGCTTGTCGATCCAGACCTGGCCGTCGGCCGTGACGGCGATGAGAATGTTGCCCTTGTCCTGGGCGCTGGCCGTGTCCGCCTGCGGACGCTGGACTTCCACACCGGACTCCTTGATGAAGGAGCTGGTGACGATGAAGAAGATCAGCATGATGAAGACCACATCGAGCATCGGCGTGAGGTCGATGCCGGTATCTTCTTCCTGCTGGTAGTGATGACGACGCATACGCATCCGCAAATCCTCAGTCGTGACGCAGCTGGTCGGCCAGCCGGTCGAGAGACTGGCGCGCGATCCGCTCGAGGCGCGCCAGGCTGAACAGTCCTGTAATGGCCAGCACCATGCCGGCCATGGTCGGCAGGGTCGCCTGCCAGACCCCCGCGGCCATGCCACGGGGATTGCCGGTACCACTGAGCGCCAGCACGTCGAATACCGCGATCATGCCGCTGACCGTGCCGAGCAGCCCGAGCAGCGGATACATCGCCACCAGCGTCTTGCTCAAGCGCAGCGGACCGGACAACTGCTGCTGCGCCTGTGCCAGCCAGGCAGCGCGCACCGCGCGCTGCCAACTGCCGGGCTCGTCGCCCAGTTGCGCCCAAGCCTGCCGACGCGCCTCGACCCAGTGCGGGAAGACCCGGCGCATGAACCACAGGCGCTCGAAGACCAGCGTCCAATACAGCACGCAGAGCCCGGCCAACGCCCACATCACCACCCCGCCAGCAGCCATGAAGTCGAGCAGTGCATAAGCGCTGTCGACCAGGCTCAGCCAGTGGGCGCGCAGGTCAGTCACGGCGCGGCGTCCCCGAGAGGTGCAGGGCGATCAGGCCCGCACTCTGCTGTTCCAGCAACTGGATCAGCGCCTTGCTGCGACTGGCCAACAGGCTGTGCAGGAACAACAGCGGAATCGCCACCACCAGGCCCAGCACCGTGGTCACCAGCGCCTGGGAAATGCCGTCGGCCATCAGCCGCGAATCACCGCCACCGCTCTGGGTAATGGCCTGGAAGGTGATGATCATCCCGGTCACGGTGCCCAGCAGGCCCAGCAGCGGCGCCACGGCGGCGAGCAGCTTGAGCAACGGCTGGCCGCGCTCGAGCGGCGGGGTTTCCTGGAGAATCGCCTCATCGAGCTTGAGTTCCAGGGTCTCCAGGTCGGACAGCTGCGGCTTGGGACCCAGCACGCCGATGATGCGCCCGAGCGGGTTGTCGTCTCGCGGATGATTGAGTTCGCGCATCTGGCTGCCCATCTGGCGCCCGATACCGCTCAGGTAGACCATGCGCCAGATCGCCAGCAACAGGCCGGCGGCACCGAGCACCAGGATCACCCACCCAACCAGGCCGCCCTGCTGGACACGGTCCCACAGGTCCGGCTGGCGCTGCAGCTGAGCCAGCAAGGTGCCCCGGCTGGGATCGACCGGCAGCGTCGCCAGCGCGTCGTTGCTGTTCAGATAATCCTCGACCAGCCCTTGGCCGGCGGGCTGGCGTGCAGGCACCAGCAGCTCGCCGGCATCGGCGTCGTAACGCAGGAAGGCATCGTCGGTGAACGCCGAGAAGCTGCCCACACGCAATACCGGCATCTCGCTGCGATGCCCATCAGCCCCTACCACCGGAAGCTCGAGTCGCTCGACCCGACCACTGGCAGCCAGGTCTTCGAGCAGCGTCATCCAGAAGCCATCCAGGTCTTCGGCGGACGGCAGCGCACGGCTTTCCGCCAGGCTGCGCAATTGCTGCAGGCGCTCGGGGTACTGCGCGTTGAGCAGGCTGTCCTGCCACTGCCCGGCGATGTCGCCAGCGCTCTGGCGCACCACGCCGAACAGCTCGCCGAGATGGCCGACCCGCTGGGCCAGCAGCTTCTCCTGCTCGGCCAGCTCCGCCTCCTGGCGATCGAACTGAGCCTTCAGCCGCTCGGCCTCGGCCTTCTGTTCGTTCAGCGCGGCGCGGGCGCGGGCCAGCAGTTGCGCCTGCTCGCTGCGATCGCGAACGAAGGCCTGCTCGCGGGCCTGCATGGCACTGGCTTCGGAAGCCCGATCGCTGCGGATGCGTTCGAGCAGTTGATCGGGGGTCAGTGGTTCGGCAGCACTGATCGCAACGGGCAGCAGGGCGACGATAAACAAGCAAAGCAGACGACTCATTGCACGGCCTCCTTGGCCAGGGGCAAATGGAGGTAGGCCGGCGCCTGCTGCTGACGCGCGATGGCAATGGCCTGGGTCAGCGGCCGGCGGGCGCCGCCATCGAGCACTTGCCAGCTGCGCGTTTGCGGATTCCACCAGCCGCTCTCATGGGCATCGAGGGTCTGGTAATAGAGCATCACCCGGCCCAGGCGCAGGAACTCGACGCTACGCGAGCCGCCTTCGATCGGCAGTTCGCCGCGCCAGGCTTCCAGGGTACGTCCGTAGTCGCTTTCGATCTGGTAGGCCTCGAGGATGCGCCGGTATTTCTCGGCCAGGCTGACGTCGGCGCGAGGCAGCAGATCCTGCAGGCCGGCCAGACGGTCGGCGCGCTCATCCGGAAGGAACGGCAGATCGGCGGCGATGAACTCACCCAGCACCTCGACCATCTGCCCCATCTGCGGAGTCACGGCCTCCTGGGTGCGCTCGATGCCGTCCAACTGCCGCTGGAAGCCTTCAAGCTCCTTGCGCTGCGCCGCGGTGAGCGCCTGCAGCTGGTTGTTGTAGGCCTTCAGCGCCTCGGCCTGCTGCAGCGCATTGCGGTATTCGTTGAGCATCTCTCGGGTGGCGTCATCGAGCTGGTCGATCCGCGCTTGCGAAGCTTTCGCCTCTGCAGCCAGACGCTCGCTCTCGTCCAGCGCGGCATCCAGCGGGGCGGCCGACAGCGATGCAGCGTAAAGGCACGGCAGCACGGCAGCCGCCAGCAGGCGAGGGATGAAGGAAGGCATTTGAAAGATCCTTGCAGACGGGCGTTAACTCAAAAGAGAAACATTATCATCTGTGAATTGACGCAAAGCAAGCAGGGCAATACGTCGCAGCGTAGCCAGTGGCTTTCATTGAGCTGGATCAAAAACCCCCTACCCCCACCCCCTACCATTGCCCCCAGTCGCATCCCAACAAACGGAGCATCATCATGCGCAAGACCCTGTTCACCGCTTCCGCGCTGGCCCTGGCGCTGGCCGCACCCTTCGCCCAGGCTTTCGAGGCCGGGGACATCATCGTCCGCGCTGGTGCGGTTACCGTTGATCCGCGTGAGGATAGCGGCAGCCTCAAGTTTGATGGCGCCCGCGCTGGCGGCACTGGCGCCACTCTGGACAGCGACACTCAGTTGGGTCTGAACTTCGCCTATATGCTGACTAACAAAGTTGGTATTGAACTGCTGGCAGCCACTCCGTTCAGCCACGAGGTTGGAGTGAAAGGCTTGGGCGCAGGCCTGGATGGAAAACTCGCCGACATCAAGCATTTGCCGCCGACGCTGAGCGTTATCTACTATCCGCTGGATAGCCAATCGGCCTTTCAGCCCTATGTAGGACTGGGCATCAACTACACCACGTTCTTCCAAGAAGATCTGACCAGTACCCGAAAAGGGCAGGGCTTCAGCAACTTAGAACTTGACGATTCGTTCGGCCTTGCGGCCCAGATTGGCCTGGACTATATGCTGACCGACAGCCTGATGTTCAACGCCCAGGTCCGCTATATCGACATTAACACCGAGGCCACGGTCGACGGCCCAACTGCACTCACTATCGGAAAAACAAAAGTCGACGTAGACGTAGACCCATTCGTCTATATGGTCGGTCTCGGCTACAAGTTCTGACGAAACCGGCAATCGCCGAATCGCAGACAAGAGAAAGGCGCCGATCGGCGCCTTTCCTGTTTCCGGGAACCGCTCATAGCCCCAGCAGCTTCGCCAACCCCTCGCGCATGCCCGTCGGCGGTTCCGGCAGACGATAGCGCTGCAGCAGCCGCGCATTATTCGCCCGCGAGTGGCGGATATCCCCCGGCCGTGGAGCCTGATAGCTCACCGGCGGCAACCCGCCCAGCACATCGCCGATCGCCTCGAGCAATTGATTCAAGGTCGCTGCCCGGTTCAAGCCGACGTTCACCGCCCCCTCCTGCGCCCCAGGCGATTCCAGCGCCTGCACCAGCACCTCGACGAGATCGCCGACATAGACGAAATCGCGGGTCTGCTCGCCATCACCGAACACGGCGATCGGCAGGCCTTTCTGCGCCCGCTCAGTGAAGATGCTGATCACCCCGGAATACGGCGACGAGGGGTCCTGGCGCGGCCCGAAGATATTGAAGAAGCGGAAGACCACCGGCTCCAGCCCGTGCTGGCGGCGATAGAAACCCAGGTAGTGCTCGCTGGCCAGCTTGTCCGCCGCATAAGGGGTCAGCGGCGCCTTCGGCGTGTCCTCGTCGATGGCCTGGCCTTCGCCGTTGTTGCCATAGACCGCCGCACTCGAGGCGAACAGCACCCGACGCACGCCAGCCTCGCGCATCGCCTCGCACAGGTTCAGCGTGCCGATCAGGTTGCTCTGATGGGTGCCGAACGGATCGTCCACCGACGCCTGCACCGAAGCCACCGCAGCCAGATGGACGACCGCCCGGCAGCCGCTCACGGCTTGCCGCACGCAGTCGGCGTCGGCGACGTCACCCACGATCAGCTCGACGCGTGCATCCGCCGGCAGGTTGTCGCGCTTACCCGTGGAGAGGTTGTCCAGCACCCGAACCGAGTAGCCACGCGCGAGCAACGCATCGACCAGGTTGGAGCCAATGAAGCCGGCACCGCCGGTTACCAGGATCGGGCACTCAGCCATGACGGTAATAGCGCTCCAGCAGGCTCGGCAGACCGGTGCGCCAGGCACGCGGCTTGATGCCGAAGGTGGTGAAAATCTTCTTGCAGGCGAGCACGCCATGCTGTGGCTCGTCGGCCGCATCCGAACACTCGGCGTGGGCGACCGGCGTCAGGGTGGCGGTCGCCACGTCGCGATACTTGCTCGCCTCGGCGAGAAGCGCCTGGCCGACCAACAGAGGCGTGGAGGCTTCATGCCCGCCATAGTGATAGGTGCCCCACAGCGGCGCCTGGCAGTCCAGTTGCTTGAGTACGGCGAGAATCACCCGCGCCGCATCGTCCACCGGCGTCGGGTTGCCGCGACGGTCGTCGGCCAGGAGGATCGGTTCGCTCTGCTCGAGTCGTTGCAGCACCCGGCCCAGCACGCCGTCGCTGCTGTCGTCGAGCAGCCAGCCGAAGCGCAGCAGCACATGCCGCGGACAGAGCGCACGCACGCTCTGCTCGAAGCGCCACAGCGCCCGGCCGCGGGCGTCCAGCGGCGCCACCTCGTCCTTCTCGCTGTAGGCGGTGGTCCGCGCGCCATCGAAGACGCGATAGCTCGAGGGCTGCAACAGCACGAAATCGTGGTGCTGGCAGAGTTCGCCCAGGCGCTCGACGGCCCGCTCCTGGGCCGCGAGCGCCGCCTCGTTGACCTGCCCGCTCTGGAACCAGTCGTAGTAATACGCGAGATTGATCACGACATCCGGACGGTTGTCGTCGAGTAGCTGGGTCAGGCTGGGGGCGTCCCAGCCTTGCGCGGGCGGACGCGGCGCGAGGAAGCCGATGTCTTCCTCGGCACCGAGGCGGATAAGCGCCTGCCCCAGGGCATTACCGCCGCCCAACAGCATCAGGCGCATTCGCATTCAGAGAACTCTAGAAGGGGATGTCGTCGTCGAAGCTGTCATAGTCCGGTGCCGGCTGCTGCCGTGGCGCGGGCTGCTGCGGCTGGGCCTGTTGACGCGGCGCCTGCTGCGGCTCGCGTTGCGGGCGCGGTTGACGCGGAGCGTCGTCGGCGCTGCCGCCGCGGCCACCCAGCAGCTGCATGGTGCCGTTCATGTCGACCACGATTTCGGTGGTGTAGCGCTTGACGCCGTCCTTTTCCCATTCGCGGGTCTGCAGGCGGCCTTCGATGTAGCACTGCGAACCCTTGCGCAGGTATTCGCCGGCGATTTCGGCGACCTTGCCGAACAGCACCACGCGGTGCCATTCGGTGCGTTCCTGCAACTGGCCGGTCTGCTTGTCCTTCCAGCTGTCGGTGGTGGCCAGCGTGATGTTGGTCACCGCATTGCCATTGGGCATGTAGCGGGTTTCCGGGTCGCCGCCGACATTGCCGATCAAGATGACTTTATTCACCCCTCTGGCCATGGGTAACTCCTTTGCTGAATCAATGATTTGAACGGGCTCGCGATGCGTAGATCCTGCTTGCAGGAACACCCGAAGACCGAGCATCTTACCTCAGCCGCCCCTGGCCGGCCAACCGGCGCACCTTCAAGTTGTGCCCGACCAGGCAATTGCAGGCTTAGGCCACCAGACGATCCAGCGCATCACGATCGAGCCGCTGCGTATCCACCTTGATATAGGCGGCCGCCTCTTCGGCAACGATCAGCACATCGCTGACGCCCGGCACCCCACGCAGGCGAGCCTCGAGCTCGGCATTCGCCAGGGCGCCGGCGGAAAGCGGCAGGCGCAGGCTGGTGACGTAAGGCGGTTCGCGCATGCTGTAGGCGACGCACAGCCATAGCGCGCAGAGCGCAGCACAGCCGATGAACACCAGCGCCAGCCCACCCTGCTGGTAGAGCAGCCCACCGAGCACGCCGCCCAGGCCGGCACCGAGGAACTGGCTGGTGGAGTAGACCCCCATCGCGGTGCCCTTGCCACCGGCCGGCGCCACCTTGCTGATCAGCGAGGGCAGCGAGGCTTCCAGCAGGTTGAAGGCGATGAAGAAGGCGACCATGCCGACCACCAGCATCCACAAGCCGTTGCCGAGCAGCCAGAAGAACAGCTCGCACAGCAGCAGCGCAGCGACCGCGCCCAGCAGCACCCGGCGCATCTGCCGTTTCTTCTCGCCATAGATGATGAACGGAATCATGCCGAAGAAGCCGATCATCAGCGCCGTGAGATAGACCCACCAGTGCTCGTCCTTGGGCAGCGCACCCTGCTCCACCAGCGCCAGTGGCAGAGCGACGAAGCTGGCCATGAGGATCGCGTGCAGCGCCAGGATGCTGAAGTCCAGGCGCAACAGGTCGGGATGGCGCAGCGTCAGGCCGAGCGCCTGCCGGGCGACACCGGACTCGCGATGGCGCACGTGCGCCTCGGCGCGCGGCAGCAGCGCGACGATGACGCCACCGAGCACCGCCATCGCCGCCGTCACCCAGAACAGCCCGGAAAGCCCGAACGCCCGGGTCAGCAGCGGCCCGACGATCATCGCCACGGCGAAGGAAAAGCCGATGCTCACGCCGATCAGGGCCATCGCCTTGGTCCGGTGCTGCTCACGCGTGAGATCCGAGAGCAACGCCATCACCGCTGCGGAAATCGCTCCGGCACCCTGCAGGATGCGCCCGGCGATCACGCCCCAGATACTGTCGGACATGGCCGCCAGCACCGCCCCGGCGGCGAAGATCAGCAAGCCGAAATAGATGATCGGCAAGCGGCCGATACGATCGGAAAGAATGCCGAAGGGAATTTGCAGCAGCGCCTGGGTCAAACCATAGGCACCAATGGCAAGGCCGATCAGCGTGGGCGTGGCACCCTCGAGATCCATGCCGTAGGTCGCCAACACCGGCAAAACCATGAACATGCCGAGCATGCGAAACGCGAAAACCAGGGCCAGCCCGGAGGCTGCACGTGCTTCGCTGGCGCTCATGCGCTCGCTGTAGGGGTCCTGCATGGAGGGTCTCGCTTGTATGAACCGGCGGCGATTCTAGCAGCCATCACCTGCTCGGCACAGGCGCGCGCTTTTGCCGCGACCACCACCGCGGCCGTATACTTTCGGGTTTCCGCCCGCCATGCGAGGCTGTTTTGGACAAGATTCTGATTCGTGGTGCCCGCACCCACAACCTGAAGAACATCGACCTCACCCTGCCGCGCGACAAGCTGATCGTCATCACCGGTCTGTCCGGCTCCGGCAAGTCCTCGCTGGCATTCGACACGCTCTATGCCGAGGGCCAGCGCCGTTACGTCGAATCCCTCTCGGCCTATGCCCGACAGTTCCTGTCGATGATGGAAAAGCCCGACGTCGACACCATCGAGGGACTCTCCCCGGCGATCTCCATCGAGCAGAAATCCACGTCGCACAACCCGCGCTCCACCGTCGGCACCATCACCGAGATCTACGACTATCTGCGCCTGCTCTATGCGCGGGTCGGCACGCCGCGCTGCCCGGACCACGACGCGCCGCTGGAGGCGCAGACGGTCAGCCAGATGGTCGACCAGGTCCTGACGCTGCCCGAAGGCCGCAAGCTGATGCTGCTGGCGCCGGTCATCCGCGAGCGCAAGGGCGAGCACCTGGCGGTATTCGACGAGCTGCGCGCCCAGGGTTTCGTCCGCGCGCGGGTCAACGGCAAGCTCTTCGAACTGGACGAACTGCCCAAGCTGGACAAGCAGAAGAAGCATTCCATCGACGTGGTCGTGGACCGCTTCAAGGTCCGCGGCGACCTGCAGCAGCGCCTGGCCGAATCCTTCGAGACCGCGCTCAAGCTGGCCGACGGCATCGCCCTGGTCGCCTCCATGGAAGAGGACGACGACAGCGAGGAGATGATCTTCTCGGCGCGCTTCGCCTGCCCGATCTGCGGCCATTCGATCAGCGAACTGGAACCCAAGCTGTTCTCCTTCAACAACCCGGCCGGCGCCTGCCCGACCTGCGACGGCCTGGGCGTGAAGCAGTTCTTCGACGCCAAGCGCCTGGTCAACGGCGAGCTGACCCTCGCCGAAGGCGCCATACGCGGCTGGGACCGGCGCAACGTCTATTACTTCCAGATGCTCGGCTCGCTGGCCTCGCACTATGGCTTCAGCCTGGACGAGCCGTTCGACGCGCTGGCGGCGGACCATCAGAAGTTCATCCTGCGCGGCAGCGGCCGGGAAAGCGTCGAGTTCCGCTATCTCAACGACCGTGGCGACATCGTCAAACGCTCGCACCCCTTCGAGGGCATCATCCCCAACCTCGAGCGCCGCTATCGCGAAACCGAATCCAACTCGGTGCGCGAAGAGCTGGCCAAGTACCTCAGCACCCAGCCCTGCCCGGAATGCCGCGGCACGCGCCTGCGCCGCGAGGCGCGCCACGTCTGGGTCGGCGACAAGACGCTGCCGGCGGTCACCGGGCTGCCCATCGGCGATGCCACCGAATACTTCGGCGGCCTGTCGCTGAGCGGGCGCCGCGGCGAGATCGCCGACAAGATCCTCAAGGAAATCCGCGAACGCCTGCAGTTCCTGGTCAATGTCGGCCTCGATTACCTGACCCTGGACCGCAGCGCCGACACCCTCTCCGGCGGCGAGGCCCAGCGCATCCGCCTGGCCAGCCAGATCGGCGCTGGCCTGGTCGGCGTGATGTACATCCTCGACGAGCCCTCGATCGGCCTGCACCAGCGCGACAACGAACGACTGCTCGGCACCCTGCGCCATCTGCGCGACATCGGCAACACGGTGATCGTCGTCGAGCACGACGAGGACGCCATCCGCCTCGCCGACTACGTGGTGGACATCGGCCCCGGCGCGGGCGTGCACGGCGGCCGCATCGTCGCCGAGGGCAGCCCCGACGAGGTGATGGCGCATCCGGACTCGCTGACCGGCAAGTACCTGTCCGGCCGCGTGAAGATCAACTATCCGCCGCAGCGCACCCGCCGCGATCCGAAGAAACTGCTCAAACTCAAGGGCGCACGCGGCAACAACCTGCGCAACGTCGATCTGGAGATCCCGGTGGGCCTGCTCACCTGCATCACCGGCGTATCCGGTTCGGGCAAGTCGACGCTGATCAACAATACACTGTTCCCGATCACCGCCACGGCGCTGAACGGCGCCACCACGCTGGAAGTGGCGCCCCACGACTCGTTCGACGGACTGCAACACCTGGACAAGGTGGTCGACATCGACCAGAGCCCGATCGGCCGCACACCGCGCTCCAACCCGGCGACCTACACCGGGCTGTTCACGCCGATCCGCGAGCTGTTCTCCGGCGTGCCGGAAGCGCGTTCGCGCGGCTACGGTCCGGGGCGCTTCTCCTTCAACGTCAAGGGCGGGCGCTGCGAGGCCTGCCAGGGCGATGGCGTGATCAAGGTGGAGATGCATTTCCTGCCGGACATCTACGTGCCCTGCGACGTGTGCAAGGGCAAGCGCTACAACCGCGAAACCCTCGAAGTGAAGTACAAGGGCAAGAGCATCACCGAAGTGCTCGACATGACCATCGAGGAAGCGCGGGAATTCTTCGACCCGGTGCCGGCGGTTGCACGCAAGCTGCAGACACTGATGGACGTCGGCCTGTCGTACATCAAGCTGGGGCAGAGTGCGACCACCCTGTCCGGCGGCGAGGCGCAACGGGTCAAGCTGTCGCGCGAGCTGTCCAAGCGCGACACTGGCAAGACCCTCTACATTCTCGACGAGCCGACCACCGGCCTGCACTTCGCCGACATCCAGCAACTGCTCGACGTGCTGCATCGCCTGCGTGATCACGGCAATACGGTGGTGGTCATCGAGCACAATCTGGACGTGATCAAGACCGCCGACTGGCTGGTCGATCTCGGCCCGGAAGGTGGCTCCAAGGGCGGCCAGATCATCGCCAGCGGAACCCCGGAAGAAGTGGCGGCGATGCCCCAGTCGCATACCGGGCATTTCCTCAAGCCACTGCTGGAGCGCGACGCCCACCCCGGCGACTGACACTGCACCCGGCATCCTGAAACGAAAAGCCCGCAGCATGCTGCGGGCTTTTCGTGACCTGCCATCCCTGGCGGTTACCCGCCGGACCGCCGCTGAGCGACGTTTGGGGGCTGGATCAGGCCAGCGCGTCTTCCACCGGAATTTCCAGGGCCTTGGCGATACCGCTGCCGTAGGCTGGATCGGCCAGGTAGCAGTGCTTGATGTGGCGCAGCTTGATGTGGCGCTCCACACCCGTCATGGCCCTGGCGGTGTTCTCGAACAGGCGCTGCTGCTCGTCGGCCTTCATCAGGCGGAACAGGTTACCGGGCTGGGTGAAGTAGTCGGCATCGTCCGCACGGTAATCGTAGCGATCGGCCGCGCCTTCCAGCGCCAGCGGCGGCTCGCTGAAGTCCGGCTGCTCGCGCCACTCGCCATAGGTGTTCGGCTCGTAGTGCAGCCGACCGCCGTGGTTGCCATCCACGCGCATGGCGCCGTCGCGGTGATAGCTGTGTACCGGGCAACGCGGTGCATTCACCGGAATCTGGTGGTGGTTCACCCCGAGGCGGTAGCGCTGCGCATCACCGTAGGAGAACAGCCGCCCCTGCAGCATGCGGTCCGGCGAGAAGCTGATGCCGGGCACCACGTTGGCGGGCGTGAATGCGGCCTGCTCGACATCCTGGAAGTAGTTGTCCGGGTTGCGATTCAGCTCGTAGTAGCCGACCTCGATCAGCGGGTAGTCGGCATGCGGCCAGACCTTGGTCAGGTCGAACGGATGGTACGCCACCTTGGCCGCATCGGCTTCCGGCATGATCTGCACGTACATCGTCCAGCGCGGGTACTCGCCCCGTTCGATCGCCTCGAACAGATCGCGCTGCGAGCTTTCGCGGTCATTCGCGACGATCGCCGCCGCTTCGGCGTCGGTCAGGTTCTTGATGCCCTGCTGGGTGCGGAAATGGAACTTGACCCAGTAGCGCTCGTTCGCCGGACTGATGAAGCTGTAGGTGTGCGAGCCGAAGCCGTGCATATGCCGGTAGGAAGCCGGGATGCCGCGGTCGCCCATGACGTAGGTGATCTGGTGCAGCGCTTCGGGCAACCCAGTCCAGAAGTCCCAGTTGTTGTTGGCGCTGCGCATGTTGGTGCGCGGGTCGCGCTTGACCGCGTGGTTGAGGTCGGGGAACTTCAGCGGATCGCGGAAGAAGAATACCGGCGTGTTGTTGCCGACCATGTCCCAGTTGCCTTCCTCGGTGTAGAACTTCAGGGCATAACCGCGGATGTCACGCTCGGCATCGGCGGCACCACGCTCGCCGGCCACGGTGGAGAACCGGGCGAACAGCGGGGTGCGCTTGCCGATCTCGGAAAACAGCTTGGCCTTGGTGTAGCGGGTGATGTCGTGGGTCACGACGAATTCGCCGAAGGCGCCAGAGCCCTTGGCGTGCATGCGGCGCTCCGGGATGACCTCGCGATCGAAATGCGCCAGCTTCTCCAGGAACCACACGTCCTGCAGCAACATCGGGCCACGCCGGCCCGCAGTCATCGAATTCTGATTTTCGGATACCGGCGCACCGGCAACGGTGGTGAGCTTGGGCTTGTCAGTCATGGCTGAATCTCCTTGGCGTTCAACGAATCCAGGGGGTGTTCGGTAGGCACCGGCTGGTTGAGTGCCATCATAGGAACCAAGCGCAACGTCGGCTAATGATGAAGGTCAACGCTTTCGATAGAGCAAATCTTTCAGGCATAAAAAAACCGAGCCCTGAGGCTCGGTTTTCTTCAACAGCGCCGAATTTACTCGGCGGCTTCCACCTCACCGGTGACCGGACGGTCGACCAGCTCGACGTAAGCCATCGGGGCGTTGTCACCAGCACGGAAACCGCACTTGAGGATACGCAGGTAACCGCCCTGACGGGTGGCGTAGCGCTTGCCCAGGTCGTTGAACAGCTTGCCTACGGCAGCTTTCGAACGAGTGCGGTCGAAAGCCAGACGACGGTTGGCGACGCTGTCTTCCTTGGCCAGGGTGATCAGCGGCTCGGCGACGCGACGCAGTTCCTTGGCCTTGGGCAGGGTGGTCTTGATCAGTTCGTGCTCGAACAGCGACACCGCCATGTTCTGGAACATGGCCTTGCGGTGGGCGCTGGTGCGGCTCAGGTGACGGCCACTTTTACGATGACGCATGATTGAAATTCCTTACCAAACGTTCAGTTCGGTTACTGGGGACGATCAGGCCGTGGCCTTATCGTCCTTCTTGAGACTTGCCGGCGGCCAGTTGTCCAGGCGCATACCGAGGGACAAACCACGCGAAGCCAGAACGTCCTTGATTTCGGTCAGGGACTTCTTGCCCAGGTTCGGCGTTTTCAACAGCTCCACTTCGGTGCGCTGGATCAGATCACCGATGTAGTAGATGTTCTCCGCCTTCAGGCAGTTGGCCGAACGTACGGTCAGTTCCAGGTCATCAACCGGACGCAACAGGATCGGATCGATCTCGTCTTCCTGCTCGACAACCACCGGCTCGCTGTCGCCCTTCAGGTCGACGAACGCAGCCAGCTGCTGCTGCAGGATGGTCGCTGCACGACGGATCGCTTCTTCAGGATCCAGGGTGCCGTTGGTTTCCAGGTCGATGACCAGCTTGTCCAGGTTGGTACGCTGCTCGACACGGGCGTTCTCGACCACATAAGCCACGCGGCGAACCGGGCTGAAGGTGGCGTCGAGCTGCAGACGGCCGATGCTACGGCTTTCGTCCTCGTCGCTCTGACGCGCATCAGCAGGCTCGTAACCACGGCCGCGAGCGACCTTGAGCTTCATGTTGAGCGAGCCGTTAGCCGCCAGGTTGGCGATCAGGTGATCGCCATTGACGATTTCGACATCGTGATCCAGCTGGATATCGGCAGCGGTCACAGCGCCCGCGCCCTTCTTCACCAGGCTCAAGGTCACTTCATCACGGCCGTGCAGCTTGATGGCGATACCTTTGAGGTTGAGCAGGATTTCGATCACATCTTCCTGCACGCCCTCGATAGCGCTGTACTCGTGGAGCACACCGTCGATCTCGACCTCGACCACAGCGCAGCCGGGCATGGAGGACAACAGGATACGACGCAGCGCGTTGCCCAGGGTGTGGCCAAAACCACGCTCGAGGGGCTCGAGAGTGATCTTGGCACGGGTCGGACTGACCACCTGCACATCGATATGGCGGGGGGTCAGGAACTCATTTACCGAACTCTGCATGGATACACCTATTTTCTAGCCCTTACTTGGAGTAGAGCTCGACAATCAGGTTTTCGTTGATGTCGGCGGACAGATCGCTGCGAGCCGGAACATTCTTGAAAACACCGGATTTCTTGTCGGCATCTACTTCGACCCATTCGACGCGACCGCGCTGAGCGCACAGTTCGAGGGCTTGGGCGATACGCAGCTGGTTGCGGCACTTCTCACGAACGGCCACCACGTCACCGGCCTTGACCTGGTACGAGGGGATGTTCACGGTCTGACCGTTGACGGTGATCGACTTGTGGGACACCAGCTGACGGGATTCAGCACGGGTGGAACCGAAGCCCATGCGATACACGACGTTGTCGAGACGGCATTCGAGCAGCTGCAGCAGGTTCTCGCCGGTAGCGCCCTTGCGGCTGGCGGCTTCCTTGTAGTAACCGCTGAACTGACGCTCGAGCACGCCGTAGATACGGCGCACTTTCTGCTTTTCACGCAGCTGGGTGCCGTAGTCGGACAGACGACCGCGACGCTGGCCGTGAACACCCGGCGGGGTTTCGATGTTGCACTTGGATTCGAGCGCGCGCGCACCACTCTTCAGGAAGAGATCGGTGCCTTCACGGCGAGACAGTTTGCACTTGGGACCAATATAACGAGCCATTCTTCACTGTCTCCTGATTACACGCGGCGCTTCTTCGGCGGACGGCACCCGTTGTGCGGGATCGGCGTCACGTCGGTGATGCTGGCGATTTTATAACCACATGCGTTCAATGCACGCACGGCGGACTCACGACCCGGACCCGGACCCTTGACGTTGACGTCGAGGTTCTTCAGGCCGTACTCCAGCGCAGCCTGGCCGGCGCGCTCTGCGGCGATCTGGGCAGCGAACGGAGTGCTCTTGCGCGAGCCGCGGAAACCGGAACCCCCCGAGGTAGCCCAGGACAATGCGTTGCCCTGACGGTCGGTGATGGTCACGATGGTGTTGTTGAAAGACGCGTGGATGTGGGCGATGCCATCAACCACTGTCTTTTTGACTTTCTTACGAGGACGAGCAGCAGGTTTTGCCATGACTAAATTCCTACGCGATTACTTGCGGATCGGCTTGCGCGGGCCCTTACGGGTACGTGCGTTGGTCTTGGTACGCTGACCGCGAACCGGCAGACCACGACGATGACGCAGGCCGCGGTAGCAACCCAGGTCCATCAAGCGCTTGATTTTCATGTTGATTTCGCGACGCAGGTCGCCTTCAACGATGAACTTGCCGACTTCGCCGCGCAGCAGTTCGACCTGCTCGTCGGAAAGATCCTTGATCTTTGCTGCCGGATTCACGCCGGTAGCGGCACAGATTTCCTGTGCACGGGTGCGACCAACACCGTAGATGTAGGTCAGCGAGATAACAGTGTGCTTGTTATCCGGAATGTTGACGCCTGCAATACGGGCCATTCAGTGAAACTCCAGTTGACAGCTACCTACGCCCCGGAAGCCAAGAAAAGGGCGCGAGATATTAACGCTGTAAAAACAAATATTCAACCCGGCAGCGCACTAGCTGCCGGGTTCTAACGCCTTACACAATCAGCCTTGGCGCTGCTTGTGACGCGGTTCCGCGCTACAGATCACGCGCACGACACCGTCGCGACGGATGATCTTGCAGTTACGGCACAGCTTTTTCACCGATGCACGAACTTTCATCACCAACTCCTAGAACCTTACGAACCACCTCAGCGGAGCATTCCGCTGCCATAGCCCTTCAGGTTGGCTTTCTTCATCAGGGAATCGTACTGGTGCGACATGAGGTGTGATTGCACTTGCGACATGAAGTCCATCACAACCACCACCACGATCAGCAACGAGGTCCCACCAAGGTAGAACGGCACATTGGCTGCGACCACAAGGAACTGGGGCAGCAGGCAGACAGCCGTCATGTACAGGGCACCGAACATGGTCAAGCGGGTCAGAACACCATCGATATAGCGCGCCGACTGCTCACCAGGACGAATCCCCGGGATAAATGCACCAGACTTCTTCAGATTCTCCGCGACATCCTTGGGATTGAACATCAATGCCGTATAGAAGAAGCAGAAGAAAATGATCCCGGCGCTGAACAGCAGGATATTCAAAGGCTGGCCAGGGGCGATCGCCTGAGAGATATCGGCCAGCCAGCCCATGCTCTCGGACTGACCGAACCACTGCCCCAGCGAAGCCGGGAACAGCAGGATACTGCTGGCGAAGATGGCCGGGATGACCCCCGCCATGTTCACTTTCAACGGCAGATGGCTGGTCTGCGCAGCGAAGACCTTGCGACCCTGCTGGCGCTTGGCGTAGTGCACCGCGATGCGGCGCTGGCCACGCTCGATGAAGACCACGAAACCGATGATCGCAACAGCCAGCAGACCTACCGCGAGCAAGGCGATGATGTTGATATCGCCCTGACGAGCCGACTCGAAGGACTGGCCGAGGGCGCCCGGCAGACCGGCGACGATACCGGCGAAGATCAGCATCGAGATACCGTTGCCGACCCCCCGCTCGGTGATCTGCTCGCCAAGCCACATCATGAACATGGCACCCGCCACGAAGGTGGTGATGGCCACGAAGTAGAAGCCGAAATCGCTGCTGAACGCGACACCCTGCCCCGCCAGCCCGACCGACATCCCGACGGCCTGGACGATCGCCAGCACCAGCGTACCGTAACGCGTGTACTGACTGATCTTCCGTCGACCGGCCTCGCCCTCTTTCTTCAACTGCTCCAACTGCGGACTGACAGCGGTCATGAGCTGCATGATGATCGACGCCGAGATGTACGGCATGATCCCCAATGCAAAGATGCTCATGCGCTCCAGCGCACCACCGGAAAACATGTTGAACAAGCTAAGGATGGTCCCTTCGTTCTGACGGAACAGCTCGGCCAGCCGGTCGGGATTGATCCCGGGCACCGGGATGTGTGCGCCAATCCGGTAGACGATGATCGCCATGAACAGAAAGCGCAGACGAGCCCAGAGTTCGGACAGCCCACCATTACTCAGCGCGGAGAGAGCACCTTGCTTAGCCATTTATTCCTCGAACTTGCCGCCAGCTGCTTCGATAGCCGCACGCGCACCCTTGGTGGCTGCGATACCCTTGAGAGTAACCGCACGACCAACCTCGCCGGACAGCATGACTTTCACACGCTGAACGTTCTGGTTGATGATGTTGGCGTCTTTCAGGCTCTGCACCGTCACAACATCACCTTCCACCTTGGCCAGCTCGGAAGTGCGCACTTCTGCGCGATCCATGGCCTTCAGGGAGACGAAGCCGAATTTCGGCAGGCGACGATGCAACGGCTGCTGACCGCCTTCGAACCCGGGCGCGATCTTGCCGCCGGAGCGGGAGGTCTGGCCCTTGTGGCCACGGCCACCGGTTTTGCCGAGGCCGCTGCCGATACCACGGCCCGGACGCAGCTTCTCGCGACGGGCACCCGGCGCGGAACGTAGATCGTTCAATTGCATGATTAACCCTCCACACGGAGAAGGTAATAGGCCTTGTTGATCATGCCGCGATTCTCAGGAGTGTCCTGAACTTCGACGGTGTGACCGATACGACGCAGGCCGAGACCCTTGACGCAAGCCTTGTGGTTAGCCAGACGGCCGTTCACGCTCTTGACCAGCGTGACTTTGACAGTAGCGTTAGCCATGGTTAGAGAATCTCCTCGACGCTCTTGCCACGCTTGGCGGCGACCGACTCGGGCGACTGCATGGCCTTCAGACCCTTGAACGTGGCATGTACCACGTTGACCGGGTTGGTGGAGCCATAGCACTTGGCCAGAACGTTCTGCACGCCAGCGACTTCCAGGATGGCGCGCATCGCGCCACCGGCGATCACACCGGTACCCTCGGAGGCAGGCTGCATGTAGATCTTGGAAGCGCCGTGCGCGGCCTTGGTCGGGTACTGCAGCGTGGTGCCGTTCAGGTCGACCTGGATCATGTTGCGGCGAGCCGCCTCCATGGCCTTCTGGATGGCAGCCGGCACTTCGCGGGACTTGCCACGACCGAAACCGACGCGCCCCTTGCCGTCACCCACCACGGTCAGCGCGGTGAAGGTGAAGATACGACCACCTTTTACAGTCTTTGCGACGCGGTTAACTTGAACCAGCTTCTCGATGTAGCCTTCGTCGCGCTTTTGCTCGTTATTTGCCATAACTTAGAACTCCAGCCCGCCTTCACGAGCAGCATCAGCCAGTGCCTTCACACGACCGTGGTACTTGAAGCCAGAACGGTCGAACGCCACCTGAGTGACACCTGCGGCTTTCGCACGCTCAGCGACCAGCTGACCGACTTTCTTGGCAGCTTCGACGTTGCCGGTGGCCCCATCGCGCAATTCTTTGTCCAGAGTCGAGGCGCTGGCCAGGACCTTGCCGCCGTCGGCCGAAAGGACCTGGGCGTAGATGTGCTGGGAAGAGCGGTACACACAAAGGCGTACGGTTTCCAGCTCGCGCATCTTCAGGCGTGCCTTGCGAGCGCGACGCAGACGAGTTTCTTTCTTTACGCTCATTTGCTATGCCCTACTTCTTCTTAGCTTCTTTGCGACGGACTACTTCATCCGAGTAACGTACGCCCTTGCCTTTGTAAGGCTCCGGACGACGGAAGTCGCGGATTTCAGCAGCCACCTGACCGACCAGTTGCTTGTCGACACCCTTGATCAGGATATCGGTCTGGCTGGGGGTTTCAGCGGTAACGCCTTGCGGCAGTTCGTAATCCACCGGATGCGAGAAGCCGAGAGCCAGGGACAGCACTTGACCTTTGGCTTGCGCCTTGTAACCGACGCCGACCAGCTGGAGCTTGCGCTCGAAGCCCTGGCTGACACCGATGACCATGTTGTTGACCAGCGCACGCGTGGTGCCGGCCATGGCGCGAGTCTGCTGGTCGCCATTGCGACCGGCGAAACGCAGCTCGCCCGAGTCCTGGATGACTTCCACGGACGGATGGACGTTCAGTTCGAGAGCACCCTTGGCACCCTTCACCGAAAGCTGCTGGCCGGACATCTTGACTTCGACGCCAGCGGGCAGCTTGACGGGGTTCTTAGCAACGCGAGACATGCTTATCCCCCCTTAGAACACAGTGCAGAGCACTTCGCCGCCAACACCGGCAGCACGAGCAGCACGATCAGTCATCACACCCTTGTTGGTGGAAACGATCGACACGCCCAGGCCGCCACGTACTTTCGGCAACTGGTCAACGGACTTGTACTGGCGCAGACCAGGACGACTCACGCGCTTGAGCTCCTCGATGACCGGACGACCTTCGAAGTATTTCAGCTCGATGGACAGCTGCGGCTTGGCGTCGCTGCTGACCTGGTATCCCGCGATATAGCCTTCGCCCTGAAGAACGTTGGCTACAGCCACCTTCAGAGTGGAAGACGGCATGCTTACGACGGACTTCTCGGCCATCTGGGCATTACGGATACGAGTTAGCATGTCCGCTAACGGGTCCTGCATACTCATGGGCTCTTAGCTCCTAATACGAATAAATAAGCCTTTGTACGGCTCGTGTCGCCAATGTGCGAGCAAGCACGAAAATGCAAGGCTCAGGCGAGCCGGACATTCTAGAGACACACCAGAAACGAATCAAGCCCCCGAAGGGGCTTGTTCGAAAAACAAACAGGGCGCGAGCACCCCGTCCGTCTTGTTACCAGCTGGCCTTGACCAGACCCGGCACGTCGCCGCGCATGGCGGCCTGGCGCAGCATGTTGCGCGCCAGACCGAACTTGCGGTACACGCCGTGCGGACGACCGGTCAGGCGGCAGCGGTTGCGCAGGCGCGAGGCGCTGGCGTCACGCGGCTGCTTCTGCAGGGCGACCTGAGCCTCCCAACGCTGCTCCGCAGTGGAGTCGGGGCTGACGATGACAGCCTTCAGCGCCGCACGCTTCTGCGCGTACTTGGCAACCGTGCGCTGACGCTTCAGCTCGCGGTTCTTCATGCTTTGTTTAGCCATGTCCTACTCCAATCAGTTGCGGAACGGGAAGTTGAAGGCGCGCAGCAGTGCACGACCCTCATCGTCCGTCCGGGCAGTGGTGGTCAGGGTGATGTCCAGGCCACGCAGAGCATCGATCTTGTCGTAGTCGATCTCCGGGAAGATGATCTGCTCTTTCACGCCCATGCTGTAGTTGCCACGACCATCGAAGGACTTGGCATTCAGGCCGCGGAAGTCACGCACGCGCGGCAGGGAGATGGAAAGCAGACGATCCAGGAACTCGTACATACGGTCACTGCGCAGGGTCACCTTGACGCCGATCGGCCAGCCTTCGCGGACCTTGAAGCCGGCGATGGACTTGCGAGCGTGAGTCACGACGACCTTCTGGCCGGTGATCTTTTCCAGATCGGCCACCGCGTTGTCGATGATCTTCTTGTCACCGATCGCTTCGCCGATACCCATGTTGAGGGTGATCTTGGTAATGCGCGGAACTTCCATCACGTTCTTCAGCTGAAGTTCTTCCTTCAGCTTGGGCGCGATTTCCTTCCGATAAACTTCTTTTAGTCGTGCCATGGTTATCTACCTAGCAGTCTCAAGCGTCAACCGGCTTCTGGGTCGACTTGAAGACACGAATTTTCTTGCCGTCCTCAACCTTGAAGCCAACGCGGTCTGCCTTGTTGGTTTCACCGTTGAAAATGGCGACGTTAGAGACGTGCAGAGGCGCCTCCTTCTCGACGATACCGCCCTGAACGCCGGACATCGGGTTCGGCTTGGTATGACGCTTGACCAGGTTGACCCCGCCAACGACCAGACGGTCGTCAGCGAGAACCTTGAGCACCTTACCGCGCTTGCCTTTGTCTTTGCCGGCGATGACGATGATCTCGTCGTTGCGACGAATCTTTTGCATGCGGCTACTCCTTACAGCACTTCAGGGGCGAGCGAGACGATCTTCATGAACTTCTCGGTACGAAGCTCACGCGTCACCGGCCCAAAGATACGGGTGCCGATAGGCTCCTGCTTGTTGTTCAGCAGAACAGCAGCATTGCCATCGAAGCGGATGATGGAACCATCGGGACGACGAACGCCATGGCGGGTACGGACGACGACAGCAGTCATCACCTGGCCTTTCTTGACCTTGCCACGCGGAATCGCTTCCTTGACGGTAACCTTGATAATGTCGCCGATGCCGGCGTAACGGCGGTGAGAACCGCCGAGCACCTTGATACACATGACGCGACGAGCGCCACTGTTATCCGCCACATCGAGCATGGATTGAGTCTGAATCATATAATTTCTCCGACCCCTAGCCCTTAGACTTCGACGGCGCGTTCAACGACGTCAACCAGCATCCAGGACTTGGTCTTGGCCAGCGGACGAGTCTCGCGGATGGTGACCTTGTCGCCGATACGGCACTGGTTGGTTTCGTCGTGGGCGTGCAGTTTGGTCGAACGCTTCACGTATTTGCCGTAGATCGGGTGCTTGACGCGACGCTCGATCAGAACGGTGATGGTCTTGTCCATCTTGTCGCTGACGACGCGGCCGGTCAGCGTGCGGACGGTTTTCTGAGCTTCAGCCATGATCACTTACCTGCCTGCTGGTTGAGCACAGTCTTGACACGAGCGATGTCGCGCTTGACTTGCGAGAGCAGGTGAGACTGCCCCAACTGGCCAGTCGCCTTCTGCATACGCAGATTGAACTGGTCCCGCAGCAGCTCGAGCAGTTGCTCGTTCAGCTGCTCAACGGATTTTTCACGAAGTTCATTCGCTTTCATCACATCACCGTCCGCTTAACAAAGGAGGTGGCGAGCGGCAGCTTTGCAGCAGCCAGGGCAAATGCCTCACGCGCCAGCTCTTCGGAAACACCCTCGATCTCGTAGAGCACCTTGCCCGGCTGAATCTGGGCTACCCAGTACTCGACGCTACCCTTACCTTTACCCATACGAACTTCGAGGGGCTTCTTGGTAACCGGCTTGTCGGGGAACACGCGGATCCAGATCTTGCCGCCACGCTTGACGTGGCGAGTCAGCGCACGACGTGCAGCCTCGATCTGGCGTGCGGTCAGGCGACCACGGGAGACAGACTTCAGGGCGAATTCGCCGAAGCTGACCTTGCTACCGCGCTGAGCCAGACCACGGTTGTGGCCGGTCATCTGCTTGCGGAATTTTGTACGCTTGGGTTGCAACATTTGGCGTACCCCTTACTTAGCAGCTTTTTTACGAGGCGCAGGCGCTTGCGGCTTGAGCTCTTCATGGCGACCACCAATCACTTCGCCTTTGAAGATCCATACCTTGACGCCGATCACACCGTAGGTGGTGTGTGCTTCGTAAGTGTTGTAATCGATATCGGCACGCAGGGTGTGCAGCGGCACACGCCCTTCGCGATACCACTCGGTGCGGGCGATTTCAGCCCCACCCAAACGACCACTGACCTGGATCTTGATGCCCTTGGCACCAATGCGCATGGCGTTCTGTACGGCGCGCTTCATGGCGCGACGGAACATCACGCGACGCTCCAGCTGCTGAGCAACGCTCTGTGCAACCAGCATGGCGTCGAGCTCCGGCTTGCGGATCTCTTCGATGTTGATGTGCACCGGCACACCCATTTGCTTGGTCAGGTCCTGACGCAGCTTCTCGACATCCTCACCCTTCTTCCCGATCACGATGCCGGGACGAGCGGTGTGGATGGTGATGCGTGCGGTTTGCGCCGGACGATGAATATCGATACGGCTTACGGACGCGCTTTTTAATTTGTCTTGGAGGTACTCACGCACGTTCAGATCTGCAAGCAGATAGTCTGCATACGTGCGGCCGTCTGCGTACCAGACGGAAGTGTGCTCCTTGACGATTCCCAGGCGAATGCCAGTGGGATGTACTTTCTGACCCATCTGATCGACTCCGTTACTTGTCCGCAACCTTGACAGTGATATGGCAAGACCGCTTGACGATGCGATCAGCGCGGCCCTTGGCACGCGGCATGATGCGCTTAAGCGAACGCCCCTCGTTGACGAAGACGGTGGAGACTTTCAGATCGTCCACATCGGCGCCTTCGTTGTGCTCGGCGTTGGCTACGGCCGACTCCAGCACTTTCTTCATGATCTCGGCGGCTTTCTTGCTACTGAAAGCCAGGAGGTTGAGCGCTTCGCCCACCTTCTTCCCGCGGATCTGGTCGGCGACCAGGCGGGCTTTCTGGGCGGAGATGCGAGCGCCCGACAACTTAGCGGCTACTTCCATCTTTCCTTACCCCTTAGCGCTTGCCTTTCTTGTCCGCCACGTGCCCGCGATAAGTACGGGTGGCAGCGAACTCGCCGAGTTTGTGGCCGACCATGTCTTCGGACACGAGGACCGGGACATGCTGGCGACCGTTATGTACAGCGATGGTCAGACCGACCATTTGCGGCAGGATCATCGAACGACGCGACCAGGTTTTAACCGGCTTGCGATCGTTCTTTTCCACCGCCGCTTCGACCTTCTTCAATAGGTGAAGATCGATAAAAGGACCTTTTTTCAGAGAACGCGGCACTGTCGTATCCCTCTAGTTACTTGCGACGACGGACGATCATGTTATCGGTGCGCTTGTTAGTGCGGGTCTTCGCGCCCTTGGTCGGGAAGCCCCATGGCGACACCGGATGACGACCACCGGAGGTACGACCTTCACCACCACCGTGCGGGTGGTCGACCGGGTTCATCGCGACACCACGAACGGTAGGACGAATGCCCTTCCAGCGCTTGGCACCGGCCTTACCCAGCGAACGCAGGCTGTGCTCGGAGTTCGAGACTTCGCCCAGGGTCGCGCGGCACTCGGCCAACACTTTGCGCATCTCGCCGGAGCGCAGACGCAGCGTGACGTAGGAACCCTCGCGAGCAACCAGCTGAGCCGAGGCACCAGCGGAGCGAGCGATCTGAGCACCCTTGCCCGGCTTCAGTTCGACACCGTGAACGGTGGAACCCAGCGGGATGTTGCGCAGCGGCAGGCTGTTGCCGGCCTTGATCGGCGCGTTGATGCCCGAGACCAGCTGATCGCCGGCACTCACACCCTTCGGCGCGATGATGTAGCGACGCTCACCGTCGGCATACTTCAGCAACGCGATGTGTGCAGTACGGTTCGGATCGTATTCGATACGCTCGACGATGGCAGGAATGCCATCCTTGTTGCGCCGAAAATCGACCAGACGATAGTGCTGCTTGTGACCACCGCCAATGTGGCGAGTGGTGATGCGACCGTTGTTGTTACGGCCACCGGACTTCGACTTCTTCTCGAGCAGCGGTGCGTACGGAGCGCCTTTGTGCAGCTCCTGATTGACCACCTTGACCACGAAACGGCGGCCCGCGGAAGTCGGTTTGCATTTAACGATTGCCATGATGCACCCCTTCCTTACTCAGCACTGCCGGAGAAATCGAGATCCTGGCCCGGCTGAAGAGCGATGTACGCCTTCTTCCAGTCGTTGCGCTTGCCCAGGCCGCGAGCGGTACGCTTGGTCTTGCCCTGAACGTTCAGGGTGTTGACGGCAGCGACCTTCACGCCGAACAGGCTTTCGACGGCCTTCTTGATTTCCAGCTTGGTTGCATCAGTAGCAACCTTGAAAACGAATTGCTTCTTGCTGTCAGCCAGCACGGTAGCCTTCTCGGAGACGTGCGGACCAAGCAGGACTTTGAATACGCGTTCCTGGTTCATCCCAGCAGCTCCTCGAATTTCTTCACAGCCGACACGGTGATCAACACCTTGTCATAGGCGATCAGGCTGACCGGATCCGAACCCTGGACGTCGCGGACGTCGACATGCGGCAAGTTGCGCGCAGCCAGGTACAGGTTCTGATCGACAGCATCGGAAACGATCAGCACGTCGTTCAGGCCCATGCCGTTCAGCTTGCTGGCAAGCATCTTGGTCTTGGGGGTTTCGACGGCGAAATCCTCGACAACGACCAGACGCTCGGAGCGAACCAGCTCGGCAAGAATGGAGCGCAACGCGGCGCGATACATCTTCTTGTTCAGCTTCTGGTCATGGTTCTGCGGACGCGCGGCGAAGGTTACGCCACCGCCACGCCAGATCGGACCACGCGAGGTACCGGCGCGAGCACGGCCGGTGCCCTTCTGACGCCAGGGACGCTTACCGCCACCGGAAACATCGGAGCGGGTCTTCTGCTGCTTGCTACCCTGACGACCGCCAGCCATGTAGGCGACGACTGCCTGGTGCACCAGCGTCTCGTTGAACTCACCGCCAAAGGTGCGCTCGGAGACTTCGATGGCCTGTGCGCCATTTACATTCAATTGCATGTGAACTCCCCCTTAACCGCGAGCCTTGGCAGCCGGACGCACAACCACGTCACCGCCAGTGGCGCCGGGCACTGCACCCTTCACCAACAGCAGGTTACGCTCTGCGTCGACACGCACGATTTCCAGGGACTGCACGGTTACGCGCTCGGCGCCCATGTGCCCGGACATCTTCTTGCCCTTGAATACACGACCTGGAGTCTGGCACTGACCGATAGAGCCCGGGACGCGGTGGGATACGGAGTTACCGTGGGTATTGTCCTGCCCGCGGAAGTTCCAGCGCTTGATGGTACCGGCGAAGCCTTTACCCTTGGACTGGCCGGTGACATCCACCAGCTGACCCGCCTGGAAAATCTCGGCATTGATCTGGTCACCAACCTGGAACTCCTCGCCATCGAGGCGGAATTCCCAGACGCTACGACCGGCAGCTACGTTCGCCTTGGCGAAGTGACCGGCCTGAGCCTTGGTAACACGGGACGCGCGACGCTCGCCGACAGTGACCTGCACTGCACGATAGCCATCGCTCTCTTCATTCTTGAACTGAGTGACGCGATTCGGCTCGATCTCGATGACCGTAACCGGAATAGAGACACCATCCTCGGTGAAAACGCGGGTCATGCCGCATTTACGACCGACTACACCAATAGTCATTTTGAAACCTCTTGAGTGTACGGGGCTTTCACCCGCTATGGCCGCCCATTTCAGAGCGTTACACGACTAAAACTCTCAGGTTTTAGCCGAGGCTGATCTGCACTTCCACACCAGCCGCAAGATCGAGCTTCATCAGCGCATCGACGGTTTTGTCGGTCGGCTGAACGATGTCCAGCACGCGCTTGTGGGTTCGGATTTCATACTGATCGCGCGCGTCTTTGTTGACGTGCGGAGAAACCAGCACAGTGAACCGCTCTTTGCGGGTTGGCAGCGGAATCGGACCACGCACCTGAGCACCAGTACGTTTCGCGGTTTCCACGATTTCCTGGGTTGATTGATCGATCAGGCGATGGTCAAAAGCCTTCAACCGAATACGGATTTGTTGGTTTTGCATTTTGACCTCAGACTCCAAGTAGCCACCCTACCAGGCGCAATACCCCCGGTAAAAGGAGGCGCAATTGTACGGATGCGCCCATAGGGTGTCAATAAATGATCAACAATAGAAAAAGGCCCCCGAAGGGGCCTTCCTCATCATCGTCAAATATTACTCGACGATCTTGGCAACCACGCCGGCACCGACGGTACGGCCACCTTCGCGAATCGCGAAGCGCAGGCCATCTTCCATGGCGATCGGCTTGATCAGGGTGACGACCATTTTCACGTTGTCGCCCGGCATCACCATCTCGACGCCTTCCGGCAGTTCGCACGAACCGGTCACGTCAGTGGTACGGAAGTAGAACTGCGGACGGTAGCCCTTGAAGAACGGGGTGTGACGACCACCTTCTTCCTTGGACAGCACGTACACTTCGGCTTCGAACTTGGTGTGCGGCTTGATGGTGCCCGGCTTGGCCAGAACCTGACCACGCTCGACGTCATCACGCTTGGTGCCACGCAGCAGCACGCCGCAGTTCTCACCGGCACGACCTTCGTCGAGCAGCTTGCGGAACATTTCGACACCGGTACAGGTGGTCTTGGTGGTATCACGCAGACCAACGATCTCGATTTCTTCCTGGACCTTGACGATGCCGCGCTCGACACGACCGGTTACCACGGTACCGCGGCCGGAGATGGAGAACACGTCTTCGATCGGCATCAGGAACGGCTTGTCGATGGCACGTACCGGCTCGGGGATGTAGGTATCCAGAGTCTCGACCAGCTTCTTCACCGCAGTGGTGCCCAGCTCGTTGTCATCTTCGCCGTTCAGCGCCATCAGCGCGGAACCGATGATGATCGGCGTGTCGTCGCCCGGGAAATCATAGGTGGACAGCAGGTCGCGCACTTCCATCTCGACCAGCTCGAGCAGTTCGGCGTCGTCGACCATGTCGGCCTTGTTCAGGAACACGACGATGTAAGGAACACCAACCTGACGGGAGAGCAGGATGTGCTCGCGAGTCTGCGGCATGGGGCCGTCGGCAGCCGAGCAAACCAGGATCGCGCCGTCCATCTGGGCAGCACCGGTGATCATGTTCTTCACATAATCAGCGTGACCCGGGCAGTCAACGTGCGCGTAGTGACGGACATTGGAGTCGTACTCTACGTGGGCGGTGTTGATGGTGATACCGCGAGCCTTCTCTTCCGGAGCGCTATCGATCTTGTCGAAGTCGACACGAGCGGAACCGAACACTTCGGAACACACGCGAGTCAGAGCGGCAGTCAGAGTGGTCTTGCCATGGTCGACGTGACCAATGGTGCCGACGTTGACGTGCGGTTTGTTACGTTCGAA
>NZ_JADDIX010000089.1 GCF_015070855.1 Pseudomonas lopnurensis
GTCTGGCGCACCGTCTCGAGGACGTCCTTGACCAGCTGCTGGGCGCGTTCCTCGAGCACGTAGGCGCTCTCCAGCGGAATCAGGTTGCGCCCCTCGTGCTTGAACAGCGGGCAGCGCAGCGCGCTTTCCAGGGAATGGATGGCGCGGTGCACGCTGACGTTGCTGGTGTTCAGCTCCACCGCCGCCTTGCCGAGATTGCCGCTGCGCATGAAGGCCAGGAACACTTCCAGCTTCTTCAGGGTCAGTTCTTCGTCGATCTGCATGGCCGTTGCTCCGCTTGCGGGCAGTCGATTATGCCTAACAAGCGATGGCTCGGGACCCGCCTGTAGCTACCAGGGCGCGTGGCCTATGCGAAGACGGCGTCTTCTTCGTCCGGGATCACGTCGGTGACGAACACGCGGGCGTGGTCGCTCTGCTCGTCTTCGATGCGCAGGCCGAAGTAGAGGGCGTCATTGGCGTCCCAGAAGGCTTCGACCTGCGCCAGCGGGGCGTGTTCGAGCAGGACCTGGCCAGTATGTTCGAGAATGATGGAATAGCGTTTGTCAGCGTGCATGGGAAGTGGCTCTGATCATCGGAATGGGCTGCGCACAGCCGTGATGTCATTTTGTCACTTCGCAAGGCCCGATCCCCGTCCGTTCATCGCCGCGGCGCGAATGGCCGCCGAATGGTCATCTGGCCCAGCCGTGCTCAGCTCTGGGTTACGTCGTGCAGCGCTTGGCCATCCCAGGAAAACTTCTGCACGCTCTCGACGCTTGGGCAGCACATGGCATCGTCTTCACCCAGGGTCAGGGTGCTGACCCCGATGGTCTGACGGTCCAGCAGTTTCACGTCCGAAGCACTGCCATTGACCACGGCGCTGGCGTTGAACACATAGCCGCCGTTCTGTGCGAGGAACAGCGCCAGGGTCTGGAAGGAGCCGTTGCCACCACCCTGACCTTCGATGCTGTACAGCACCAGCGCGTCTTGCTCACCGTCACCATTGATATCCACTTCCACCACGCTGCGCCCGTCACGGTATTCATCGCCACCCTCACGTCCAATTTCTTCGGCGACATGACGGTCGATCACCGTCTGCAGACTGACCGCCGCTTCGGCCGCGGCAGGCTCGGCGGCGGTTCCCGTCAGCGTACCCATGGCCTGGAACATCTGCTGATATTGTTCGGCATATTGCTCCTTGGCGGGCAGGAAGCCTTCCAGTCGGGTGATCACTTCCTGAGCATCTTTTTCCTCATCTGCAAACAGTACCGTCAGGTACAGCTGCATGTCTTCGGGACGGACACTGTGGCTGGCCTGACCATTGGAAATATTGAAGCTGACCAAGGGACCGACGCCGGCCGGGTGCTTCAGAAACTTCTTGTCCAGGGTGCTGAAGACTAGGGACATGGTATTGCCGTTGCGGGTCTGAGCCTTGACCTCAACCATGGTCCAGCCACCGATCCGCAGGATTTTCCGCGCTTCGTCGCTGTCGACCAAGGCGATGTCGTAATTCTCGATCAGGGGGTTGTCGTCCAGTGCATCGTCCAACGCTTTGTCGGTATCGATGCCGCTGCGTTTCAGGTGAGCCAATTCGCGCTCGTAATCGCGGTTGGTGATACCAACGGTAGGCAGCAGCTCAACGAGGGTTGCTTCCTCCACCGCATCCACCGCGTCATTGGAGAACAGGTAGATCGGCGTGTAGAAGGCCAAAGAGATCAGGCTCAGGATGAACCACCACTTGATTAAAAACTTCACGGTAAGACTCCAGCATCAGGATAAAAAAGTAAGCCCACCGCCGCCGATGGCGTTGGAATGGTCGTTGGGGCGCTACCGCCCCGTGACGGATTCATGGGCATGTCGGGTTGGTAGCCACTTCCTCGCTGGCTTCACGCAGCATGCTCGCTACCTCTTCTGCGTTTCGTGCGGTATAAACGCGGCCCCCTGTGTTTTCGGCGATGCAGTTGGATAGTTCGCTGTCGCTGATGTTGACCACGTTGACGCGCAGGCGCGGTTGCTGGCGGGCGATGCTGCGTGACACGGCGCAGGCATTGCGCTCGCAGCCGTCTTCGCCGTCGACGAACATCACCACCAGCGCATCATGGAGGCGCCCATCGACCTGACTGGCGGCGCGCTCCAGGCTGCTGGCCAGCGGCGTGCCGTCATTGGCGCCGAGCTGCTGCACGCCGCGCTTGAGCTGAGCCCGCTGGTTGTGGTCGAACAGGCCCTGGTCGATCTGGTTGTAGCAACCATCGAAGGTGATCAGCCGGGTATCGATGTCGGGGTGCAGATTGTCGAGCATGCCGCCGAATGCCTGCTTGGCCACCGTCAGGCGGGTTGGCTCGCTGAGAATGCGCGCCCGACGCGGGTTGTTCTCGGGCAGGTGGACACCGGTGCTGTGGAACCATAGGTCGTCTGCGGGCGAGACGTCGATGTTGAGGTTCATCGACCCGGAGGTATCCAGCACCACCGCAAAATCCGGCGGTCGCGCGCCTTCGGGCTGGCAGGCATAGTGGGTCATGGGCGTGGGATCGAGCAGATACAGCAGGTAGCCGCGCCAGAACCAGAGCAGCCAGAGCAGCACAAGCAACAGCAAAGGCAACAGCAGCCACCACAGCGGCAGGCGCAGCCACCAGGCTTTGCGCGGCGCGGGGATTGCGCGGGACGGTAGTGGAGGTGACGCCGGCACGACCGGATGCGGTGGAGGCGGCAGGCCCCAGCGCACTACCAGCGGTTCGTCGTTGAGGCTGTAGAGATTGGCCAGGTCCGGTGCGCCGATCAGGCTGCGCAGACTGGCGGCAGTGTCCTCCTGACCACGGCTCTGCAGTTCGTTGGCCAGATGGCCGACGGCATGCTGGCGCTGGTGGTATTTTTCCAGCAGCCGGCGCTGCTGGTCCGCGTTCAGTTCGGCATAGGGGTGCGGTTGACCCGCGAGCTCCGACCACCATTGCAGATTTCCGTCGTCGCCCGTTCGCGGCGTGGCGTACAGGCTGGCGACGCTGGGCGGGAAATGCCGGCGTATCAGTTCGACCTTGGCGTCGAGTGCCGATAGCGCCTGCTGGGGATAGGTTGCCGAGTCGCGTGTCACCCGCTGCATGAAGCGAATTCCTGAAAAATGAAGGCCGTCAGCGACGGCCTTTGGAAGCCGTGGGCCGTGTTACTCGTAACCCAGGCTCAGTTGCAGACGGCTGACCTTCTGCTGCAGAGCCTTGAGTTCCTGCTGGCGCGCGGCGATGTCGGCGGCACTGCCACCGCTGGTTGGGCTGCGCTGGAGGTCCTGTTCCAGCGTGGCGATCTGCTGCTGGACCTGGCCCTTGCTGGCGTGCCGGCTTTTGAGCTGGCTCAACAGGCTGTTCAGCGACTGCTGCAGGCTGGCCTGCCGCTGGCGCTGGGCGTCCAGGCTCTGGCGAGTGGCCTGCTGCTGTGCGCTGATCTCCTCGTACACCCGATGGAACAGTTCGTTCTCCGCACGGGCGTCGAGTAGTTCCTGTTCGCGTTGGCGAATCTGAGCGCTGTAACCGCCGGAGTGGTCGCACTGCATCTTGGCGATCAGGCTCGCGTCGTTGTTGGCCGAGTTGCAGTTGGCCGGTGCGGTGGCGCAACCGGCCAGCGTCAGCGCCGCGAGGGCACCAAACAACAGTCGAAGGGTCATCTGCGTCGCCTCAGCCCAGGGTGATCGCGGAGCGCTGGCTGTAGAGGCCATCGACTTCCTGTTGCAGGGCCGCGACCTTGAGGTTCATCTTGCCGATTTCCTCTTCGATCTTGGCCACGTCCGAGCCCGCGCCACTTTCACGCTCAAGCTTGGCGGTCTTCTCGTATTCGCTGACTTTGTTGCGCATATTGGCCAGCTCCTTGCGCATCAGCGTCAGGTTCTGGTCGACGGCAGCCAGTTCCTGCTCGGCCTTGGCCTTGTCCAGCTGCTTGCTCTTGATCGACTGCTGGATGGCGGCGATGCTCTGCTCGTCGTCACGGATGACGCGCTGCATGGTTTCGGTACGGGCGACGACATTCTCGGTGTCTTTCTGGATGTCGGCGCTCATCACCTGCAGGCGCTCGGCGGTGTTGGCGTACTGGCTGCGGCGCTGGTCGTAGTAGTAGTTGGCGCCCATGGCCACGCCGCAGGCGGCGAGGCCGGCCACAACGGCGCAGGTGGCCTTGTTGCTGGAATTGGACAGGGCGCAGGCCAGCACGCCGACACTGGCGGCGCCGGCGCAAGCGGTGAAGCCCGATTTGCTGAAGAACGCGGCATCATTGCCCTGGGTCAGACGCGGGTCGGCGGCCGGGACCGAATTGTCGGTCAGCAGACTGCCGGTGCTGGCGCAGCCGGTCAGCAGAATGCTGCCCGCCATGACAAAGCCGAGAACGGCCCTGGAAAAAAGACCTTGGCTCAGTTTCATGTTGTAGCTCCTTGTGTGTTTGGCGTTGTGCTTTTTTCTGATTAGCGGGATACGGCCTTGCAACTGGTCAGCCAGGCGCTAGTGTCGATCTTCTGGGTCTGCAGGAAGGTCTTCTGATTGGCCCAGTGGGTGCGCAGGTAGGGCTTGAGTTCCTGCAGCTGCTTGTTGCGACCGATGAGTTCTTCCATTACCGGCAGCTGCTTGTGCAGCAGCGGCTGGCCGTAGAGGGTGGCCGACTCGACCAGGCTGCTGGCGTAGTAGCGGCTCAGCTTGTGCAAGCGGTCCTGCTGCTCGTCGAGCTTGGCCTTGCGCATCGGGCAACTGGGGTCCTGCTCGTCGGCGGCGCAGTTGAGGTCGTAGTTCTTCTGCAGGAAATCCAGGTACTGGCCGTCATCGAGCATCTTGGTGCAGAGGAAGGCGCCCAGGTTGAGGCTGGCGCGAATGGCCTGGTCGCGCGCCTCTTCCTGCTGCTGATTGCTGGCGCGCAGCTGGTTTTCCAGGGATTTGAGCTGATCCTTCAGGGCTTGGTCCTCGACGCCGGAGGCCAGCGCTTCGAGCGTCTGCACGGTGCCCTTGTCCTTGGCGCCATCTTCCGTGCCGCTGCCGAGTTTCTTCCAGCTGCTCTCGATGCTGGCGACCCGCTCGCGCGAGGTCAGGGTCGGCGACACCAACGCCAGGCGCAGGCCGGTGGTCTTGTTCTTCACCTGGCCCTGGGCGTTGTAGTAGGGCTCTTCCTTGCGCAGCGCGGTGCGCATCTCGCCTTGTGCGGTCAGGTAGTTGCCGCCGCGTACCACGTAGCCGCCGGCCTGGCCGTGCTGGCGGTCGAGCTTGTTCAGGCGAAAGGGCTCGAAGATCATTTCATCGGCGTTGCCGAGCATGTCGTGCAGGCCCAGCGGGTTGGGCTTGAGCAGGCCCGACAGCTGCAATTGGCCGTTGGCCGACTGCGAGCCGGCGAACCATTCATGGCCGTTGAGCCCCTCGGCCATCGGATAGCGACCGTCGCGGAACTCGGCGGTGCCGACTTCCAGCCCACCGCGCGCGGCGAACTCCCACTCGATCTCGGTGGGCAGCCGGACGAAACCCAGCGCGCCGTCCTCCTTGGGCAGCTTGCCTGCCGCGTGCTGGCGCAACCACAGGTTGTATCTGTCCGAAACCTGCAGCGCATCCAGCCAGCTGACCGCGACCACCGGCAGGCGCAGCTTGTTGGAGGGCGTCGGGCAGTTCTCGTCGGTCAGGGCGCGGTATTGCAGCTGGGTCATTTCATACTTGGCCAGCAGGTAGTAGCGCGACTTCTCGGAACCATTGGAGGTGAAACTGCCGGCGATAAAGGCCGGGCGGGTCTGCTCGACGTAGCCCCATTCGGCGCTGTCCTGGCCGATGCTGATGGGATAGTCGTCCAGCGGGCCGGCCATCGGGATATGGACCTTGCGAAACACCATGGAGCCGTCGCAGGGCATGGGCAGGACCACATCGTCGGGCGCGGGCATGGGGTTGAAGTGTTTTTCGTCCCAGGCGGCGAAGGCTTGGGTGCAGGCCAGCCCGAGTGGCAACAGCAGGAAACGGCACCAGTTTCTAGAGTTCACGCAGACTCTCCGCAGGTTCGATGCTGATGGCGCGCAATGCGCCGATGAGGGCAACCAGCGCCGCTACAAGCAGCGCCAGCAACAGGGCGATCAGCCCGTGCCAGAAAGTGATGTCGCAGACAAAGGCGCCGGTGGCCTGGCTGCTGCCCAGCAGCCGGTTGAACAACAGGCTGCCGACGCCATAACAGGCCAGGCCGCCGAGGTAGCCGGCGCCGCTGAGAAACAGCGCCTGCAGCACCAGATAGCCGGCCACCGCCGCACGCTGGAAGCCCAGCAGGCGCAACAGCGCCAGGCTGCGCCGCTTGCGGTCGATGTTGGCGAGGAAGGCGCCGATCAGCGAAGCGATGCAGCCCACCAGCGAAGCGCCGGCGATCACCCCGAAGATCACCCCCAGCACATGATTGATGGCCTTGACCGCGTCGATCTCGGCCAGGCGGCTGGCGGTTTCGATGTGTTGTGCGTTCAGCCAGCGTTCCAACGGCGCCACGCTGTCGATGTCGCGCGCATACAACCGGGCGCGGGCGTAACCGGGCGCCAGACCTTCGGCGGAATTGCCGCTGTGCGCGCCCAGCGCGGGCACCTGATAGCCATCGCGAAAGCGTTCCAGCCCCAGCAGCAGTTCGGCGGCGACGAAGGCGGCGGGGCGACCGAAGCGCGCCGGGTCGAGCACCGCCAGCACCTGCAGTTGCTGTTCGCCGCGTTCGTTGACGCCGTTCAGCCGGCGCGTGACCCGTAGCTGCAGCGAATCTCCAGCCTGGATGGCCAGGCGTTCTGCGGCGCGTGCGCTGAGGATCACCTGGTTGCCGCGCAGGGCGCTCAGCGGCGTGTCGAGCAGCGGATCGCCGGCCTGGGTGGGGATGATTTCGGCATTCTCGACAAAGCGCCGGTTGGCGCCCAGCAGGTCGGCCTGGGTGTTCAGCGAGCGGGTCTGGCCGATGGCGAAGCCGGTTTCCGGGCGTTGTTGCAGCTGCGTGAGCCAGGCCGTGTCGTAGCTGCCGCTGCTCAGCAGCTTGATTTCCAGGTTGCGTGGATCGCGCAGCAGCTCGTCTTGCAACTGGCTGACCACGCCATGCTTGAGGCCGAACAGCAGCAGCAGCGGGGCGATCACCGCCACCAGCGAGGCGGCCACGCACAGCGATACCTTGCGGTCGTGCCACAGGTCGCTCAGTGCCAGCCTGCCGAGCAGGGCGAAGCGATCAAGCCGCAGGGACAAAGCCTGTCTCCCCTTCGCGGCTGACGGCGGCCAGCCGCGCCAGGCCAAATTCGTCGATCAGCGCCCAGTCGTGGGAAACCACCAGCGCGGTCAGACCCAGTTCTCGCACCAGGCTCAGCAGCAGCTCGAACAGTCGCCGTGCATTGAGCGGGTCGAGTGCTGCAGTGGGTTCGTCGGCCAGCAGCAGTTGCGGCTCATGGGCGATGGCCCGCACGCAGGCCACGCGCTGTCGTTCGCCGATGGACAGGGCCTGGGGGTACTTGTCGAGCAAGGGTTGCAGGCGCAGCACGTCGAGGGCCTTTTCCACATGGGCGCTGCGCGAGGGCAGGCCGAGCAGGCGGCGCGGCAGGCCGATGTTGTCGCGCACCTTGAGAAAAGGCAGCAGGCCGCCGCTCTGCAGGACGAACCCCAGCTGGCGCGAACGCACTGCCGCCAGCGCCGGCTGGTCATCGTTTTGCAGCAACTGACGGATATCCAGACGCTCGCGCCCCAGCCGGTAGTGCGTCAACTGCTGTGGGGCGAGCAGCAGGCCGATGGCTTCGAGCAGGGTGCTCTTGCCACAGCCGCTCTCACCGGTGATGGCACGAATCTCGCCATGCCCCAGCTGCAGCGCCGGCAGGCAGACGCGATGCGCCTGCGCACCGGTGCCCCGTGCGACACGTAGTCCCTGAATGTCGAGCATGGATCAGGGCATCATTTCCAGTGGCACCGGATACACGTTGTCGCGTGCGTCGCTGTTTTTGGCCAGGGCCACCCAGCGGTCCACGTCCGCGTTGTAGCGCTGGTAATGGCGCAGCTTGGTGCTCAGGGTGCGGATGAATTTCTCCTGGGCCAGGCCGTCCCAGCTCTTCCAGGTTTCCTCGTCCAGGTTGAGCACTTCGCTCTGGTACGGCAGGTCTTCCAGGTATTCGCCGAGCATGCCCAGCTCCGCCAGGCGGGTGTTGTCGCCCTGCTTCAGCTGGTTGGGGTCGGCGCCCATGGTCGCGGCCAACGAGCGCAGGCGCTCGAACATTTCGCTGGGCGAGATCAGGCCCTGGTTGGCGGCATCGAGGATCTGCTTGAGCACGTCGCTGAGGTCGCTGAGCTGGGATTTGGTCAGCAATACACGCACATCGGTGGTCGGCAGGTTCTGCTTGATCAGGTCGCGGTCACTGATCCAGGCCTGGAACACGGGCGGCGCCTGGGTCCCGGTCTTCTGTCCGAGGTAGGCCAGCTGCATGGCGTGGCCGATCAGGGCGGCGTCGTCGAGCATCTTCTGCTCTTCGCTGCTTGCGGCCTGCGGTTCCGCCTTGGCATTGAGCGCGCTGCCGATGGCCTCGTCGCCCATGTAGGCGGCCTTGACCTGACTGGTGATGGCGCTGGCCAGGGCATCGACCTTGCGCCCGAAGGCGTCCAGATCGCCGGCATTGACCGGGTAATACAGCGAGGTGTTGGTGCCCGGATAGGTGGAGAGGGCCTGATACTGGGCCTCGGCCTTGCCGTGGTTCTTCAGGCCGGCGGCGGTCTTCAGGTGCAGGGTATAGATCGCCACGCCAGGGTTGCTGGCCTCGATGCGTACCTGTTCGGCGTTGAGCCCGGTCCCGGACAGTTTGCTGTCGCCGTCGATGGCGCCGGCGTCGCTGATCAGCACCACGTAGCGGGCGCCGAACTGGCTCCAGTCGACCTGGTCGATGGCGTGCATGACCCCGGAGTAGGCATCTTCGTCGAAGCTGCTGCTCGATACCCTGGCCTGCCGCAGATCGGCGACCTTGCTCAGGAAGTCGGCGCCGTCCTTGACCTTGTTGGGGTCGGCGTACATCTTGCTGACGTACTCCAGGCCCGGTACGGCCTGGGTGCTGGAGCGGAAGGCGACCAGGCCGAATTTGACCTGCTTGCCGAGATTTTCCACGGCGATCTGCGCGTAGACTTTTTTGATCGCCTCGCGGGTGCGCTCGATATAGGGGTCCATGGAAATGGTCGAGTCGATGACGAACACCACCGCCGCGCTGAACTCCTTGAGCTGGCTGGTGATGGCCGGCTGGCTGGTGCCGCCGGCTGCGCTCGCCGTGCCCGTCGCGTTGCCGCTGGCGGCGGACTGGGTTTCGGCCTTGCTCACCGAGGCGACGTTGAGCAGGCGCATGCGGAAGCCTTCCTCGCTCATCACCTCTTCGCCGCTGAGCACCGGCAGCAGGTAGAACTGCTTCTGCAGATCGACGAAGAATTCAGGCTCCTGGGCCAGCACGCCCGGCGCCGGTTGGCCCTGCTTGAGCTTGGCCCGCAGTGGCGCGACATGGCTGACCGGGTCCGGTGCATCGAGGATGCCTTCCAGCGTCGGGCGCTCCTTGAAGAACAGCAGGCGGTCACGATTGGCCGGGTTGGTGAAGGCCAGGGTCAGCTGCATCTTCCAGTCCACGGTACAGGCGGCGGGCAGCCAGCCGATGGTCTTGCCATAGCTGTCCGGGCCGACGCGTAGCCACTCGGCATTGCCGGCCTGAGCCCGCTCGTAGACATAGAAACGGCTGAATGCCGGCTGGGCTTCGCCATTGCCACCGGCGCTGGCGCTCAGCTGGCAGTTGGGAGTGGTCAGTACGCGTTGGAACAGGGTCTGCTTGCCTTCTTGCAGCAGAGGCTTGTCCGCCGCCTGCAAGCTGGCGCAGGCACACAGCGCCAGCAGGGTTGCACAGGAAATACGCAGGCTCACGGCTGCAGCTCCTCGAAGCGTTGCTGGGCCTGGGCGTCATCCGGGGCCGAGGCGAGGATGGTTTCGTACCAATAGGCCGCAGTGGCGGCATCCGGCTCGGCGAAGCAGGTGCTGGGCTGGTGGAACTGGGGATCGTATTCGCGCGCATAGGCATGGGCGATCTGGACGTCGCCGGCCTGGGCGCGGTTGGCGTACAGTCGCTGGGCGATGCCGCAATGCCCGGCCTGCTTGGCAGTGGCGATGATCTCCAGCAGCGCGGCGCTGTCCGGTGCCTCGCGGATGCAGTTCTGCACGAAGCTCAGCTCGCTCTGGCTGGCCATGCTTTCCAGCGTGCAGGGACCTGCCGCGACCGGCTCACTGACTGCAGCGGATTCGGTTGCCACCGGCGGCGTCTCGAGCGGCGCTTCGGTTGCCGGTTTCTTCAGCCAGAACCAGAGGCCCAGGGCGATTGCCAGCAAAACCAGCACGCCCAGAATCAGCGGCAGCAGGCTGCGCTCCTTCGCCGCTGGCTCGGAGCTGACAGGCTCTGCGACGACCGGCTCGGGCTCGACGCTGATCGGCTCCGCGGCAGGCTGCGGCTCGGGCAGCTCCAGCGTCGGCAGGTCAGGAATTTCCACAGCAGGCGTCTCAGGTACGGCACTCAGGTTGCCGCCATCATAGAGAGCGCGTGTTTCGCCACCGGCAATCGACGACAGCAGGCCCTGGCCGGGGCGCACCACGCCCTGATCGACGAGACCGCCATCGAGTTCGCGCAGCTCGATACGGTAATTGGAGCTGCCGCTGCCTTCGAGCAGAGGATCGACCACCTCGGGACCGACCGGGGTTTCCAGCACATCCTCGTCGGCACCCTGCTTGAAGCGCGGCACCTGGAACCAGAACGGATTGTTGCTCCAGTGCCGATCGCCTTGCAGGTAAAGCTGGTCCTGGTTGCGCTGGATGGAAAACTCCAGTTTCTCGCTGGCGCCGCGCCATTTCTTCACCGCCAGTCGGGCCTGGCCGGGGATATTTGGCTCAAGGGCCAGCAGGTCAACACGTATGGGCATGTCTTATCTCGCTTGGAATGACTGCAGCACACGGCCCAGCCATTCGTTCTGTTCAATCGTGATTTCGCGTCCGGCGCTGTGCCCGGCGTTGTCCTGGGTGATGCAGGCCAACCCGGACAGCCAGTCGCCGAGGAACAGCCTGGACTGGTCGACCGGCTGCACAGGCAGTTCGGGCAACTGGCCCGGCTGCGGGTGGCGATAGAAGGCGAACAGGTGATCCTTGTTGCCGATCAGGCTCTTGGGCCGGGCGTCCACGGGCTTGTGCAAGTTGCCGAACCAGGACACGTAGTCGTGCAGCACCAATTGCACGGTCAGTACCTGACGCTGCACCAGCTGATCGCGGCGCGTTCCGCTCTGGGCGCGCAGCAGCAGGGCACGGCTGATCTGCTCGGGCACGTCGAGGCGATAGGCCGCAGTGATGAGTTCGTCGACCACGGCCTCCACCACCTTGCGATCCAGGCCCAGCAGGGTCAGCAGGTTCTGGCGGTTGCCGAGTTCACGCAGATGGCTGATCCAGGCCTTGAAGACGGCCCGGGCGAAGCGGTGCTCGCTGCTTTGCTGGTGCGGCGCTGCCACCTTGGCTGCTGATGTTTGCGCGCCGTTGGCGGTGCCGAACACCTCGCCGAAGTCGAAGCCGCCATCGTTGCCGTACAGGCTCTGCGGCGCGGCCTGGGCAACCTCCTCGGTGCTTTCGCTGGCGTCCTCTTCCACCTCGTAGGCGCCGCTCAGATAGAGGTCGCGCACGTTGTCGCCGGGCAGTTGAAGATGGTCGATCAGCTCGCCGAGTACCGGCAGCCTGCGACCCAGGTCCTGCAGGATCATCTGTGCCTGGGCACGCTTGAGCGCCAGCGCGCCTTCGCCATCCTTGTGGTACCAGCCGTTGAGGCTGTGCAGCAGGTCAGCCTGGCAGCGTTCCAGCTGTTCCTCGATGCGGTTGAGCTTGAAGTCGAGGTGGGCGACCCGGCCCAGGTACTGGCTGATGCGCTGGATGCCGCCATCGTTCAGCGCCATCATCGCCGCCCAGGCTTCGCCCGGCTGGGCGATGTACTCGCACACGGCTGGAGCGGCGACGAAGGTCCGCCCCAGCAGCTGCAATTGCGCCTGATAGCGGGAAACCATGCCCAGTTCGTCGTAGGTTTCTTCGGCCATCTCGACGAAGGTGGCCATCGGCAGGCGCGGCTTGCGCACCAGATAGGTATTGCTGAACGGCTGGCCGGCCCAGTTCTGGATCCACTCGTACTGGCCGAAGCGCTCCAGCATGGTCTTCTTCAGCAGGCCTTCCCAGCCTTCGCGGACCATGTTTTCGTCCTGCTCGAGCATGGTGCCGATCTGCATGTCGAACATGGTCAGCGCCCAGATCAGGCCGGGAGTGCGCTTGCCGCGCTCCTGGGCGGTGGCGCCCTGGGTCTTTTCGATCCAGCGGGTCAGCACCGGGCCGACATCCTTGACGTCGATCTGCTTGGACGAGCTGGTGCAGACCACCAGGCTGTTCATTTCCTGGCTGTCGGTGTAGCGCTCGAACAGGTAGGCGACCTTGCCGCGCAGCAGCAGCTGGGAAACGGGGTTGCCGCCCTGGGCGCTGGCCTGGCTGCCGGCTTCGCTGACCGAACGGATGCCCAGGCGCCCGCGATAACCGGGGAAGTCCAGCAGGTCGACCTGTTCCACCTGCGGATCACACGTCGGATTGACCAGCGGAAAGATCATTTCGGCGGTCAGCGCGGCCAGCTGCACCACCGGAATGCCCACCGCCGGCAGCAGGCTTTCGCCCGGCGCCGGACAGACATCGACCGGCAGATCGCGACTGCTGCCCAGGCGTTCGAGCATGTCCACGTTCATGATGCTGTCGCGCTGGGAATAGCCTTCGCCGTCACGGGTGACCAGCACGCTCAGCGGTGCGAACACCCGTGGCGCATGGCCCAGGCGCTGCAGCGTGGAGGCCAGCTGGATATAGAGATTGGTCAGCTCCGGCTGCTCGCCCCAGAGAATCGAGAACAGCTCGGCGCGCTGGGTACAGCTCAGGCGCGGCGCCAGCTCCATCGCCCGTGGCCAGTAGTGGTGCTCCAGCTTGCGAATCGATTTCTCGAAGTTGTCGCGCAGGTAATCCCACAGCGACACCACGTCATCGGCGTTGACCCCGGCCTGCGCGGCATTTGCGGCGCCGCTTTCGAAGGGCTTGAGGATGCGGGTGATGCGTGGCTCGTCGAGTTCGTAATCGACCAGTTCCTGGTTGAAGTCGTTGAACCAGGCGTTGGCCAGAATCTTGGCCAACTCGATCTCGCTGAACAGCTTGAGTTCCACCGGATGGCTGGCCGGCCCCGACTGGGCGGTGCGGCTGAAGCGGGTGACCAGGCCGGTGGCCTCCTTGCCGCCACCCGGCGGGTTCACGTGCTTGATGAAGTCCAGGCGGGTATCGCCATAGAGGGTTTCCAGCTTGCCCTGCTGGTTGGCGGCCAGCGCCGAGATCAGGTACGACTTGCCGGCCTGGGACAAGCCGAAGAAGCCGATGGTCATGGGCGTGCCGGCTACCCGGCCAAGGCTGCGCGCCAGGTTGCGCGCACGGTGCAACTTGAGGTTGAAGCTATCGGCCTCGCTGTCCAGGCGGGGTGCGTTGCCACGCACTTCGCGAATCCACTCCAGGGCCTGGCCGGCGCCTTCGTGAATGGCCGCCCAGGCGGTGCTCAGTTGGGTCTGCTTGGGGGTCAGGTTGCTCATTTGCGCTTCACACTTCCGCTGTCCAGCCAATACTTGGTGTCGCTCAGTCCCGCGTCGAGCATGGTGTTCAGCTCAAGCTCCAGGTCACTGCGCGGGTTGAACACGACCCTGCTGCTGTTGGATTCGACGTTGGCAATGGCCAGCCGGTCGCTGATCAGGCCCTGCTTGCGGGTGCGCCGGTCGCGCGTGTCGAGCTGGAAGCGAATCTTCAGCAGCGGCGCTTCACCCTGCTCGCCGGCGCGGGAGAACTTCTCGCGGCCCGCCTTGGTGAAGCGCAGGCTGTACAGCGGCGAAGCGGCCCAGCGCTCGGCGGTCAGTTGGCGGAAGCCCAGCCGCAGGTCGCCGCGCATGACCAGTTGCGGGGTGTCGGCGTCATCGCCTTCACCGATCAACGGCAGGCTGATCATGCCCTCATGCGAGGCGATGTTGCGGTAGAGCACGTCGGCGTCCTTGATGAAGTTGTTCAGGTCGATCACGCCGATGTGCTTGATGGTCGAGTAGGGCTTGAGCGCCGCCGAACGGAAATAGAAGTTCGGCACGCTGTGGTTGGCGCATAGCAGGCAGAGCATGGCGCCGACCGAGGCGGTGCTTTTCGGGTCGTCGATCAGGCCGCTCTTGTGGAAGGGATACCAGCCGCCGGTGCGGTAGTTCTGCAGCGGCAGGATGCGCCCCGGTGGCAGCGGCAGCATCTTGCGGATGAACGCCTGCACGCCCGGCAGGCGCGAGGGCCGACCGGTCAGCAGCAGCATGTCGCAGGGATAGTGGAAGATCACTTCGCACAGGGCGCTGAGCGTCTTGGTCAGGTTGATCCTGTCGTTGAGGAAGGCGGCGTGCAGTTGCTGCAGGTCGAAGCTGATCGGCACCTGCAGCAGATCGAATGGCGTCTGGCCGCCCACTTCGCGGCGTACCGCGCTGCTGACGTATTCCCAGACGCTGTCATTCACCGACTGCTCGCCGAGCAGTTCGGCGTAGCTTTGGCTGATGACCTCCTGCGGGTGCTCCGGGTCGTACTGTTCGTAGGCCTTGAGCAGCGCCAGCCCCAGTGGGGTGAAGACCTGCAGGTTGAGTTGCTGGCGCAGGATGCCGTCCTGCACGCTGACCGACTCGTCGCCGCACAGGCGCGACATGAGCGCGTTCGGGCTGGACACCCCAGCAACTCGCAGGGCCTTCTCGAAGCTGGGCAGGATGAAGTCCTGGATCACGTCCAGCAGAATGTCGTCGCCGGCCACCTTGAAGCCGTCGCGGAAGCGCTGTTCCGGCACGATATGCACGTTGCTGCCGCTGCCGCCATTGCCGGCGCGGTCCAGGCGGTAGTCGGTGATCACCAAGTCGGTGGTGCCGCCGCCGATGTCGATGGTGGCCAGGGTGATGCGCTCGCGATCGGCCTTGTCGGGCCGCGCCAGGGTGGCGAAGAACTCTTCCGGGTGGCCGGCGAAGTTCTCGTTGACCTCGGTATAGAGGTAGACCAACTGGCCGCAGGAGGCTTCGTCCCACTCGACGCGGATGCTCGGGATCGGCGTGCGTGCGCTGCTGACTTCTTCCTCGTTTGGGTCTTCCTCGCCAGCATGCCAGCCGAGGCTTTTCCAGACCAGGCCGATGGCCTGCAACATGCGCTCGTTGAGGATGCTGCGCTCGGCCTGGGGCATGCCCGGCGGCACGGTGAGGATGATGCTGTTGAGCTGGCGCGGCGTGCGCGTGTGGCCCTGGCGCGAGCGCTGGGCCGGGCTGTTGATCTGCGACAGCGCCTGGGCCAGCACCTCGGCCAACATGAAGGTCATCAGCGAGCTGCGCGAGTAGCGCGGCATGAACACCGGCAGGCGGTCATCCTCGTCGAGACTGTACAGCGCCTCGCCGGTTTCGTTGATCAGGTGCGAGAAGGGCGCAGCGGTGGCATAGGGTTCGCTGTCGCCCTTGATATAGGAGCAGTTGAAGCGCCAGCCGTGGCCGTAGGCATTTTCGTCCCACAGGTAGCGTTTGGGGCTGGACAGGCCGGTCGAACCTTCGGTGCCGCGTCGGCGGCTGGCCAGGCGTCCGGCCTCGCTGCCGACGCGGGCGATGGTGGGCCACTGGAAGGCGTCGTGGCGACCGCTCTTGACCGAGAACTGGTCCTTGCCGAACGAGGCCTGGGCGAATTCCACGCGGCTTTCGAACGGCTGGTTATAGGTGTGTTCGGGGGTGATCAGATCGCGCAGTTCCAGCACATAGTTGTGCTTGAGGCCCGAGCCGGCCTGACCGTGGTTCTCGATCAGGATGCCGCAGGTACGCGAGTTGCCGACGTCCAACACCAGATCCACGGGGATCGGCTTGACCTGTCCGTTGACCTCGTTGGCGACGACCTTGATTTCCGGAATCTCCACCTTGGCGCGGGCGTTGGTCTGCTGCGCGGGCACGGGTTGCGCCATCAGGCTGAGCAGGTTGAGGTAATGCGCCAGGTGATGGTTGTCACGCACCTCGATGTCGACTTCATCGCGCGGACGATGAGCGTTGCCTTCGCGGAAGACTTCCAGCAGCCATTCCCTGACCCAGCCCTGGTCGAGGAACCAGCGGGTGTCGCGGATATTGCAGGCCAGGCGGAAGGCGACACCGGAGCTGACATCTTCCTGGTTGGGCGCGAGGTACGCGGTGCCGTCCTGGCGGGGCATGACCCGGCTGTCGAAGGCCAGCGTCAGGCGATGGCTGTTGCCGTCGATGTCTGGTGCGGGCAGCCTGACCAGCCGCATGCGCGCCCAGTTGCTCGGGCCTTCGTCGTAGCGATGGGGCGGCATGAAGCGGAAGAATGGGATCGGCAGCCAGAGGCCGTCGAGCAGGTCCAGGCTGCTCTTCATGTCGATGCTGAAGACGGGCTTGGTCTTCTCGATCTTCTCCGGTTCGGGCTCGTAGAAGTAGAAGTCCTTTTCCTCGTTGTACAGCAGGCGCGTCAGCAGGCCGCTGGTCAGCGGAGCGAATTCGCCCGGCGGCTCCTTGCGCAGGTCCAGCGAAAGGGCGAAATCCATGAACTGGATGCCGGTGTCGCTGATCAGGGTAACGGTGTCTTCGAATTGGGTGACTTCAGGCAACATTGGGGTTCATCCAGTCTTATTCGCCAGCGCGGCGCATGGACATCGGGAAGCGTTCGTTTCCGTAGCTGCCGGTGCAGTCCGCGATGCTCTGTGCGCCTTTGGCGCAGGTGACCTGCGGCATGTCGTAGTTGCTGCCATCGGCACAGGCGGCCTGGCCCTGGCTGTCGATTGCCAGGCTGCCGTTGTTCATGGCAGCGGTGACCGGGCCGGAGCAGTCCACGCCATCCGGCCGGCGCACCGTGACTTCGCCCTTGCCGTCATCGAAGCGGTATTGCAGGCGCAGCGGCTTGCCTGTACGGCGATCCTGTATGCCCGCACCGGCGCGCCAGTCGCCATTGAGAAAGTCCGCCGGACCGTTGCTGGCCTGTTCGGGAATGCTCAGCGGCTCTTGCGGGTCCTGGGGCAGTTGTGGCGGCTGGGACGGATCGGCCTGTGGTTCATCAGTCGGCTGCCCAGGCTCTGGTTCAGCTTCCGGCTCAGGCGGGGCTGGCGGCTCTTCAGCGGGCTCCTCGTTCGGCTCCGGTTCGTTAGCCGGCCCGGCAGGCTCGGGTGCTGGTGACGCTCCGCTGCCCTCCGGCAACTCGGGCGAACCAGGCGCACCGCCGGCCCCGCCATTGCCGGCGCCAGCGGAGCCGTTCAGACCCAGCCCGCCACCCGGTAGCGAGACAGTCGGCAGTTCTGGCGTGGACAGGGTTGGCAGGTCTACCTGTGGCATTCCCGGCAAACTTGCATTCGGCATGCAGCCGCGTAGCAGGCTGAGCAACAGCAGCGCCAGCAATAGAAGCAGCAGGGGCCACAGCCACCACCAGCGCCGCCACCAGGGGCGGGCCACGACAGGTGCCGGCTCGACCGCGACCGCCAGCGGAGCGGCCACAGCCGCAGCAGATGTCGGTATCAAGGGTGCGTTGGGTGCCGGTTCGCTGCGTGGATACAGGCAATGCAGCGGTTCCAGGCTGCGGTCGGCATCGGCATGCTGAAAGCCCCAGAAGGTCAGCACCGGCTTGCCATTTACCAGATAAACGAAGCTTTCATCGGGGAAATAGATGACCCGCTTGAGCAGCTTGCCGAACACCGCCTTGTCGCCCTGCTGGTCAGCCGGATCGCTGCCGAGGAAGCGGGCGCTGAGATCGTCCAGCGCGGTTTTGAGCTTTTCCAGCTGCTGCCGCGCCGGAGCACGCTCTTCTTCGGTGGCCGAGGTCCAGGGAATCACATCGCCGGTGATGCCGCTGTACCAGTCGATCTGATTGCCCAGCTCGTCGCTCTGCGGTATCGCCAAGTGGTCGACGAGACTCGGATCCTTGCGCCGAATGGCCTCGCGCAGTTGCAGGGCGGCCCGATAGACCGGCTGCCCAGTCTCCCCCAAAGCGGTAAAAGTCTCGCTTTTACCACTGCGTAGCAATGCACCGCGCATCCTTGCTCCAAATTCGATCAATACAGCGCCGAAGCGGAGTTTGCACTCCGTCACAAATTGCAACGAACAGTAATGGCAAACAGCCTAGCACGTCAATTTGCCACTATCGGCGATGGTCGAGCTTGGCCTTGCATTGGCTATACGAGATGGCAGGAGTCGGGAGTGGTCAAAAACTGGCTTATGCCAAAAACAACGGGCTCAGGTTTTCACCAAGGCCAGCGCATTCTGGGCACAGGTACAGCACCCGTTATGCCGCCGGTGAAGCGGGGTGGGCTCGTAGAAGTCGCTGAGAGAGGTTCAGTGGGACGATTATGTCTTGGAAGGGTGCATTCGGAAGAGACCCGATCCAAGAAAAGGACCGACATGACCTTAAAAGTGACTATAAGCCATGCGGTAAAGGCTTTGAGCGTTTCGCGGTAATGTGGCTTCACATAATCTGCCGTGACTAAACCTGGGCACAAAAAATGAAATCTGCCGATGCGCTTTTTGACCACTAGTGGCCTGTTTGGTTAGTTTGTTAACTCACTGAGCATTATGTTGT
>NZ_JADDIX010000009.1 GCF_015070855.1 Pseudomonas lopnurensis
CCTAGCAGCCTGTCGGACTTTCTCGCTTCATCTGAGGATAATCCCGGCACCGCCTAGCCGATGCCCCGTATGAGCCGCCTTCGCCCGATCGACCGCAAGACCGACTACCTGCTTCCGCCGTCGCTGGACGACTGGTTGCCTGAAGACCACCTGGCCCGTTTCATTCTCGAAGCCATCGAACGACTCGACCTGGGCGCGCTGACCCGCGTATGGCGGACGCGGCAGCGCCGCCTATCACCCCGAGGTGCTGCCCAGTCTGCTGGTCTACGGCTATACCAGCGGGACCTTTTCCAGTCGCAAGATCGAACGCGCCACTTACGACTCGCTCGCCTTCCGTTACCTGGCCGCCGGCAGCCACTCCGATCACGATACCCTGGCCAGCTTCCGCCGCCGTTTCCTCGACGAGTTGGCCGATATCTTCCTCCAGGTGCTGGAACTGGCAGGCGAAATGAAGCTGCTCAAGCTCGGCACCATCAGCCTCGACGGTACCAAGCTACACGCTAATGCCTCACGCCACAGCGCGCTTTCCTATGGCCATATCCAGGTGCTCGAGCGCCAGCTCAAGGACGAAGTGCAGGAGCTCCTGGCACTGGCCGAGAGCGCCGACCAGGCGGAGCTCCCCGACGGCATCGACCTGCCCGACGAGATCAAGCGCCGGCAAGATCGCCTGCTCGCCATGGACGCCGCCAAGGCCAAGATCGAGGCGCGCGCCCGCGTGCGTTTCGAACAGGATCAGGCCGCCTACCAAGAGAAACTCGCCAAGCGTGCGGCGCGTGCCGCACAAACCGGTAAGAAGCCTGGCGGCAAGCCGCCCAAAGCCCCGCTGCAAGGGCCTGCGGCGCACGAGCAAATCAACCTCACCGACGAAGACTCGCGCATCATGCGGGTGACCGACGGCGGCTTCGAGCAGTGCTACAACGCCCAGGCAGCGGTGGATACCGACACGCTGCTGGTGGTGGCCCAGGACCTGACTCAGGCGGGCAACGACAAGCAACAAGTCGTCCCCATGCTGGCCGAGCTCAAGGCGCTACCGGCCTCGTTGGGCCAGGTGCAGGCGCTGCTCGGGGACTGTGGATACAACAGCGAAGGCAACATTGCCGCCTGCGAAGCGGCCGACATCGAACCCTACCTGGCGGTGGCACGCGAAGACCACCACCCCGACTGGCGGGCACGCTTCGAGGAACCGGCACCGCTCGACGCGGATGCCAGCGCCCAACAGCGCATGGCGCACAAACTCAAGAGTCAGCCGGGACGCCGCCTCTATGCGCTGCGCAAACAGACGGTGGAGCCGGTGTTCGGCATCATCAAATCGGTCATGGGATTCCGTCAGTTTCTGCTGCGGGGCATGGACAAGGTGAGCGGGGAATGGCGCCTGGTCTGTCTGGCCTGGAATTTGAAACGCATGGCCGTTTTGCGCCACAAATCCGTCCCATGCAGGTAAAGATGGGCTAAACCCGCTCGAACTCTGGAAATTCGGGCAAAAAACACCCGAAAAACGCCTGAGTAGTGAGCGAATCGCTTTGCCTTCGCTACTGATGCCCACTCGTGAATCAAGTCCGACAGACTGCTAGGAGGGAGGTGTCCTCGATGCATCAAGAGTATGACCGTGCCAAGTTGCTCGAAGAGGTCTGGACTGAGCCGGTACAGACCGTTGCATTGCGCTACCAGCTTTCGGATGTGGGCCTTAAAAAGCTGTGTAGCCGCCTGTTGATTCCAACGCCTCCGCGAGGCTACTGGGCGAAACTTAAAGCGGGACGCACAGTGCCAGGCCGTCCAGCACTTCAACCGTATAACGGTAATCCTCGGCATCTCTATCGGATTGTCGCTCAACCGGTGCCGGCACCGAGGGGAACGTTCCTGTAGATGAGCGCGCTTAGAGCCTGTGCTGGCGTTTGAGCGTGATCCTGCTAATTACATCCAGGTACCGAGCCGGGGAACACGTTGGCATCATGTCGTCGCGGCCACGCGCGATGCGTTTAACGCCGGCTTTAAAAACAGCCGAGGTGCTGCTGCTACCTGGCAAGTGGGCTGGGCACCTTCGAGATTTTCCTATCAGACTTGTTAATAAAGTCCTGAGCATGGTGCTGAGTATCACTGTATCCCCGTCAATCGCTGAGCCGGGTGATCAAGTGGTTGCCAAGAGGCCGTAAGACTGGCATCGTAATGACAAATGTCTTTACGTGGAGGCCGCCCCCATGGCTTCGATCAATATCCGCATCGACGATGAGCTTAAAGTCCGCGCGTACCGGGAACTAGAAAAGCTAGGCGTCACACCTTCTGAACTGATGCGCCAAACCCTGCAATACGTGGCCGAGCGCGGCCAGTTGCCCTTCCGCCCGGTATTGATGACCGAGGAGGATGAGGCCCTGATTGCTACGGTGCGCGAACGCCTTGCTGCTCCCCAGCGCGTGAAGGTCTCGCTGGATGACCTATAGCCTCGAATTCGATGCGCGGGCACTGAAGGAGTGGCGCAAGCTGGGGGATACCGTCCGCGAGCAGCTTAAGAAAAAGCTCGCGGAGGTGCTGGTCAACCCGCGCGTCGAGGCGAATCGACTTCACTCACTACCCGACTGCTACAAGATCAAACTGCGCAGCAGTGGTTATCGCCTGGTGTACCAGGTGATCGACCATGAGGTGGTGGTGTTTGTTGTCGCGGTGGATCGACGTGACCATGAGCAGGCTTACCGCAAGGCCGCTGAGCGGCTCAAATAACGCGCTGCCTGCGTCATACAGAGTTTGGTTTCGATGCGATGAGTAATGACGATCTGCTTGAGCAACTGCGGGCTGAGAATGCTCGCCTGATCGCATTGCTGGACGCGCATGGCGTCGAGTGGCGGCTACCGGCTGAGCTGGCAGAGCCTGAGCTGGCTGTTGCGCTGCCGCCGCTAGTCCCGGTTCTGGATACCAATGAGAAGCTGGCACTGTTCAGGCGACTGTTTCGGGGCCGTGCCGATGTGTTTCCCATGCGCTGGGAAAGCAAGGCCGGGAAGTCCGGCTACTCCCCCGCATGTGCGAATGAATGGCGCCCAGGTGTGTGCGAGAAGCCTCGAATCAAATGCGGCGATTGCTCGTACCGGCAGTTGCTACCGCCGACCGACCAGGTGCTCTACAAGCATTTGGCCGGAGAGATTGTCATCGGTGTTTACCCATTGCTGCCGGATGACACCTGTTACTTCCTGGCTGTGGACTTTGATGAAGCCGACTGGCGTGAGGATGTCACGGCCTTTGCCCAGTCATGTCGTGAGTTGGGTGTGCCGGTTGCGGTAGAGGTTTCTCGCTCCGGTAATGGCGCGCATGCCTGGATATTCTTCGAGAGTAACGTCTTGGCCTCCGAGGCGCGGCTGCTCGGCTCGGCGATTATCAGCCACATCTGTGAGCGCACACGGCAGCTGACGCTGGGTTCGTATGATCGGCTCTTCCCTAATCAGGACAGCATGCCCAAGGGTGGTTTCGGCAACTTGATTGCCCTGCCCTTGCAGAAGAGGGCTCGTGCTCAGGGCGGCAGTGTTTTTGTCGATGAGACGCTGGTGCCCTATCCCGATCAGTGGGCATTTCTGGCTAGTATCCAACCCATGCTGGTGAGGGACATCGCACCGGTCACTCTGCGAGCAAGTGGCGGTCGCCATCCGTTGGGTGTCGCTGACCTAACAGATGATGATGGTGCTAAGCCCTGGCAGCGCACACCGGAAAAGACTCAGAAACTGACCTGTCCGTTACCAGCGTCGGTGAGCGTGACCCTGGCCAACCAGATCTATTTCAGTAAGTCGGAACTGCCCCAACCTTTGGTCAACAAGCTCATTCGGCTGGCGGCATTTCAGAATCCGGAGTTCTACAAAGCTCAGGCCATGCGCCTTCCTGTGTGGAACAGGCCCCGGATCATCGGATGTGCCGAAAACTATCCGCAGCACATTGCCCTGCCGCGCGGATGCCTGGATGACGTCCAGGCACTGTTGGATGAAAACAAGGTAGAGCTGGTGCTGCATGATGAGCGCTTCGCTGGGGAGCCCATCGATGTCTGCTTTGTGGGAAAGCTACGTTCTGATCAGGAGGCTGCACTGGCGGCTATGCTGGGGCACGACACCGGCATCCTCTGCGCTCCGACTGCATTCGGAAAAACTGTCACTGCTGCTGCCTTGATTGCCCGGCGTGGCGTGAACACGCTGGTACTCGTTCACCGAACGGAACTGCTCCAGCAGTGGAAAGAGCGATTGCAGGCGTTTCTGGGGGCAGACAAGAAGACTGTTGGCAGCATCGGCGGCGGTAAGGCCAAGCCGACCGGGATCATCGATGTGGCGGTCATGCAGTCGCTATCGCGGCAAGGTGAGGTCAGCGAACAGGTAAAGAACTACGGGCAAATCATCATAGATGAATGCCATCACCTGTCGGCGTATTCGTTTGAGGCCCTTCTCAAGGCTGCCCCTGCGAGGTACGTGCTGGGACTGACCGCAACTCCAATCCGGCGCGACGGCCAGCAGCCGATCATTTTCATGCAGTGCGGGCCGATTCGGCATACCGCATCGAGGCCTGAGAGTGCGCCTGCTGAGTTGACGGTGATCCCCAGGTGGTTGCCCCGTCCTATCGTCATGCCAGAAGGCGCTGGTATTCAGGACGTCTTCTTGCAGGTATGCAGCGATGCGGAGCGGACAGACAAGATTGTGGCTGAGGTCGAAGCCGCTTTTGGCCAGGGGAGAAAGATTCTGCTGCTGACGGAGCGGACGGATCATCTCAGTTCCATTGAGGAGAGGCTGGCTGGGCGAGTCGAAAACCTGTTTACCCTGCATGGGCGGATGCCCAAGAAGCAGCGTACTGCGCTAATCGGCGAGCTGGAAGCGCTGCCACCCTATGCACCCAGGGTGATCCTGGCCACTGGGAAACTGGTCGGTGAGGGGTTCGATCATCCTGCGCTGGATACTTTGGTACTGGCGATGCCGGTTTCCTGGAGGGGCACCCTCCAGCAGTATGCGGGTCGCCTGCATCGGGAGCATGCTGATAAAGCCGATGTTCGTATCATCGATTTCATCGACTCCGGGCATCCAGCCTTGCTGCGTATGTGGAGTAAGCGCCAGGCTGGCTACAAGGCAATGGGCTATGAATTTGTCGATTCATCCAGCTCAATGGAGCTTCTGTCACAGGACTGAAAAGGCCTTAAAGCGTGCGACAGATGGGGATTCAGCAAAGCCGGGAACCCCGCTATGCTGCGTTCAATTGACGGATTAGCAATCCGTTCAGCCCAGCGCCCACTTGGCTGGGAGGCTGCGGGTTGTGAGGCTTGTAGCGCCCGAAGGTAGGGCATACGGAAAGTGCCATTTATTTCGGTAATTTCGACGGAAAGTGCCACTTTATCTGGCTCAATCATTCCAGTTATTGTGCCCATTCCTCTCGTAAGCCATTGATTTATAAAAGGCGCTGAATGCCACGTTTATCGCCCATCGACATTTTTTGTTGACGGGCAGATTTAAGTGTCGTGTACCCACAAAATGAAATCAGCTATCTAAAGATGTCGCCTTTGTAAATCCCAAGCCCTGGCTCCTCGTGCCGGGGCTTTTTTCTTGGCAGTTCAAAGAGAAGTATCACAACGACAGCAATGCCAAGTGGTTGCCAAAAAAAGCGGTAAGACTGCCATCGTAATGACGAATATCATTACAGGTATCTGCTGGGTGATACCGTTCGCCAGCAGCTGAAGAAAGCTCGCTGAAGTATTGCGGAATCCGCGGATTGAAGCCAACCGTCTCCATTCGCTGCCGGACTTCTACAAGCTCAAGCTGCGCAGCGGCGGCTACCGCTTGGTGATCGACCATGAGTGGTGGTGTTTGTGGTCGCGGTTGATCGCCGTGAACGTGAGCAGGCGTACCGCAAGCAGCTGAGCGCCTCAATAGCTGGCTGGATCAGCTGTTCCCTTACGACTAAAAGGTGGCCTGGGCACGATGGATGGTGGTGATCTGCTTGAGCATTTACGGGCCGAAAATGCTCGTTTGAGTGCGCTGTATCAAGCGGATGGCCTACGGTTACCGAGATAACGCTTACTTCTTCCTCAAGATCAAAGCGGCGTTTCCCGAAAAAGCGCGATGAACCTTAAAAAGCTACGGGTAACGACGAGAGGCGTTAAACCGATGGGATCACCCAGAAGCATCGTGACCTCTCGTATTCATCCGACTGGGACTGGATGAACCTAGCGTTGCCGTAGCTAAAGAGGAGAGTAGCGAACAGCGTGTTAAGTACCGGGTCAGCTGCGCAAGAAGGCCAGCAAATCCCGATTGATCACGTCGGGATGGGTAGTGCACATGCCGTGCGGGTACTTCTCGAACACTTTTAGCGTGCCATGTTTCAACAACTTGACGGACAACAGCGCGGAGTCGGCGATGGGAACGATCTGATCGTCGTCACCATGCATCACCAAGGTGGGGACGTTGATGGCACGCAGATCATCTGTGAAATCGGTCTCGGAGAACGCCTTGATGCCGTCATAGTGTGCCTTCACCGAACCGGCCATACCCTGTCGCCACCAATTCAGGACGACGCCCTGGGATACCACGGCCCCTGGACGGTTGAAGCCATAGAACGGGCCCCCAGCGACATCCAGGTAGAACTGAGCCCGGTTGGCGGCCAGTTGCTTGCGGAAGTCATCGAAAACTTCGATGGGCAGCCCACCTGGATTAGCGAGGGTCTTTACCATGATCGGCGGCACCGCGCCGATCAACACGAGCTTGGCTGTACGCCCTTGCGCTTGCCCATATTGGGCGACGTAGCGTGCGGCCTCTCCGCCGCCGGTTGAATGACCGACATGCACCACGTTGCGCAGGTCCAGATGCTGCACCACCGCCGAAACATCCGCGGCGTAGTGGTCCATATCATGACCGTCGCTAACTTGGGACGAGCGGCCATGTCCACGCCTATCATGGGCGATGACCCGGTAGCCCTGCTGAACAAAGAACAACGCCTGGCTATCCCAATCGTCGCTGCTCAATGGCCAGCCATGGTGAAACATCACGGGTTGGGCATTCTTCGAACCCCAGTCCTTGTAAAAGATGTCAACGCCGTCTTGGGTGGTTACCTTGCGCAATGTCATTTCCCTCTGTTGCTTGGAAGAAGCGTGTTCAGGCGTAAGTGCGGCGAAAGCCCCGGGGGAGGCTGCGGACAAGGCTGCGGCACTCATGCCTAGAATCAGAAATTGTCGTCGGTCAGGGCTGTCAGCCCGGTGATCCTTGATATCGTTCATGCTTGACTCCGTATTGGGCGGCGCGCATCCGAGACATGGGATTCCCATGACTGTCTGAAACCATACGCGCGATAAAAAGTTACTTGTCCTGCACCTTGGCAACGACCTGGTCGGTCGTCATCAGACCATTGGCGATGTAACGGAAATCGACCAAGGCGCTGCCGTAACCATCGCCATCAGGGAGCTTTGGCCCTGCGATGGCATCACGCACCACCACCACCTCGAAACCACGCTCGAGGAATTCGCGCAGGTGCGACTGTACGCACAGGTTGGATGCCATACCGACCAGTATGATTTTGTCGATCCGTTGCTTGCGCAGTTGCAGCATCACGTCATTGCTTTGCGGGCCATACAACTTGTGAGGTGATGCGACGATGGTTTTGCCATCCTCGATGAACTGTTTGAATTCCGGCATGAAGTCGGCGCCGGAGTTGCTGAAACCATCCAAGATCAGAGCGCCCTTGCGGTCGAACAGACCGAGTTTGTGCTGAACGGTCTCAGCTGGCGCTTCGTACTGCCATGTGTGGTCGTGTGGATAGTAGTAGTGCGGCGAGATGGCAACCGTCGCACCGGCTTTCTTGAATGCTGTGAACAACCGCGTCAGGTTGGAAACCAGATTCTGCTCGGTGACGCTCTCGCCGAAGACTGGCCATCCAGCGCCCTTGGGGCTCATGAAATCGATCTGTGGATCGATTACCACCATAGCGGTTCGACTGCTGTCCCATTCGAAGGTGGAAGCCGGAAGTGCGGGTTTAACGGGGTCGGCGTATGGATTCCCGGCGGCGAAGCCGATGGCCGGGGTTGCAATGATGGCGCCCGTCAAGGCTAACCAAGAAACCATTTTTCTAGGATGGAGTGCGGCGATGGACATCTGCAAGTCCTCAATATAGGTGGCGCACTCACATTACTGCCGACAGCATGCTTGATAAGGACGTTTATCCTTGGATTACGGCCATTATTGGCCTGCCATCGCTCCTCGCGTTGACCCTGCGAAGGGCAGTGCATGTAATGGTTTTCCAGTCAGGTAACAGATGGGGTTCATCGCCATGTCCCGTCACATTTGCTTCTTGGTCTACGCGGATTTCGTGTTGCTGGATCTGAGCGGTCCACTCGAGGCGTTCTCCCATGCCAATCGTGCACGGCCCTCGGCATACCACTTCACGATCGCCTCAATGGAAGGTGGGTCCGTGCGCACCTCCGCAGGCCTGGAGGTGGCAACGGCCGCGCTGCACACCATCGAGCACCTCGACACCCTCATCATCGTAGGCGCCCCTGCCGTGCCTGCGGGTGGCTGGGTGAAGCTTATGGCCACTGCCATCCGCCATCTCTCGACGCGCGCCCGGCGGACAGCCAGCGTCTGCACCGGGGCGTTCGTTCTGGCCGAAAGTGGCCTGCTCGACGGTCGAGTCGCAACCACGCACTGGAACTACGCCCCGCAATTGCAGGCACGCTATCCGTCTTTGCGCGTGGATGGAGATCGCATCTGGACCGAGGACGGACATGTCTGGACATCCGCGGGCATGTCGGCAGGGATCGACATGGCCCTGGCAATGATCGAGCAGGACGTGAGCAGTGACGCGGCGCGCTTCGTAGCACGTATGCTGGTGGTCTATTACCGCCGGCCGGGGGGACAGCGCCAATTCTCTTCCCTGCTGGATTTCGACCCCAGCTCAGACCGCATGTCCGCAGTACTGAGTTATATACGCATTCATCTGCGCGAGGAACTCTCGGTGCAACGCCTGGCGGAGGTGGCCCACATGAGCGCCCGCCAGTTCAGCCGGGTTTTCGCAGCGACCATCGGCGTGACGCCGTCGAAAGCCATCGAACGTCTTCGCGTCGAGGCTGCAAGGCCATTAATTGAGGCGGGCAACCAGAGCTTCGAAGAGATAGCCAGAGGCCAGGGATTCGGCAATGCAGATCATATGTTGCGCAGCTTCCAGCGGGTAATCGGAAGGACACCACAGGAACTGCGTCGGGCGATCCGTCAGGCCAGGGAAGAGGGGCGTGCCGCAGGCGCAGGGCACATGACGTAAACCGGCAAATGCACAAGAACGTCCAGCGCTTGTCTGCTTAGTTCAATAACTCATTCCGAATTACAGCCAGCTTTGCTCGATGCACGGAGCTGATAATGACTCAGCCGTTTTGCTCCAGCGGAACGGCTTGGCCGAATGTTCGTTATGAGCTATGGGATATTGATGCGCTGATTCATCCAGCTCAATGGAGTGCCGGTGAAGGGGCTAATGAGTCCTCGCCAGTCATCGTGCCCATTTCCCTCGCCGATGGAACCCCGGCCGTAAGCCCGGGTTCTTTTTATTACGGATAGTCAAAGTGCATCGAGCCGACTGCTTTAATCAATTTCGGAAACTCCCCTGGCCGGCGTAAGGTTATCTTCATCGAAGTTATCCACCTTATCGCGCCCGAGGGGCGAGCCAACTTGAAACGGGGTATAGCCTAATGTTGGACACCAATCTCAAGACCCAGTTGAAAGCCTACCTGGAGAAGGTCACGCAGCCTTTCGAGATCGTCGCGTCCCTCGATGACGGCGAGAAATCCCAGGAAATGCTGAGCCTGCTGCAGGACATCGCCAGCCTCAGCGACAAGATCACCCTGAAGACCGACGGCGACGATGCGCGCAAGCCGTCGTTCGCGCTCAACCGCATCGGCGGCAACATCAGCCTGCGTTTCGCCGGCATCCCCATGGGCCACGAATTCACCTCGCTGGTCCTGGCGCTGCTGCAGGTCGGCGGCCACCCGTCGAAGACCGCGCCCGAGGTGATCGAGCAGATCAAGGCGCTCGACGGCGAGTACCACTTCGAAACCTACTTCTCGCTGTCCTGCCAGAACTGCCCGGACGTGGTCCAGGCGCTGAACCTGATGGCCGTGCTCAACCCCAACGTGCACCACGTCGCCATCGACGGCGCGCTGTTCCAGGACGAAGTCGAGCGCCGGCAGATCATGTCGGTGCCGAGCATCTACCTCAACGGCGAGCTGTTCACCCAGGGCCGCATGAGCGAGGAAGAAATCCTCGCCAAGCTCGACACCGGCTCCAGCGCCCGCGATGCCGAGAAGCTCAAGGCCAAGGACGCCTTCGACGTGCTGGTGGTCGGCGGTGGTCCGGCCGGTGCGTCGGCGGCCATCTACGCCGCGCGCAAGGGCATCCGCACCGGCGTCGCGGCCGAGCGCTTCGGCGGCCAGGTGCTCGACACCATGGCCATCGAGAACTTCATCTCGGTGAAGGAAACCGAAGGCCCGAAACTGGCCCGCGCCCTGGAAGAGCACGTGCGTGAGTACGATGTCGACATCATGAACCTGCAGCGCGCCAGCAAACTGATCCCGGCGGGCGAAGACGGCCTGCATCGCGTGCAGTTCGAGAACGGCGGCGAGCTCAAGGCCAGGACCCTGATCCTCGCTACCGGCGCGCGCTGGCGCGAAATGAACGTACCGGGCGAGCAGGAATACCGCGGCCGTGGCGTCGCCTACTGCCCGCACTGCGACGGCCCGCTGTTCAAGGGCAAGCGCGTGGCGGTGATCGGTGGCGGCAACTCCGGCGTGGAAGCGGCCATCGACCTGGCCGGCATCGTCGCCCACGTCACCCTGCTGGAATTCGGCGAGCAACTGCGGGCCGACGCCGTGCTGCAGCGCAAGCTGCAGAGCCTGCCCAACGTCACCGTGCTGAAGATGGCGCAGACCATCGAGGTCAAGGGCGATGGGCAGAAGGTCACCGGCCTCACCTACAAGGATCGCGCCAGCGATGCCGTGCACGACGTCGAACTGGAAGGCATCTTCGTGCAGATCGGCCTGTTGCCCAACAGTGACTGGCTCAAGGGCAGCGTGGAACTGAGCCGCTTCGGCGAGATCATCGTCGACGCCAAGGGCCAGACCACTGTTCCCGGCGTGTTCGCCGCGGGCGACGTGACCACGGTGCCGTACAAGCAGATCGTGATCGCCGTGGGCGAAGGGGCCAAGGCCTCGCTGAGCGCCTTCGACCACCTGATCCGCACGTCAGCGCCGGCCTGACGCAGGGCGCGGGTGCGGAAAACCAAAGGGAGCGGATGCGAGTCCGCTCCCTTTTT
>NZ_JADDIX010000090.1 GCF_015070855.1 Pseudomonas lopnurensis
CGCTGGATGAAGTGCAGGTCGGATTCGTCGTACTGCACGCAGTAATCGCGTTCGGGGTAGACGTAGGGGCCGAGCTGGAAGCGGTAGTCGGTGCCGTCGAGCAGGCCATGGTCTTCGAGCACCTCGGCGATGATCTGCGGTGCCGTCAGGTGCTGGAAGATGCGCTGGTCGACGCTCTGGCCGAGGTAGGCGAGGACCGGCCGCAGGCTGATGGCATAGTGGGTCAGGCGTTTGCCCGAGTCGCCCTGTTCGATGCTGTAGATGATGCCGTGCACGCCTTTGCCGGAGGGGCCGAAGGCGAGGTAGGCGGGCTGGTTGATCAGCGCATCGAGGTCCAGGTCGGGACGCTCGCTGACCAGTTCGATGTCGAAGCGATAGGGGTGGTTGAGCGCCTCCCGGCCTTCGAAGGCCACTACCTGCAGATCGGTTTCCTGGTTGGCGATGGCGAAAGTGATATGCGCCTGGTTGGCATCCTGCATGCCTTGGCCTCCTTCCTTGAGTTCGGCGAAGGCCGGAGGGTGACGGATGGCGGCGTCCAGTTCAACGGCGGCGGTCCCAGAGCATGCACTGGGTCAAGAAATGTCCGTTCCCGGTTGATCACCCAAGGCAACCAACGGGCGCCCAGCACCCACTCCGCCTTCCCCACCCAAACTGGCCAAGATAATGCCCCATCTTTAGCAGACGCCATCTTGGACACGACTCCCTATTCCCGTCGAACCGGCAACCACCCGAACTCGGCCAGGCATTGGCTCAATGTGAGGGAATCGACACTGGCCGGTGCGATTTTCTATACCCTTGATCGCTGGCAGGCGCTGACGCGCGCTATTGCGATGACGGCTCGCATCGAAATCGACAACGATGTCGCCGAACACGCTCTTCGGGCGGTCGTTCTGAAGAGCAAGTCTTACCTGTTCGTCGGCTCCTCCGCGGGCGGAAAACACGCGGCTGGGATTTACGCCCGGCCAAGCTGAACGACTGGAACCCGCATGCTTGTCTGACTCATGTGCTGGAGCGCATCGCCGACCATCCGATCAGCCGGATCGATGAACCGCTGCCCTGAATGTTTCTCACACACTTATTGAACACTGCGAGGTGACCTGATCCATGGTCAAAACTGTTGGCTTACCGAAACCTGCAGCAAACCTGTTGTTGCTGCACATTGAGTTGAAATACATCGAACCCGCCATCTGGCGGCGTGTGGCCGTGCCGGAAAATATCACCCTGGGCAGGTTGCACTCAGTGATCCAGATCGCAATGGGCTGGGAAGGTGGCCACCTGCATGAATTTGAAATTGCCGGCGAGAACTACGGTATTCCTACCCCCGATGGCTGGGGCCCGCCGGTCAACCCGGAAGCCCGCAAAACCTTGATCAAGGCCTTGTCCGGGCGGAAGACATTTCGCTACGTGTATGACTTTGGCGACGGCTGGGATCATCGGATCAAAGTCGAGAAAGTACTGCCTGCCATCGCCTGCCCGCAGGTGCCGTACTGCATCGACGGCGCCAATGCCTGCCCGCCAGAAGATGTCGGTGGCGCGCCGGGTTATGAAGAGTTTCTCGAGGCAATCGCAGACCCGAACCATTCCGAGCACGAGGCGATGATGGAATGGCATCAGGACGCCTTTGACCCGACGGCTTTTGACCGGGAACGCACCAATGAGTGGTTAAAGGAGATCAAGGTCTGAGAACAAGGGGTGTAGTCCGGACGGCTCCCTTGGAAGAAGAAAGGCCCGCATCCTCCGATGCGGGCCTCGTTTGTGGCGCAGCCAGACGTCAGTTCGCCAGCACCGGGCTACCTGCCCTGCCGGCCAGTTTCTCCGGCTTGATCAGGAAGCGTGCCAGGGCCGGCAGCAGCCAGATCGCACCGACCATGTTCCAGAGGAACATGAAGGTCAGCATCAGGCCCATGTCGGCCTGGAACTTGATCGCCGAGAACACCCAGGTCACCACGCCGATGGCCAGGCAGACACCCGTGAAGATCACCGCCTTGCCGGTGGATTTGAGCGTCTGGTAGTAAGCTTCCTGCAGGGGCATGCCCTGGCGCAGGAAGGATTCCAGGCGGCTATAGATGTAGATGCCGTAATCCACCCCGATACCCACGCCCAGCGCGATCACCGGCAGGGTGGCGACCTTGACGCCGATACCCATGAAAGCCATCAGCGCGTTGCCGAGGATCGAGGTCAGCACCAGCGGCAGGATCACGCAGAGAGTCGCGGCCACCGAGCGGAAGGTCAGCAGGCACATGAAGCTCACCGCCGCGTAGACCGCGATCAGCATGGTGGTTTCCGACTCGGCGATGACTTCGTTGGTCGCCGCTTCGATACCGGCGTTACCGGCGGCGAGGACGAATTCCAGGCCTTCGCGATTGTTTTCCTCGGCGAAATCCTTCGCCGCCGCGACCACGTGCTCCAGAGTCTCGGCCCGGTGGTCGTTGAGGAACACCAGCACTGGCGCCAGCGAGCAGTCGCTGTTGTACATGCCTTCGGCGCGAGCGATGGAATTGTTCAGCACGTGCTGGTTGCGCGACAGCGTCTCCCATTTGAGACTGCCCTCGTTCATGCCCTTGATGCCCTGGCGCGCCACGGTGACCATCGACACGGCCGACTGCACGCCCTCGGTGTTCTGCATCTTCCACATCAGCTCGTCCATGGCGGCCAGCGTGTCGTAGTGCGAGCAGCCTTCCGGCGCGGTCTTGACCATCACCACCAGCACGTCGGAACTGGTCGAGTAGTTGCGGATGACGAAGTCGTTGTCCAGGTTGTAGCGCGAATCCGGATGCAGCTCCGGCGCGCCCTGATCGAGATCGCCGATTTTCAGGTTCTGCCCGTACCAGAGCCCCCCGGCCAGCGCCAGCACGGCGACGATGATGGAGATCGGCGCCACCTTCGGACTGGCGAAACTGGACAGCAGGCGCCAGAACGGATGGTCACGCGAGGCCTCCTCTCGTGCCTGCTTGATGGCCCGCTGGCTGATCCCCATGTAGGAAATGGCGACCGGCAGCAGGATGAGGTTGGTGAGGATGATCACCGCCACACCCAGCGAGGCGCCGATAGCCAGTTCGCGGATCACCCCGATGTCGATCAGCAGCAACGTGACGAAGCCCACCGCATCGGACAACAGCGCCACCATCCCCGGAACGAACAGCTGACGGAACGCCAGGCGCGCAGCCGTCAGCGGATCCTCGCTGTAGCCGGAAGCCATCGCGATGCCATTGATCTTCTGCACCCCGTGGGAAATGCCGATGGCGAACACCAGGAACGGCACCAGCATCGAATACGGATCGAGGCCGAACCCCAGCGTATGCAGCAGGCCCAGTTGCCAGGCCACCGCGATCAGGGTCGTGACCAGTACCGCGACGGTGCTTTTGAAGCAGCGGGTGAACCACAGCAGCAGCACGAAGGTGATGCCGATGGCGACGATGAAGAACAAGGCCACGCCGACCAGGCCATCGATCAGGTCACCGACCTTCTTGGCGAAGCCGATGATGTGCACCTTCACATTCGGATTCTGCGCCTGGTACTTCTCGCGAATCTTCTCTTCCAGCTCGTGGGAGAACTGCTGGTAGTCCAGCTTGATCTGCCGACTCTGGTCTTCCGGGTCCGGGTAGGACTCGAGCAGCGGCACGTCGATGATGCTGGACTTGAAGTTGTTGGCCACCAGGCGGCCGATCTGGCCGGACTTGAGAATGTTGTCGCGAAGGTCCTCGAGGCTCTCGGGCGAGCCGTCATAGGTCTGCGGGATCACCTCGCCACCGGCGAAGCCCTCCTCGGTGACCTCGGTCCAGCGCACGCTGGGACTCCACAGCGACTTCATATTGGAGCGGTCGACACCGTGGATGTAGAACACTTCGTCATGGATCTGCCGCAGCGTCTCCATGTATTCCTTGGAGAAGATGTCGCCTTCCACCGCTTCCACGGAAATCCGTACGGTGTTGCCGAGGTTGGCCAGGTCGTTCTGGTGCTCGAGCATCTTCTGGATGTACGGATGCCCCAGCGGGATCATCTTCTCGAAGCTGGTCTGCGGCCGAACCTGGGCCGCCTGATAGAACAGGAAAACGCTGATCAGCAGGCAGATGACGACCACCGCCGGCCGGTTGTTGAAGATCAGGCGCTCGAGGAACGACGCCGGCTTCTGTTGATGCTTGGTCATGCAGACTCTCCCGGCTTTATTGTCTTGGGGCCAGATCCGCGCCCGATGGCGAGGCGATGCGCACACCGCCCTGCCCTACCAGGATCAGGTTGCCTTCCGAATCGGAGCTGACGCCCGACAGCGAACGGCGGTCGGGACGGTTGTAGAGTTCGAAGCTGCGGCCCTGGTCGCTGCTGGTCAGCACGGCGCCGCCATGCCCGACCACCACGATGCGCCCGTCGCGCAGCAGGCTGCCGTCGGCCAGTCCGGATTCCAGTGCATGGCCATTGCCGTTGCTGAGTTCGATCGAATCCCAGCTGTCGCCGAAATCGGTCGAGCGGAACAGGTGACCGCGCAGGCCGAAGGCGAGCACTACTCCGGGTTCCGCGCCGCCGACCACGCCGAAGAAAGAGCCTTGATAAGGCGATTCGACGCGCTCCCAGCTCTGGCCCAGGTCGGCGGAACGGAACAGGCTGCCCATCTCCCCGACGATGAACAGGCCGGCCCCTTCGATAGGCGCGATGGCGTTCAGGTGAAAGCCGTCCTCGTTGTCGAGACGATCGCTGATGTCATCCCAGGTCTTGCCGCCATCGGTGGTTTCGATCAGCGCACCATAGGCGCCGACGGCGATGCCATGGCGGTCGTCCTCGAACCAGACATCCAGCAACGGCGCCTCGCGCTCACGGTCCTCGTACTGGACCGACCAGCTTTCGCCACCATCGGCAGTGGCCAGGACCAGCGCATCGTGGCCGACCGCCCAGCCGTGCTTGTCGTCGGCGAAGGCGATGGCGGTCAGCAGTTGGCGGGTCGGCACCTTGGCCTGGGTCCAGCTCCTGCCGGCGTCGTCGGAGTAGAGAATGTGGCCACGATCCCCCGCGACGACAAGGCGATCGCCGGCCCGGGTGATATCGAGAAGAAGACTGGAAACGGCTTTCGCCGACTCGATCGAATAGCGTGTCTGGATGTCCGCCGCGGCCTGTACCGCCATCGGCGCGGTGGCCAGCAGCAGAAGCGAGACGACACCGCAAAGCGAGAGCACGCTGGCTAGCGATGAGTGAAAGCGCGACGTGTCCGCATGGGCGGGAACCATGGCGCGGCCGGATAGTGTGCGCCGCAGAACGGGCTCACCCATACATACCCCCTTTATTTTTATTAGGTAAGGCCTGCTACGACAGGCGAAGCCATGCTAGCCAGCTTTATCGGGCGCTTACAATTGGTGGGACGTTATGTTTTGTTAACTCCGAGCCACTGATGACGGGCGATCAGCGCGGCTGATGGAGCAAGCCTTCACGGGTCCCTCAAAAGCCGCATGTGCACTCCGAACCGGTAGGAGCCGGCTTGCTGGCGATCATCGGCGTTACGCGCGGATCGCCGG
>NZ_JADDIX010000091.1:0-61794 GCF_015070855.1 Pseudomonas lopnurensis
AAGCGCGTTCTGCTGGCGCAGTCGAGTCCAGGTCGCGGAGCCAGATTCGAAAGCCTCGGTTCATAACCGCAATGCCGTTCAGATATAAGCACAGAGCTCCGTAGGAGTGCGCCATGCGCGCGAATCGCGGGCATGGCCCGCTCCTACACTCGCTCCTTGCATCCAGTGGGGGCCGAGCGTCTGCCGGATGGCGTGAAAACCGCTCGCTCACCAGGGACTGCGGCCTTTAAGCTTCTGGCAGGCCTTGCGTCGCAGCGAGGGCGCGCCCCCACAGGGCCCAGCCTGCACAGCCCTCCCTGTTTTTTTGCAGGAGCCCCGTCATTCGGCCACCGGCTCGGCGGGACGCTGCCGCAGCCACTTCTCCATCAGCAGCGAACAGCCCCACCCCAGCAGGACCCCGAGCACGTTCGCCAGCATGTCCCAGCGGGATGCCGTTCGGCCCGGCAGGAAACCCTGCCCCAGCTCGATCAACAGCGCGGCCGCTACCGTCAGCGACAGTCCCCAGAGAAAGGGAACCCGAGCAAAGGCCAGGCGCAAGGTGAAGGCCAGGGCGGCGAACCCCAGTAGGTGATGTAGCTTGTCCTGCTGAACGAAAAGCTGTGGAACGGGCTCGGGCTTCAGGCCGTTGAACAACACGATCGCCAACACGATCAGAAAGGGCACGGCACGCAAATACGGCATAAGACGGACAACTCGTTCAGGGCGCACCCGCCTACGACAGGCGGCGCAGTGGGCCAGGACCGGAGAGCCAGGCGAGAACGAGCCTCGCCGTGCACCTCCGCCACGCGGCCAATAGACCAGCGAAACGGCGTAAAGATCGCAGGCCGTTCACCATCCGTCCGTAACCGCGCGCCACAATCGAATATAAAAATGCCCGCAGCGCTTCGATGCGGGCATCAGTATCAAGTGGCTGCCGACCGAGCGGGCGCCTCGCCCGACGGCGCAAGGCTCGAATCGAGCGAAGCCGCGGGTCAGGCGTCGGTCTTGCCGACCGTCGACTTGATCAGTTCCTGCAGCTCACCCTTCTCGAACATCTCGAGGATGATGTCGCTGCCGCCGACCAGTTCGCCATTGACCCACAGCTGCGGGAAGGTCGGCCAGTTGGCGTACTTCGGCAGGTTGGCGCGAATTTCCGGGTTCTGCAGGATGTCCACGTAGGCGAACTTCTCGCCGCAGCCCATCACCGCCTGGGTAGCGCGCGCGGAGAAACCGCACTGCGGGGCGTTGGGCGAGCCTTTCATGTACAGCAGCACCGGGTTGTTGGCGATCTGTTCTTTGATGGTTTCGATGATATCCATGGAGTACCTCGGCTAGACACGGTTGCCGCGTATTGTAACGGAAATCGCCCCCGAAAGCCGAGCGAAGGACTCAGCTTTATAGCGCCGAAAAGGCCGCCAATGCTGCAATTCAGGGCGTTGCGCCAGGCCGGCGGGAGATTTGCGCCTGCGCTTGGTTTCTGGATAAGATCGCGCCTTTCCCGTTTCGTCGCTCCCCGTGCGACCCCCAGTCGTCGGTCCCCTTTCCCCGGAAATCCCAGGACTGCGAACTGCGGCAATAAAGGTAGTTGATATGAGCGCAAGGCATTTTCTCTCACTGATGGACTGCACGCCCCAGGAGCTGAACAGCCTGGTCCGCCGCGGCATCGAGCTGAAGGAACTGCGCGAGCGCGGCGTCCTGTTCGAACCGCTGAAGAACCGCGTGCTGGGCATGATCTTCGAGAAGGCCTCGACACGCACCCGGCTGTCCTTCGAAGCCGGCATGATCCAACTCGGCGGTCAGGCGATCTTCCTCTCGCCACGCGACACCCAGCTCGGCCGTGGCGAGCCGATCAGCGATTCGGCCATCGTCATGTCCCGCATGCTGGACGCGGTGATGATCCGCACCTTCGCCCACTCGACCCTGACCGATTTCGCCGCGCACTCCAGCGTGCCGGTGATCAACGGCCTCTCCGACGACCTGCATCCCTGCCAGCTACTGGCCGACATGCAGACCTTCCATGAGCACCGTGGCAGCATCGCCGGCAAGACGGTGGCCTGGGTCGGCGACGGCAACAACATGTGCAACACCTATATAGAAGCGGCGATCCAGTTCGACTTCCAGCTGAAAGTCGCCTGCCCCGAGGGCTACGAGCCCGACGCCGCGCTGCTGGCCCAGGCCGGCGACCGCGTGCAGGTAACGCGCGATCCGCGCGAGGCCGCCGCCGGCGCACACCTGATCAGCACCGACGTCTGGGCCTCGATGGGCCAGGAGGACGAAGTCGCAGCACGCCTCGCCACCTTCCGTCCCTATCAGGTCGACCGCGCCCTGCTCGACTGCGCTGCGGAAGACGTGCTGTTCATGCATTGCCTGCCGGCACACCGCGGCGAGGAAATCAGCGAAGACCTGCTCGACGACCCCCGTTCGGTCGCCTGGGACCAGGCGGAGAATCGCCTGCACGTGCAGAAGGCGCTGCTCGAATTCCTCGTCGAGCCGGCCTACCACCACGCATGAAGCACGAACCGCCGCTACTGCAGCTGCGCGACCTGGCCTGCGGCTATGGCGCGCAGAGCATCGTGCAGCACCTGAGCCTGCACCTGAACCGCGGCGACATCGGCTGCCTGCTGGGCCCCTCGGGTTGCGGCAAGACCACCACCCTGCGCGCCATCGCCGGTTTCGAGCCGGTGCATCAGGGCGAGATCCAGCTGGCAGACACGGTGATTTCCCGCGCCGGCTTCACCCTCGCACCGGAGAAGCGCCGCATCGGCATGGTCTTTCAGGACTACGCCCTGTTCCCGCACCTGACCGTGGCGGAAAACATCGCCTTCGGCATTCGCAAACAACCCGACAACCAACGTATCGTTGCCGAGATGCTCGAGCTGGTGCACCTCTCGCACCTTGGCAAGCGCTACCCGCACGAGTTATCCGGCGGCCAGCAGCAACGCGTGGCGCTCGCGCGGGCGCTGGCACCGGAGCCGGCCTTGCTGCTACTCGACGAACCCTTCTCCAACCTCGATGTGGAGCTGCGGCGGCGCCTCAGCCACGAGGTGCGCGAAATCCTCAAGGCACGCGACACCAGCGCAATCCTGGTCACCCACGACCAGGAGGAGGCTTTCGCGGTCAGCGACCAGGTCGGGGTGTTCAAGGATGGACGCCTGGAGCAATGGGACACGCCGTTCAATCTCTATCACGAACCGCTGACCCCCTTCGTCGCCAGCTTCATCGGCCAGGGTTATTTCATCCGCGGGCAGCTGCTCGATCCGGAAACCGTGCAGACCGAACTCGGCGTCATCCATGGCAACCGCGCCTACAACTGGCCGGCCGGCAGTTCGGTGGATGTCCTGCTGCGCCCGGACGACATCGTCTACCGCCCGGACAGCCCGCTGCGTGCACTGATCGTCGGCAAGACTTTCCTCGGCGCGTCGACCCTGTATCGGTTGCAGTTGCCCACCGGCAACCAGCTGGTGGCCATCTTCACCAGCCATGCCGACTACCCCACCGGCCAGGACATAGGCATCGCCATCGCAGCCGACCATCTGGTGGTATTCCCGGCCCAGGGCAGCATTGCCGCCCGCGACGCACTCCCGGTAGGCGCCGCGGCTCGCTGAGCACGGCGCCACGCCAGGTTCGCGGAACTCACGACCCCGTAGGGTGGGCCTCAGCCCACCGGCAGGAGAGATTGGGTGGGCTGAAGCCCACCCTACGACGTTCAGGCCGCGAGGGCGATGCTTTTGAGCTTCGGCAATCCTGCAACAATCCAACGAAGCAAACCAGCGCGCCTCCTGTAGGGAGCCAGCTTGCTGGCGATGCTCTCGGGCGTCGTCGGGATCACCAGCAAGGGCCGGGCGTTCCCCGTGTGCAAACCGGCACACCGGTATCAGCCGTCCGCTCGCCCCTTCAGCCGCCGCAGGCGAAAGAACTCGCTGAGCATTGCCCCGCACGCCTCCATCAGCACGCCGCCCTCGACCAGCACCCGGTGGTTGAGAAATTCCTGCGCGAAGAACTGCCCGCGACTGACCACCACGCCGGCCTTCGGCTCGGTCGCGCCGTACACCACGCGCTGGATGCGCGAATGCACGATCAGCCCGGCGCACATGCTGCAGGGCTCCAGCGTCACGTACAGGGTGCTACCCGGCAGCCGGTAGTTCTCCACGGCCAGGGCGGCATCGCGGATCGCCACCATCTCCGCGTGGGCACTGGGGTCATGCCGGGATATCGGGCAGTTGAAGCCACGCCCGATGACCTGCCCGTCCTGCACCAGCACGGCACCCACGGGCACTTCGCCCAGCGCCGCGCCTTGCGCCGCCAGCGCCAGCGCCTCGCGCATGAAGCGCTCGTCCTGGCTGCGGTCGATGATCTGTGGTCTTTTCATAATTCAGGCTTCAGGGCTGGACGCTGGAGGACAAGCTTCGGCTTCGGCTGCTTTTCCGCTCAGCTTCCAGCGCTTTTATCGTCTTCTGCGCCTACACCACCTCGATCGCCGCCATCAGCCCGGTTTCCATATGGTCGATGACGTGGCAGTGGAACATCCAGACGCCGGGATTATCCGCCACCAGGGCGATCCGTGCGGTTTCGTTCTTGCCCAGCAGGTAGGTGTCGGTGAACCAGGGCTCGATCTTCCGACGGTTGGAGGCGATCACCTTGAAGGCCATCCCGTGCAGGTGGATCGGATGCTGGTACTGGCTGAGGTTGCGCAATTCGAAGATGTAGTGACCGTCGCGCTCGAGGGTCGCGATCGGCCGCTCGGCGCAACTCTTGTCGTTGATGTCCCAGGCCTGGCCGTTGATCTGCCAGAAGGTGTAGGCACCGCCCTGCTCGACGTCGGTCGACAGGGTGCCGGCCCATTCGAAATTGAAGCGCAGCGTCTCGGCGCGCTGCAGATCCGGTTCGGCCACCGGGTTGGCCGGCAGCGCCGGCGGCCAGTCGCCCGCCGCTTCGCCGTTCGCCACCGAGCGCAGCGTCGCCAGGCGCAGCGGCCCGTTACGCAGCGACAGCTCCGTACCGGCAGCCGGCACCCGCAGCGCCAGTTCGATACGCATGCCCGGGCCGAGCCAGTATTCCTTGCCCAGGGGGCGCGGCACGACCGGATGGCCGTCCAGGGCATAGATGCGCGCCTCGCCATCGGGAAGGTTGAGTCTGTAGGTCAGCGTGTTGTCGAGGTTCAGCACGCGCAATCGCACGATCTGCCCGGCCGGCAGACCCAGAGTGGGCGCATGTTCGCCGTTCACCGTCGACAGCACGCCCGGCGTGCCGCCACGTGCCGCCTCGCGGGCCACACTGAAGGCGGTGAAGGCGCCCTGCTTGTCGACATGCCAGCTTTTCAGGTTCAGTGTGCGCTCGTGGCGGAAACCGCTCGGCTCGCGTTCCTCGACGATCAGCGGGCCGACCAGCCCACGCCCCAGTTGCTCGCCGCTAGCGGTGTGGGGGTGATACCAGAAGCTCCCGGCATCGTGCAGCTGGAAGCGGTAGTCGAAGAACTCGCCGGGCAGCACCGGCAGCTGCGACACGTAGGGCACGCCGTCCATTTCCAGCGGCAAGCGGATGCCATGCCAGTGGATGGTGGTCGGCTCCGGCAACTGGTTGATGAAGCGCACCCGCAACCAGTCGCCCTGGCGGCCACGCAACTCCAGGCCCGGCGCCTGACCACCATAGGCCCAGGCGGGGGTCGAATGGCCGGGTACCAGCTCGATATCGAGCGGCGCGGCAATCAGCTCATAGTCGTGCGTGGTGACGTCGGCGGGACGCCCCAGCCAATAGCGAACACCGCCGGCACCGAGGCCGACCACACCGAGACCGGCCAGGCCGGTAAGAATCTGTCTGCGGGTAAAGGACATGCGTCGGGCTCCAGCCAGTCCAATTCATGGGCCCATCAGGCTCTGCTGCGCGCTTCTCTACGGAAGGCTGCGCATAGCATGAGGGCAGCCTGGGCTGCCCTCATTGCTTCAGATCACTCCCACTCGATCATCAACAAGCCGCCCGAGCCCGCTTGGCTTAGGGGATTGGCTGAAATTGAAATGGGCCTTACCGTCACCTCTACCGTCAATCGCGCAGAGCTTTTACTGACGCGGGAGATAGACCGATTTGTGGGGCGACGGTTCTAGCAACGCCATCATCAATCAGCCTACATATTATCCGCACCCCGCCCCCGAGACGAGCCCGAACATGCCATCGCCGAATCAGGGGCCCAGGTGTTACCCGTCTTCAATCTCACCTACGCCACAGTAGGTTGCCATCCTGAAACCCTCGGGCTAGAGTGCGCCCGTCGTGGTAAATCCCACGACCGGGTGTGACAACCTGATTCGTTCGAGGCGCGGTAGCGCCATAGCTTGAGTAGCCAGCACTTGATGTGCTTGGTTGCTTAACTTCTATGGTGGGCCGTGTGGGGCAGGCTTTTGCCTGGCCGGTTCCCTCGGACGCCGGTTTGTCACCCCCGCACGGTCCGCCACCCACATCCGAGTGACAACGGCGGGTGACGGCTCCTTAATCGTCTGAGGAGCACAAGGAAAATGCGCTACCCCTTTTTTACCCGAGAGCTCCGCCTTGGGCTTCAGGTCTTGCTGTCCACCTCTGATCTGGAGGTGAGCCATGGCTGAGTTCAAATCCTGCGTTGTACCTTTTCCACTGCAGCGAAGCCCGCTGCATGAATCCGAACGCTCTCCCCTGCCCTCCGAAGCTGCCGCTGAACTGCGCGGCGTCATGCTCGGCAATCTGCTGGATCAACTGGCTGAACCTGATGGGCTGCAGCCGGCAGACCTGCGCGTACGGATCGCTGCATATTCAGCCCTGGATCTACTCGACGAGATGGTGGTGCTCTATCGTCGAGCCCTCTCCGAAGTACGAGGAGGCACCAGATGAGCAAGGGTGTCATAACCTGTCTTCCTCCCCACGATGGCCACCCAGGTGTAGAAATCATCTGGGCTGCCGACTGCAGGGAGGCATTCAACCAGGGCGTCAAACTTGCCCAGACCTGGCTCGACAACGCCCGCAGCGGCTGGCTCTGGGCAGTAATGATCGCCGAACGCGACCTACTGCCCTGCGCGATAGAACGGAGAGCCTTCGAAGTGGGCTTCCTCAGCCGCGTCCACCAGCGCATATGCTCTCACAGGTGCTGCGGCCAGTCGGCCAATCCCCTTTCCTTGGAGCTGTAAAGCGGATGTGCACGAGCCGGCCTTGCCGGCTCGCGCTAACTGTCACATGTCGTCAAATTTTGGGGACGTCCCCCAAAACGCGGGCGCCCTAGAACAGGCCGAGAACGGCCGATTCTGTTGAAAAAGTCGGTTTCTGAGAGCGCCGCTTCCTGGCTGCTTAAAAATCGCTCAATTTCGGCGTTGCTACGTAAAAGCTAGGACAGCTCCGTCTTCTGACCGAGCCAGATTTCAACGTCGGTCACGTTCTTTCATCGGCAAAAAAAGCGACAGGACTTTTTCAACAGAATCGGCCAAAAGTGGTCGTTCCTAGCCAGAAACAGCTGCTTGAAGGAGTCTACGAATCTATGGCCGATTCACTCTACATCTGTAAATGACCTAGCTCCGCCTCGTTGGCTCTGATAGCTTTTTGACATGGTCTACCATCAGGGAGGTAATACAGTGGACGTTCAGGCAGAGATTCGTACATGGCTGCTCAAGCAAAATGATTGGCTACAAGAGGCCGCTGACAGACTTCTGAAAAATGGAGAGCTGAGTCCGGCGGATATTGCTGCCCTGGTGGCCATCCTCAAGACTCCAGCAGGCCAAAAGCCTACCAAGCACCGCGGCTTCGTGGAATTGACCAACAATCCAAAGGTAGGAGATGAGCTGCGGTTGGTTCGAATCGCCGAGGTTGTCGGGATCGAGAACCTGGAGCCCCGCGCTCCACTTGAGTTTGGCAGCGCGAACCTCACCGTGATCTACGGCCACAACGGATCAGGTAAATCCAGCTATACCCGCATTCTCAAAAAGGTCTCGGGCAAGCCAAGGGCCGTTGACCTAAAAACCAACGTGTTCAAGGCGGCTCCGGCGCACAGCAAATGCCATATCACCTCTCAGCTCAACGGCGTAGAGAGCTTGCATGAGTGGAGCGTAGGAGGCGACGCCGTCGACACACTGCGAGGCATCGACATCTTCGACAGTGACGAGGCCAGTCATTATCTGACAGCTGAAAGCGCTGCGACCTATATCCCTCCCGTCCTTAGTCTCTTTGAGAAGCTTGCTTCCGCAGTCGAAATGGTTCGGCAGACTCTGGAGTCCGAGCAAGACAAACTGGTCAGCGTATTACCCGTGCTCCCACCGATTTACGGTACAACCCCCTCCCAAAAGCTGTACAGCGAGCTCGGCAAATTGTCCGTGGCTGAACTTGAAACGGCCTTGCATTGGGCCGCTGAAGATGAGCTTAGGCTTGTAGAGCTAGTGGAGCGCCTCAAGACCGAAGATCCCTCCGCGTTGGCACAACAGAAACGACGCACTAAGGTCGAGCTCCAAAAAATCATCAGTGCACTCCAGCAAGCGTCTACTGCTTTTGGAGTCGATAACATTCAGGCACTGCGCCTCCTCAGACAGGATGCGGTGTCCAAACGACAAATTGCTGTCGAGGGCGCCAAGGTAAAGTCAGCCGTGCTTGAAGGGGTGGGCACCGCCACATGGCGTGCGATGTGGGAGGCTGCCAGGCTCTATTCCGCAACGCCATATCCGGAAACTGCCTTTCCGGCGACTGCGGATGCACGGTGCGTGCTATGTCACCAAGAACTTTCTGAAGATGCGCAGCAGCGGTTGAAGGACTTTGAATCATTCGTGCATAGCAAGCTTGAATCAGATGCGAAGACCGCTGAAGCAAAGTACAAAGCGGGCCTTGATCAGCTGCCAGGCATCACAGCTGAACAAGATATACAGACCCAGTGCCAGGCTGCCGGCGTGACAGATGAGGCTTGGTGGAATTACCTCAATGGCTTCTGGCAGCAAGCGCTTTCAGCAAAAAACGCTCTGATTGCTCATGAAGTCGAGCAGCTTGCAACCCCAGTTCACGCAGTCGATGAAGCCATCATTAAGTTGACGGGTTATCGAGATGAACTGGAAGCGACCGCAGCTCAGTACGATCAGGATGCTCTGGGGTTTGATAGAGCGCAGGCGACCAATCAAAAGCTAGCGCTGGAAGCCAAGAAGTGGATTACAGAGCAAGCTGCGGCTATTCGTGTTGAGGTCGATCGACTGCGCCAGGTGAAAGACTATGAGTCCTGGAAAGGGTTGGCAGGCACCCGAGCGATATCGATGAAATCAGCAGAGGTGACCCAAGCTGTCGTCACCGAGGCGTACGTTGAACGATTCAATCGGGAGCTCCTGGCACTCGGAGCAACCCGCATACAAGTTGAACTGGTCAAGACCAGAACTCGCAACGCCAAGGTACTGCATCAGCTCAAGCTCAAAGGTGCTCAAAACGGTCGTGCCATGCCCGACAGTGTCTTGAGTGACGGAGAGCGTCGCATCATTTCCCTTGCGGCATTTCTGGCCGATGTCTGTGATAAGCCGGGCGCGGCCCCTTTCCTATTTGATGATCCTATCTCCTCCCTCGACCATGATTTTGAATGGTTTGTGGCATGCCGCCTCGTTGAGCTTGCCAAAACCAGGCAGGTAATTGTGCTCACTCACCGATTGTCCCTTTACGGAATTCTGGAAGACTTGGCCCGAAAACAAGGCGATAAGTGGAAAGCAGATCACTATCAACCTATGTGTATCGAAGCCTACGCTGGTGTTGCTGGCCACCCGGCAGACCAGGACGTTTGGAACGCCAATACAAAAAAGGCCAACAACCTTTTGATCACCAAGCTGGATGCCGCGCGCAAGGCGGGTGAGACGGGTGGTGCTGCGGCCTACCGGATGCTCGCCCAAGGAATTTGCAGTGAGTTTCGCAAGCTGATTGAGCGGTCAGTTGAAGAGGATTTGCTTAACAAGGTCGTGCTCCGGCATCGGCGTAGCATTACCACCGATAACCGACTGCATGCTATTCAGGGCATCGAGCCACAGGACTGCAAACTGATTGATACGTTGATGACCAAATACAGCTGCTACGAGCACAGTCAATCTAGTGAAGTACCCGTATTTATTCCGGATGAGCCAGAGCTGCGTCAGGACTTGGAAGCACTCAAGGCCTGGCGTGACGGTTTGACCAAGCGACGCGCTGAAGCGGCTTAGGCGTGGTCGCCTCAGTGGTCAAATGACTTATAAGGCGAAGCCTTTAATCTCCTTCGAGTCAATGGATAGGAATGCCATGCCAGCTTTGAATTTCAAGGAAATCGCTCCGGCTCACAAAGGCACGGAGCGTGATCAGTTTGAGCTGTTCGCACGTGATTTTCTGGAAGCGGAAGGCTTTTCCGTTGTCGTAGGCCCTGATCGAGGACAGGACGCGGGGCGGGATCTTATCGTGAGTGAAATCAGATTTGGTCCAGGTGGGCAGTCCGAGTACCGTTGGCTCGTCAGCTGCAAACACAAAGCGGGATCGGGCGAATCTGTCGGTCACAATGAAGACATCAATCTACGCGATCGACTGGGGACTCATCGCTGCAATGGCTTCATCGCCTTTTACTCGACCGTGGCCAGCAGTACCCTCGCGACACACCTAAAAGCCTTACTCCCCGAATACGGTCTTCTGGTATTCGACAACGAATTAATCGAAGCCAAGCTGCTCGACTCGCCAAAGGGGCGTGCGCTCGCTGCCAGGTATATGCCAGTGTCATTCCAACGCTGGGTACTTGCCTCTCAATACGCCGAGGCACCGGCCACAGCAAGTGCCGTTAAGGATCGCTTCTTTCTCCGTGAGCCCCACTCGTCATTGGAAACCGCACTTTCGGAAGCCGCGGCCAGGGATGCCATGGTCTTCGTTGTCGTGTACGACGAACTTCACTCCACAAAAAGCGATTTGACCTATCGCTTGGGCTACTTCATGGGTTATGAGCTCACAAAGCGCCTTGTGGATGAGCATTTTGTAGCGGTGCTAGGTTCAAGCTCATTGCCTTCGCTGCAGGCCCTGATTCCCGACGATGATCCGCTGGAAGACTGCCGGCTGATCATCATGGACGCGACAAGGCGGGAGATCTACTCGGACACTGTCTACGCGAACAAGAAGGAAGCACTAAAGATAGTCCGATCTGCTATCCAGGACGGATCCAAGCTCAAGAGTAGCCTCAGCAATTAGTCAGTGATACACACCGTACTCACGAGGAATGAGGCCAATACCTCATAGTCAGAGGGGGCTTTGAGTAGATCCTGTGGGATCCGCTGCTCCAGCCCCAGTTTTGATTTGCTAAGCCATCGCTCTGCTTTGATCCCCGAACCAAACATGGGCTCCGCGCGCGAGTACGGCGAGCAATCGGAGCAAATGGATGCCGTTTTCGGGTGTGAGGCTTGCAGGCGGCACCCTGAGCCATCGCTGCAGCGTTCGCGCTGAAATGCCCATTGCCCGTATGACCAATTGGCGATTTTTCAGGAGATTAGTGTGCTGGGCAACCTGAATCAATTCGCAGAGTACCAAGTCGGTGGCGAACGCGTCAGACACCTCTGCTGCGCTCCAACTTTGCGTCGCTTGGTCAACCACTCGTTTAGTCAAAACTCCGAGTGCGAGGTCGGACACGAAGGACTCATTCATGTATTTCGTCCGTGCGCATATCTAGTAGAGGATTAGTGGCCCGCCTCGCGAGAAGGCGTGACCTAGCGTCATCACCAGGAAGTGGCTGGGGGACAGCCACAGAACCACCCAATATCCGCTTCGCCGTTGACTGGCTGCTTCTGGCCGGCTGCTGCCTGTCGCGACAGGCCGGAATCGACCCACAGCAGTCGTTCATGAATGTCTCCCGTTGGATGCCTGAATTTCCCTCTAACCCGAACTAGTCGGGTATATCGCCTACCTCTGTGGCAATAGATGACAAATTTGATGCTCTGCCAGGATAGGTGCGACCAGCAAGGACTGCCCCTTTGGGCTCACGATAAAAGTTAGAGATCTACGGGCGGCCAAGATTGGCCGGATGCGAGATCGGGGTGACGCGGTTCGCCCATCGGCCTGCCATGTTCCAGGCGCCATTCTTCGATCTGACCGAGAAGCATGAAGGCAGACCTCCGTCGTTTCTCGTCCCCAATCGCCATTCTGAACAGCAGGACGCGCAGTTCATTTGAAGCGCGTGCGTGTCGCGTGAAGACGTTGGAATTTTGCCCATAGGGTCGTCGTTCGACGAAAGCACTTTCGAGTTGGTCCCAAATGCCCTGCGGAACCGGTGAGGGCTTAGCGTCATCGATCAGGTTCATATTTGCGGCAAGGGCTTCGGGCGTTCCGAGCCAGTTCATTACCTTCGAGAGGACGTGCCGACTGAGTTCCGGCAGTTCGCGTTCGCACAAATTCAGCAGCCACGCGGCCACCTCAGGCCTGCGCTGGGCCAGCTCCGTGAGCCGCGCGACCAGCACGTCCTCGCGGTGAAGACGACGCGTCAGCGCGATGCCGCAAATATCCGGATCGACAAAACCCAGGAGCAGTTCCTGCGCGCGCGGAGTATCGAGCGCGGCGAAGGCGTTGATGAAGCTGTCCTCGCATTGCTCGAACGTCTGCGCATCACGCGCAAGCTCGTACAAGAGATCGACGGAGGCATCCGATCGGCTCTCGCCGAGAGCGGTGACAAGTTCGCGCAGTTCATACCCCCGGAATTGCCGCTTGCCAAGCACGTCGCGCATCTTGGCGATCCCGGCCGCGGGGTCGTCGACGAACGGGCAGAGCGCAAGGATGCGGCGCAGAAGGTACCTGTCTGAATCCTGCATCCATTTCTCCGTCCGCTCGACGATAGAATCGACGAGGGCGAACGCGGTGGTTGCGGGCAAGACGACACCCGCCATCAACAGGCGCTCGGCGGCGTCAAGACAGATGTATTGGTCCCATTGGCCGGGCATGGCAATTGCGTCGAGCACCGCTGACGCGGAACCACGGCCGTCAATTGCGGCAAGCGCCTTTGCGAGCTCTTTCAGCCCTGCAGCGGATTTCCCGTCTTGGTTCTGCTCTCGCAGGCGCTTGATTTCGGCATCGAGTGCGGCGGCGAACCGTGTGCGCCGCAGGTCGTCGCCGGGCTGCGGAGTGCGACCTTCGCGTGCGGCCCACATCATGTCGTAGCGGAACGTCCGGTCGAAGGAACGCTCCGATTTTGGCACGAAGTCGCGCGCCATCGCAGCGGCGGCCTCGGAGCGGTATTCCGGCTCGGGAAGCAGGTCAATGAGCACCTGCTCGGCACCGGCCGCGTTGAGGTGCATGACGGCGGCGATGTGCCAGCCGGCGTAGCTCATGGCTGCACCATCACCGAGAGGTCCGCGGTCGCCGGCAGCACGCTCGGCCCGGCCGCGGCGTACCCGCTCGATGTCGGCGCGGATGAGCCTCACCAGGTCCGCCATGTCTTCGGGCCTTCCGGCTTGGGCGATCGACGAGGCCAGGTTAGCTTTCTCCTTGCCGTTGAAATCGTCTTGGCGCAGGACGACATCAACGCTGTTTTTCAGGTAGGTGCAAAGGTGTGCCTTCAGGTCGTCGTCCGCGATGCGGAGCGGTTCCACGTCCGATCTGGCGACCCTGCTCAGAAGGCCGGCTGCGACTTTGATGTCGAGCGGATCGCCGCTGGTGACGGACGAGAGAATGCCAGCCGCGGCGATGTCGTCGGGAAGGTGGCGAAACATGGCTTCCAGTTGGCGCATCATCTGCCACTCGAGTTCGTGCCGCACGCCGGGCTCCGCATCCACATTGCGCCGCAGCTCGCGCAGCTTCGCAAACACGCGCGCCGCAAGGTTGGCTTCTGCACGCGCGGCAATGATGGAAATCACGCCGCCGAAGTGCCCGTTCTTGAGGTCTTCGGTCTCGAGGCGTTGCAGGTATTTCTCGACGAGACTGTCGGGAATGACGGTCGCAAACGGCAACCAATACTCGGGCTCGTAGAGGAAGCCTTCGGCAATCTGGACGGCCACCCACTCGCTCACCCAGGCGGGATCGCTTTTGCGCAGATGCTTGAGCGCCGGCTGGATGTAGTGCGGAGCCAGATTGCGCAGGTCGCCGCCGGACAGCGCCGCCAGTGCATCCTTGATGACTCCGTCCATCCCTGTCTCGCCAAAATCGATCAAATCGAGCGCGGTTCGCAGGCGGGCGGGATGGTCCGTGGTGCTCTCGATGAATTTCCGCATCGCTGCGATAGTCTTGGGCCTGAGGGCCGCGGGCATGCGGTCGGCGGATTGGCGCGAGACCTCCTCGAATGTCTGCTCATCCATCGACTCGAGGACGCGGGTCAGCGCGTCGTCAGACCCGGTCCACATGAGGCCGGAGACCGCGGCCTTCTTCACCGCGACGCTCTTGTCCTCGGCAGCAAAGGCGGCAATCTCGTCATCGATACGATGATGTAGCAGTTCGGAGACGAAATCCGCGCGCGCCTCGTCGCCCCAGCCGCGCACCTGTTCGTGCCAGTTCGCTCCCAACGACGAGACATGGATGTCCGGCCAGAGCCGGTAAGTGCGTAGCCGCGTCTGCTGGTCTTGTTCCGACAGAAGCGGCACGATGAGGTCGCTGAAGTCGTCCGCGCCGGTAGCCAGCAAGGCGGCGGTGGCATACTGGCGAAAGCTGCCGTCGCGGATCGTGTAGAGGGCGCGAAGACGCTCGCCGACGGCTGCGCGAACTTCATTCCAGACGGCCGTGCCGCAAAGCTGCGCAAGCTCGGCAGCGAATACTGGGTCGACGGCGAGTGCCATTGCCACCAGCTTCCTGCCGGCGCTGGTGTTTCTCCTGTCGGTTTCTCCGTCGCCGGTCTGTTCAGCAAACGTCTCGGCGATCATGAGCAGGGGTTCGGCCCATGCCGGATCGTTCACGTAGTCCGCCGTAAAGCAGCCGGTCGCGTCGTGGTCATCGCACCGCAGGTCGAAAAGCAGCCCACGCAAGTCAAGCGCAGCGTAGTACTCCTGAAGCTGCTGATGCTCGAATTGAAACGCCGTTTGCGGGTAGTCGACGCGCTCGAAGACGTGGTGCGCCGTGAGCGTCGCGAGGATCGTCGGCGCTCCTACCGGCTCGATCTGGCCACGGTGCGCAAGCTCTCGTGCAACGGCAGCAACGACAGCGCGGGCATCAGCCTCGGGCAATGCCACCGCGCCGCGGCGGGTCATCTCGGTTGCGATGGCCTTCAGGTAGTCCTTTTGCCGGCCGAAGATTGGTGCTGCGTGCAGCGCGTTTCTGTGTTCGTCGCGTCGTTCTTGCAAACGGAGAACTTGGTCTAGGATTCCGATTTTCGTGGAGGGAATTTCGGCGCCAGCTTCAAACAGCGAAGCGACTTCCGAGAGGATGAATGGCGTGCGGGTCAGCTCGTCGAGCGACGGGTCGGCATCGATGCGGGCGCGAAGCTCGGCGTCTTTCGCGCCAAGGCGGGCCGCCAGATACGCGACCCGCTGCGTACGCCGCAGGCGCAGCAATCGCAGCCGTAAAGCGCCGGGCAGTGGCGGTGTTAAATGGTACGTGCGGGTTGCGACGATGATGCCAGCGCTCGGAAAATCCCGTTCGAGTTCCCGGAGTGCGTCATTCGCCTGCGAGGAATTCGTCTCCGCAATTTCATTCCAGCCGTTCAACAAAAACAGGAAAGGTTCCGTTTGCTGCACGCGCGCGAGGTCGGCGGCCGTGAGACCTTCGGCCTGGAACGCAGGCATGCCGGCAATGTATTCGAGAATTCCCCGGTGCGAGGACGTCCACGCCGGAAGTTCGACGATAAGCGGTGTGCCGGCGGTGCGCACGCGTTGTGCGAGCTGTATCAGCGTCGTGGTTTTTCCGCGGCCGGCGGGCCCTTCGAGAACGATGCGGCTGCTCTGCAATAGCGCCAGGTCGATTTGCTCCAGCGACAGCACGTCGGCAGACTCCGCGCCGTTCGGGTCAAGCCGCACTGTTGTGAGCTCGATGAGCGGATGCCCTTTTGTCTTGGCTGCCCAGGCCCGTGTGACAGCATTGGCCGCACGCTTTGTTCTTTCAATGAGGTCTGCGACCTGCGGTTCGGCATCGATATCGAGGTGGAGGAAGCTCGCACGGAGCGAAGCGTTCTCCGGCATCATCATCTGCGTGATGATTTCCTCGCGCTCGATGATGTGAAGTTCGACGCTGTGGTCTTTTTGAATAGCCTCTTCCCACCGCTTTCGGTCGGCGTTGCCAACTTTGGCGGACGTCACGAAGAGGAGCTTCCTGAGGTCAGGAAAGTTCTTCTTGGCGGTCTCCGCATCGTCAGAAATCTTCTTCAGCGTTGGCGTGATCGAGGCGGCGAGCCCCTTGCCAATATTCTCCGGCGTCAGGCTTGCGGGCGCGTAGGCATCGAGGCCGAGATCCTTCTTCCGCTGGCGGGCGATGAGTTCGGGCCAGCGCTTCTTGCCGAGTACTACCGCCAGCCCCTGAAAACGCATCCCCTCCTCTTGGGAGGCGAGCTCATCGAGTGCCCTTTCAATGTCGGTTCTCAAGACAGCCATTCGTAGACCGCGCTGCGTGTCGAAGGAGTGTGGGGGAATATGCCACGGCTTACTCGGCCGTTCCACGTGCCCGACATGTCGTTACCATCACCCGTGAACTTTCTGCAGACTGTGAACCTACTCAGGTGACCGACCGCTTCTGGCCGATTCTGTTGAAAAAGTCCCGTCCCGATTCTTGCCCATGAAAGAGCCTGAGCGAGGTGGAAATCTGGTTCGCTTAGAAGGCGGAGCTGCCTTGATTTTTCCGTAGCAACGCCGAAATCGAGCGTTTCTTGAGCTGCCGCCAAGCAGCGCTCTCAAAAATCGACTTTTTCAACAGAATCGGCCGATCTCCGCCCATGGCGACCGGCGGAAATCGGCCCAAACCGGGCCATCGCTAATGCTCGATATAAGCGGAGAGGCTCAGCTTGCTGGGTCATGTCCGCTCGATGGAGGGGGTTAGCCGTTACTCTGCTCGTTCGCCTGCCATTGGTTGAAGTGATGCATTAGGAGCGATGGATCAGGGTGACAGGCGGAGTCAACCGGTAGATTGATGACGCTGCCATTCAGAGGTTGGTAAGTGTCTCCGAGTCCTCTAGATACAACTACCTTGGCAGTTCTTGGATCTATTGAAATGAGGCGCAAATCGAACAATGTGTGCAGGTCAGCCCGCAGGAGCAACCCGTTTGCAGTGCGGTAGTCTTGTGTATCACTGTGGGGGATGATGTGCGCTGCTTCCAATACGTCGACGTCCGCACAGGTCGAGATCGCACAGCGACAACCATATGCGCGGAGGAGTGCAGATCGGAAGCCTGATTGTCCCCTGCGAGTGAGGATCTCGCGCACGACTCGCTCGTCAACAGGGGGCGGTGGTTCCTGAGGCTTCTCCATGGGTATTGCATTGCCTCTTGAGTTCGATAGGGACTCGTAAGCACTGCAGAAAACGCGAATCTCATCGAGGGACCAAACTGCTACTCGCGGCCACCAAAGCGGCGACTTGCTCTCCGCTGAATGAAGAGACTTCTGCGCTTTTAAGAACCATACGGTAATTGCGTCTGGTGAACATGTCAGTTCGGTCGATATGTTTTCTATGCCGACAGCTATCTCGATTTGACCACTGTTCGCGTCGTCAAGTCTATCGTGGTAGACAGTGAAAACCGTGCCATTCAGATAATTCTTGTACTCGGTGCCGTTGCCACTCTCAACAAGCCGGTACGGGGCAAGCTGATTTCGATGCGCGAAATTAGCGAGTTCGCGATGAGCGGAAACTTGAAAATCAGTTTGCATTTAGATGGCCTCAACTTGATGGCATAGAAGCGTTACGGCGAACTTCTTTTCTAACCGGCGAGTGAAGCGTAGCTTTTTTGAGTCAAGCTAGCGAAACGATCGGGCTGAGTGAAAAATGACCAGACTGTTTAGGCCGCTTTGTGCCTATCGCATCAGGCAGGAGTCGGCCAAAAGCTGCCTCTGCAGAACCTGGAAAAAATTGAGCATACCCGCCCAACAAAACTCCCGATATTGCGTGAGGTGGTGCAACTACGAAGTATTAACGATCGGCAAATGGATAGGCCGCTCACTAAGAAGGCGGAAGCGGTTTTGACGTCGTTGGTTTACTGGGGGTCGATAGTGTCTTGAACGTCTCGATCTTCTCCGACTCCAGTTCCTTCAAGATCGTCTCCTTCGCGTCATTCTTGTCAACCGACTTGACCGTATTATCAAAGGTGATCTGCTTAATCCGTAACTCGATTTCGCTGTCCTTGTTTTGGCCTGCAGAAAATTCCGGAAAGCCAAGGGAGATGACGCAGTTACCATCGAGCCCGGACGTACTGAAGCGAAATTTGGCGTCTAGGCGATGCAGGAATAGACTCGGCCTATAGGATGGATTGGATAGAAAATCCGAATCCTCCAAGCTGAACCCCTTCAAATCCAAGTTGCGAATTTTCTCTTTCATCCACCCAAGGTCGGCTGGGAGCATATTGTCGGGGTCGGGTGCTATACCAATATCCACAATTTCGAGGAAAGTGATGGCTACTAACCGGCTGCGCTGGGTCAGGCCTAATAGATAAAGGAATCTGTTCTCGTTGGTAAAGTCGCAGAAACGAATGGATGTAACCGTCTCGTTCTCATCGATTTGCTTGACAGATTTAAAGTGCGAGACCAAGTGCTTGGATATGGCTTTATTCGTACTTCTTGTCTCAGGTGCAGTATGCGTGCTAATCAGGATCAGCTCATCCTGGGCCTTGTTTTTCTTGATCTCGATTGCCCCTTTGAAGGTCTTGTGTGAGTCCGCCCAGCTTTTGGACCGATCAATTCGCTCCAAGACGTAGTCCATCCGGATGGTATCGAGGTCTTTATTGACAGGGTAGAAATTTGGCGTACCCAGTACCTTGAAATTCACGAAGTCGAGGTCAAGAAGCTTGTTTACATCAATCGCATCGGGAATGGAGTCAAGCAATGCGTCGCTCCCTTGCCACTTGATGGTTTGAGTGGTGATCTTGGGATTGTCCTCCTTGGTCGTATAGGCAAGCTGGAGTTGCGAAAACTCACTCGGCCTGATCAAGGAAAGTGTAAGTGCAGGAATAGTCTGTTCCTTTTCCTGACTATTGATGAAGACGCCCCGATTCCTCAGTGCGATCTTGATATCGCCTACACCTATGTAAGGTTGTACTAGATAGGTGCGCAGCGCCTCACCTTGCGGCAAGATTGAGTCAATATTTTGATTGCTCATGGCATCAACCTCTGAAATCCACCTTATAAGACTCTACACTAACTATGGCGGCGAATTCTTTATTCGCGATTGCCACCTTGGCAATATTCACAGTTTCTTCGTGTTCGACGTAGTTGTAGTCGGGAAATGCAAGCGTCACTTTATGTGGGAATTCAAGGGCGATTGCCATCGAAAAACCGATCATGCGTTTCACAGTTTCCTCGCTAAATTCATCCTGGCAGCATATGACCAAGTGCTTCTTGTCATACTCTTGGACAAAGAAAGGAATGAGGCCACTATTGAGATACTCAGGGGGTAAAATTGGGCCATTAGTCAATCTTTGAGTGGGACTTACATTCTTCCCTGTGGATGGGTAGAGGAAGCTCACATTCTCAGATCCGAACGTGTTTCTGACATATGTGATGGTGTCGAAAAGGAAGCTTGCGCGGCTGTTATCTACTACATAGATAGTCCCATAATTGGAGTCATCAAGCTTGCGCGAACCTGCAACCTGACTGACCACATCTGCCTCGGCATCAGATTTCGCACTTAGCCAGAACAGGACACCTGCGATCGCCTGAGAGCTGGCATTGGAGTAGCCGGCATTAATTGATTTCTTCACAGAGGAGCGATTGAAGCATTCGACCGTTGTCGCTAGGTCAACGAAATGTTCTTTAAATTTGCTACCGGGCGAGGTGGGATAGGGCACGCTAGAAAATTTCGACGAGATGACCATGTGTTTGAGCACGCCATCCTCAAGGGGAGACAGGCAACTGAAGACGAAATCTGCACCATGCGTCTCTCTCGGGTTACCGGTCGTGCTGTGCAGTTTTGGCTTGACGCAGTCAATGCTTGTTCCCTTGAGCGCCGCTTTCCACCCAATAAGGTTGAGTAGGGTTTCAACAACGTGCTCCCCGCGCTCCCCCAACTTCTTTGACCACTCGCCCATCACAAAATCCTTATAAGCAAAGACGTAACTACCATATGTCAGCAGAACGCTACGGAGTCTGAACGATGATGTCTAGTAGCACTTTGCCAACGAAGTGAATCCCCCTGACTTTATGGTTACCCTACAGCAGCAGCTTTTGGCCGACTCCGGCCAGTTACCGACAGACGAAACGCAAGGTTGCCACCACTGGTGACACTCTCCCCTATCCATGAGCAGGGGTTCTTGCCCCCTCAAAATCAAGAAAAATAGGCGGTTTCCACCCGGCCGCTGCGCTGGGTGGAGCCTCCGCGATTTTTCCTGATTTTTTCACGACCGCCTTAGTCGCCCTAGTCGGCAGGGGTTCATGCGCAGCGCAAGCGCAGCCCCCTGAAGACGAAGGAGCGAAAGCCATGAGCGAACACATCAGGATCTACATTGCCGACCTGGCCGCCTACAACGCCGGTCACCTGCATGGCGTCTGGATCGATGCCACCCTGGAGCTGGACGACATCCAAGCACAGGTCAGTGCCATGCTGGCGGCCTCACCAGTGGAGGATGCAGAGGAATACGCCATCCACGACTTCGAGGGTTTCAATATCTACCGCCTCGACGAGTACGAGGGCCTCGAAAGCGCCCACGAGATTGCGTGTTTCATCGAGGAGTACCCCGAGTTCGGCGGCGCCCTGCTCGCTCACTTCAACGACCTAGAGCAGGCGCGCAAGGCGGCCGAGGAAGACTATTGTGGCTGCTACAGCTCGCTGGCCGACTACGCCCAGGAGCTGACCGAGGAAACCAGCAGTATTCCGCCGCACCTGGCCATGTACATCGACTACCGCGCCATGGCCCGCGACATGGAGTACAGCGGCGACCTGTTCACCCTGGAGACCGGATTCGAGCAGGTACACGTGTTCTGGAATCGCTAGGCCAGCGGAAGGCACCGGGGCGACCAGGTGCCTTGTTATTTGCGCCCCTGCCCTGCCGGCCACCCGCGCGCCCCACCCGGAAGGCTGATGCACGGGCGCACGCACCCGGCGATCAGGCTGGAGCAACCGCGTTGTCTCTCCTGCTGATTGAGACCGTTACGGTCTTACGGTTTTGCCCAAATCTGTCGATCCGTATCCACGGTTTTACGGATTTACGGAAATCCACCGAAGCGGTTGTCCGGTTTTGCAGAAAGCCGTAGAACCGCACATTCGGAGACTGCTGCCACACACGCCATATGCCGCCCGTTGGGCGAGACTGCGGGACGCGAGCTCGCACACGAACAGGCCAGGCTCGACCAGTTGCCCACATGTTCACCCTTGAGCCACGCTCAACGACAGCGGCCAGAAACGCCTCCAGAGCCCCTTAGAACGCTCCAGCAGCTTTACCCTACCTGCGCCCTTTCCCAAGTCACCTGAAGCGCCTCAACGCGCTCCTGGACCGTTTCCGGCAAACGCGCACAGGCCCGGAGGGCGACCATCGGCGCTAACTCCAGCACGAGGACGATGCGCGGCAGATCGTGACGCCTCTCCTGAGCGCAGTTATCTCGAGCCTGCCCGCACCCAGATCCGGGATCGGCGCCAACCCCAACCTAGGAAACCGCTGAAACATCGCAGCGCTTGCCCCCCCAGGCGAGCGGATCTCCGGCGCGTGCCGTCAACGGCACGGGGATAACTTCGGGAAAAGCTGTGAATGCAGTCGTGCTATCAGGCGCACGCCGGCACGTGCTATCAGGCGCATCACTCTCGTGCTATTAGGCGCACGAACTCCGCTGTAGGCCACGTCTGGCGGGGCTTCCAGCCTCCCTTAACTTAACTAACTTAAAAGCTCTAACTTGTTATTGGGGCAGCGCCTGTGTGTGGACAGGTGCTAATCGAGGCAGTCTGGCCGGGGAGATCCGGCCATGATCGTCGCCCTGCTCAACCAGAAAGGCGGGGTGGACAAGACCACCCGGCCACCCATATCGCCGGCGAACTGGCCCTGCGCGGGCAGAACGTCATCCTGCTCGATGCCGACCCACAGGGCTCGGCGCTGGACTGGACGCAGCGGCGCAGCGGCGCCGCCAGCAAGGTTTGCCGAGATTGTTCAGTGCTGTCGGCCTGGCACGCGAGACGCTGCACCAGGAAGCCCCGGAGCTGGCTTGTCGCGCCGATCACGTGATCATCGACTGACCCCACGCATCGCCGCCCTCGCCCGCTCGGCGTTGCTGGCGGCGGATTGCGTGTTGATCCCGGTGCAGCCCAGCCCCTACGACCTGTGGGCCAGCGCGGAGATGGTCAACCTGATCCGTGAAGCGCAGATGTTCAGGCCCTTGCTGCGCGCGGCGTTTGCCATCAACCGCCGTGTCAGCACCACGGTGATCGGCCGTGAAGCGCGCGGCGCCTTGGCCGACCAACCGCTGCCGGCGCTGTAGGCGGAAGTACGCCAGCGCATCGTCTTTGCCGAGAGCGTGGCGGCCGGTCGCCTGGCGCGTGAACCGGCGCCGGACAGCGCCGCCGCGCGCGAGGTCAGCAGCCTGGTCGAGGAGCTGCTGAGGTGGTCGCCATGAGCGGCAAGCGCATCGATATCGGTGCACGCCCGCTGACCGATCCGCAGGCCAAAGCCTGGATACGCCAGGGCGCTGTCATCGACAACGGAAAGGTCGAACGCTACAGCACTCGGCTGACGCTGGACGTGACGCCAGCACTACGCACGCGCCTCAAGCTGGCGGCCTTCGCCCCCGGCGTGACCATGGCGGAAATGTTGCGCGAGGTGCTGAAGCAGTAGGCCACTTCATGACGCCGGGGACTCACCAGGCATGGCGACCGCTGACACTGCCCGCAGGCAGCATATTCGCCCTGGGTTGGGCAACGCTCGCAACGTCACCACCACGGCTGATCTACAACATGTCCGACAGCATGCCTGCCGGCTGGTATCGCACTTCGCCGGCAACTCACTGGCGCCAGGCGATCTGATGCTGGTTCACCTACCGCCGGAGGCAATGCAATGGCTGCGCAGCACGCCACCTGCAGGCGACCACACCGTTGTTGAAGACCGTGGCGGCGATGGGACCGCAGCACGTGTGCATGCAAGATAGCCAGACGGAAGCGCATCAATGGCGTCCTTGTTGTCAGGCTCTTGCGCAGAGATCGACAGGGTCGCGCGCTGCCAGCCTGGCAGACCCGCCGGCGCCTGGTTGGCGATGAACCGCCCCTGCTCAGCAGCACCAACCAGAAGGCATTCGACAGTCGCCACTTCGGTGCGCTGTCTGTCGGCGGGATGATCGTTCTGGCGCAGCTCTTGTGCTCGGACTCATGTCGATGAGCTGTCCATTATCGCGTCGATCTAGATGTCGATAGCGTGTTGCGCGGCGTGTGTAGTCGGGCACCGCGGACCTGCGGATACCTCAGCCCTCAGATACCGCCTAGCGACTGCGAGATCCTTTAGTATCCCCCAACCTGATTACCCTGCTCAGGCGCACAAAGGCACGGAAAAAGCGGAGGGCAAGATAAAAGGGGGCGGCACTTCGTTGGCCCGAAAAGCAGTCTGCACGGGGGTTGGAGACGGCACCCAATGAGTGCATCGGGGTGCCGTGCACAGCGCAAACACCCGATAGCGCTGGCCTTGGCGCGTGCCTAGCACTCCTCAATGCGATCGGGTTCTACCCAGTTCCACGGACAGTTTGAAAAGGGCTGAAAACTTCAGATCTTGCCAGGCGACTCTACGACACGCTCATGGTTTATCAACCCGCTCGATGTAGTCGAACAGATCTGCCCGTGCTTCATCACGAATTCGATACGACTGATGGACCACGCGCTCCTATCTGAGCAGACTGAAGAAGCCTTCACAGGCAGCGCTGTCGTCACAACGCCCAACGGCACTCATGCCGCAGAACAGCGCGTTACGACGACCGGTTGAATCCGCCTTGGCTACCGCGATCCCAATGCAGACTCGCCGAGCAATCCCCCTGCGCTGTCAGATCGCCGTATCCACCGCTCGAATCATATCTGCCTATACTGACGGTGATACCTCGATTAACCGATCACAAGCTTGCTTTACAGGCCGAGCACCACGCATAGGAAGAGCTTGCCTTCCAGTGAGCCTACCTCCGTGATGACTGTGCTCCAATTGCGCTCCGGTTCCGGCGGGGTGAAATCGTGCCCCAGCAGGTTTTTCACGCCTGCTGGATGGCAGCTGGCGACTGTTCCAAAGCCACGCCTCCTCCGACGTGGCCAGCATTGAATTCGCTCAGTTGTTATTAGGCGAGCAACGCGGTTTAGGCTGATGGTTTCGCCCTCGTCGAACAGATCCTCATGCTTGCGCGGCGCTCCCATCACACCACGACTGTCCTCGTGAATCTCCCGGATGCACTTCAATAAGTGCGTATTCTCTTGGGCACGCGGGCTTGGCTCGCGATCCCGCCAAGCGCAATAGACACTGGCAGAAACCTTCAGGCAACGGCACATCAGTCACACGGGGCACTCGTTACGGCAAAGCTAGATCACCGTGTACCGCTCGATGACACCTTGGCAAAGTACGCTACCAGCGTCTATTAATAATCACGTTCCTTGGTTACTCGGGCCAGCTCGCGTTAGAGGCGGGCAAGTTCCTCATCCCGCTGGTTTCCCATCCCGAGAAGGGCTTTTTCTGTGCCTAGCTGCGCCTCTAGAACCCAGCACGTGAGCAGGTTGGTGGCAATACTGATTCCAGGGCCACCTGGCGGCGACGCACCCTTGAACCACGAAACAGTTCGATGGCTTACCGCTTGAATTCGGGACTGTATTTCTTGCGTTTGGAGATGAACACTCCTTCAGCTCCGTATGAGCTTGCTCGAAAGTGTTCATGCTAACGGATAGAACCCTAATTGCATTTTTCCAGACCTTGGTCTTTGCTTTGGCAAATGGCCATTAGGGGGACAGTGATCCTTCCCTGAGCGCGCCGAGCGGTCCTAACCGATAGCACTACCGTTCTATGCAGGGAGGCAAGATGGCACGCAAACAGACACATCTTTTGAAACTAACCTTTATTGCTGCTTATGTTCCTGCAGCGTCCTTCGCAGCTCTGTTCAGCTGCCCTAAGGTAAGTACTACATCCCTCGCAACAGAGACGCCCCTACCGTGGGTTATATTCGAGGAGCAGTCACCAGTAAACATAGCCCGTTTGGAGGGATCAAATCCAACGATACGTAGTGTTAGCGATTCATCATCGGTCAGTACCAGTGAGCTCCGCTTATTATCTTTTTCTGATCAAAATCTTGCTCAGAGCTCAGCAGCAGAAGGAGGCGTGCGTTATATACACCATTTCCGTCAGACGCCTGAAATAGTCCAAAGCCCAGAGAACTGGCTTGAGAAATTTAATCCCAATAAGGGTTTGTACCCTTACAAAACAACGCCTGACAACAAAATAGAATCCACCGTACTAGAGCTATATCCAAAAACCCCTAGAAAAACCATTGACTCCATAACCTCCCCAAATGGAAGCTGCGACAACTACACAACTGAAAATTACAAAACCGCGCACAGCATAATTTATTCAAGCAAAGAGCTTTTTGCTGGCACTATCAACTACCTAAAAACCAATAATTTACCCTCCGAACTCACATCGTCGCAGAAGAAAAAAATTCTAGACTTTATCGATGCCACACGAGAAGTTCTCACTAGCTGTTATATTCCAGCTGAGGAATCTAAATTCGCACAATCTCACGCCATACTTAAATCAATCGGAACAATTTACGACGGCATCAACCCAATTTGCACCGCTTTATTGGTTGGCAGCCAAGGCAGAATTCTAACTGCACGACACTGCTTTGATTCCTTAAGTCAGAGAAACTTAAAAGAAAGCCAGTCTAGCCTCTGGTTCCAACCAGCCTACGAAAATAACACCTATCAAATTTGCTCTATCCTCGAAAAAAATGCACTTTCAAAAGATTTAAAACTTGCCGAAGATGATCAAGTAATTGCAAGAATAGCCCCTGGAAACTTCTCACCAACCGCAATAACCATTCCACCGCCAGAAAAAATAAAAACACCAAACAGCAGTTCTCCAGAAATAAAACCGACCCCCTTAGTACAAATTTCACAATTCCCACTCTCCTCATTGATTCTACCTGAAAGATTCAAATCAGGTTTTGTACAAAGCATTAATCCGTCATGCATTATTATTAGCAAGGAGTCAGGCTGCTTTTCTCATACTTGTAGCGCCACACCCGGCGGAAGCGGCGCTGCTATTTTCATCAGCCAACCAAAAATCCTAGCCTTAGCCGGTACACATATAGGAGATTCACCTGACAACTATAGCGACTGCAGACTTCCACATGACATCCAAATGAATGGCGGGACATTCATCAACGACAAGGTCAGAAACTTAATTCAAGAATCGCTCTAACACGACAGCAAAGGAGATTTTCAAAATGCCAGCCAGCCATAGCTTAATATTTACACTAATTACGATCTCATTGCTGCTTGGGTGTGCATCAACCACAACCAACAACAAGTCACCTAAGCCCTCACAATCTTCGGTAGAGGAACCAACTCAGCTACGAGTCGGGTTCACTCCCACCTGTCCATCCAAAGACTCCAAGAAAGAGAGTGCTGTCCTTGCAACTGTCGGCGCTACAATTGCTGCCAGCATAGGGCAAAAAGTAGCAGAGGCAACCATTGACAAAATATCGACTTATCTTTCCCAAAATGAAGAATACATTTTAGGCGGTGACGGACGAATGGAGGCCTTTGCTGTATGGACAAAGGAGGGAGACATCAAGCCTAACCCCGAGCAACAGTGCATGATTGTCGTTATTGGAAAATCATTTGCGCCAGCAAATCTATCCAAAGACGAATTCAAAGAGCTCACAGAAAACTTCAAAACTCCTTTTCCAAATTATAATAACGTCGTCGTTTACAACGCCACAGGCCTCATAGGCGAACCACTTCTTTACCTTGAAGCCTTGATGGAGTTCCGCGACTCAAAAAACAGCCCGTCATTTTTTCATTTCACCCCTCGCGCATGGCATTACCCTAACTTTATTAGCGACGACAGCTGGAGATTCAGCAAAGCCCGTGACTTTCTTCTGAAAGTTGATTTCAATATTCCCGGACAAGCGAAGCCTTTTGCAACCCTAGAGATCAAACAGGAAGACATGGAACCAGGGGGTCTTACAAGCAGATCAGTTATTGACAAAACACAACCGTGGATTCCACTCCCAGATGTTATTGACAAGCCTGCCGCACCTGAAAAAATAAAAACAGATGAGTACGTTTACCCAGTCAATGCACGCGCCATCATAACCGAAACAAAAAAACCACACACCTTACTTAAATACCTTGGCGAAGCTACTAGCAGCCAAAAAGATGAAATCTCACAACTCGCCGCAGACGAAATCATGAGGGCAACAGATCAATCTGCAAGGCTGACAGCAAAGGAGGTTGCACTTTCCACCGCAGCTACAAAATATGACGCATACGTAACTGCATATACGGCAGCAAGTGATGCAGTTACTGCTTATCAAGCTGCTTCTGAAAACCAAAAAGCCTTGGCGCGTACGAAAGCAGAAATTGCGATTAAGAAGCTGGCTATTGCTCGTGCCGTAGCGAAATCGGCAATCAAGGAAGCAGGTATCGGAGGTTTTGAAGACCTACCTCCCTTAGCAAGCGTGGGAAATTAAGTGAATCAAACGAAGCCCCTGATTCGAGGGAGAGGGGCTTCGTTACCCTCCTCCTTACTTCGCAGACTACGAATAAACTCCCAGAATCCGCCATATATCCTGGCGCTCGTGGTCATTCAGAGTAAATCTACCGACATCATGGGGAACAGCTATTTTTTCAACAGAGCCTGCCGGAAGCATCCCCTACACCAGACTACGCCACAGCAAGTTGGCTCACCTGGTATTGAAACCCACCATCTCCCCATGGAGCGTAATCATGGAGATAGAGATGGATACTTCTGCGCGTACAACCGATGCCTTCGACACTGCCTCTGAGCAGTCCCTCCCCTTACCGGGCACGGAAGCCTACGAGTCGCTTCCGCAGTTCCCCAAGGGCAGCCCCCTGCCCTTCCGGCGCACAATTCGCAAGCATGAGCTTAGACAGATCGTGCCCCTGGCTGAATCCACGATCTACGAGATGGAGCGCCGTGGCGAGTTCCCCAGGCGCTTCAACCTGACACCACGTTGCGTGGTCTGGGATCTTGCCGAAGTAGAGGCCTGGATCGAGGAGCGCAAGCAGGCGCCTCGGGTCATTATCAGCAAGCCGGATGTTTATCTAAGGAAAACCCGCCCTGTCCGGGCGGGCTCAAACCAAGCATGAAGTCGGCGCCGTCCTCATCCGACAAGGGCCTGCAGTTCCTTGGAGGCGGGACGCGTTAGCCGCCGTTCTTCCTTGGCTAGATTGACCTGCAGGGCCACCTGAGCCACGTCCAAGACACCGCCAGGCAGCAGATAGCTGCCTTTGGCCTGTAGCCAGGTCAGCACGTCCGCCAGGTGCCAGATCGATGCACTGCCCTCATGTACCGGTGTAGGGAAGCTGCTCGGATAAGCCAACATCAGCTTGCGCATGTTCTGGCGCGACACGCCGACGATCTCCGCCACATCGGTGAGTCCGACCAGGTCCGGTGCCACCTCGATCAGCCTGGCCGAAGGTACGGCACTGCGCACGTCGGCCAGTGCGCTACGCACAGCCGCCTCAGCGTTCTCTGCTTCACGGGTGAACTCCAGCGCCAGCCGCCCTGGCTGGCCAATGCCAATCAAAGCATCGTCGCAGCCGGCCTCGCCGAGGCGCTCGACCAACGCTTCCGGGTCACGGTCATCGTCGGCCAGTTGGTATTTCAGGGTGAAGATGTATTCCATAGCGCTACTCCTCTGCGCCCTCAGCGGTCTGCCGCTGCTTACGGTGCGTGGTGCAGTTGTCGACGACGCGCCGAAGGGCACGCGCATGGTTGCCTGGGTTCTTCGGTGTGCTCCACACGCTGGTGATGCAGAACTCGCCGCAGCGGCACTCTTCATCGTTGTAGGGACAGTAGATTCGTCCCCAAGCGTGGCTACCACCCAGCTCTATGCGCCAGCCCTGCTCTTCGGCATGCCTGAGTGCTTCTTCGACCTCTTTCTTCGAGTGAGAAGGACGGGTCATCAGTGATCTCCAGTATTCGCATGACCGGCAAGGTTGTCAACTGACAACCTTGCACTTTCCTTAAACCGTGGCACTCAGCACCGGCACTACGACGTTGTCCGGCAGCAGCTGGGGAACATGAGTGCGGCCATCGATCCAAGCGTCGATCATGTCCGCCCACTCCTGCAGCATGTGCCGGCGCTGCTCCGCGTACTCGGCCTTGTTGTAGACCGAGCGAGAGGAGCGACCATCCTCGTGAGCCAGGCATTTCTCGATCCAGTCGCCGTTGAAGCCCACCTCGTTGAGCAGCGTGGAACCCGTCCTGCGCAGGTCGTGGACGGTGAACGGCTCCAACGGCAGGCCTGCTTCCTTCGCACGGGAGGCGATGAGCTGGGTGATGCGGTTCAGGGTGGCGTGCGACATGGAGCGATAGATGTCATAGCGCGAGGGCAATACGTACCGGGAACCAGCCGCACAGGTGTGCAGCGCCACGAAGATGTCCAAGGCCTGGCGCGACAGGTAGACAACGTGCGGGTTACGCCCCTTCATCCGCTCCTTGGAGATCGTCCAGGTGGCGTTCTCGAAATCCACCTCGTCCCAGGTTGCCTCGATCAGCTCGCTCTTGCGTACCAAGGTCAGCAGCACCAGCCGCAAGGCCAGCTTGATCGTGGGATACGCGGCGATAGTCTCCAGTTGATGGAAGGCCAGCCGAATTTCGGTCGGGCTCAGTGCCCGGTCCTTCGGCACGAAAGTGGCGATGGAAGACGCCTTAACGTCGTCAGCCGGATTCTCGACCTTCTCGCCATGCAGGATCGCGAACGCGTAGACCTGTTTCACGATGTCGCGAATATGGACCGCAGTTGCCGGTGCCCCTCGAGCCTTCACCTTGGCACACAGGGCTCGCAGATCGTCAGGGGTGATTTCGGTCAGCAGCCGGTTCTCGAAGACCGGCAGGATGTCGCGGTCGATGATGCTTTTGCGCATCGCGCGCGTACTGTCGGCCATGCGCGCACCGGCCAACCACTTCGTCAGCGTTTCACCGAAATTCTTGGCAGCGTTCAGGCGCCGCTTAGCGCGCTGCTTTTCCAGGGAGGGAGACTTGCCCAGGGCGACCATGCGCTTGGCATCGAGTAGTTTCTCGCGAGCCATGGCCAGGGAAATGCCAGTTGGCCCATAGCGCCCGATGGTCAGCGTTTCTCGGCGTCCATTGAGACGGTAGTCGTAGCGAAAGGTGACGGTACCGGTAGGCGATACCGTCACGTACATACCATCGCGGTCGAAAGCCTTGTACAGCTTGGACTTGGGCTTGAGATTGCGCAGTTTGGTATCAGTAAGCATCGAGGTTTTTACTCCTGTTCATGACGGCTTTTACCGTCAAGGGTCAGGAGACCTGTTGATGCCGGGAAAGCCGCACGGGGCAAGCTTTCCCAAGGAGCGATTTACCGTCAAAGACCGGTTTTGACTGGATAGTAAACAGAACGGTCTCAATCCGACCGCTGTTTACTACCGTCACCGCTACCGCCAATCCGTTCTGCTAATCAGCGATAGGCCTCGATAACCATTGCAACGAATTTTCTTTTAAATCAACACGTTGCAACTGTCTATCAATACATCCCAATGAGTCCAGAAGGACCCGACATCACTCCCACTCGATGGTGGCCGGCGGCTTGCTCGACACATCGTAGGTGACGCGCGAGATGCCTTCGATCTCGTTGATGATGCGGTTGGAGACCTTTTCCAGCAGCTCGTAGGGCAGGTGCGCCCAGCGCGCGGTCATGAAGTCGATGGTTTCCACCGCGCGCAGCGCGACGACCCAGGCATAGCGGCGGCCGTCACCGACCACGCCGACCGATTTCACCGGCTGGAACACCACGAAGGCCTGGCTGGTCTTGTGGTACCAGTCGAAGTTGCGCAGCTCTTCGATGAAGATGTGGTCGGCGCGGCGCAGCAGGTCGGCGTATTCCTTCTTCACCTCGCCGAGGATGCGCACGCCCAGGCCCGGCCCCGGGAAGGGGTGGCGATAGACCATGTCGTAGGGCAGGCCCAGCTCCAGGCCGATCTTGCGCACCTCGTCCTTGAACAGTTCACGCAGCGGCTCGACCAGCTGCAGGTTCATCTCTTCCGGCAGGCCGCCGACGTTGTGGTGCGACTTGATCACGTGGGCCTTGCCGCTCTTGGCGCCGGCCGACTCGATCACGTCCGGGTAGATGGTGCCCTGGGCGAGGAACTTGATGTTCTCCAGCTTGCTGGCCTGGGCGTCGAACACGTCGATGAAGGTACGGCCGATGATCTTGCGCTTCTTCTCCGGGTCGGCTTCGCCGGCCAGGTTGGCGAGGAACTGCTCCTCGGCATCGGCGCGGATCACCTTGACGCCCATGTTCTCGGCGAACATGGCCATCACCTGGTCGCCCTCGTGCAGGCGCAGCAGGCCGTTGTCGACGAACACGCAGGTCAGTTGGTCGCCGATGGCCTTGTGCAGCAGCGCCGCGACGACCGAGGAATCCACCCCACCGGAAAGGCCGAGCAGCACGTTGGCGTTGCCGACTTGGGCGCGCACCTGGGCGATGGCGTCCTCGACGATGTTGGACGGCGTCCACAGCGCCTCGCAGCCGCAGATATCGAGGACGAAGCGCGACAGGATGCGCCCGCCCTGGCGGGTGTGGGTCACTTCCGGGTGGAACTGCACGCCGTAGTAGCCGCGGGCGTCGTCGCCCATGGCGGCGATCGCGCAGCTCGGCGTGCTGGCGAGGATATGGAAACCGGTCGGAATCTCGGTGACCTTGTCGCCATGGCTCATCCAGACGTCGAGGCCGAACACGCCGTCGTCATCCATGTGGTCCTCGATGCCGTCGAACAGCTTCGACTTGCCGACCAGGTCGACGCGTGCATAGCCGAACTCACGGATATCCGAGCCCTGCACCTTGCCGCCGAGCTGCTCGGACATGGTCTGCATGCCGTAGCAGATGCCGAACAGCGGCACGCCGAGGTCGAACACCATCTTCGGCGCGCGCGGGCTGCCTTCGGCATGCACCGACTCCGGGCCGCCGGCGAGGATGATGCCGCGCGGCGCGAAGGCGCGGATGTCCTCCTCGCTCATGTCCCAGGGGTGCAGCTCGCAGTAGACACCGATCTCGCGCACGCGGCGGGCGATCAGCTGGGTGTACTGGGAGCCGAAGTCGAGGATCAGGATGCGGTGGGCGTGGATGTCATGGGTGGCCATAAGTGCCTCTGCGAGGCAGCTGCAAGCCTCAAGCTGCAAGCTGCAAGTGAAAGAGCGAGGCGGCAGCTACAGGCTCTGGCTTGTAGCTTGCCGCTTGGAACTTGAAGCTGATGGGCTTCAGCCCACCCGGTAATTGGGTGCCTCTTTGGTAATCTGCACATCATGCACGTGCGACTCGGCCATGCCGGCGCCGGTGATGCGCACGAACTGCGGCCGCGAACGCATCTCGTCGATGGTGGCGCTGCCGGTGTAGCCCATGGAAGCGCGCAGGCCGCCCATCAGTTGATGGATGATCGCCGCCAGAGTGCCCTTGTACGGCACGCGGCCTTCGATGCCTTCGGGCACCAGCTTCTCGGCACCGGCGGAGGAATCCTGGAAATAGCGGTCCGAGGAACCCTGGGCCTGGGACATGGCGCCCAGCGAGCCCATGCCGCGGTAGGCCTTGTAGGAACGGCCCTGGAACAGTTCGATCTCGCCCGGCGCCTCTTCAGTGCCGGCGAACATCGAGCCCATCATCACCGCGTTGGCGCCGGCGACGATGGCCTTGGACAGGTCACCGGAGAAGCGGATGCCGCCGTCGGCGATCATCGGCACGCCGGTGCCTTCCAGCGCCGCGGAGACGTTGGCGATGGCGGAAATCTGCGGTACGCCGACGCCGGCGACGATGCGGGTGGTGCAGATCGAGCCCGGGCCGATGCCGACCTTGACCGCGTCGGCGCCGGCCTTGACCAGGTCCAGCGCCGCTTCGGCGGTGGCGATGTTGCCGCCGATCACCTGCACCTGCGGGAAGTTCTCCTTGACCCAGCGCACGCGCTCGATGACACCACGCGAATGGCCATGGGCGGTGTCCACCACCACCACGTCGACGCCCGCCGCGGCCAGCGCCTCGACGCGGTCGCCGGTGTCGGCGCCGGTGCCGACCGCCGCGCCGACGCGCAGGCGACCCTGGCTGTCCTTGGACGCCAGCGGATAGGTCTTGGCCTTCTCGATGTCACGGAAGGTCACCAGGCCGCGCAGGTGGAAGTTGCCATCGACCACCAGCATCTTCTCGATGCGGTGCTCATAGAGTTTGGTCTTGATCTCTTCCAGGCCGGTGCCTTCGAGCACGGTGACCAGCTTGTCCTTGGGCGTCATGATCGCCGCCACGGAATCGCCGGCGTTCGGCGTGAAGCGCAGGTCGCGGCCGGTGACGATGCCCACCAGTTCCTTGCCCGAGACCACCGGGAAGCCGGAGAAGCCCAGTTCGTGGGCCTTTCGCAGCAGATCGCTGATCTTGGTTTCCGGGGTGACGGTGACCGGGTCATGGACGATCGCCGTCTCGTGACGCTTGACCTTGCGTACCTCGGCGGCCTGCTGCTCGATGCTCATGTTCTTGTGGATGATGCCGATGCCGCCTTCCTGGGCCATGGCGATGGCCAGGCGGGCTTCGGTGACGGTGTCCATGGCCGCGGAAACCAGGGGAATGTTCAGCTCGATTTCGCGGGTCAGGCGGGTCTTGAGGCTGACATCCTTCGGCAAAACCTCGGAATAACCCGGGATCAGGAGAACATCATCGAACGTCAGGGCTTCTTGGCTGATACGCAGCATGGCGGGGGCTCCCAGGCGGGAAAAAGGAAGCGCGGCATTATACCCATGCGAGCGGCAAGCTCCAAGCCGCAAGCCACATGAGCAATCGTGGCTACCGCCCAGTGGCGGGCCTTGGTGGGCTGAAGCGGATCGCCGCCCGGCCCGCCCTACCTGACGGGTTGGCAGACGGTATTGTCTCGGAGATGACTCACCGGCACTTCGCGATTACTGCACCAGTCTGACGGCAAAACCCAGGCGTTCGCCGAATTGCTCGACGAACGACGGGAGCAGACCGGCTTCGGCCCAGCCATTGAAGATAAAGCCCAGGTTGGAAAAGCCACAGGGCTGCAGGAACAGGAAGCCGTTGATGTCGTCCTCGAAACCACACTCGGGGCAGGTGAAATTGTCGGTTTCCCCCGGCCACCACTCCTCCAGGCTCTCGAACAGCGGCACGCCCACTTCCTGGCGGCACCGTGGGCAGCCTGCTTCCTCCAAAAAATCGCCGGTCGGCGTATAGATGCAGCGCCGGGTGACGACCTCGAGACCGTTGATCGGCTCGCCGAACGGCAGCAGTTCCGGGCGCAGTACGACGTTGCGTGCCCCCGGCGCGATCGCATAGGCCATGCCGCTGGCACCGCGACCGCAGGTGGTCGGCAGCGCCTCGACGATCCGACGCTCGGCGAGCCAGCGCAGGATCAACCGCGCCCTGGCCTCATGCGCGGGAAAGGTGGAAATGCGCGGCACGATGATCGCTTGGCTGTGGCTCATGACGGCTCGGACGAAAGGCGAAAGGAAGCCGCGCAGCTTAATGCGCTGGCCGCGCAGGTCAATCGCGCCCGGTCGGAACCGCCAGCGGCGCTCTTCGCAGCCTTTTTCCCGTATCATCGCCGCCATGCTCAAAGATCCCTTCCAGCGCCTCAACCTCGATCGCGAGGTGCTCACCGTCAGCCAGCTCAACGGCCGCGCCCGCTTGCTGCTCGAGGACGTGTTCGCCCAGGTCTGGGTCGAAGGCGAGATATCCAATCTCGCCCGCCCGGCGTCCGGCCACGTCTACTTCACCCTCAAGGACAAGAACGCCCAGGTGCGCTGCGCGCTGTTCCGGCAGAACGCCGCGCGGGTGCGCCAGGCGTTGCGCGACGGCCTGGCGGTGCGGGTGCGCGGCAAGGTTTCGCTGTTCGAGGGCCGCGGCGATTACCAGCTCATTCTCGATTCGCTGGAACCGGCCGGCGATGGCGCGCTGCGTCTGGCCTTCGAGGCGCTGAAGGAAAAGCTCGCCGCCGAGGGCCTGTTCGCCGCCGAACGCAAGATCGCCCTGCCCGCCCATCCGCGACGCATCGGCATCGTCAGCTCGCCGACCGGCGCGGTGATCCGCGACATCATCTCGGTCTTCCGCCGCCGCGCGCCGCAGGTCGAACTGACCCTGATCCCCACGGCCGTGCAGGGCCGCGAAGCCACCGGGCAGATCGTCCGCGCCTTGCAGTTGGCCGACGCCCAGGGCTTCGATGCGTTGATCCTGGCCCGCGGCGGCGGCTCGCTGGAAGACCTCTGGTGCTTCAACGAGGAAGCCGTGGCCCGTGCGGTGGATGCCTGCGTGACGCCGATCGTCAGCGCCGTGGGTCACGAGACCGACGTATCGATCGCCGACTTCGTCGCCGACGTGCGCGCGCCGACGCCCTCGGCGGCCGCCGAGCTGCTGGCGCCCAGCAGCGCCGACCTCCAGCAGCGCCTGAGCGGCCTGCAGCAACGCCTGCTGCTGCGCATGCGCGACCGCCTGCACCGCGACGCCATGCGCCTGGAGAGCCTGACCCGGCGCCTGCGCCACCCCGGCGAGCGCCTGCAGCAGCAGGCCCAGCGCATCGACGATCTCGAACAACGCCTGCTGCGCGCCGTCGATCGTCGCCTGTGCAGCGGCCAGGAGCGCCTGGCCCGGCTGGAAACGCGCCTCGCCGCGCAGCATCCGGGGCGTACGCTGAAGCTGCTGCAGCAACGCCTGGAACACCTGTCCGGCCGCCTGCCGCGCGCCATGCAGGAATCGTTGAAAGGCCGGCGCCAGCACCTGCTGGGACTTGCGCAGACGCTCAACGTGGTCAGCCCGCTGGCCACCCTCGGCCGTGGCTACAGCATCCTGCTCGACGAACGCGGCCAGGCGATCCGCCGTGCCAGCCAGACGCATCCTGGCCAGCGCCTCACGGCCCGGCTCGGCGAAGGCGACCTGGAGGTCAGGGTGGAAGACAACCATCTCGAGCCGGTCACGCTGCCGCTGCTTTAAAGGCATCGCCGCGAGGGCGGGCAATCCACAGGGATGTGGTGAATGCCGCAAGCCCGCCGGGAGCGGGCGCGGCCTCTCACAAAAGCGGCAGGTGCACGCCGAACCCTGTGGGAGGCGCACCCTCGCGGCGATGCAGAGCGTAGGGAGGGTTGTAACCCCGCCAGTCGTGCCAGACGCCAACTCCGTATCGGCGGGTTGCACCCGCCCTATGATGCTTGAAGCTTGAAGCTTGAAGCTGCGACCCCGCCCCTTTCCCTCGTCAGGCGTTTACGCGAGGATGGGCCGTCCTTCCAAGCGGAACCGCTCATGCTACGCACCGTCACCCTGCTGCTGTCTCTCGCCTGCATCCTTCCCGTCCATGCCGAAGGCTTCATCACCCGCCTGTTGAACAAGCCGGTGCCGGGCGGGGTTGCGGTGATCGAACTCGGCAACGGCCCCACGCCGCCGCAGGTGCGCTACCAGGGCAAACCAGCGCTGGTGATCAAGGAAGACGGCAAGCGCTGGATCGCCATCGTCGGCATCCCGCTCACGGTCGGGCCCGGCGAGCAGCGGCTGGAGGTCGGCGAGCGCAGGCAGAGCTTCCATGTCCTGAGCCGCGAATACCGCGCGCAACACATCACGCTGAAGAACCAGCGCCAGGTCAATCCGAACCCGGACGACCTCAAGCGCATCGAGCGCGAACTGGACGAGCAGAGCCGTGCCTATCGCCAGTTCAGCCAGAGCCAGCCGAGCAACCTGCTGTTCGACCGCCCGGTGGACGGCCCGCTGTCGTCGCCGTTCGGCCTGCGCCGCTTCTTCAACGGCGAAGAGCGCAACCCGCATTCGGGACTGGACTTCGCCGCCAAGGCCGGCACGCCGATCAAGGCGCCGGCCGCCGGCACGGTGATCCTCACCGGCGATTACTTCTTCAATGGCAGGACGGTGTTCCTCGACCATGGCCAGGGGCTGATCAGCATGTTCTGCCACCTGTCCGAGATCGACGTGAACGTCGGCGATCGGCTCGGCCGCGGCGAAGCACTCGGCAAGGTCGGCGCCACCGGCCGCGCCACCGGGCCGCACCTGCACTGGAATGTCAGCCTCAACGACGTGCGCGTCGACCCTTCGATCTTCATCGGCGCGTTCAAGCCCTGAAACCACAAGGAGAAAAACATGCGTATCAGAGCCGAGGAATCGACCCTGCTCATCGTCGACATCCAGGAGCGCCTGCTGCCGGTCATCCAGGACAGCGAGGCGATGATCGAGCATACCGCCTGGCTGCAGCAGATCGCGCAGCGGGTCGGCGTGCCGGTGCTGATCACCGAACAGTACAGCAAGGGCCTGGGCCCGACCGTCGCGGTACTGCGTGATGGCGTCGACGAAACCGCCATTCTCGAGAAGCTGCACTTCTCCGCTGCCGGCGATGGCGAACTGTTCCAGCGCTCCGGTGGCGACCGAGCGCAGTTCGTGGTCTGCGGCTGCGAAACCCATGTCTGCGTATTGCAGACGGTGCTCGACCTGCTGCAACGCGGCAACGCCGTGTTCGTGGTCGAGGAGGCGGTCAGCTCGCGTCGCGCCTCGGACAAGGCGCTGGCGCTGGAACGCCTGCGCCAGGCCGGCGCGATGATCGTCTCGCGGGAAATGGTCGCCTTCGAATGGATGGAGCGGGCCGGTACCGAGCTGTTCAAGGCCGTCAGCCGCGAATTCATCCGCTGACCGGCGAATGACGGGCCCGAGGTGGGCCATGGCAGTGCAAATTTGTTAAGGTCCCGCGGCCTGGAGCTGTTGACGCTTCATCGCGGCTCGCGATGAAACGTCAACAGCCCTTAGGACGGACCCTCCCCGTCGAAGCCACCGAAGGAGCAACTCATGACGGAAGAACTGGCCGGCGGGCTGGACTGGCTCAGAGCTCACCCCGAACTGCAAACCCTGCTTGCCTGCGCGGCGCTGATCTTCGCCGCCTGGCTGTCCAACTGGATCGTCAAGCGCATTCTGGTGCGCGGCCTCTATCGCCTGCTGCGCCATGCCCGCGACGAGAAGCTGCAGGATTTCGGCGTCATCAAGCGCCTGTCCAACATCGTTCCGGCGCTGGTGCTGTCGATCGGCGTAGGTGCCGTACCGGGCCTGCCGGAAGCCGCGGTGACGGTGGTACGCAACGTCTGCGGCGGTTTCATCGTGCTGACCGTCGCCCTGGCCCTGGGCGCCGTACTGGACATCGTCAACCTGCTCTACCAGCGCCGTTCGGATGCCCGCCTGCATCCGATCAAGGGTTACCTGCAGGTGGTGAAGATCGTGCTCTACGCCATCGCCACCATCCTCATCATCGCCACGCTGATCGACCGCTCGCCGCTGATCCTGCTGTCCGGCCTCGGCGCCATGGCCGCGGTGCTGATGCTGATCTTCCAGGACACCCTGCTGTCGCTGGTGGCCAGCGTACAGATCACCTCCAACGACCTGATCCGCGTCGGCGACTGGGTGGAAATGCCGCAGCTCAATGCCGATGGCGACGTGATCGACATCGCGCTGCACACGGTGAAGATCCAGAACTGGGACAAGACCATCACCAGCATCCCGACCAAGCGCTTCATTTCCGACTCGTTCAAGAACTGGCGCGGCATGCAGGAATCCGGTGGACGGCGCATCAAGCGCAGCCTCTATCTGGACCAACAGAGCGTGCACTTTCTCGATGCCGAGGAGCGCAAGCGGCTGTATCGCTTCAGCCTGCTGGAGGATTATCTGGTCAACAAGCGCAAGGAGATCGACGCCTGGAACGCCCAACTCGCCGAGCGCGGCCAGGAGCCGGTCAATACCCGTCGGGTGACCAACATCGGCACGTTCAGGGCCTATGTGGAACACTATCTGCGCAGCCATCCGGGCATCCATCAGGGCATGACGCTGATGGTCAGGCAACTGAGCCCGACCGCGGACGGGCTGCCGCTGGAGATCTACTGCTTTACCAATACCGTGGCCTGGGCGCAGTACGAGGCGATCCAGTCGGACATCTTCGACCACCTGCTGGCGATCCTGCCGGAGTTCGGTCTGCGCGTGTTCCAGCACCCGAGCGGAGCGGACATGCGCGAGTGGCGCCAATCGCTGGAGCCGCACGACGCACCGGCATTGCACCGGTCGGCGGGGCATTCGGTGGAAATTGCCAGTCAATCGTAGGTTGGCGCTGAGGCACGAGGCATGGCGCGGCGCCGAGCGCTGCCCATTGCCTCACCCCTGAAGCCAGCGCCATGAGCCGCACCACAGCGCCCCGCGCCTCAGCGCCAACCTACGTCCGGAGTGGGGATGAGGTGGCATCCCCACTCTTGCAGCGGTTGCGCCGGATCAGAAGCTCATGTCGATGCGCGCCCAGTAGGTACGCCCCGGCTCGTTGACGCGGCTGGTGGCATCGAGCCCATAATCGGCGAACCCGGCGCTGCCGGCCAGGTTGAGGTGCTCGCTGTAGTTCTTGTCCAGCAGGTTGTCGACACCGGCGCTGAGCTTGAAGTGCTTGTTCAGCCGGTACGCGCCATTGACCGCCAGCACGCCGAACCCGGCGCTCTCGTCGAAGTCCTTGCCGACCACGGTGCCCTGGTTCTCGGCCACCCGGTTCTGCGCCGCGACCACACGCCAGAGCGCGCTGGTGCTCCAGTTGTCACGCTCGTAGGTGAGGCCCAGGCGCCCTTCCAGCGGCGGGATCTGCGGCATGGCGCGATCGTCAACGCGGTTCTCGCCCCAGGCGTAGGCCAGGCTGGCATCGCCCTTCCAGTTGGGGGTGAAGCGATAGCTCGCGCCCATCTCGGCACCGGCAATGGTGGCGTCGATGTTGCTGACCTCGGCGCGGATCATGTTGGGCATCGCCCCGGGCACATAGCTGAACAGGATGTAGTCCTCGACCACACCGGCGTAGGCGGACACCCAGGCTTCCAGCGGCCCCTTGGCATACTGCAGGCCGACATCGAGCTGCGTGGTCTTCTCCGGGCGTACCGTGTCGAACGGCTGTACGGTGCCGACCGGCCCCGGGTTGGAGACGAACAGTTCCCAGTAGTCGGGGAAGCGCTCGGCATGGCCGAGGCCGGCATACCAGGTCGCCGGCAGGCCGGCGAGCTCTTCCTCGTAGCGCACGAAGCCGCTGTACAGCGTGTCGCGGCGGGTTTCGCCGGCCGTGGGGTTGTCCCAGTCGCGCGAGACGATGGGCATGCTGGAGGTATCGTGGCTATTGAAGAACGCGCGCTGATCCTCGGCCTCGTGCAGGTCTATCCGCAGGCCGCTGACAATCTTCTGGGTCTCGCTCATGTCCCAGGTCAGCTCGCCGAACAGGCCATAGCTGTGCAACATGGCGTCCGGTACCCAGGGCAGCGCATCGCTGCCAGCCGCAGCGACCATCTGGTTGGCGGCGCCCGCCGGGCTCATCACCTTGCGGTGCTCGCTGCGTTGCGCGTCGACACCGGCCTTGAGTTCGACATCGGTCCACTGCCAGGTCCCGACCAGACGTCCGCCGAGCGTACGGCGATCCACTCGGGAAAGCGTCGGATTCGGCATCATCATCGAGGGCACGAAGTCGCGCAGGCTGTAGTTGTCCATGACGTGGTCGGCGTAGTTGTAGTAGACCTGCGCCTCCAGGCCGTAGAAGGTCTCGCCGATACTGGTCTTCTTGAAGCGCAATCCCAGGCTCTCGCGCTGGAACTGGCTGCCGTCCATGCCACGTCCGGCATAGCGTGCGTAACCATCACCACGGCCCGCGGTCAGCTCGACCAGGGTGTCGGCATCCGGCGTCCAGCCCAGGGCGACATCGGTGTTCCACTTGTCGTAGCGCGACGGCACGGTGTCGCCGTTGCCGTCATCGTAGTCGTCGGCCTGCGAGCTGTTGGCCATCAGCCGCGCGTAACCCTGGCTGTTGCCGGCGGCAGCATCGAGGTTGCGATCGAAGCGCCCGTTGGAGCCGGTCAACAGGCTGCCATTGAGGCGGTAGTCGGGTTCGCTGAACTGCTCCGGCTCACGTTCGAAGAGCACAGTGGCGGCCGAGGTGCCCGGTCCCCAGAGCACGGTCTGCGGCCCCTTGATCACCGTCAGCTTGTCGAAGGTGTCCGGGCTGATGTAGGAACTCGGCGAATCCATCCGGTTCGGACAGGCGCCGAGCATCTCGCCGCCGTTGCTGAGCAGCTTCAGCCGCGAGCCGAACATGCCACGGAACACCGGATCGCCGTTCACCCCGCCGTTGCGCACGGCGGAAAAGCCCGGAATGGTTTTCAGGTAATCGGCGCCATCGCTGGCCGGCACCGGCTGGCGCGGGATCTTCGGATCGGTTACCACAGTCAGCGGCGATTGCTGGGCAACGCCGGTGATGACCATCGGCACCAGTTCGACGGAGTCGGCGTGTTCGGCATGGCCGGTATGCTCGGCCGCCAGCGCGGAGCCGGCGAGTATCCCCAGCAGCGCGGCGTGGGCGAGTTGCCAGCGCAGGCGGGACGGTTGGATCGAAAAGCGTTCGGCCAGGCGCGAACGCGCCTTGTAGCCAGGTGTATTGCTGGACATGGGAATTTCCACTTTCTGATTGTCGTACAGCCACGCTCGGGCGGCTGGTCTGGAGCTCAGCAGTGGGAAGGCGGAGGTGCGCGGGGATGGCCGCTGCTGCGACGCAGGGTCGATAGCAGGGGCTTGTCGGGCAATGGCTGGAAATGGACCGGCTCATGCCGCGGCAGGGCCAGATCGACGGAAAGCGTGAGCGGCGGGTTGAGCGTCAGCAGCTCGCAATAGCCGCAGAGTTCCAGGGCGGCCAGCCAGGCCGGCTCGCCGGTCGTCGCCTGCCGATGATGACCATGGGCGGACGGCGAATGTTCATGCTCGGCATGCGGGTGATGATGCTCGCTCGCCGGAGCAGCGGACGCCTGGGCGGCCTGCAGCGCCGAATACAACGGGCCGACGTGGATCATCAGCATGGCGAACAGGCCAAGCCAGATGCTCATCGTCGATAGCCGTTTACGTGTCAACCGCTGTGTCCTTCACTAAACCGTGACCGCCCTGGGGGAAGTGCCGGGATGATCGCATGGCCACTTCGACCGCCACGCTGCGACATGAGGCCGCAATCGTGGCGAGCAAACAAGCCTCCGTTTTTGCCGGCATCTCAGCACCGAATGCCGCTTATTTTAGAATATTGGCGTTATTCACCATTTTTCTTGCAACTCTTGCACGAGCCAACCTGAAAGCAATAACTTCGCACCATAAGTCATTGATTCAGACGAGCAGAACAGCTGCTCGCTCAAGGAACGCTCGAGGAAACGCCATGACCATGCTCAAGAATCCATCGCAAAAATATCGCGCCTTTGCGGCCATCGACATTCCGGATCGCACCTGGCCGTCGAAGACCATCACCCAGGCGCCGATCTGGCTCAGCTCCGATCTGCGCGATGGCAACCAGTCGCTGATCGAGCCGATGGACGCCGAAAAGAAGATGCGCTTCTTCAAGACCCTGGTACAGGTGGGCGTGAAGGAGATCGAGGTGGGCTTCCCTTCCGCCTCGCAGACCGATTTCGACTTCGTCCGCGAGCTGATCGAGGGCGGCCACATCCCCGACGACGTCACCATCCAGGTGCTGACCCAGGCCCGTGAGGACCTGATCACCCGCACCTTCGAGTCGCTCGAGGGCGCCAAGCGGGCCATCGTCCACTACTACAACGCCACCGCGCCGAGCTTCCGCCGCATCGTCTTCAACCAGGACAGGGCCGGCGTGGTGGACATCGCGGTCAACGCGGCGCAGATCATCAAGCGCCTGGCCGCTGCCGCGCCGGAAACCGATTGGCGCTTCGAGTATTCGCCCGAGGTGTTCAGCTCCACCGAGACCGATTTCGCCGTCGAGGTGTGCAACGCGGTGATCGAGGTCTTCCAGCCGACGCCGGCACAGAAGCTCATCCTCAACCTGCCGGCGACCATCGAGGCGGCCACGCCGAACGTCTATGCCGACCAGATCGAATATTTCGGCCGCCACATCGCCCGGCGTGACAGCGTGCTGATCAGCCTGCACACCCATAACGACCGCGGCACCGGTGTGGCGGCGACCGAACTGGGCCTGATGGCCGGCGCCGATCGCGTCGAAGGCTGCCTGTTCGGCAACGGCGAGCGCACCGGCAACGTCGATCTGGTCACCGTGGCGTTGAACATGTACACCCAGGGCGTCGATCCGCAGCTGGATTTCTCGGACATCGACGCCGTGCGCAAGGTGGTCGAGGAATGCAACCAACTGCCGGTGCACCCGCGCCATCCCTATGTCGGCGATCTGGTGCATACCGCCTTCTCCGGCTCGCACCAGGATGCGATCCGCAAAGGCTTCGCCCAGCAGGACCCGAACGGCCTCTGGGAAGTCCCCTACCTGCCGATCGATCCAGCCGACATCGGCCGCAGCTACGAGGCGGTGATTCGTGTGAACAGCCAGTCCGGCAAGGGCGGCATTACCTTCCTGCTCGAGCAGGAGTACGGCATCAGCCTGCCGCGCCGCATGCAGATCGAGTTCAGCCAGGTCGTGCAGAAGGAAACCGACCGCCTCGGCCTGGAAATGACCGCCAGGCAGATCTACGCGCTGCTCGAAACCGAATACCTGCAGGCCACCGCGCCGTATACCCTCAAGGGCCATCGCCTGCAGGAGGAGAACGGCACCAGCGCGGTGGATGTGGAGGTCGCCGCCGACGGCGAGACCGCCCACTGGCGCGGTATCGGCAAGGGTCCGCTGGAGGCGCTGGTCGCCGCCTTGCCGGTCAAGCTGGAGATCATGGACTACCACGAGCACGCCATCGGCGCCGGCAGCAATGCCAGGGCCGCGGCCTATATCGAGGTGCGTCTGGACGGCGAGCGGCCGCTGCATGGCATCGGAATCGACGAGAACATCACCACTGCGAGCATTCGCGCCCTGTTCAGCGCGCTGAACCGCGCGCTGCGCGAAGCCGAGGCGAAGGCCGCCTGATCCTGCCGTAGGGCGCGCCGCTTCGGTATCGGCCGAGCGGCGGTGGCGAGAAGTTTCGCAGGAGCCTTCTCCCCTTATCCGGCACTGCCCGTAGGGTGGGCTTCAGCCCACCAAAGCCTGCCCCGGTGGGCTAAAGCCCACCCTACGGCGGCAGCCAAGGAACCAAGTGCTCCCGAGCCCGGTGGTGCACGCAGCGCACCCTACGAATGGGCGATCATTGGGTGTCAAGCGTCGCCTCCGCATGGGCTAGCGGCGGCAACCAAGTGAACCAATCCCCGGCCCAAAGCCTCCCAACTCGATACCGATCATCCAAGTCCCCCGGCCTCGCCACCCGCCTTGCGAACCCTTCCGGCAGGAACGCGTCAGGTATCGGCAGGATCGTGCAACCGCTCCCGTGAATATCGGTATTAGGCTTGAATTCTCCACCCCGAACATTCAATCCAAAGGAGCCGCCATGAGCAAGGCCATCGGTTATGCCGCCTTCGACCCGAACACCCCGCTCGCCCCCTATTCGTTTTCACGCCGCGCCGTCGGGGCGAACGACGTGCAGATCGACATTCTCTACTGCGGCGTCTGTCATTCGGACCTGCACACCGCCCGCAACGAATGGAACAACACGCTCTATCCCTCGGTTCCCGGTCACGAGATCATCGGCCGGGTCAGCGCGGTCGGTTCGGCCGTATCGCGCTTCAAGGTCGGCGACGTCGCCGGCGTCGGCTGCCTGGTCGACAGTTGCCGCAACTGCCCATCCTGCAGCGAAGGCCTCGAGCAGTATTGCGAGAACGGTTTCGTCGGCACCTACAACGGCCCTGCGTTCGGCGGCGGCGAGAACACCCTCGGCGGCTACTCCGACATCATCGTGGTGGACGAGAAATACGTGCTGCGCATCAGCCACACCGACAACCTGGCCGCCGTCGCGCCACTGCTCTGCGCCGGCATCACCACCTATTCGCCGCTGCGCCAGTGGAAGGTCGGCCCGGGACAGAAAGTCGGCGTGGTCGGCCTCGGCGGCCTCGGCCACATGGCGGTGAAAATCGCCAATGCCATGGGTGCGAAGGTCGTGCTGTTCACCACCTCGCCGGACAAGAAGGAAGACGCCCTGCGCCTCGGCGCCTCGCAAGTGGTGGTTTCGAAGAACAAGGACGAGATGGCCGCGCACGCCAACAGCTTCGACTTCATCCTCAACACCGTTGCCGCCCCGCACGACCTGGACGCCTTCCTCAATCTGCTCAAGCGCGACGCCACCATGACGCTGGTGGGCGCCCCCGCCTCACCGCACCCGTCGCCCAGCGTGTTCGGGCTGATCTTCAAGCGCCGGCGGATCGCCGGGTCGCTGATCGGCGGCATCGCGGAGACCCAGGAGATGCTCGACTTCTGTGCCGAACACGGCATCGTCTCGGACATCGAGATGATTTCCATGCAGGACATCAACGAGGCCTACGAACGCATGCTCAAGAGTGATGTGAAGTACCGCTTCGTCATCGACATGGCGACGCTGAAGGCCGCCTGAGCAGCGGAGTGTGCAGCCTTGCTGGCGATGCCGTTGAATGGCCATCGCCAGCAAGACGGCTCTCATCAAACATAAAATAACGCTTTGTTTTGATTGGATAAATTTTAGAGATTTAGCCAGTTTGCAGGGTGGGCAACGGCGAAGCCTTGCCCACGCGTCTGCCGGGTATGAACGCGGATTATCCTTTTGCCCCACCGGTAGGAGCCCGCTTGCGGACGGCCGGCCGCAACGCCGATGATCGCCGGCAAGGACTCGGCGTCCCCGGGCTCCTACGGGCGCGGTGTGCACAGGTGGCTTTCTCGGGGCTGCATCCTGTTTGCTGCGCGACAGCGCTGCGACGAAGACGCGCAGGCGCCTCCTACAATTATGACCGCCGGTAGCGCCGGGGCTTTATTCAGGTTGCAAAGCCTTTTCCACCGCCGCGACCAGCGCCGGATCATCCGGCTTGACCTTGCTGGAAAAATGCGCGATCACCCGCCCTTTCCGATCCACCACGTACTTGTAGAAATTCCAGCGCGGCGCCTGCCCGGCCTGTTCGGCCAACTGGCGAAACAGCGGCGTGGCATCTCGCCCGCGCACCGGCTGGGTCTGGGTCATGGTGAAGGTCACGCCGTAGTTCACGTAGCAGACCTCGGCCGTCTCGGCCTCGTCGTCCGACTCCTGGAAGAAATCGTCCGACGGCACGCCCAGCACCTCAAGGCCATCGTCCCGGTAGCGCTGATAGAGGGCTTCGAGCCCCTTGAACTGGGGCGTGTAGCCGCAGTGGCTGGCCGTATTGACCACTACCAGCGCCTTGCCCTGGAAGGCCTGGCAGAGATCGACGCGCTCCTTCGAGCGCAGCTTGGGCAATTCGTGCTGTAGCAACGCCGGGCATTCGCTGGCCGCTGCCGGTATTACCGGCAAGGCGAACGCAAGCAGGGCAATCAACGTGCAAACCTTCATGGCGAGTCTCCATCGTCGGTTTGCAGTCACGCTACTCCGCCCACGGTCGCCGGGCAACGGCTCATGCGAGCCCGTGAAACGTTGGGCATCGCCTTCATGTGAGTTGGGCTTCGACGCTGCGCGTCTCGACCCGATCACCCCGTCGACATCCAACTGTTGAGTCGGGGCGCGCAGCCTGGGCACAGCCAAGCCCAACGCACGGTCACAACCAAGCCAAGCCCCCAACGGGACGGGTGCCAAGCGTTACCTTCGTGTGAGCTGGGCTTCGACGCTACGCGTTTCAGCGGAACGCCGTCCGATCCAACCTACCATCCCCGCCGACATCGTTGGTTCGGCGGGGCCGCCTGGGTTGAGCGTAGCGAAGCCCAACGCATGGTCACAGCGGCAAGTCGAATGCCGGAGCGATCTGCCGCAGCCAGGCGTCCAACCGCTCTTCGGTGAGGTTGCTCTGGTTGTCCAGGTCCAGCGCCAGACCGACGAACTTGCCGTCCACCACCGCTTGCGAATGGGTGAATTCGTAGCCCGTGGTCGGCCACTCCCCTACCAGGGTGGCGCCGCGCTCGCTGAAGAATTCGTGCAATTCGCCCATGGCGTCGAGAAACTCGTCGGCATAGCCGACCTGGTCGCCGAGACCGAAGATCGCCACGGTCTTGCCGGTGAAATCCAACCCCTCGATCTGCGGCAGGAATTCCTCCCAGCTCTCGTTCTCGCAGTCCGCGCTCAACCCAGGGAGCAGCCCCTCGCCCAGGGTCGGCGTGCCGAGGATCAGGTGCGAATAGGCGGCGAAATCCTCTGCGCTCGTGCGGTTGACATTGAGCGGATCAGCCAGGGTGTCGTCGTCGAAGCGCTTCTTGATCATCTTGGCGACCTTGCGCGTCTTGCCCGTGTTGCTGCCGAAGAAAAGTCCGATCCTGGCCATCACGCCACCTCATTGCTATTGGATGAATGTGCACCTCGCCGGGTCCGCGCCCGCTCGGCAAAGACTTCATAGCAGGAAGCACGCCAGCCGCTTTTCTAGTGTAAGTAGCTGAAAATAAATAGTTTTTATAGAATCCTTCTGTCGCAAACCACACAAGCCGGCTGCCGACAGCCGCTTGCCGCTGTCGGCAATGCGACATTGGGGCAGTTGATCCGCCAAACGCCGCCTCGCCCCGTTCGTGACGAAACGGGAACGGCCTCTGGGCACCGCCGCTGCGCTGAGACGCACCGGGCTTTTTTAGTTTGGGTTGACCGCGAAGCGGCGAAGCCCAACACATGCCACTGCATCGGCTGCCCCATCGCTCGCCGGGCTTCGCTGCGCTCAACCAACCGACTGTTTTCGTCGCGACCGCGTGGCTTGCAGCTTGCGGATGAATCTCGACAGCCCCAGAGTCTCTCACGCATCCGGCGTCGGTTTCGTAGGGTGGGCAACGGCGAAACCTTGCCCACGCGTCTGCCGGGTATGAACGCGGATTATCCTTTTGCCCCACCGCTAGGAGCCCGATCGGCCGCAACGCCGATGATCGCCGGCAAGGACTCGGCGTCTCCCCGAGCTCCTACGGGCGCGGTGTGCACAGGTGGCTTTCTCGGGGTTGCCCCCTCTTTGCTGCCCGACAGTGCGGCATCGAAGACACGCAGGCGCCTCCTACAGTGCGTGCGTTCCATGGTTGACGTAACACTAGCCATCCACCACCACCAGCTGGGCACGCTGCGCGGAGGCCGCAGCCGCTCGGCTGTCGGCAGGTTGCGCCTCGGCGTGCTCGTCGAACTGCCTGAGCACCACCAGTTCGCTGCCCTCCTCGTCGAGGTCGAGCAGGCAACTGCGCAGTTGCGGCTGCGCCGGCATCTCGAACATGGTGCGCTGCAGCGCACCTTCCATGACCGCGCGCAACCCGCGCGCGCCGGTACCGCGTAGCAGCGCCAGGTCGGCGATATGGCTGAGCGCCGCCGGGCTGAACTCCAGCTTCACGCCCTGGTAGGCGAACAACTGCTGGTATTGCTTGACCAGCGCATTACGCGGCTCGCTGAGAATGCGCAGCAACGTCGCGTGATCCAGCTCACGGAGAAAGGTGATGATCGGAAAACGGCCGATGAATTCGGGGATCAGCCCGAACTCATGGAGATCATCCGGCAGCAACGCCGCCAGCAGCTCGTTGATCGAAGGTGTCTGCTGCTGCGGCCGCGCATGGAAGCCGATCGCGCTGCCGCGCGGATGCACGCGGCTGCCGACCAGGGTTTCCAGGCCCGGAAAGGCACCGCCGGCGATGAACAGGATGTTGCGGGTATCCACCACCTGCTCCTCGCCGTGTTCGCCGCGCCGACCGCCCTTGCCGATGCGCACCTCGCTGCCCTCGACCAGCTTGAGCAATGCCTGCTGTACGCCTTCGCCGGAAATGTCGCGCACCGCCGTGCCGCCCCCGCCACGCCGCGCCAGCTTGTCCACCTCGTCGATATAGACGATGCCCCATTGCGCCTTCTGCACGTCGCCGCCAGCGGCGTCCAGCAGGCGGGCGATGATGCTGTCGACATCATCCCCGACATAGCCGGCCTGGGTCAGTGTGGTGGCATCGGCCGAGGCGAAGGGCACGCCGAGAATGCGCGCCAGGGTGCGTACCAGCAGCGTCTTGCCGGTGCCGGACGGGCCGGCCATGAGGATGTTGGATTTTTCCAGCTCGACCGACCCGCCCAGCTGGCAGACCGGCTCGCGGGTGCAGTTGAGCAGGCGCAGGTAATGGTTGTAGACCGCCACCGCCAGGGTTTCCTTGGCCGCGTCCTGGCCGATCACCGACTCGTCGAGGTGCTGCATGTAGGCCGCCGGGGTGAGCAGTTGCGGAGCCAGTTGCTGGGCCTTGCGCCGCTGCCCCCAACTGGTCACCACCTGGTGGGCGAGCTTGACACAGGCCTCGCAGATGCGCCCTTCGTTACCCGCGATCAGGGGGACCGACGGCGATTTCTCCGCACCACAGAATGAACAGCAGGGCTTGTCGATATCAGTCATGGGCCAGCGTCTCCACGAAGGTTGGGGCGGACTGCAGCAAGCCGGCCAGCCATGCTCGCTGGTGCCGCTCGTATTGGCGGGCGCGGAGCTTCTCGCGCAGGTGCGGCAGCACCTCCTGCAACGTCAGCTGGCCGGCCGGATGGATCGCCTCGCAGAACACCAGGTGAAAGCCCATCGGCGTCTCCACCACCGGCCCGATCTCGCCTTCACGCAGGACGAACAGGCAGGCTTCGATCTGCGGATAGAGCACGCCGGGGCGGACCAGACCGAGGTTTCCGCCTTCCATGGCCGAGGGGCATTCGGAGTGCTTCAGCGCCTGCTCGGCGAAACGCTGCGGCTTGCGCCGCAGGCGCTCGGCGATCAGGTTGATGCGGCTCCAGGCACTGGCCCGGCTGTTCTCCGGAAAATCCTCGTTGATGGTGATCAGGATGTGCCGCGCCAGCCGCGTGGCGGGCCGCATGAAACGCTCCGGATGATTGAAGTAGTACAGGCTGACATCCGTGTCGGTGATTTCCGGCAGCCCGGCGCAGACCCGCTGCAGCACCGTCTCGACCTTGAGCTCGCGGGCCAGCAGCTGGCGCAGCCCGGCTTCGTCCAGGCCGCTGTCGAGCAGCGCCTTGCGCAGCGCGAGCGGGTCCTCGTAGCGGGCGGCGATCTGCGCCCAGGCTTCGTCGACCTGCTCGTCCGGGATCACCACGCCGCAGGCCTCGGCGCTGTGCAGCACGGCATCCTCCAGCTGCAACTGGCGACCGACGATGCGCTCGGCCTGCTCGCGCTGCGGCGTGCTGAGGGCGGCCGGGGCACAACCGAAGCGCTCGTGGGCGATCTTCAGCAACTGGTAGCGGACGCCGTTGGCGACGGGATCAATGCTCATGCTCGCCTCCCGTTTGCGCGTCGGCCCAGGCCAGGCTCTCCTCGGGCACCTGCAACACCCGGCCATCGCCGAAATACACGTGGTACTGGATGCCGCCAGGCAGGTCGCGCAGCACCTTCTCGATGCTGCCGGCGCGGCCCTGCTCCACCACCACCTCGCCGCGCACGGCAAGGCTGCGGGTGGCGATCACCTGGTCGCGGAATTCGAAGAGGTTGGGTATCCAGGGCGCCGATGCGGGAATCAGCTCCTCCTCGCGGCAGCCCACCGTGCAACCCTGATCGAGGAAATGCACGCGGTAGATCAACTGATCCTGCAGGTAGGTGCCGACGTCGTAGACGCAGCCCACCGCGCCGCGGCGCATCAGCAGGGCGCCGGTGTCCTTGCCAGGGTAGGTGCCGTCGTTGCGCACGTTGCGGATCAGCCTTACGGCCTGGCCATATTCGTAGAGCGGCAGGCTCATGGCGCTCACCTCCTGCGGTCAGAGCTTGAGAAAAACTCGAACGCAGTCGAGGGCGTTCGGTAGCGGTCGCAGTAGATGGGAAAAGGTTTTCCCACGCGTTCAGCCCAGCAGTTGATCGATGGGCACGAAGGTCGTCTGCGGTTCGTGCATGTGGAAGACCTTGAAGACCTTCTCGGTCTGCGCGTCGGAGACGACGAAGTCCTCGTAGGCACGGCCCAGCAACTGGCGATAGACCGTATGCCGCACCTCGTCCGTCAGGTGCTCGATGTCACCGGCCTGGCACAGGTAGTCGTGATAGCGCTGCATGATGTGCAGGCGGTTGACCTGTACCACGGACGGCACGAAGGGCACGCCGAAGAAGTTCAGGAAGTCCTCGGCGGACACCAGCTCTTCCAGCGCCTCGTCCAGCGTCATATCGGCGGCTTGTTCGTTCATGGGCGTGTCTCCACGGTGGCGGCAGGGGGAAAGGTGAAAATGGCGGCACTGTTGGCCGCCAGTACGTCGAGCAGCAGGCGCGCGCCGAGGCGGTTGTCCGCATCGAGCTCGGCGACCTTGCTCAGCATCGCCTTGCCCTGGCCGAACAGACCCAGGCGCAAGCTCAGGTAGCCGGCGCCCTTGAGCGCCAGCAGATGAAAACGCAGCAGGCCGATTGCCTGGGGCGCCACGCGCGCCAGGCAATCGGCATCGAGTTCGCTCCAGGCCGTGGGCAGTCCCAGACGGGGCGAGACCACTTCCAGTACCTGCGCGGCGATGCGCAGGGCATCGGCATGGCGATGCTGGTAGAAATAGAACCGGTAGAGCCCGACCAGCACGCTGAGGTCGCTCGGTGCCAGCGCATGCGCCGCCAGCAGCGGCTGCTCCGCCGTGCCGGCGGCGTACTGCGCGGCGGCTTCGACCAGCAGCGCCGCGACGCGCGGCAGGCGCGGCTCGTCGAAATACAGGCCGGTGCCGTCGAAATCCTGCAGGTCCATGGCGCGCTCCGTCACTGACCGGCCACGGCCGGGCAATCGTTTTCACACAGGCTGTTGTCCGGCTGGCAACTCTGGTAGCGCCGCTGCTGGCTGCCTGTGGCGACCAGGCCACCCTGCTCCACCTGCTTCTCCAGACTGTCCAGGCGCTCCAGCAGGCAGGCGATGGCCTTGCCCACCGGGTCGGGGATCAGGTGATGATCGAGATCGATACCATGCGCGTTGGGCCGGCCGGCTTCGCGCAGGCGCACCACCTTGCCGGGGATGCCGACCACCGTGCAGCCGTCCGGCACGTCCTGCACCACCACCGAATTGGCGCCGACCCGGGCATTGGCACCGATGCTGATCGGCCCGAGGATCTTCGCCCCGGCGCCAACCAGCACGCCGTCGCCCAGGGTCGGATGACGCTTGCCCTTGCGCCAGCTGGTGCCGCCCAGGGTCACGCCGTGATAGAGGGTGACGTCGTCGCCGATCTCGGCGGTCTCGCCGATCACCACGCCGGCACCATGGTCGATGAAGAAACGCGCGCCGATGCGGGCGCCGGGGTGGATATCGACGTTGCTCAGCAACCGTCCGAAAAAGCCCAGCAGACGCGCCGCATAGTGCCACTCGCGACACCAGAGGCGATGCGCGAGGCGATAGAGCATGATCGCGTGCACGCCCGGATAGGTGGTCAGCACCTCCAGCGTGGAACGTGCGGCGGGGTCGCGCTGGAACACGCAGCGCACGTCGTCGCGGCATTCGCGGTACAGGCTCATGCGGCACCCCCGGCCAGGGCCAGGCCCTGTTCGCACAGTTGCTGGTAGAAGCCCTGCAGGTCGCTGCTCTGCGGGCTGCGCTTGGTCTGCGTGGAGAAGCGACGGATACAGCCCAGCAGCGCCCGGCTTTGCCACTGCTGCAGCTCGATGCCCAGTTCGCGGTAACTCAGCTCGACCATGTGCGCGCCGGAATGCTTGCCCAGCACCAGACTGTGGCTGCGCCCGAGTTCGTCGGGATTGAGCCCTTCGTAGTTGCGCCGGTGCTTGAGCAGCCCATCGACGTGGATGCCCGCCTCGTGGGTGAACACTCCGGCACCGACCACGCTTTTCTGCCAGGCCACCTGGCGCCCGGAGGCCTGCTCCACCAACGCCGAGATCGAGGGAATGCCACGCACGTCGATGCCGCAATCGATGCCATGCAGGTGCTTGAGCGCCAGCGCGCACTCCTCCAGCGCGGCGTTGCCGGCCCGCTCGCCGAGGCCGTTGACCGTGGTATTGATATGGGTGGCGCCGCCCCTGACCGCCGCCAGGGTGTTGGCCGTGGCCAGGCCGAAGTCGTCGTGGGCATGGACTTCCAGCTCGAGGTCCAGGCGCTCGGCGAGAAAACGGAAGCGCTCGTACATGGCGAACGGCTCCATCACACCCACCGTGTCGGCGAAGCGCAACCGCCGAGCACCGGCGGCCTGGGCGACTTCCGCGACGCGGACGATGAATTCCGCATCGGCGCGCGAGGCATCCTCGCAGCCCAGGCATACCTCCAGGCCGGCATTGCGCGCCGCCTCCACCAGCCGGCCGACCTCTGCCAGGGCCCATTCGCGATCGCGGTCGAGCTTGTGCCTGAGCATCAGATCGGAAACCGGCAGTGACAGGTCGACCATGCCCACGCCCGTGCCACAGGCGGCCAGCAGGTCCGTGTCGCACAGCCGGCACCAGGCCAGCAGCCGTACCGGCAGGGCGAGCCCGGCGATGGCACGCATCACCTCGCACTCCTCCTCGCCCATGCTCGGGATGCCGATTTCCAGCTCCGGCACGCCGAGTTGCGCCAGGGCGCGGGCAATGGCGATCTTCTCCTCGGCGCTGAAGGCGACCCCGGCGCTCTGTTCGCCGTCACGCAGGGTGGTGTCGTCGATCACGATGGACATGCGGAACCTCCTCGGCCATGGCCGCGCGACAATCAGGCGTAAACCGGTGCGAACGAATCGCCCACTTCCTCGGCCGGACCGTTGCCGCTCCAGTAGGGCGACAGCTTGCGCAGCTGGGCGATGATCGGCGGCACCTCACGGATCACGTAGTCGATCTGTTCCTCGGTGGTGTAGCGCGACAGCGAGAAGCGCACGCTGCCGTGGGCCGCCGTGTAGGGAATGTCCATCGCGCGCATCACGTGGGAGGGTTCCAGCGAACCGGAGGTGCAGGCCGAACCGCTGGAGGCGGCGATGCCGACCTTGTTCAGCAGCAGCAGGATGGCCTCGCCCTCGATGTATTCGAAGGCGATGTTGGCGGTGTTCGGCAAGCGATTGTCCGGGTCGCCGGTGACGAAGGCATACGGCACCGCGGCGAGGATGCCGGCCTCGAGCTTGTCGCGCAGGCGCCTGACCTCGGTGTTCTCATGCGCCATGAAGGCCAGTGCACGCTCGGCGGCCACGCCCAGGCCGACGATGGACGCCGCATTCTCGGTGCCGGCGCGCCGACCGCGCTCCTGGTGGCCGCCGCGCAGCAGCGGACGAAAGCGCGTGCCGCGGCGCAGATAGAGCACGCCGACGCCCTTGGGGGCATGCAGTTTGTGCCCGGACAGCGAGAGCATGTGGATGGCGCTGTCCTTCAGGTTCATCGGCACCTTGCCGACCGCCTGCACCGCATCGGTGTGGAACATGATCCCGGCATCGTCGGCCATCTGCGCCATCCGCTCCACCGGGAACAGCGTGCCGGTCTCATTGTTGGCCCACATCACCGAGACGATGGCCACGTCGTCGTCGAGCAGCGCGGCGTACTCATCCAGGTCCAGGCGGCCTTTCTTGTCCACCTTGAGCTTGTGCACGGTATAGCCGTCCTCGGCCAGGTAGTCGCACAGGCTGAGGATGGCCGGATGTTCGACCACCGTGGTGATGAGGGTCTTGCGCTCGGGCTGGGCCTTGAGCGCCGAGAGAATCGCGGTGGAGTCCGCCTCGGTGCCACAGGAGGTGAATACGATCTCCGAGTCGTACTCGGCGCCGATCAGCCGCTGCACGCTCTGGCGTGCCTTCTTCAGCGCCATGCCGACCTGATTGCCGAAGCTGTGCATCGACGACGGGTTGCCGAACTGTTCGGTGAAGAACGGCAGCATGGCCTGCACCACTTCATCATCGACGCGGGTGGTCGCGTTATTGTCGAGGTATATGCCGTTCATCTCACACCTCCGCCATCTGGCTGTGAGCCGCCGAACTGACCGGGACCACCTTGACGAATTCGCCGAGTTCCTCGATCAGCCGTTGCTGGATACCGGACAGCGTCATGCTGGCCATCTGGCAACCGGTGCAGGCACCGGTCAGCTTGACGTAGATGTTCTTGCCCTCGACATCCAGCAACTCGACATCGCCGTGGTCGCGCTGCAGCGTCGGGCGGATCGACTCGAGCACCGTTTCGATACGCCGAATGCGCTGCAGGGTGGTCATGCGCGGCGCGGCGGGCGCCGTCTGCTCCGTCTGCGGGGTCTCCAGGGTCACCAGCGGCGCCTTGGCCTTCTTCTTCGCCGCCTTGGCGCCAGTGCCAGCCGGCACGAAGATTTCGCCGCGAGCGGCCAGTTCCTCGACGAGCAGGCGCTCGATGCCTTCGTGGCAGGACGAGCAGCCACCGCCGGCCTTGGTGTAGTTGGTCACGTCCTCGACGCTGGAGAGGTGGTTGGCGCGGATCGTCTCGCGCACCATCACCTCGTCGATGGCGAAGCACTTGCATACCAGCGCGCCTTCCTCGTGGTCGTCCTCGAGCGTTTCTCCGCGGTAATTGGCCACCGCCGCCTGCAGGGCCTCGCGGCCCATCACCGAACAATGCATCTTCTCCGGCGGCAGGCCGTCGAGGAAATCGGCGATGTCCTGGTTGCTGATCTTCAGCGCCTCATCGACGGTCAGTCCCTTGATCATCTCGGTCAGCGCCGAGCTTGATGCGATCGCCGAACCGCAGCCGAAGGTCTGGAAGCCGGCGTCGAGAATCACGTCGGTGTCAGGGTCGACCTTCAGCGACAGCCGCAGGGCATCGCCGCAACTCAGCGAGCCGACGTCGCCGACGGCATTGGCCTCGGCGACCGCGCCGGCGTTCTTCGGGTTGTAGAAGTGTTCTTTGACCTTTTCCGAATAATCCCACATGACGGCTGATCTCCCGGTGAATACTGGGCGGCCGGTCTTGGCCGGTCGCCTCGAGTGGCCAGCGCCCGCTCGGAACTCGAGCGGACGCTAGCAGGCGAAGGACTTGCCGCAGTTGCAACCGCTGCTGGCGTTCGGGTTGACGAAGGTGAAGCCGCTGCCTTCCATGCTGTCGACGAAGTCCATGGTCACGCCGTCGAGCAGCGGTGCGCTGGCGTCGTCGACCAGCACGGTGAAGGCGCCGCAGTCGACCCGCTGGTCTCCGTCGAGGCCTTGTTCTTCCAGCTTCAGGCTGTATTTCAGCCCCGCACAGCCGCCGCCCTCGACGCTGATGCGCAAGCCGGCGGTGGGCTTGTCGGCGTTGCTGATGAAGCGGCTAACCGCGCTCTTGGCGCTCTCGGTCAAAGTAATCATCGGCATATCTCCTCGGCTGAACGCGGCTGCCTGGGGCAACCTGTGCCAGGTGAATTGCAACCGCCATGCCACTGCCGAGAAGGAGCGAAATACGATGATTATCAACAAGTTGTAATAAGAGGGAGGCGAGGCCGGGTGTCGCGAACAGGACCTGCCGAAGCGGAATGTCACCTTTGCTACAAGCCCCACCCGACCGGACAGGCGATCGAAACTTCTGGCTTCGGCCTGTTTACTTATATACAAAACGACATAGATAAGCCCCACCTGTCATGACCCGAACACTCACGGATCCGCCAAGCAGAAGGCCAACCCCTTGAAAAACCCGCGTTTTCTCCCGAACGACGGCATGGCGATGCTTTTTGCAGACTGAAGCGAGACCGTATTTCCCAGGAGCCCTTCCATGAACGTCCCTCCATTACAGATACAGATACAGATGCCCAGCGACCGCCAGCCCGGGCCCATACCCCTGCGCAACGCCGAGCGCAGCCTCGAGCTCCTGGCATCGATCGAGGCATCCGGCTCCATCAGCCGCGCCGCCAAGCAGATCCGGCTCAGCTACAAGAACGCCTGGGACTGCGTGGACGCCATGAACAACCTGTCCCAGGCGCCCTTGATCGACTATTCGGCCGAAGGCGGCACCCACCTGACCGAATACGGAAGACGCCTACTGGAGGCCTGGCACCAGTTGCAGGAAACGCCCCCATCCGCCGAGCCGATGGAAGCGGTCGAAATCCAGCGGCAATTGCGCGCGCTGTCGCTCAGGACCAGCGCGCGCAACCAGTACCGCGGGCGCATCACCCGCATCGAGCGAGATGCCATCGAAGGCTGCGTAACGCTGGATATCGGCGAGGGCGTGACGCTGCAGGCGACATTGTCGGGTGACAGCCTGGAAGAGATGCAACTGCATGAGGGCTCGATGGCCATGGCCCTGATCAAGGCCGACTTCGTGATGCTGTCGCCCGATCCCGAGGTGCGGATCAGCGCCCGCAACCGCCTGCACGGCAAGCTGCTGAGCCTGATCCCGGGTGTCGTGCGCAGCGAAGTCAAGCTGCGCCTGTCGCCGGGCCGCACGCTGACCGCCCTGGTGACCAATGCCAGCGTCGCCGAACTGGAACTGGGCACCGGCCAGGACTGCACCGCCCTGATCAAGGCCTCGCACGTCATTATCGCCGTCGATTGATCGGCTCCGCCCGTCGGTATCGAGCCACGGCAGGGCCGGCAATGACCGGCGACGAGGTCATGTCCGCATTGCGACAAAATTTAACGATATAGTGTCTTATATAAAACATTTTTGCGATCAGCGTGCACCGAACGCTCAAAGCAGCATTACCACTCAAAAGCAACCTATTGTTCAGCAAGGTTTTATAAATCCTGAAATGAAGATTTATCCGTTTGGCATGGCTTGTGCTCATTTATCTATATAAAAAATGAACATAAACACAGAGCCAACGGAGCCCCCATGCTTACCCAGCGTTTCCACTTCCTGTTGTTCACAGGTGCCCTGGGCATATCCACGCTCGCCCATGCAGCACCGATCGACCTGGGCAGCGTCGTCATCGTCGACAACCGCGGCGAAGACAGCCTGAGCGGAACCCACGTGGTCACCCGCGAACAGATCCGCGCCCATGACCGCGAAACCCTCGGCACGGCGCTCGAGTTGCTCCCGGGCGTGACCCTCAGCCGCGGTGGCGCACGCAACGAAGAGATGGTCCGGGTGCGCGGTTTCGATTTGCGCCAGGTCCCCATCTTTATCGACGGTATTCCTATCTACGTGCCCTACGATGGCTACGCGGACCTCGGCCGCTTCACCACTTTCGATCTGGAGCGTGTCGAAGTGGCCAAGGGCTTCAGCTCCATGATCTACGGGCCGAACACCCTGGGCGGCGCGATCAACCTGATCACCCGCAAACCGCAGCGGGCCTTCGAGGGCGAGGTCGGCGGGGGCCTGTCCTTCACCGATCATGGTGAACGCAACGCCTGGCGGACCTACGCCAACCTGGGCAGCAACCAGGGCAACTGGTACCTGCAGGCCGGCCTGTCCTACCTGGACGAAGACTATTTCCGTCTGCCCGGCAGCTTCGACACGGCGCCCTACCAGGCCGAAGGCCGCCGCCACAACAGCTACCGGACCGACCAGAAGGCATCCTTCAAGCTGGGCCTGACGCCCAACGACAGCGACGAGTACATGCTCGGCTACGTGCGCCAGGAAGGTGAAAAGGGCAATCCGCCCTATGCCGGCCGCCTGAGCAGCAGCCGCTACTGGCAGTGGCCGACCTGGGACAAGACCAGCGTCTACCTGGGCAGCAGCACCGGCCTGGGCGACCACCGGCTGAAATTCCGCGCCTACCACGACACTTACGAGAACTCGCTGTTCGCCTACGACGATGCCAGCTACAGCGCCCAGAACACCCCGCGCGCCTTCCGCAGCTGGTACGGCGACTACAGCAACGGCCTGAGCCTGGAAGACCAGTGGCAGATGACCTCGCGCGACCTGCTGCGCCTGGCCTACCACTACAAGGAAGACGTGCACCGCGAACACGATGCCGGCGAGCCCTGGCAGCGCTTCGAGGACCGCACCCAGTCGCTGGCCGCCGAGTACAGCCGCGAGCTGAGCGACAGCCTGACTTTGGTGGCCGGTTTCGGCCATGACCGCCGCGATGGCCGCAAGGCGCAGAACTACACCGTCTCCACCGGCCTGGTGGACGAGGACGGCGGGCGCAACCACAGCAACAACGGCCAGCTCGGCCTGTTCTACCGGCCGGATGCGGACAGCCAGTGGCGGCTCAGCGTGGCCCGCAAGAGCCGCTTCGCCACCATCAAGGATCGCTACTCCTACCGCATGGGTACGGCAGTGCCCAACCCCGGGCTGAAATCCGAACACGCCACCCACTTCGAAGTGGGCCATAGCCGGGCCCTGGGCGCCGGCTGGCAAATGGATATGGCCGTGTTCCGCAGCCATATCGACGACCTGCTGCAATCGGTGCGGATCGACGACTCGCGCTGCTCCAGCCCGCCGTGCTCGCAGATGCAGAACGTCGACCAGGCGCGGGTCAACGGCCTGGAGCTGGTGCTGGACGGCCAGTTGCAGGGCTGGGACATCGCCTTCAACTACCTCTACCTGGACCGGCAGAACCGCTCCGACGACAGCGTACGGCTGACCGACACGCCCCGGCACAAGGCCTTCGCCAGCCTGGGCCGGACCTTTGGTCCCTGGGAGCTGCTGCTGAGCGCCGATGCCGCCTCGCGCCGCTACAGCTCCAGCGACGGCGTGCAGGTGGCGGACGGTTTCGCCGTCTACCGCCTCAAGGGCAGCTACCACTTCGACGACGGACTCACCCTGAGCACCAGCGTGCACAACCTGTTCGACCGCGAATACGCCTACAGCGAAGGCTATCCCGAGCCGGGCCGCACCTTTCTCGTCCAGGCCAACCTGACCTTCTGATCCGGAGCACTCGTCATGCCACACCTCATGAATCGCCGACGCCTGCTCGGCGGCCTGGCCGGCCTCGGCCTCGCTTGCGCGGCGCGCCCGCTGCTGGCCGGCACGCCGCGCGAACTGGTGATCCTCAGCAGCTACCCGGAACCGGTCATCGCCGCCTTCGAGGCCGCCTTCGAGCGCCTTTATCCGCAGTACCGGATGAACCTGGTCTGGCGCCGCCCGCACGACGCCCTCGAACAGCTTTCGCAGCCCGGACAGGGTGGCGTGGACGTCTACTGGGCCGCCTCGCCGCGCACCTTCGAGGCCTTGCGCCAGGCCGGCGCCTGGCGGCCGCTGACGATCGACCGCGCCGGCCTGCCCGAGCACGTCGGCGCCCTGCCCCTGGTCGGACCGGATGCCCATTACCTGGCCACCGAAATCGCCGGTTACGGCTTCGCCATCGATCCACGCCAGCTCGCCGAACTGGGCGTGGATACGCCAGTCGACTGGGCGGACCTGGCCAATCCGCGCCTGGCCGGACGCATCGCCCTGCCGGTGCCGAGCCGGGTCGGCTTCGCCCCGGTGATGGTGGACATCGTCCTGCAGGCCTATGGCTGGGAGCGCGGCTGGGCACTCTGGAGCGAGATCGCCGGGCTGTCCTACCTGATCGAGCGCGGCTCGACCTTCGTCAGCGACGAGGTAGGCAGCGAACGGGCGGCGGTCGGCCTGTCCATCGACTTCTTCGTCGCCTCGGCGATCGCCGGCGGCGCGCCCCTGCAGTTCATCTATCCGGCGCACGGCGGGCTCAATCCCGGCCATATCGCGATCACCGCCAGCACGCAGAAGCCGGAGGCGGCCGAAGCCTTCGTCGCCTTCGTGCTGTCGGCAACGGGGCAGAAACTGCTGGCCGCCCCGGACATCCGCAAGCTGCCGGTACGCCCCTCCGTCTATACGGACCTGCCGGCCGGCTACCATGATCCGTTCCGCGCCGCCGCGGCCGGCGCCTATGCCTATCGGCCCGATCCGGCGAGCGGCCGCCTCGGGCTGTTGGCGGCGCTGTTCGAACAGCTGCTGGTGAGCCGGCATGCCGAGCTTCGCCAGTTGTGGGCGGACCTGCATGCCCGGGAACGCCGCGAAGGCCGCCGCCTGGAAGCGGTCCGCCAGTTGCTCGGCACGCCGCCGATCGATGCGCACCAGGCCGCCGATCCGGCCCTGCTCGCCGCCTGGCGCAGCGAGGCGCAAGGGACATCCCGGGCAACCGACGATCAGCAGCGCGAATGGGCCCGGCAGGTGGCACAGCGGCAGCACCAGGCCGCCGTCCTGCTGGCAGGGATGGCCAGCGCATGAAATCCGCCCTGCTGCTGGGCGGGCTGCTGCTGACGAGTGGCATGGCCTCGGCCACGGAGAACGACAGCAAGATCGAACATTCCCTGGTCGCCGCCGAAGCCGTGGCGCGCCAGGCCCTCGACCGGCCCATGCCGGGCCTGGACCCGGCACAACGCCCCCGCTTCGCCGACGGACGCAGCCTATTCCGCCAGGTCTGGGTGGTGGCGCCATCGCGGGATACCGACATCGACGGACTCGGCCCGCTGTACAACCGCCCCGCCTGCAGCTCCTGCCATCCGGCCAACGGTCGCGGCCGGGCGCCGGATTCACCCGGGGAACGCATGCGCGAGATGCTGGTACGACTGTCCGTACCCGGCGCCGGCGACCATGGCGCGCCCCGCCCGCATCCGGTCTACGGCGACCAGCTCAACGAGACGGGGATTCCCGGCGTGCCGGGCGAGGGCCGGGCGGCGCTGCACTGGCAGTCGAGCACCTTCACCTTTGCCGACGGCGAGACCGTCGAATTGCGCCAGCCCCGGCTCGAGTTTCGCGAACTCGCCTACGGTCCGCTCGATGGCGTGCTGACCTCGCCACGTGTCGGCCCGGCGATGCTCGGGCTCGGCCTGCTGGATGCCGTGGCGACCGCCGACCTGCAGGCGATGGCGGCGCAGCCGGGAGCGGACGGCGTGCAGGGCCGGGTCAACCGGGTCTGGAACGCCAGCAGCGGCCGCCT
>NZ_JADDIX010000091.1:61809-80366 GCF_015070855.1 Pseudomonas lopnurensis
GGCCGCTTCGGCTTCAAGAGCAACAACGCCAGCCTGCTCGACCAGATCGCCGCGGCCATGGCCGGCGACCTGGGCCTGACCTCGCGGGCCTATCCGGCGCAACCCTGCATGCCTGCCCAGACGGCCTGCCGGGAGGCGCCCGCTGGCGGCGACCCGGAACTGAGCGAGGCCCAGCTGCAGACCATCGCCTTCTACCTGGCGCACCTGCAGCCACCGGCCAGGCGCGATCCCGACTCGCCTGGCGTGCGGCGCGGCGAACGCCACTTCCATGCCCTGGGCTGCGCCGCCTGCCACCGCCCGCAGTTGCGCACCGCCGCGGACGCCGCCTCGCCCCTGCTACGCGATCGGCTGTTCGAGCCCTATACCGACCTGCTGCTGCACGACATGGGCGAGGGCCTGGCCGACGGCCGCCCGGATCACCTGGCCGGCCCACGCGACTGGCGCACCGCGCCGCTATGGGGGATCGGGCAGGTACAGGCCGGGAACGCCGCCGGCTTTCTCCACGACGGCCGCGCCCGCAGCCTGGCCGAAGCCATTCTCTGGCATGGCGGCGAGGCGCAGGCGGCACGGGATCGCTATGCCGCGCTGCCAAGGACGGCACGTGACGACCTGCACGGTTTTCTCGGCTCGCTGTGAGAGCCCGGCCTGACGGCAGGAGGGCCGGGCACGGCCAGCCCGAAAGGCGACTGGCAGGTCTTGTCCCGGCGGGCATCAGTCAGACTTCTCGCCTGTGATCACTGGCAGACCATTCGACACGCCGTAGATCCAAGGGCCGTCGGCCGCGTGGTCGGCCTCCGCCAAGGTCGCCTGGCCGGCCGGCGAAACCAGGTAATCGACCAACCGCGCCGCCTGCGCACGGGCCTCGGCACCCGCGGGATGAGCCGTGCCAGGCTCCAGGGTGACGAAGGCCCGGCGCAGCAGCGGATCACCACCGAACAGGCGCACAATACCCTCCCCGGCCAGGCGGCCACGAGCCAGCGGGATGGCGCCAACCACCACGTAGGCATGCTGGCGCGAGGCCTGCCCCAGGATCGCATGATGGTCGCGGGTCTCATCGACCAGCAGCCAGTCGGGCGAAGGCATGACGCCCGCCTTGCCGATCAGCCGCTGCACACCCTCGTGGCTGCCGGGGTCGCGAAAGGCCACCAGGCGGGTGTCGCTCCCGGCGATACGCCGCAACGCATCGACCGCGTCGCGGGCCTCGCGCACGCCAGCCGGATCGTCGGCCGGGCCGGCGATCACATGCTCGTTGTAGCCCCAGGGCAGCACCCGCCCACCCAGCCCACGGGCCTGCAGGGCAAAGGTCTCGCTGCCGCCGTGAATCACCAGCAGGTCGGCGCGTCCCTCGGCGAAGGCCGGCACCACATGGGCTTTGGGCCCCATCGACACCACTTCGATCGACTCGCCAGTGGCGGCCTCAAGACGCGGCTGGAGCTGCGCCCAGACACCGCTGAGCATGATTCCGCCCACCACCGCCACCCGCAGTGGCTCGGCGGCCTGGGCACCCAACGCCAGGCAGGCCAGCGGCACCGTCAGTAACCAGTGCCAGGACCGCTTGTTTTTCAGTTCGCTCATGGCCACCCCCTCCTCAGAATTCGAACGAGAACTTGCCCACCAGGGTGCGCGGCGGTCCCGGGTAGAAGGTGCTGCCGTTGCTGGTCTCGTTGGCGTTGTTGAAGCCGATGTAGCGCTTGTCGAACAGGTTGATCACCGCCAGGCTGGTGGTGAACTGGCCATGCCGCGACTTCAGCCGATGAGTCAGATCCAGGTTGGCCACTGCGTAGCCCCCCATGCGCTGGGTATGCTCGATGTCGGCGTAGCGATTGCCCATGTAATGGACCACCGGAGTGAGGGTAAACCTGCCGAAGCGCCACGCCGCGCCAAGCGTCGCCATGCGCGCGGGCACATCGGGCAGGCGCTCGCCCTCCACCTCACGCACGTCGCCCACCCCCACCAGCAAGTCATCGTCGAACTGCGAGCGCATGAAGCTCAGGTTGCCGAACATGTCCAGGTCGGGCCGCAACTGCCAGCCGCCGGCCAGGGTCAGGCCAAGCTGGTGGGCCTTGCCGATGTTCTGGGTGTAGGACGCGTTATAGGCCGGGTCGTAGATGTCCACGCCCTTGTTGCGGTAGCGGGTGTAGTAGAGCACCGGCTCGAAGTAGCCGCGGGAGAAACTGAAGCGCGCGGCCAGATCCAGGGTATCGCCGATCTCCATCTCGCTCGCGTTCCACAGCGCTTGCTTGGAAAGCCCGGCGACCGGCGGCTTCTGAAAAGCATCGAAGGCCGGACTACCGACGTTGCGTCCCAGCGCGGCGCGCAGCTCCAGGCGCTCGCTCACCTCGTAGCGCAGGCCGAGATAGGGTGCCCACTCGCGGATGGTGGTGCTCTGCACGCTGCGCGCATCGACCACGCCGGAGGACTGGTCGATGGCGTCGTCGAAGTCCTCGGCGGTCACCCCGGCGGTGTCGTAGTAGTCGATCGAGGGCAGCACATCGCGCACGTAGCGCACCCCGCCCTTGACCTCCAGCGGGCCGAAGCGGCGCTCGGCGGTGGCGAACAGGTTGTGCATCTCGTGGCGGTCGGTGACCTTCGCCAGCAGCGCCCAGTTGTTGAAGGTCAGACCACCCGAGGCATCGGGCCGATAGTGCCTCCAGGCGTTCGGCGGCCCCGGCGGCTCCATGGACACCAGGGCGTAGCCGAACTTGAGCCCCGTCTCGCCCCAGCGGGTGTGCAACTCGCTGCTCGCGCCGTAGGTGGTGTGATCGATGTCCCAGCGACGCACGAAGTTGCCATTGGGGTAGAGGTAGTAGCCTTCTTCCTTGCTGTAGAAGGGCTTGAGGACCAGTTGGGTATGCTCGCCCAGCCGATAGCTGATCTCCGAGAGGAAAGCGCTGGTCTCGAAGGACTGGCGGTTATACCCCTGCCAGTTGGCCCAGGCGGCGGCGGTGGTGCCGCTGGGATAGCGGTCGTAGTCGATGTCGTCGTAGCGGGACGCGTGCCGTGCCTCTTCATAGGTAAGGCCCTTGTAGTTGTCACCGACCATCTCGTTGTGCGCGACGAACAGCTTGGCCTGCAACCGACCGAAGTCCTGGCTGAGCCCGAAGGCGAAGGTCTCATGACGCTCGGGCGAGTCGCCATGACCACGCCACTTCTGCGCCGAGGTCGAGGAGCCCGAGAGGAACATCGCCGTGCCAGTCGGCAGTCGCCCGCTGTCCAGGCGGGCGAAGGTACGGCTGAAGTCGTTCTCGCCAGCCCCCACCGAAACCTTGCCGCCGAATTCGGCCTTGGGCCAGAGGATGCGGGTATCGAGCTGGCCGACGGTGTCATACAGCGAGAAGCGGTCGGGCGCGATCGGCCCCTGCGCCAACGACACACTGTCGATGTTCTCCGCGTCCAGCAGAAACAGATATCCCGGGCCGGGGCCGGGGCCGTTCAGCGGCACCCCCTCCACCGTGCCGTTGGCCCCATGCGAAGCGATCTCCCCCCGTACCCGCAAGCCCTTATTGCCCCCCTGCATGTTGACCAGGCCATAGGCGTCGACCAGTTGCATCTGCACACCTGGCAGCCGTGACACCAGCGAGTAGGCATTGCCGCCGCCAGCGGCCCCGAACAGGGCAACCTCCTCGGCATCCAGCCGGTACACGGTCGAGGCCTCCTCGCGCTCGCTGGCGAAGGCATCGACCGGCCCGTCCTGCGTCTCACCGATGATCACCATCGGCGCCAGGACCACCTCCTCGGCACCGGCCAGCGATGCCATCAGCCCACTGGCGAGCGCCAGGGCGGCGCCCAGCATCGGTGCCGCCTTCCTATTGCCGTACTCCATGAATCCCTCCCAGGTCATAAACAGGGCGCATCGACGCGCCCGAATCGTCGCAACGGGCGAACGATCCCGACGGCACGCGCCCATGGGGACACGCCCGGGTTAATCCGCCGTGGCGACGTTGCAGATCTCCAGCCTCCGGCCATCGCTACCCGGCCAGCCGCCGAGCGACATCAGTCGGAAGAAGCCGATGGGCGTCGGCGCTCAGTGAATCCGGCGATGGAGCCCGTCACGCCGCTGGCCGGGCCTTGTCGCGAAGCTGACGATGTCACGCGCCAATTTTCTATATTGTTTTAAATATAACGATGGACGACCGTAACCGAGCCCGTCGACCAGAACATCTTCAAGCCATTGAAATCAAAATGAACAAGTTGAGAAAAAAGGCTGGTCGAACACGTCTTCGCCTTCTTTCCAATATATGACTGGCAATAACGATGCCATGGAAGCGTCGGAATACAGCACGGCGTTGCGTCGTACCGATCGACCCCGGTGCCACCTGCTCAGCGAACCGCCTGACCGCGCCTGAGCGCGCCGACAGACGAAATACGCCGTGCGCCAGGAAGATGTCACACCCGTCCCTTGTGAAGGCACCTGGCCGGCGCCCTTGTCGATTTTGCGACGTCTCAATATGACAATTCATATAGAAATGTCGTGAACTCAACCCTTTAAATTCATGACAGTTACTCATTACCTATCGCAATTGCGATATTGAAAAAACCCCGCCAGCGCGGCGGACTGGCCCTTTGCGGTCAAGGCACGCGCAAGCCCACGCAGGATTTTCCCGACATGGCATTGTGCTTGCTGGCCGATGATCGACAGCGGCGATAGCCGATCGCTGCCTTCGGAGCACTAGCAATGAGAGCCGAGCACCGCCCCCCACTCCCCAACTCCGCGCCACGCCATCCCCAGGTCGCACCGCCCCCGCGCAACCATGGCGGGCGCTTCACCCTTCCACGCTGGCTCCCCCTTTGCCTGGGGGTCGCCGCGCTACTGTCGCCCCTGGCCGCATCGGCTCGCCAAGTCACCGACATGATCGGACGCCAGATCGAGGTTCCCGAGAATATCGAACGGGTGTTGAGTACCTCACCGCCCTTGGCCGCCCTGCTGTACAGCCTGGCCCCGGAAAAGCTCGTCGGCCTCAATCTGCCATTGCGCCCCGGTGACGAGCGCTATCTGCCGGCGTCCCTGCAGGAGCTGCCACTGGTCGGCAGCGTGCTTGGCCACGGCCGCGCGCTCAATTCCGAAACGGTGCTGCAATTGCGCCCCGACGTGGCCCTGGCTTGGAGCGGCGAGACCATCGGCTCCAGCGATGTGGAGCAGGTGATTCGCCAGTTCGAGAAAACCGGCGTGCCCGTGCTCTTCGTCGACCTGGACAACCTCGCGCAGTGGCCCGCCGCCTTCGAGATGCTCGGCGAACTGCTCGGCCGCCAGGCACGCGCGGCGGCGCTGGCCAATGAAATACGCAAGGCCCTGGAGGAGGTAGCGCTGGCCGTCGACGCGGTCCCCGAAGCCCAGCGGCCCCGCGTGTATTACGCCCAGGGGCCGGACGGGCTGGCCACCGAGTGTCACAACTCCTTCCATGTCGAACCCATCGCCCTGGCGGGCGGCCATAACGTGCATCGCTGCGCGCCGAGCTCGGTCATGGGCATGGAAAAGGTCAGCCTGGAGCAGGTACTGGCCTATGACCCCGAGTTCATCGTGGTACAGGACCCCGTCTTTCTCTCCCGCCTCGACAAGGAAGGAGGCGCCTGGCGCAACGTCAGAGCGGTGCGCGAAGGCAAGATACTGACGGTGCCGCGCACGCCGCTCAACTGGCTGGACCGGCCACCGTCATTCATGCGCGCCCTGGGCATCCGATGGCTCGCCGGGCAATTCCACCCGCAGCGCTTCCAGTTCCATCCACGGCGAACCACTCGGGAATTCTACCGGCTGTTCTTCGGCGTGACGCCGGGCGAGGACGATCTCGACAGCCTGCTTGCGACCCGGGTGGCGCTGCCCGGCGACCAGCATTCGCATCGATGAGCTTCGCCGCCCCGCCGACGCCTCGCCCTCTCGCCTGGATATCCGGATGACCCATCCTCTCGCCCAACCGTCCCCCACGCACACCGCCGGCGCGCCGCGCCGCGGTGCATTCGCGCTGCTGCCGGCGCTCGCCCTGCTGCTTGGCGCCGTGACCCTGGTCGCCCTCGGCTCGGGCCGCTACCCGCTGAACGCGACGGATGTGCTGCGCTTTTTCGCCAGCGCCGCAGGCGCACCCTCGCTCGATCCCGAGCGCCATGACCTGCTGTACAACCTGCTGGTGGAAATCCGCCTGCCGCGGGTGCTCGCCGCGATCCTGGTGGGCGCCGCCCTGGCCGTGTCCGGCGCCGCCTTCCAGGGTGTGTTCCGCAACCCGCTGGTGTCGCCCAACCTGCTCGGCGTGCTTTCCGGCGCCGCGTTCGGCGCCGCCGCCGGCATGCTGCTCGGCGGCAGCTGGCTGCTGGTGCAGGTCAGCGCCTTCGCCTGCGGCCTGGCCGCGGTGGCGATCGCCGTGACGATCGCCCGTACCTTCGGCCAGGGTTCGCTGATCATGCTGATCCTCGGCGGCATCGTCTCCGGCGCGCTGTTCGCCGCCCTGCTGTCGCTCGTCAAGTACGTCGCCGACCCCTACAACGAGCTGCCGGCGATCATCATCTGGCTGATGGGAAGCCTGGCCTCCGTGCATATCCGCGACGTTCTCTGGGTATCGCTGCCCATGGGCCTGGCGATTGTCGCGCTGTGCGCCGCCGGACGCTGGCTGGACGCCCTGGCGATGGGCGACGACGAGGCGCGCAGCCTCGGCGTACCGGTCGGCACGGTGCGCTACATGGTCATCGGCTGCGCCACCCTGCTCGGCGCGTTGACCGTCTCGCTGGCCGGCATGATCGGCTGGGTCGGGCTGATCGTGCCGCATGTCGCCAGGCTGCTCTGCGGCCCCGGCCATGCCCTGCTGCTGCCCGCCTCGGCGCTGCTCGGGGCGAGTTTCCTGCTGGCCGCCGACCTGCTCGCACGCAGCCTGACCGGCAGCGAAATCCCCATCGGCATCGTCACCGAGCTGCTCGGCATCCCGGTATTCCTGCTGGTGCTGCACCGGGCGCGCAACGGGTGGGGACGATGACGCGGGGCCAGGGCGTCCTGCGCGGCCACGGACTGCTGCTGCGCCGCGCCCAGCGCAGGATACTCGACGGCGTCGACCTGGCTCTGGCGCCCGGCGAAATCCTTGCTCTGCTCGGCGCCAACGGCGCCGGCAAGACCACCCTGCTGCGCTGCCTGCTCGGCCTGCTGAAGCCCCACGGCGGCACCGTCAGCCTGGATGGCACATCGCTCGCCACATTGTCGCGACGCGCCCTGGCCCGGCGCATCGCCTATGTGCCGCAGGCCCACGTGGCGCCGTTTCCCTACAGCGTACGCGAGGTGGTCGGTCTCGGCCGTCTGCCTCACCACGGCCCCTTCGCCGCACCCGGCGCAGCCGACCGCGAAGCGGTGGAGACGGCGATAGCCCAGCTTGGCATCGGCGCGCTGGCCGGGCGCCCCTACACCGAACTGTCCGGCGGCGAGCGCCAGTTGACCCTGATCGCCCGCGCACTGGCCCAGGGCGCGCGCATCCTGATCATGGACGAACCGGTGAGCGGCCTCGACTTCGGCCACCAGATGCGCCTGCTGGCATGCCTCGAACGCCTCGCCGCCGACGGCTACGGCATCCTCAAGACCACCCACCACCCGGACCACGCACTGGCCTGCGCCAGCCGCGTCGCCCTGCTGCAGGAAGGCCGCATAGTGGCCGACGGCACGCCGACCGAGGTGCTGACAACGGATGCGATCCGCCGCCTCTACCGGGTGGAAGTGGAAATCCTTCGCTCACCCGCAGGCCGCAGCGCCTTCGTGCCCGCCGGCTGAGGCGGGGCCCTGCGAACCCTGACGGCCGGACCGGACGGGCTGCAATTCACCCCTCATTGAAAGCGAACGAGCCTCTGTCGCCTTTGCGACACGGCCTGCCTGCCGTCACGTTTTTGTAGCTATTCGACTACATAAAAAACACACCCCACGCAACGCCTGTCCGTCAGGCCAATTCGACGGCCATTTTTATTCACCTGAAAACAATTACTTATTTACATAAATAGTCAATTCCCCGCGACGCGTGCTTGCCTTGGCCGTAATGGCACATGGCTTGCCCTATGTAGATGGATAAATAACAAAACAATGCCCACGGGCAATTGTCATCGTGCGAAGCACATCGGTGGACGCACGGACCGGAGCCAGAGCCGTATCCGGTATGGCGGACCAAGCAACTTGGAGCGAATCGACCATGAAGACCACAACAGGCGCCCTTGCGCTGATTCTCGCCGCGCTCGGCACAGGCCCCGCGCAGGCGCAGGACGACCCGGGGCAGCACGCGCAGCAGCCGCCCACCAGCGGGCAACTGCTCCGGGATATCCAACAGCAGGAGCTGGCCAGGACCCTGAGCGACAGGGTCGCCCGGATGCAACCTGAGCCAGACCAACCCTATGAAGTGATAGACGGCGGCATGCCGCTGCCACCCGAGCTTTGCCAGCAGTCTCCCCAGGATTGCCAGCCAACGGCCGAGGAACATCGTCAATGAAAAAAGCAGTCGGAGCATTTTCCCTTTCGGTCCTCGCCACCGCCCTGATCGGCCTCGCCTCGCCCGCCAGCGCACAGATCGCCCCGGACGCCGGCCAGTCCCTGCGCGACCTGCAACGGCCCCCGCCGCTGCCCTCGGAGCGCACCCTGGACCTGCAACTGCCGGACGACGGCGCCGCCGAGCAAAGCGCCCCGTCCGGCGGCCCCGCCGTGCAGGTCGAGGGCTTCACCCTCAGCGGCAACCACAGCCTGCCCGGCGACGAGCTGCTGGCGCTGCTGGCCGACCTGCGCGGCCAGGAGCTCGGCCTGGGCGATCTGGAGAACGCCGCTGCGCGCATCACCCACCACTACCGTGCCCAGGGTTATCCGCTGGCGCGCGCCTACGTGCCGGCGCAGACCATCCGCGACGGCCTGGTGGAGATCGCCATCCTCGAAGGCCGCTACGGGCGCATCGACGTGGACAAGCAGGATGCCCGCCTGCACGACCTCGCCCTGGCGCCGCTGCAACGCCTGGAGCCCGGCGACCCGGTACGCGCCGCAGCCCTGGAGCGCGCCCTGCTGCTGCTCGACGAACGTGCCGGCGCCACCACCCGCGCCACCCTGCGCCCCGGCGACGAGACCGGTGCCACCAACCTGCTGGTGGGCCTGGAGCCAACGCCCCTGCTGACCGGCAGCCTGGAGTACGACAACGGCGGCAACCGCTTCACCGGTGCCGACCGCCTGGGCGCCAGCCTCGGCGTCAACAGCCCGCTGGCCCTCGGCGACCGCCTGGACCTGCGCCTGCTGGGCACCCGCGAGAAGCAGTACTACTACCTGGCCAGCTACCAGTTGCCGCTGGGCCCCTGGGGCACCAGCCTGGGCGCCAGCTACTCCTACATGGAGTACGAGCTGGGCAAGGACTTCCAGGACCTGGACGCCTACGGCACTGCCCATACCGGCAGCGTCTTCGTCAACCAGCCGCTGATCGTCAGCCGCCCGTTCTGGCTGAACGCCCGGCTGCAGTACGACAACAAGCGTCTGAAGGACGAGATCGACCTGTTCGACACCGAAAGCCGCAAGCGTTCGGAGGTCGTCACCTTCGCCCTGGAAGGCAACGCCCGCGACGACCTGTTCGGCGGCGGCCTCACCAGTTTTTCCCTGGGCTGGAGCCACGGCGACCTGTCCCTGCGCAGCCCGTACGACCGCGTCATCGACGATCTCACTGCGCGCACCGAGGGCGACTTCGACGTACTGCGCCCGACCCTGGTCCGCCTGCAGCGCCTGACCGACCGCTTCAGCCTGCTCCTGCGCCTGCGCGGCCAGTGGGCCGACGGCAACCTGGACGGCTCGGAGAAGTTCGGCCTGGGCGGCGCCTACGGCGTGCGCGCCTACCCCCAGGGCGAGGCCCAGGGCGACGAGGGCTGGCTCGGCAACCTGGAGCTGCGCTACGCCCTCACGCCGAACTGGCAGCTGTCCACCTTCGCCGACCACGGTCGCATCCGCGTCAGCAAGGACCCCTGGGACGACGGCGACAACCACCGCCGCCTCAGCGCCACCGGCATCGGCGTCGCCTGGGCCAGCGAGCACTGGCGGCTCGACGCCAGCGCCGCCTGGCGCCTGGGCAATGCCGCCCCCGAGAGCGACACGCACAAGGCACCCAGGCTCTGGGTATCGGCCGCCTGGCTGTTCTAGGCGCCCATGGGAGGAGCCTGTAGGAGCGGGCCATGCCCGCGAACTCCGCTCACGGACAAACGAAGCGACCGAAACGACCAGCACCGAAAAAACCAGCCAACACCAAGAGAGCCCAGCCAACACGAGGCCAGACACGCCATGAATCGCATCTACCGCACCGTCTTCAACCGCAGCCTGGGCGTTTTCCAGGTCGCCGCCGAAGGAACCCGCAGTCGCAGCAAGGCCGGGCGGACCGCCGGCCTGGTGGGCACCCTGCTGCTGGGCGCCGGCCCGGCCCTCGCCGCCGACCTGCCCACCGGCGGGCAGATCGTCCACGGCAACGGCACCATCGGCAGCGCCGGCAACGCCATGGTCATCGACCAGGCCAGCCACAAGCTGATCACGAACTGGCAGAGCTTCGATATCGGCGAAGGCCACAGCGTCACCTTCAACCAGCCGAACGCCTCCGCCGTGGCGCTGAACCGGGTGCTGGGCAGCGACGGCTCGAAGATCATGGGCACGCTCGAGGCCAACGGCCAGGTATTCCTGGTCAACCCCAACGGCGTGCTGTTCGGCCAGAATGCCCAGGTCAGCGTCGGCGGCCTGGTCGCCTCCACCCTGGACATCGCCGACCAGGACTTCCTGGCGGGCGACTACCGCTTCCAGGGCAACGGCGACAACGCCGCCGTGACCAACCTCGGCCATATCCAGGCGGCCGATGGTGGCGCCGTGGCCCTGCTCGGCGGCAGGGTCAGCAATGAAGGGATCATCGTCGCCAACCTGGGCACGGTGGCGCTGGCCGCCGGCGACGCCATCACCCTCGACTTCGCCGGCGACGGCCTGCTCAGCGTGGAGATCGACCAGGGCCTGAAGGACGCCCTGGTGCACAACGGCCAGTTGATCGAAGCCGACGGCGGCCGCGTGATCCTCAGCGCCCGCGCCGCCGAGACCCTGGTGCAGAACCTGGTCAACCAGCAGGGCATCGTCCGCGCCCGCAGCCTGGAGAACCGGGGCGGCGAGATCGTGCTGAACGGCGGCGCCAGCGGCACCGTCCTGGTCGCCGGCACTCTGGACGCCAGCAGCGAGACCGGCAACGGCGGCAGCATCCAGGTCACCGGCGAGACCATCGCCCTCGAAGGCGCCAGCCTGGACGTTTCAGGCGCCACGGGCGGCGGCAGCATCGAGGTCGGAGGTGGCTACCAGGGCGGCGGCCCGCTGGCCCATGCCGAGCGGGTGAGCGTGGATGCCGGCAGCACACTGAAGGCGGACGCCAGCGGCACGGGTGACGGCGGCAGCATCGTCGTCTGGTCGGACGGCGAGACCACGGCCCAGGGCCGCTTCTCCGCCCGCGGCGGCGCCGAGGGCGGCGACGGCGGCCTGGTCGAGACCAGCGGCAAGCAGCTCGAGCTCACCGGCATCGCCGTCGACACCCGCGCGCCAGCCGGGGAAACCGGCACCTGGCTGATCGACCCGGACGGTTTCACCGTGGGCGAGGGCGGCGACATGACCGGCGCGGCCCTCACCACGGCGCTGCAAAGCAGCAACGTCGAGATCCGGTCCACCGACGGCAGCGGCGAGGGCGGCGATATCGACATCGACGATGCGGTGAACTGGTCGCAGAACACCCTGACCCTGAGCGCCACCAACAACATCAACGTCAACGACGTGATGACCGCCACTGGCGAGGCGGGCTTCGTCGCCAATTACGGCACGGGAACCGATGCCGACGGCGTGCCCTACGGTCTGTACATGGCCCAGGGGGCACGGGAGTTCGTCGGGCGTATCGACTTCTCCGGCAGCGGCACGGTTACGCTGAACGGCACGCAACACACCGTCATCAGCGACGCCGCCGGGCTGGCGGCGATCCAGGCGGACGGCCACTACGTGCTGGGCGCCGACCTCGGCGACTTCCGGGACCAGTCCATCGCCAGTTTCTCCGGCAACCTCAATGGCTTCGGCCATACGCTGGCCTACTTCAACAACGGCAACAATACCGGCCAGGCCAGCGGCCTGTTCGGCACCCTGGAGGCCTCCGCCCTGGTGTCCAACTTGGGCATAACCAGCGGCCTCATCAACGGCTCGGCGGATGGCCAGGCGGTCGGTAGCCTGGCCAACGTCAACCATGGCCGCATCGCCAACAGTTACACTGCCAACACCATAAACGCCACCAACGCCCCCACCGTCGGTGGGCTGGTGGGCGTCAACCATGGGCTGATCGCCAACGCCAGCAAATTCAGCAACATCACCCTGGGCGCGGGCACCACAGTCGCGGGCCTCTTCGTCGGCAGCAACGCAGAGGACGGGCGCATCCTCGGCGGTTCCGCCGTGGACTATGGGATCAGCAGCTCCACCAGTTCCCTTGGCCTGCGGCTCGATGCGACCAACGTCAGCGGAGCCGAGCCCATCTACCTCGGCGGCTTCGTCGGCAGCAACGCGGGCAGCATCGAAAAATCCTATACCAATGGTTACGTCTTTGGGGGCACACTCTCCTCTGCTCCCTATATTGCTGCCAACACCAGGGCCGGTGGCTTCGCCGGGCTGAATACCGGCAGCATCGACCAGTCCTACGCCTACAAGACGGTCGCCACCAGTTCGACACGAACGCTCCACTACGCCAATGACAAGGTTGCCGGCTTCGTCTACGACAACTACGGCGCCATCACCAATGCCTATGCCTGGCGGACCCTGAGCGGCAATGCCAGAAACAGCGCCGGCTTCGTCTACAACAACCACGGCACCATCGAGAACGCCTACGCCTGGTGGGGCGCGCCGGGAACGGAGGGCCTGGCCACGACGGTGCGCTGCGGTTTCGTCTGCACCAACGAAGGAGGGCTGACCGACGTCTACTGGAGCGTGGATCGGACCAGCCTGCGCGGCACCTACCAGGACCAGACGGCAGGCGTCACCGAAATCGCCGGCGACGCGGCCGCCTACCTGGCGAGCTATGCAGGCTTCGACCCGACCATCTGGACCAGCGCCTACGGCGGCTTCCCCATGCTCGCCAGCCTCTCCACCCTCTATGTCGGCAGTGGCACAGCAACCACCTACGGCACCGTCTCGGCAAGCTCCATCGGCAGCCTCTACGTCTACGGCCTCCAGGCCGGGGATACCGCCAGCGCGGTGCTGTACGTGGACGATGAGGCCCTCGACTGGGGCTACCTGGACGCGGGAACCTATGATGCCGCCGCCACCCTGGCTTCGCGCTCCGGCGCCTATGAGCTGCTGGGGACCTTCAGCGTTTCGCCGTTGCAGCTCTCTTTCCAGAACAATACCTTCCTGAACAAGGAATACGACGGCACCGCCACCGCCGTCTTCAACTCGGCCCTGCAGAACGGTGGCCTGGGACTGAATCTCTTTGACAACTCGCTCGTCGGCGAACAGACACTCGATGTCAGCTGGACAGCCGCCTACGCCAGCGAAAACGTGCAGCGCAACGCGTCGGGTGCCGTCACCTACAACCAGGTGCTGGTCACGGATATCCTGATCGCGGACGGCGAGAACGGTGGCAAGGCCTCCAACTACTACTTCAATGGCGATACCTGGAGTCAGAACTCGACTATCGCGCCCAAGGCCCTGGAGGCTTCCGACCTGGCCGCGGTCGCCAACGGCAAGGTCTACGACGGCTCCGCCAGCACCACAGCGAGCATCACCTCGACCAACTACATCGCCCTGGGCGATATCGCCAAGGGCAGCCTGGGCTTCGCCTACGACGCCGCCCTGTTCGACGACGCCAACGCCGCCAGCGGCAAGACGGTCACCGTCTCCGGGCTCGGCCTCACCGGCGCGGGGGCCGGCAACTACAGCCTCGCCACCGACAGCCTGACCACCAGCGCCGCCATCGCCCCGCGCGCCGTGACCCTCACCGGCACTAGCAGCGATACCGGCACCCAGCAGGTCGGCGCCGATTCCCTGGCCCTGGGCAACCTGGTCGCCGGCGACAGCGTGGGCCTCAGCGGCAGCGCCAGCCTGCAGAGCCGGAACCTGGGCAGCAACGCCCTGGACATCGGCAACCTGGCTCTCGACAACCCCAACTACACCCTGGTCGGCGCGGTCACCAGCTTCACCCTGGGCGACTTCTCCCGCACCGTCATATCCGCCAGCGACGGCGTGAGCTTCGACCAGCCGAACGACCCGACCCGTATCACCACCACCCAGGACAAGTCGCGCATCGACTGGCAGACCTTCTCCATCAACCAGGGCGAGACCGTCGAGTTCGTCCAGCCGGGCAGCCAGTCCATCGTCCTCAACCGGGTGCTGGGCAGCAACCCGACCCTGATCGCCGGTGCCCTGCAGTCCAATGGCCGGGTCTTTATCCTCAACCCCAACGGCGTGCTGATCGCCCTGGGCGGCAGCGTCGCCGTCGGCGGCCTGCTGGCCAGCACCCTGGCGATCGGCGACGACGACTTCGACAACGACAGGTTCCTGTTCACCGCCGCGGGCGGCGACGGCTCGGTGGTCAATGAGGGCGATATTGTTATCGTCGATGGCGGCTTCCTGGCCCTGGCCAGCGGCAACGGCGTCAGCTCCACCGGCAGCGTCAGCGCGTCCGGCGGCAAGGTCCTGCTGGCCGCCGCCGACAGCCTGACGCTGGAATTGAACCCGGCCGGCCCCGGCCTGGCCGGCTATGCCCTCGACGCCCTGCATGGCACCACCACGGTGAGTGGCCGCGTGGACGTCTCCGCCGCGAATGGCGGCGGGCTGATCGAGACGGCAGGCCAGCAGTTGGTCGTCGACGAAACCGCCCTGGACACCGGCGCCAGCGGCACCTGGTCGCTCAGCCTGCCGGGTATCGCCATTGGCGGCGATGAGGCCAGCCACGGCGTCGCCTTCGTCGAAGAGCAACTGGCCAAGCGCAGCCTCGCCCTCAACGCCGTGGGTGGCGACCTGACCCTGGGCGAGGACCTGGCCTGGGTCGACGACACCACCCTGGGCCTGGGCGCCAGCGGCACCATCCGCGTCAACGCCCGCCTCGCCGCCAGCGGCGAACGGGCCGGGCTGGTCATCGACGGCGACTACCTGATCGACAGCGCCCGCCTGGACTACGACGGCAACCCCACCGGCCACGCCGGCGCCGGCATCACCCTGGGCGGCGCCAACGCCCGCCTGGTCATCGACGGTAACGACTATGTACTGCTGCGCGATATGGCCGATTTCGCCGGCCTCGACGGCAGCGGCCACTACGCCCTGGCCCGGGATATCGACGCCTCGCTTGCCGGCACCTACGCCGGTGCGCTGCTTCCCAGCCTGTCCGGCACCCTGGCCGGGCTCGGCAACGTCATCGACCGACTGAGCATCGACGCCGGCCACGACAGCAGCAATGTCGGCCTGGTCGGCGAGGCCACCCCCGGCAGCGTGATCCGCGATATCGGCCTGAGCAACGCCAGCGTCGCCGGCGCGCTCCAGGTGGGCACCCTGCTGGGCTACGGCGACGGCGTGCAGATCGAGAACGCCTGGGCCAGCGGCGAGGTCAACGGCCATACGCAAATGAGCGGCAACCTGGAGTATGGCAGCGGCGCCATGGGCGGCCTGATCGGCTATCTGCTCAACGCCACCGTGGACCGGGCCCATGCCGATGTGAAAGTGACCGGCGTCTACGGCGAATGGGGCTCGGCCGGAACCCTGGGCGGGCTGGTCGGCGGGGTGGTGGCCAGCACCCTCACCCACGTCTACGCCACCGGCGACGTCACCGGCACCAGTTCCATCGGTGGCCTGATCGGCGGCATGGGCGGCACCGGCAGCGAGGCCCAGGGCGCCACCACCCGGCTGGAATACGCCTGGGCCAGCGGTAATGTCTATGGTGTGCCCGGCGCTCGGGTGGACTCCTCTCAGAGCACGGCGGACGTGGATGCGAGCCCTGCCAGGTCGGTGGGCGGCCTGGTCGGTACCGTAGGCGCCCAGTACGGCAACGTCGTCCTGGAGACCGTGCGGGCCACCGGCGACGTGCTGGGCAGCTACGCAGTAGGCGGCCTGGTCGGCTCCGCCACCAGCAGTACCGGCCCCACTACTACCCAGCGCGGCTACGCAGTCACTATAAATAACGCCGAAGCCCGCGGCAATATCACCGCCTACGACAACTCCATCAACAACAGCCCCTTCATCCATTCGACAGGCGGACGCCTCGGCGGGCTGGTCGGGGACCTCTCCGGCGGCGGCACGGTCAGCAACTCCTCGGCCTCCGGCGATATCGACGTCGGCGAGGGCCTCTACAGCGACGTCGGCGGTCTGGTCGGCTACAACGATCGCGGCGGCGATATTTCCAACTCGTCGGCGACCGGGAGCGTGAGGGGGACCAGTAATGTGGGCGGCCTGGTCGGGCGCAACTACGGCAACATCACGGGCTCATGGGCGACCGGGAATGTTTTTGCATCCACGGCGAGGGCCGGGGGGCTGGCCGGGTGGAACCTTGGGCTGATCGAGCGCTCCTGGGCGTCCGGCAATGTCGAGGGATGGAGCGGCACCGGTGGGTTGGTAGGAACCAATAACGAGAGCGGGGTCATCCGAGACTCCCACGCCTATGGCGACGTTTCGACCCAGGAGCGCGAGGGTGTGGATGGCGGGACCGTGCAGGGCTCCAACACAGGCGGAGTGGCCGGCACGAATGGAGGACTCATCGAGGACTCCACGGCCTCGGGGGACGTCAATGGCGCCGGCCGGAGCGGAACTCTCGTGGGATACAACCTCGGAACCCTCAGCCGCTCCACGGCCACCGGTAGCCTGGAGACCAATGGCTGGGAATCCGGTGGGGGAGTCGGCGAAAACACAGGCACCATCATCGACAGCAACTGGGCGCCACCCTCCGGAGGGGAGGGCAACCCGCCGCCCGGCCAGGATGGCGAGGAACCCACCCGGGACCTGCCCACCGAGGTGCCTGCCGCGGCCTACCAGGCTGCTGTCCAGACCGCGCAGCAGTCCGCACCCCGCATAGCTTTCGACGGTAACAGTAATCCGTCCCTGGAGCTGATCGCGGCCCGCCACGAGGGCAGCGGCAGCGCCCACGGCGGCCAGGGCCAGGCCGAAGGCTCGACCAGCTTTTCCACCAATATCCAGACCATCCAGGTGGATGGCGTGCTCTATCGCCTGGACGACGAGGATTGCGCGGGCGGGGACTGCCCTGCCGCGCAGTAACCAGGGCCGGAAGGCCCCGATAACGGCCCGCCGGCAGGCGGGCCTCATTTAGTGAAGAGAAGGAGTTCAGTCATGACAATTGTAAAAGTAGGCGCCGCGCCCTTGTTGGCCAGATCTTTCGGCTACCTCGACGATTCGGTGTCACCGCCCGAATGGGTTGAGGGGCCGGTGATCGATGCCTACAAGTTGGCCAACCCATCAGCCAGTGGCGATGAGTTCCATGTCACCAGTAGCCTACCGTCCGGCATGCTGCGCAACCAGATCGTGAACGGCCTGCAAGCCTCCCCCTCGACTTATCCCTACACTCTGTTCCTCTCCGCCGACATGCAGTTTCCGGAGGCTATCGCGGAGGATTATGGCCCAGATGGCACGGGCCAAACCTCCTATGCGGCGGTCTTCTCCCAGGGGCGGCTGATCCATGTTTCAGGCGCCGTAACACCGCCTGCCAGCATCGACCTAACCAATATCGACCCGGCGGTTTTCGCAGCCAACTACACCACCGTCGGCGTCTGCGAGCCCAGCATGGGCCCCTACGGCGTGGCTGGCGAGCAGGCGTTGGAGGAGTTCTATGGCATCGACACCGCCGCCGCCTACGCGGCCGGCAAACTCAAGTATTTCTCGCCGATCGAGGCGGTGAACGAGGCTGTGGACCTCGGCGGCGGGGTCACCGGTGGTGTGCAGTCGGGCTTTATCCCCAGCGCCCTTCACTACTCGGGCACCGGTGTCCTGGCGCTTCCGAGTGGCTGGACCTACCGGGGCTTCATAGGCGAAGACTACGACCTGCACGATCAGGGCGCCTTGGTCATTTACGACCCGGGCGACACCGATGCCAGCGATGCCGCCCAGGCATTGCTGGACTGGCTGGCCACCCCGGCCGGCCAGGCCGCACTGGCGCTCTGGGGGTTGAGCTTCTGAGGTTCCACCCTCCCGCCCCTAGGGGCGGGAGGGCCATATGCCTATATGGAAAAAGCGGGAGCCCCGGTTTTTCGGCATTTCGTCCTCGGTGGGGTGGCGATGCGGCAGAGGCCGCGGCCGTTTTTCCATCGGTCTGATCAACGCTTGAAATGAATCGCTTATGAACACGACAGCCCCGTAGGGCGGGTGAAACCCGCGCGGTCATTGCACGTGGCCGGCCTCGCAACGGCGGGTTGCAACCCGCCCTACGCCTGTCGCTGCTGCCGGAAGTTCGCACGGCGAATTTTCGCCTGGACGGCCCTCTACCGACACCACCCGATCAGCCCGAAAACACCTGCTCAAGCCCTTCGGCGAACAATACCCGCTCGGCCCAGGCGGCCAACTCGGCTTCGCTGGCGGTCTGCAGCCCCGTAGGGCGGGTGAAACCCGC
>NZ_JADDIX010000091.1:80416-94210 GCF_015070855.1 Pseudomonas lopnurensis
GCGGGTTGCAACCCGCCCTACGCCTGTCGCTGGTGCCGGAAGTTCGCACGGCGAATTTTCGCCTGCACGGCCCTCTACCGACACCACCCGATCAGCCCGAAAACACCTGATCAAGCCGTTCGGCGAACAATACCCGCTCGGCCCAGGCGGCCAACTCGGCTTCGCTGGCGGTCTGCAGCCCCGTAGGGCGGGTGAAACCCGCGCGGTCATTGCACTACACCCGGCCTCGCAATGGCGGGTTGCAACCCGCCCTATGCCTGTCGCTGGTGCCGGAAACTCGCACGGCGAATTTCCGCCTGGACGGCCCTCTACCGACACCACCCGATCAGCCCGAAAACACCTGCTCAAGCCCTTCGGCGAACAATACCCGCTCGGCCCAGGCGGTCAGCTCGGCTTCGCTGGCGGTCTGCAGCCGCTGTTCGAGGGCGTCGGGCAACTCGCCGAATTTGATCTGCAATTGGCGGCGCAGGGTATTGGCTTGGCCTTTGGCCTGCCCGATAGCCTCTCCTTCAGCACGACCCTCTGCCCGGCCTTTGGCCTCGGCCTCCGCCTTCTCCGTCACCTCGTCGCGCAGCGCACGTTCGCGGACGAACGCCAGGCGCTGGGCCTCGTCGTCGGCTGACAGCGCCTGCAGGCGCTCACGGGCCTTCTGAACCGCGGGGCTTTCGATGCTTTGCATGAGGTTGTCCTCCTGCCAATGCTTGAGGTATGCAACCCAGTCTGCCAGAGCGCTGCCAGCTTGGGAATGCAGTCGATCGGCCTTGGGTAGTTCGATCAGGTGCAGTTGCAGGCTACGGTCCAGTCGTACCTCGGGGCGCTGGCGGTCGCGTAATTCAAAAGCCCAGCAGGCCTGCGCCTCCCCGAAAAGATCGAAGTCCATCAGGTGGATGCCGATCACCGGCTGCACCTGATGATAGCCTTCCCCGCCCTGCAACTGCCGACCCAGGTTGCGGGCCAGGTAGTAGAGACTGCGCGAGGGCCAGCCGGCGTGGTTGCGGGTTTGCATCTCGATGTTGAACAACTGCCCAGTCAGGTCGCGGGCAAGGATGTCCAGCACGATGAACTTGCCGGTGAGCTCCTCCGGGGCGATCTGCGGGTTGAGAACCTGCAATTCGACGATGGGCGGCTCATCGCTGCGCACCGCATTGATGAGATCGGCCAACAGGTCCGGCGCCTCGGCGAACAGGCGCTTGAAGATCACGTCTAGCTTGGGGTCGAGTAAAGGAAGTTTGGGCATGCTGTACGTCCTTGTACGGGAGAAGCGCTGCAGGCACGACTTGAGCTGCTCCTGCGGATCGGTGCGATGCGCACCGAGGCATCGATGCCGCCGGCTTCCCCGGCAGTGAAGAAGATCAGGGTTCTGGTGGAATAGCCGAGGAGGTGGTTCTTGGTCGTGCTGCCCATCCCTGCACCTGCCGGCCAGATACTGTATGAAAAAACAGTATTCGCGCGACCTGCGTGCCGCAAGCGGAAAATGCCCGCCGCGTGAACGCCGTCCCAGTCGGTCCATATCGCGTCAACCGCGAAATTCGCCGATGAATCCGCGCCCACGACAAGCGACAGAGCATTTGTGACGCGACACTCGCCCGACCTCGCCCATTCCAACATGCTGCAATACGATCAGCCGCATGTTCGCGGCCCCACATCCCATCGCCGGGCAACCGGGACGGCGCATCGGCCAGCCTCATGCCTGGTTCAGCCGGCCTCGCCGATCTCCATGCCGCGGAACAGGCTGCAACGCTGGAACACTTCCAGGCTCGGCGCCACCGACTTGTGCTGGCAGTACTTGGCCACCAGCTTGGCCAACCCCTTGATATCGCGCCCGCTGGCCCGGGGAAAGCGCTCGGCGAGCAGGCGCGACAGCCCGTCGTCCACCGCCAGGCCGAACTGGGCGGTCATCACGCCCCAGATGCGCTGGCGGTCCTCCAGGCCCGGCGGGTAGTAACGGATCAGCGCGATGCAGCGGGAAACCACCGCCTCGTCGATATCGTCGACGCGGTTGGTGGTGAGGAACAGCAGACCGTTGAAATACTCGAGCACGCGCAGGAACACGCCCACCACGGCGTTGGCGACGATGTTGTCGTCGCGGCGCTTGATGTACACGTCGGCCTCGTCGATCAGCATCACCGCGCCCCAGCGCTGGGCCCGGGTCAGGGTGGCCTTGAGGGTGGTTTCCATCTCCGCCACGCTCAGGCCCAACTGCCCCGAATGCACCCGGTACAGAGGCCGGCGGATGATCTCCGAGTACACCTCGGCGGTGAGCGTCTTGCCCACGCCCGGCGGGCCCGCGCAGAGCACCGTGGTGCCGCCGGACTTGCCCGCGACGATGTCGTCCATCAGCACATCCATCTCGGCGGTGAGGATGTCGATCAGGTCAGTCTGCTCCGGCGGCAGGATCAGCTTTTCCTTGAGCTGGGGCTGGTATTCGTAAGGCCGCATGTCGTCGACGTGCACCCACAGGTGATGGTGCAGCTCGAGGTGGTACATCAGCACATAGCCATGCACCGGCAGCTCGCGGAACAACCCTTCGGGAATCTCCCGGCACAAGGCTTCCGCGGTTTTCTCCACGCCTTCGTCATAGCGCAGGCTACGCCCGGCCTTGCGCAGGTATTTGCCCAACACGTCGCCCGGAGCGTCCAGCACCAGCGCCCGGTCCTTGAGGATCGCCTCGTCGTTCACCAGCCGCGCCAAGCCACCGCTGGAGGACAGCACCACCCGGCTCTTGCGCGACCAGTCGGTGGTACGGTGGCTGGCGCTGGGGTCCTCGGCGAATATGCCGGTACCGGATGCGGAGAACTGCCGGCCATACTCCGAACGCCAGTCGAAGAAACGCGTGGCCGAGTGTTCGTAGGCGGCAAGCAATTCCGGGGTTTCCTTGAGAAACCCCTTGGCGATCAGGATTTCCGGCAGCGTCCGCCCAGCCAGATCACGCTCCAGTATCTGCACGGTCAGTACAGCGATCCGCGCCATGGCATTGGCTTTCAACTCGATCAGGATACGCCCGCTCTCCTCTTCTCCCGGCGGGGTGTAGTCCAGGCGGGTCACCAGATAGGCGAGCGGCTTGCCGGCGGCGTTCATGAGAAACAGCCAGCCCTTGCTGGCATCGCGTACGAGGAACTCGGCGAGGGCCGGCAGCATCCGTTGCAGATCGCCCTCGGCATAGCGCGCATTTCCTTCGTCCAATGCCCGCCGCAGGGCAGCGATCTGAGCGGCGCGCAGCTCCATCGCCGGGCCGGCGGCCAGGTACAGGCGATGCAGACAATCCAGTTGCGCCGCGTCGAGCTGCTCCAGAAGCACCTCGGCCCTGTTGCCGAACTTCAACTGCTCGGTCAAGGAAGCCAGCGGTGGGAATTCCCGGACCAGCGCCTCGACGTGTGGTCTATCGATAAGCAGCTTCATGTTTTTCCCGGGCTCCTGACGGCCATGCAGAACGGTGGAGGCAACACAGCAAAGCCCGTGCCCTGACCCAACCCGTTGATTTCGTTGATCCTTGAACAGCCTATTGGTCTGCTTTGCTACAGACCGCACGCGACTTTGTGCGGTATTGGGCAAAGCGCCGCCGTCTTCAGCCACGCCGGAGCCCGTTCGCGCGAAAGCAAGGCGCGAGCCATGAAGCCTGCTGGCTCATACGAACGGCGAGCGACGCAGATCGCGCCACAGCGCAAGCATGCCGGCTCTCGAAGGTAAGCGGCCTTTCGCGACCCTCCTGCCTGCGAGAGCTTCCTCGCAGTAACGCGGCTCGCGACGAAGCGGCAACGGCCCTGGCGACGTGGCTAAGCCTTCAAGGGTGTTCGAATGACCGCTGGTTCGCTGCTGGATCAGTTCTTCGGGCGCTCCTGTACGAAGGACACCGCGATGGCCACCTCCATGGCCCTGGGCGGCCGCTCGAAGGGCGCGCTGGCCTTGGCCGCCTCCAATGCCTTGCGATCCAGCAGCGAATAACCACTGCTGCGGCGAACCTGCAGAGAACCGGCCTGGATATATCCATCCTCGCCAAGACGGAAACTCACCACCGGCACGCCGACCTGGCCAGCCCGCCTCGCCTCCGCCGGGTAGTCCAGGTGGGACTGGATCGCCCTCTTCAGTTCGGCCAGGTAGCGGCGCAGAGCATCGGCTTCGGCATCCTGGTTACGCAGGGTCTGCTGTTGCTGCTGCTCTTCGGCTCCCCGGACCTGGGGTGCGCTGCTCTCGACCACCGGCCTGGGTGTCGGTGTCGGCGGGGTCGAGGGGGAATCCGAACTGGGCGCAGGCGGCTTCGGCGCGGGCGGCTGCGGTTCGGCGATCGGTTCGACCTGCACCGGACTGGGCGCGGGTGACTCCCTGTGCATTTCCCGAGGTTCCTCCGGTGGCGGTGGAGGCGGTGGCGCTTGAGGGGACGGTGGCGGCGGCGGTGGCGCGTCCGGGGGTGAGTCCATTGCCGGCTGGTCGATATCGGCACCGGCAACCCGCTCCTCCACCTGGCGGGCGGAGACCATGCCGAACAGTTCCACCACCAGTTGCTCCTGGCTGGGTGGCGGCGCGGTCAGGTAGTCGCGCAGCAGCCAGGGCGTCAGCAGAGCGCCATGCAGCAGCAGCGACACCATGAAACCCTGCCCCAGACCGAAGCCAGTGCGCTGCCCTGTCGGCGATGGCGCTACGGAACCGGCCGCCGTCAACGAAACCTGCATGCCGTTCACCGTCCGCCGCTCTCCGTCTGCACCGCCACCTTGCCAAAGCCCAGCTGCTTGAGCACGTCCACCACGTCGACGAAATGCTGCAGGCTGACGGCCTGGTCGGCGCGCAGCAGGAAAGCGGTTTCCCGGTCCTCTTCCTCTATCGCGCGGCCAAGCGCCTCGGTGGTCATCGGCTGACTGTCCAGGTAGATGGCTCCCTCGGCATCGAGCTCGATGGTGCGCTGCTCGCTCCGATCCGGCGCGCTGGCGGTGGCCTGGGGCAGGTTCACCGGGATCTTGCCGCTGACGATGAAGCTGGAAGTCATCAGCACAATGGTCAGCAGTACCAGCATGATGTCGATGAAGGGGATCATGTTCATGCTTTCGAATGGCTTTTCATCCATGGGCGATCTCCCACCTGAGCATCAGCACCTTGGCCTGGCGCAGCAGCAGGTTGTAGAACACCACCGCCACCAGGGCGACCAGCAGCCCCACGGCGGTGGCCTTGAGCGCCAGGGCCAGGCCGACCATGATCTGCAGGGTGTCGATGTTGGCGTCCATGCCCATCTGGTAGAAGGTCAGCATGATGCCCAGCACGGTGCCGAGCAGGCCGATATAGGGCGCATTGGCCGCCACCAGGGAAATCACCACCAGCTTCCCTGACAGTTCCAGCTCCAGCGACTTGAGGTCGCCGAACGCAGCAGGATCGATGCGCCGGTAGCTGAAGACGCGCTCCAGGCCGACCGCTACTACCGCCAGGCTGAGGATCAGCAGCAGCCCGATCACGCCGTAGTCGATCAACCCCGCCAGCCAATGTGCATTCATCTCAGATTCTCCTTTGCCTTTCGTATTCAAGGGTCGAAGGCCGGCGGTTCAGATCTCAGGCCGGCCTGGAAGCGCACACGGGTATCGTCGTCGCGTCGTCCGCCGACTCCGATCGCTGCACTACCTGTAGAAGCAAGACGAAACGCCCGGTCCCGAAAAACCCGGACAGACAGCGTTTGCCGGCTACCAAGAGAGGCTTAGTTATTTACTCTCAAATATAAATAGAAACGACAAATCCCCCCAAGCAAGCCATGTGCCAGCATCATTGAAACCGCTCAAAGCGTCGGCATCCGCGTCTAAAAAGGCTCCCAATGAACTGTATTAATTGAATATTTTGTGGCGAAAGAAAGAGGCGGGGATTTCTGCAGCTAGCGACACATGCGCTGATCCGGCGTTTCCTATTAGTCGAACCAATAACAATGTTGCAAAGGCTACAGCCTTGATGGCGAGGCTTGACGGCGTCCAGAGCGAACCGTACCGATCGAGGCACAGCCATCGGAGCGGCACCTCTTCCCGCCGTCCGTGGGGCTGGCAGTTGGCCGACGCAAGGTTTTCAGCGCGCCTCTGAAAACGTAGGTGAGGCTGTCGACGCAAGACAAAAAACAGGCAAAAGCGCAGCTCACGAGTGTAATGAGCATTTGATTGGCTCGCATACGAGCCTTTTTTAACGCGGCGATGAAGGCGGCAGAGGGACAGTGGCAGGGCGGCCCCGTGGGCGCCGCCCCCTCGGACAGCCGGTCGCTTCAGGCCGGCACGCCGAGGATTACGTTGGATGCCTTGATGATCGCCGTGGCGCTGACGCCCGGCTCGAGCCCCAGTTCCTTCACGGCGTCCCGGGTCACCACCGACGTCACCTCGGTGCCGCCCGGCAGCGTCAGGGTCACCTCGCTGTTCACCGAACCTGGCTCGACATGCTTCACCACACCGCGCAGCTGGTTGCGCGCGGACAGGCGAACATCGTCGCCATCGCATACCAGCATGACCCAGGGCGCCTTGACGATGGCCAGCACTTCCTTGCCGGCAGCCAGCTCCAGGGAGGACGCGCTCTCCATGGTGACGACCGAGGTCAGGCTATCGCCCTGGCCCAGATCGATCGTCACCAGCGCATTGACCGCACCGGGCTGCAGCGCCAGGACGGTTCCCTTGAATACGTTGCGAGCACTTATTTTCATGCCAGTCCTCCCGTGTCGCCTTTGCGACATCGTTATATGATTGACTACATAGAATTGTCGGCAAGCTAACCCTGCACCAACGGATGAACTGTACTCGGCTGAGTTATAGCGACGGAACCACAGGAAATCCAGCACTGGCATACGGCTTGCTTTATATAAACCGGCAACGATAAAGAACGGATGAAAGCCATGAACGCGACCCGCTATCTCGCCCGCATGTCCCTGGACACCGACGTCGGAACGGCCCTGAGCGATACCCGCATCCGCCTGCTGGAGTCGATCGAGCGTGAAGGATCGATCAACCGCGCCGCCAAGGCCGTGCCGCTGTCCTACAAGGCGGCCTGGGACGCTGTCGACACCATGAACAACCTGGCGCCCGAACCCCTGGTCAAACGCGTCGCTGGCGGCCGCCAGGGTGGCGGCACCCAGCTCACCGACTATGGGCGCCGCATCGTGGCCATGTACCGCGCCCTGGAAATCGAATACCAGGCCACGCTCGATCGGCTGACCGAACGGCTCAAGGAGGTGAACGGTGGTGATGTCCAGTCGTTCCAGAAACTCATGCAGCGCATGAGCATGAAGACCAGTGCGCGCAACCAGTTCGCCGGCACCATCACCGGACTGCGGGTCGGCGGCGTCGACTACGAGGTGCGCATCCAGCTCGACGAGCAGACCGAGATCGCCGCGATCATCACCCGTGCCAGCGCGGAGAACCTGGACCTGGCCATCGGCCGCGAGGTATTCGCACTGGTCAAGTCGTCCTCGGTGATGCTGGTCACCGATCGCTCGGTGAAGCTCACCGCACGCAACCAGCTCTGGGGGAAAGTCAGCGCGACCCACGAAGGGCCGGTGAACAGCGAGGTGACCCTGACCTTGCCGTCCGGACGCAGCGTGACCTGCGTGATCACCGCCGAAAGCTGCCAGGAACTGGATCTGGCGCCAGGAACCCCGGTCGGCGCCTTCTTCAAGGCATCCAGCGTGATCCTGGCCGTATACGAATAACCGACGACAACGCCTTTACCCGCGACCCGACATCATCCCAACAGCAAGGAGTGTGACCATGAATACCCTGTCCCGCCTGTTCGTCGCCCTGGGCGCCGGTCTACTGGCCTGCTCGGCCCAGGCCGCCGAAGTGACCATCGCCGTGGCGGCCAATTTCACCGCGCCGATCAAGGAAATCGCAGAAGCCTTCGAGAAGGAAACCGGTCACAAAGTGGTGACATCGCTCGGCCCCACCGGCGGCCTCTATACCCAGATCAAGAATGGCGCACCCTTCGAAGTCTTCCTCTCCGCCGACGACAGCACGCCGGCGAAACTGGAAAGCGAAGGCGAAATCGTCCCCGGCTCGCGCTTCACCTACGCCATCGGCAAGCTGGTGCTCTGGTCGGCGCAACCCGGCTACGTCGACGAACAGGGCGAGACACTGCAGAGGAACGACTTCAAGCACCTGTCCATCGCCAACCCGAAGACCGCGCCCTACGGCCTGGCCGCCACCCAGGTGCTGGACAAACTCGGTCTGAGCGAGGCTGTCCGGCCGAAACTCGTCGAGGGCAGCAACATCACCCAGGCCTACCAGTTCGTCGCCACCGGCAACGCCGAGCTGGGTTTCGTCGCCCTGTCCCAGGTATACAAGGACGGCGAGATCACCGAAGGCTCCGCCTGGATGGTCCCGGACGACATGTACGAGCCGATCCGCCAGGACGCGGTGCTCCTGAAGAAAGGCGCCGGCAACCCGGCTGCCCAGGCGCTGGTCGACTACCTGAAAGGGCCGCAGGCCGCCAAGGTGATCGCCGCGTACGGCTACGAGAGCTGAGCCGTCATCCATGCCGCTGTCCACCCACGATATCGCCGCCATCCGCCTCACGCTGGAGCTGGCCTCGCTGACCACGCTGCTGCTGCTGCTCATCGGTACGCCCATCGCCTGGTGGCTGGCACGAACGCGATCGCGGCTCAAGGGACCGGTCGGCGCGGTAGTGGCTTTGCCGCTGGTGCTGCCGCCGACGGTGCTCGGTTTCTACCTGCTGGTCACCATGGGACCACACGGCCCCGTGGGCCAGTTCACCCAGTCCCTCGGGCTGGGCACCCTGCCCTTCACTTTCGCCGGCCTGGTGGTGGGCTCGGTGTTCTATTCCATGCCGTTCGTCGTGCAGCCGCTGCAGAACGCCTTCGAAGCCATCGGCGAGCGGCCGCTGGAAGTCGCCGCCACCCTGCGCGCCAGCCCCTGGGACACCTTCTTCAGCGTGGTGCTGCCGCTGGCCAAGCCGGGCTTCGTCACCGCCTCGATCCTCGGCTTCGCCCATACCGTCGGCGAGTTCGGCGTGGTATTGATGATCGGCGGCAACATCCCCGGCGTCACCCGCACGGTCTCGGTACAGATCTTCGATCACGTCGAGGCCATGGAATATGCCCAGGCGCACTGGCTGGCCGGCGGCATGGTGGTGTTCTCCTTCTTCGTGCTGCTGGCGCTCTATTCCGGCCGCCGCTTCAAGCCCGGCTTCAACTGAAAGGACTCGCATGACCGATTCGTCACCCGCCGGGCAGATCCTCGCCCGCTTCCACCTGGCCTGGCCAGGGTTCGAACTGGATGTGGACCTGACCCTGCCCGGCCGCGGCGTGACGGCGCTGTTCGGCCACTCGGGCTCGGGCAAGACCACCTGCCTGCGCTGCGTCGCCGGCCTGGAACGCGCCAGCGAGGCGTACCTGGAAGTCAACGGCGAACGCTGGCAGGACAGCGCGACAGGCCTCTTCGTCCCGGCGCACAAGCGCGCCCTGGGCTATGTGTTCCAGGAGGCCAGCCTGTTCCCGCACCTGTCGGCACGGCGCAACCTGGAATATGGCCTGCGCCGGGTCAAGGCGGCGCAGCGCCGGGTGGACTGGGATCATGTGGTGAAGCTGCTGGGCATCGAACATCTGCTGGACCGCCTGCCGGGGCGGTTGTCCGGTGGCGAACGCCAGCGCGTCGGCATCGCCCGCGCCCTGCTCACCAGCCCGCGCCTGCTGCTGATGGACGAGCCCCTGGCGGCGCTGGACCTCAAGCGCAAGAACGAGATCCTGCCCTACCTCGAACGTCTGCGCGAGGAGCTGGACATCCCCGTGCTCTACGTCAGCCACTCGCCCGATGAAGTCGCGCGCCTGGCCGACCACGTGGTGCTGCTGGATCAGGGCAAGACGATCGCCCAGGGCGGCCTGCGCGAAACCCTGGCCCGCCTCGACCTGCCCACCGCCCTTGGCGAGGATGCCGGCGTGGTGGTCGAATCCGTGGTGGCCGGGCACGACGACGTCTATCACCTGACGCGTCTGACCTTCCCCGGCGGCGAAGTGCTGGTGGCGCGCCGCCCGGAAGCCATCGGCCAGCGCCTGCGCTTTCGTGTGCATGCCCGCGACGTCAGCCTGGCGCTGGAGCGCGCCGAAGGCAGCAGCATCACCAATTTGTTGCCCGCGCGAGTCGAGGCGTTGGCCGCGGCGGATACCCCGGCGCATGTGCTGGTGCGCCTGGATGCCGGCGGCACGCCGCTGCTGGCGCGCATCACTCGCCGTTCGGCCGACCAACTGGGCATCGCGCCGGGCCTGCCGCTATGGGCGCAGATCAAGGCCGTCGCACTGCTGGGATGAACAGGGGGACAGCCTGTTACGTCCAGTGCAACGGCTTCACGGCGATGACTCCGCGATAGCCCGCCCGGCGCCCTTTGCGTGACTGCCGGAGCGCACACCAAAAAGGAATCAGCGATGCTCACCGCAGCCATCGACACGCCACGACTTGCACTCGCCACACTCACCGGGCTTTCCATCGGCATTCTGGGAGGGCTGATCGGGCTGGGCGGCGCCGAATTCCGTTTACCGCTGCTGATCGGCTTATTTGGTTTCACCGCACTTTCGGCGGTCATTTTGAACAAGACCCTGAGTCTGGTTGTGGTGGCCTCCGCCTTGCTGTTCCGCTCCCAGGCGATTCCCTTCCCGGAAATTCTGGCCAATGGGACCATCATCCTCAATCTCTTGGCAGGGAGTCTTCTCGGTGCCTGGCTCGGCGCCGGCTGGGCCACCCGAATGACAAGTCGGACGCTATATCGCGTACTGGCTACCTTATTGGTATTGATCGCCGCGATGTTGCTGCTCGGCCATGATCATCCGTCCGCAGGCCCAGCACTCGGAGGCTGGGTGCAAGCGGTGGCGGGCATTGCTGCAGGATTCGTCATCGGGGTGATTGCCTCGCTCATGGGGGTCGCTGGGGGAGAGTTCCTGATCCCCACGCTGATACTGTTATTCGGCACCGATATCAAACTCGCTGGCAGCCTTTCGTTGGCAATCAGCCTGCCCACCATGGTCGTGGGCTTTCTTCGCTACAGCCGCGATAGCAGCTTTCAAGTGCTGCAGCGCAACCTGCCATTCGTAATCATGATGGCCGCTGGATCTCTGGCCGGCGCCTGGCTTGGCGGGCAGTTATTGGGACGAGTGTCCAATGCCGTACTGCTCCCCCTCCTGGCGGGCATCCTGGCGGTGTCCGCCATCAAGGTATGGCGTCATAGCTAAAGGCTGTTCCCGTTTCGTCAGCGTCAGGATGCCGCGGGAACGCCGCTGCTAGCGCGCATCACCCGCCGCTCCGCCGACAGTTGGGCACCGTTCCCCGGCCCGTCGCCATGGACGCAGATAAAGGCTTTATAGCGTTGCTGAGGTGAGAACGGCGTTGGGCTTCGCCGCTTTCGGCTGACCCCAACTACGCAGCGCCATCGATCCTGCATTGCACCATTCAACTTCCGCAGCAAAGGGCCTGCCCGCTACGCGGAGTGATGTTTGACTGCGACGCTATTCACCCCACCCAACCGACGCATCCATCGTCCAGGCAAAGCCGCAAAGAGCCTTTGTCAATTTACTTACAAACACAATAAACAGCCGACATTTATCCTCTTCCCTCCATCGTTCGGTCGACGTAAAAAACAATAACTAATTGAATTACATACAAATAAATGATTATCGGCAGGGGCACGCGGCTTGCTTTATCTATATATGAAAACAATAAAAATATCGCATCCCTAACATTTTCAGGAGTAGCAACGAATGGACAAATTTTCGATCATGCGGGTCGCGTTGGCCGGTTTCATGGCACAACTGATGGTCATGCCGGCGCAGGGAGCCTTCATCGAGGACAGCAAGGCCAGCCTCGACCTGCGCAACTTCTACTTCAACCAGGACACCCGCAATCAGAGCGCGCCTTCCAGCAAGGAGTGGGGGCAGGGTTTTATTCTCAACTTCCAGTCTGGCTTCACCGAGGGCACCGTCGGTGTCGGCGTGGATGCCATCGGCCTGCTCGGCGTGCGCCTGGACGGCGGGGGCCGTTCCGGCAAGGCCGGCATCGACCGTACCCCGGGTGCGCTGTTCCCGCTGGACAGCGATGGCAACGCCGAGCACGACTACAGCAAGGCAGGGGCCACCGCCAAGGCACGCCTGTCCAAGACCGAACTGCGCGTCGGTACCCTGCTACCCAAGCTGCCGGTAGTGAACTACAACGACGGCCGCCTGCTGCCGCAACTGTTCGAGGGCGGTCAGATCACGTCCCGGGAGATCGATGGCCTGACGCTGACCGCCGGCAAGCTGGAGCACACCAAGACCCGCAGCTCCACCGACGACATCGGCCTGCGCATCTCCGGCGCCGCGCGCCCCACCGGCAGTCCGGCGACCACACCGGTGGCCGATGCCAACGCCTTCTACTTCGTCGGCGGTGACTACAAGCTCACCAAGGACCTGACCGCGCAGTACTACTACGGCAACCTGGAAGACTTCTACCAGCAGCACTTCCTGGGGCTGGTGCACAACTGGGGCGTGGCCGGTGGCAACCTGAAGAGCGACCTGCGCTATTTCTACAGCGATTCCGACGGCAAGAACGGCAGCGTATCCGGGCGCGCCGAAGGCTATCGCAGCAGCGGTTACTGGTCGGCCGGCGACAGCAAGACCGGCGAAGTGGACAACCGCACCTGGAGCGCCCTGCTCACCTACAGCCACAGCGGCCACGAGCTGAGCGCCGGCTACCAACAGGTCTCGGGCGATAGCGCCTTCCCCTTCCTCAACCAGGGCGACGGCGCCACCGCCTACCTGATCACCGACCGCCAGATCGCCAAGTTCCTCGGCGCCGGCGAACGCACCTGGCTGGCCGGCTACGGCTACGACTTCGGCAAGCTCGGCGTGCCGGGCCTGAAAGCCTCGGTGGTGTACCTGTCGGGCGACAACATCGACAGCGCGCAGAGCGACCGCAAGGAGTGGGAGCGCGACTTCCGCCTGGACTACACCCTGCAGGACGGGGCGCTCAAGGGGCTCGGGCTGTCCTGGCGCAACGCGAGCTTTCGCAGCAACGCGGCCACCGATATGGACGAGAACCGCCTGATCGTCAGCTACAGTCTGCCTCTTCTCTAAGGAGTGACGATTTGCGCCTTGATGCACGGATGCATGGACGCGAATCGAGCTCCCGCTGGAGCGAGCGGTTGTTCGATTGTCGCCAATGCGACATTCGAACAACCGCTGATCTCTATCTAACCTATTGATATTAAATGAAATAAATTAAGGCATCGAAATTGCTATGCCATGCCTCGCCTGCCATTCGAAGCTGGCTTCAGCCACAGCAACAGAGAGATCCCTATGTCCATCAAGGAAATCCAAGCCTTCTCGAGCCAAGCCATGAACGACCCGGCGCTCGGCGAAAAACTCAAAGCCTGCGAAAAGGTTCGCGACGTGATCGCCCTCGGCAAGGAACATGGCTACAGCATCATCGAGGACCTGCTCTACCCACCGAACGAACCGCAATTCAGCGAAGCGCAGCTCTCGCCGAAGATGGCCAAGGCGCTGCTGCGCGCCTGATATCCGGCAAGCACTAAACCGTAGGTTGGGTCGGGGCGCGCAGCCTGAGCTCAGCGAAGCCCAACACGCGTGGCATTGGGCAATGCATTTGTCACGGCATTGAACATTCGGCACACCGAACGCCGGCGTGGGTCGAACGCTCGGTGTCTCGTTGGGCTTCGCCGCTCTGCGGCTCAGGCTACGCGTCCCGACCCAACCTACGTGGTGCAGGTGTAGGTTGGGTTGAGCCCGCGAAGCCCAACGCGCGAGGCATCGGGCAATGCATTTGTCACGGCATTGAACATTCGGCACACCGAACGCCG
>NZ_JADDIX010000091.1:94260-102842 GCF_015070855.1 Pseudomonas lopnurensis
ACGTGGTGCAGGTGTAGGTTGGGTTGAGCCCGCGAAGCCCAACGCGCGCGGCATTGGGCAATGCATTTGTCACGGCATTGAACATTCGGCACACCGAACGCCGGCGTGGGTCGAACGCTCGGTGTCTCGTTGGGCTTCGCCGCTTCGCGGCTCAACCCAACCTACGCGTCCCGACCCAACCTACGTGGTTCAGGTGTAGGTTGGGTTGAGCCCGCGAAGCCCAACGCGCGTGGCATTGGGCAATGCATTTGTCACGGCATTGAACATTCGGCACACCGAACGCCGGCGTGGGTCGAACGCTCGGTGTCTCGTTGGGCTTCGCCGCTCTGCGGCTCAGGCTACGCGTCCCGACCCAACCAGCGCTCACCCGATCAGTACTTCGTAGGCCCGCCTGAGCAGTTCGCGATCCAGCCAGGGCATGCCGATGCTCTGCGTCAGCTCGATCCAATGGGTTCCGATGGCCGCCCGGCACAGGTCGTGCCCGTCCAGTGCGGCGAGAAATACCGGCAGAATCCCGCCCGCCACTTCGAGGTCGACCCGGTAATCGGCCACCAACTCCAGCGTCTTCTCGATCCCCAGTTCGCGCTGCAGGCTGCGCAGGGCACTGGCCGGGTGGACCAGCAGATCGCCCTGTCCCGGGGTTTCGGCGAATACCGTGAGGGCTGGAAGCGGCTGCGGCAGCACCACCCCGCCGCGCTGCGGCACCAGGAAATGCAGGCGCGCGCTGACCGGGTGCTTGTGACAGATCACTACCCGCCAGTCCAGCCTGCCGCTCGCTTGTGGCTCCATCATTTGTCGAGCGCCAGCAAGGCGTATTCCACTGGCCCGGCGAACAGGCGCGTACCGCCACCTTCGGCGACCACTCGTCGCACGCCAGCGGGATCGACCACGCGGACGCCGGCCAGGTAGTCCACGCCGAAGCGCCGCCAGCCTTCGAGCCAAGGCAGGCTCGGCCCCATCAACACCACCTGCGCCTGGCGCGACAGCTCGAGCAGGCGCGGCAAGGTCTTGTTGGCGATGCTGCTGGCACTGACGAATACCCAGTCGGCCTCGGGCAGCAGGTACTCGGCGGCGCAATCGGGCAGGTCGCCCTCCTGCAGTTGGCGCTCCAAGCATTGGTAGGGTTGGTCCTGCCAGAGCCGCTCGAGGCCGGGATAATGGCCGATCACCACGACCCGTCGGCCCGCCAGGCGCGGACGGAAATGCGCGAACACCTGCAGATGCCCCGGTGCCTCCGCGCGCAGCGCCAGCGCCTCGTGCTGGCAGCCAGCAGGGGTATTGACGCTGGCGTTGAGCACGGCCAGGCCGACCGCGGCTTCGGCGCCGTTCCATGAGAGCAGCCAGGGCAGCAGCGCGGCATTGCTCTGGCCAGCGAGCGTGCCCGACCAGCCGAGCGTGCGCGGCACCTGACGCGGACTGAAGGCGAAACCCTGGGTGCCATCGATTTCGGCCAGCGTCCAGTTCAGCCCCAGGCACAGATGCTCGACCGCCTGAGTTTGCGCGGCGCGGGCCAGCAGCCAGTCGTAGAGCTCATTCATGTTCGAGCGCCGGCAGCAGACGCAACTCGCTCTTCAGCGCACCCGGCCAGCCCCAGGCGGCTACCGCCTCCACCATCCAGGCGGGCTTGTGCGGGTGCGCCAGCAGCACGTCGAATTCGGCGTAGACCTGTCCGTCGCCATTGATCTGCATGCTGCCCAGGAAGTCACCATGGGTGCTGCGCCATTCGCTGTAGAAGCATTCGCTGCGATCGAACGGATCGACCCGCACTTCGCTGCGGGTCGGCTCACCGTCGGCAGGCAGTTGCAACCTGATCGCCGCACGCTGCAGGCAGGCCTGCAGGGCATTCTGGATTTCGCCAAACAGCGGCTTCGCCGCGTGCAGGCGCGCTTCGAACGACAGTTCCATCAGCTTTCCTCTTCAAAGGCGCGGGCGATCTGCAGGAACGCCTCACCACCTATTTCATCGCCTGGATCCAACTCCAGCAGCTTCTCCAGCACCCGCCGTGCATTGTCCACCTTGCCACGGCGCAGGCGGATCACGCCCAGCGCCTTGAGGCTGAACAGGTACAGCCGTTCGGCGCCCCGGTGCGTCTGCCAGTCGGCGCTGGCAGGGTGCAGGCGGCGGTAGTTGCGGCTGAAGCCTGCGCTGCCGGAGGCGCTGCGCAGGGCGGCCCACACCGCAGCTTCCGCCTCGGCATAGCGGGCCTGGCGGAAATAGAACTTGTACAGGCCGACGTGCGCATCCGGCTCCTCGGCCCAGCGGCGCCGGGCTTCCAGCAGCAGGGCTTCGATCGCCGCCGGATGCTCGAGATTGCGTGCGCTGTTCAGCAGGTAGCGCAGCCCGGTCGGCGTACGGTCGGAAAAGAACGCCCGGCCGGCATCCAGCAGCAACACCTCACCCATTCGTCACCAGAGCTCCGCGGGCGTCAGCTTGTCGGCGAAGGGCGCCCCCTCGAGCAGATGCGTGAGGATGGTGTCGGCATCCGCCGGTTCCGCCCAGCTGTACATCAGCGCGCCCGGGTACACCAGCACGTTGGCGCCGGCCTGGCAGGGGCCGAGGCAGCCCGTGCTGGTCAGTGCGATGCGCCCGGTCAGGTTGCGCCGGATCAGTGCCTGGGAAAATGCATCGAGCAGGGCATCGCCGCCCTTGGCCGCACAGCAGCCGCGCGGGTGCCCTTCGGCGCGGCGCTGCATGCAGACGAAGATGTGGTAGTCGGGTCTTGGCATGTCCGCAGCTCCTCAACCGGCCAGGGCTTGATGGGTGTGACACTGCTTCGGACAGACCGCCGCGCAGGCCTTGCAGCCGATGCAGTCGAGGGCATCGGCGATGGCCATCACCATCATCTCGTCGTCCTCGTCATAGAGATCGTCGTCCTCATCCACCATGCCTGAGCGCTCCACCAGCTCGAACACGTCGCGCGGGCACACCTTGTAGCAACGCCCGCAACCGATGCATTTCTGCGCATCCACGGCGGTGACGAACTGCGGCACCCATTCGGCGCCACCGCGCGTACGCCCGGTTATCACTGCTTCCATCTGTCATCTCCTGCCACCAACGGCATGGTGGCGGCCTACGGTTAGCAAACCGTTGAAAAAATACCTGCGTTGGCAATGCGTAAAAGCAGCCTCAAAATGCTCGTTTACAGCACGTAAACTCCGCCTTTTCAGCTGTTTCTGCGGGCCGCCATCGGCCTTGTCTTGCCTGCCTCGCTTACGTTTTTCAACAGCCTGTCAGGGATATGGCGGGCTCGGGCCCGCTCTGTATCTGTCTTTTCGGCAATGGCGGCCTCAGCTAGCGCCGGCCGCGTCCAGCTCCGTAGGGCGGGGGAACCTCGCCACGACGATGCCCGTCATGTACAACGGCCGCGCGGGTTCATCCGCCCTAGGTATTTGTCGTGTCGGCTTCAAGCGATCGCGGCCGCTTCCAGCCGGGCACTGGCCTCGGCCCAGTCGAGGCAGGCCTGGTGCGCCTGCGCCGCCAGCTCCGGCAGTTGCCGGTAATCGATCAGCAGACGATCCTCGACCAGGTCGTGGATCTGCGACGCCCATTCGGTGGCGATGCGCTTCTTCTGGCTGACTTCCTTCTTCAGCGCCTTGAGTTCTTCCTCGGTCATCGGCTCGCCCTCCCCCTCACAACTCGGCCACCGCACGGTGCTCGTCGACCAGCACGCTGGCCTTGTCCAGCAGTTTCTGTGCTTCCAGCGCCAGCGCCTCGAGCGACTCGAAGCCGAAGCGGTGGACGTCACGCAGGGTCTTGTCCAGCGCCACCAGCTTGCCGACCAGAATCAGCGCGCGGCCGAAGCCTTCGTGGGTGATGTTGATCACCGGTACCGCGAGCAGGCCGGTTTCGCGTTCGATCATCTGCGCCAGGGCGTTGTAGAAGGCCTTGACCCGCGACAGGGTAATTTCGTCCGGATCGCCGACGATGGGGATCGCCCGGCGCCGCTCGCGGGTCAGCACCAGCGGGTCGAGCACCCGCGCGTCGCTCCAGGTGTCGTAGGTGCCGTAACTGTCCATGGCGCGCAATTGCACGACCATCTGCTTGATCACCGGGTCCTGCAGGGCCGGGTCGTCGTCGCGGACGACTGCCTGCTGCTCTTCCACTGCGTACATAACGCTGTCCTCGATTGGGAAAGGTGCGGGTATCTCTCTATTCGTCCCAGGCCTCGCCGGCCATGGCCTCGAAACGCTGCTGATCGGGGGCACCGCGGGTACGCCGGATCGCCTTGGCCAGCCAGGCCGAAGGGCCTTCGCGCAGCTCGGTCTGCAGCGTCGCGATCAGCTCGGCGATGCTCCCGGCCTCGCTGACCTTGACCGGCTGCACGCCGATCGCCAGCAGTTGGCGCACCGCCGAGGCGCCGCAGGCGCGGCAGTACACCGCGATGCAGCCGTCGAGCAGCTCGAGCTTGGCCGCCAGCTTGTCCTCGTTGCCGTCCTGATCGAATTCACCGAACTCCACCACCGATTGCAGCTCGGCCCGGTCGAGATCGACGCCGTAGAAAACGAACGAACGCGAGGAGCCGAAATGCTGGTCGACCGTCCGCCGGTCGGACGAGGCGAAGGCCACCTTGAGCAGCGTGCCGTCGTTCTCGCCGCCGAGTACCTGCAGTTGTCGGATCGGACTGGCCATGACTCAGTGCCTCCATTGCGAATGGTCGGGGGCGGGCTTGTGCGCATAGATCGAGCGATACGGCGCGATGCCCTGGTGATGTTCGGTGAGCAGGTTGGCCACGTCGAACAACGCCTGCGCACTGGCCCGGTAACCACTCCAGCAGCGCTGGAAGCCGCCCAGCAGGTCGTACTGCGGGAAGCCCACGCGCAGCAGCGGGATGCCCAGGCGCTGGGCGCTGGCCAGCGCATGGCTGTTGCCGAGCAGCAATTGGGCGCCGCCATCGCGGGCGGCCTGCTCCAGGTCCTCCAGGTCGCCGACCTGGATGCGCGCCAGCGGCGCGTCGGTCAGCGCCGCTGCGCGTGCCGGCACCACCGCGGCCACCAGCTGCGCGCCCATGCCGCGGGCCAGGCCGTCGAAGCCGAGCAGCAGATCGGGGTCGGCGGCGATGCCCAGGCGCGCGTCGCCGAGCATGAAATGGGTGTCGAGCATGGCGTCCTGCAGCTGCCGGCGCTGACGCTGCCAGCGCTCCGGCACCGGGTTGCCGCTGATCTCGCTCAGCGCCATCAGCCAGGCGTCCACCGCTTCCAGGCCCAGCAGCAGGCCGAAACGGCGGTCCGGCACGCCGCTGCGGGCGGCCAGCGCATCGGCGGCGGCGGCCAGGCTCTGCCCGACCACCAGGGTCGCAACGCTCTGCCCGGCGCTGGCCAGTTCGTCGAGGGTCAGCCCGCCGGTGGTCAGCGGATTGAAGGCCGCCGCGTCGAGATGGCCGTCCAGCGAGCCGGAAAGATCGGGGATCAGCAGCGGTCGCAGGCCGAAGCTCTCGATGCTCTCGGCGACGAACTCCAGGTCGCCGGGTGTCAGGCTGGCGCTGCACAGCACGTTGACCTGGCGCGGCCGCTGGCCGACCTGGCCGCGGCGCTCGGGCACCAGCGTCTCGATCATCGCCTTGAGCGCGGCGGCGAAGCCGCTTTCGAAGCAGCCGCTGAAGTCCGGGCTGTTCACCGGCACCACCGCCACGTCGCCGTATTCGGGATACTCGCGGCGGAACTGGTGCAAGGCACTGTGCAGATCGCAGCCCTGGGTTTCCGCCAGCGCGGTGCTGAGCAGGCCGATCACCGCCGGGCGCTGCTTGTCGCAGATCACCCGCAGCGCCTCGACGATATTATCGTCGGCGCCCATTACCGAGCTGACCTGGTCCATCGCCGTGGTCTGCAGCGGCACCGGCTCGCGGAAATGCCGCACGAAGAACACCTTGGCGAACGCCGTGCAGCCCTGCGAGCCATGCAGCAGCGGCATGCTGCGCGCCATGCCGAGGAAGGCCAGCGCGGCGCCCATGGTCTGGCTGGCCTTCAGCGGGCTGACGGCCAGGGCTTTGTTGCGATTGATGATCTCGGCCATGGCGCTCTCCTCAGGCGTTCGCGACTGCCGCCAGGACCGGCGTCGACGCCGCCGACTCCCAGGGTGCAGGACGGCGCACCGCTTGCCACACCGGACTCTCGATGGTCAGGCAGAGCTGGCGCACCAGTTCGAGCATGCCGTCGTAGCCGGCATAGCCGAATTCGCGTTCCTGGTTGATGTCGAGAAAGGGGATGCGTCCCTTGAGCGCGGTGTACATGTTGCGGCCGCCGGCGATGAGGATGTCGGCGCGGTACTCCTCCACCGTGCGCAGCAGCGCGCGCGGGTTGCCCTCGTCGAGCATCTTCACCTCGTCGCCCATCAGCTCGCGGATGCGCGCCTTGTCCTCCTCGGTGGACTTCTTGGTGCCGGTGGCGACCACCTTCATGCCCAGGTCCTGCAGCGCCGAGATCACCGACCAGGACTTGACCCCACCGGTGTAGAGCAGCACGCGCTTACCGGCCAGGCGCTCGCGCCAGGGTTCCAGCGCCGCGCGAATCTTCGCTTCCTCGCGCTCGATCAGCGCCTCGGTGCGCACGACGAGGTCGGCGTCGCCGATCAACCGGGCGAAATCGCGCAGCGCCTGCGAGGTGTCGGTGATGCCGTAGAAGCTGCCCTCGAACCAGGGGGTGCCGAAGCGCTCCTGCAGCTTGCGCGCGACGTTGAGCATGGCCTTGGAGCAGACCATCATGTTCACCTCGGCGCGATGCATGGTCTGCACCTCGGCGAAACGCGCATCGCCGGACAGGGTACAGAGCACGCGCAAGCCCAGTTCGTCGAGCAGCGGCAGCACGTGCCAGAACTCGCCGGCGATGTTGTATTCGCCGATCAGGTTGACGTCGTGCACGCGGATGCCGGCGCGTTCGCTGCCGGCCGGCAGCGGGTCGGGTTCGCGGCTGCCGATCACGTGCTTGACCATGGCGTCGCCGGCGATGCGGTTGCCGAGGTTCTTGGTGCCGTAGAAGCCGGCGCCGTCCACCGGCACCACCGGCGTGGCGAAATGCTCGCTGGCGGCCTTGCAAACCGCGTCGAGGTCGTCGCCGATCAGCGCCGGCACGCAGGTGTTGTAGACGAACACCGCTGGCGGCGCGTAAGTCTCCACCGCCTGACGGATGGCGTGGAACAGGCGCTTCTCGGCGCGCCCCATGATCACGTCCTGCTCGGAGAGATCGGTGGTCATGCCGATGCGATACAGCTGCGGGCCGCTGGAACGGGTGCCGCGGTTGTCCCAGGAACTGCCGGCACAGGCGATCGGCCCGTGGACGATGTGCGCCACGTCGGCGATCGGCAGCAAGGCGATCTGCGCGCCGTCGAAGGCACAGCCACCATCGGTGGCGCCCGGCGTCGGCTTGGCGCAGCCGGACTTCTCCTTCTTGTTGTGCGTGCAGGCGGGCTCGTCGAGCAGTTCGGCAATGTCCTTGGCTTTCATCGCACCCTCCGGATCGTCGTGGTCATGCGTAACGAGGCGAGTGCAATGCTTGTACCAAAAGGCAACTTATTGATTTATATGATATTTTATTGAAACCGGATTGTCGTAAACGCATCCGGATGTCGGGTTCGCAACAAGAATTCGGCTGGTGGCGGTAGGTTGGGTCGGGGCGCGTAGCCTGAGCCGCGCAGCGGCGAAGCCCAACGCGCGTGGCACGCCCCAGCGAACCGGGTATCGCCCAACGAGCATGTTCTCCGCCAATGGATTCGCCGTGTGATGTTGCGCTTTTGGGCGCGCCGGGTATGTCGGCTCGGGGATGTTGGGCGTCGCTTCGTACGTGTTTCACCCAGCCACCGGACCTCAATTCGGAGGTCGGTAGATTGGCCTCGCCGTGCATGCCTCACCACCCCAATCGAGCGGCATCACGCCATCCCTGATATATCGATGAATCGAGGAATACGGCCAATCGACTGCACACGAAACATGCCCATGCTTGACCGGATTGAAATGGATGTAATCGACGTGCCGCTGCAGATCCTCTTCGTCCCGAATACGGTGTTCCCAATACCGTCGTTGCCAGACGGCGCGCTCGCGCTTGAGCCGGCGCGATAATGGAATCGTCTCGCGTGCGGGTAGTCGGCGAGAGAAGCTGCTCTTGATCAGTGCCCATCGCAGAGGGTAATCGGCATCGCCTTCGGGCAATTTCCATACGGTATGCAGATGGTCCGGCAACACCACCTGCGCGACAATTTCGAACGGATGTCGGGCCTTCACCCGGCGAAAGGACGCACGGAGTGCATCGATATGTTCGGTAAGCAAATACTGGCTGCGATCGGCCAGCGCGAGGGTGAAAAAGAAGGTGCCGCCCGGCACCAGGGTCCGCCGATAGCGCATCTCATCGTCCTTGATGAATAGGCTCGGCGAACTATAGGGCAACCCATCGTTGGAAAGCGTGATCCGTGTCGATCTCCGATGTGCGTTGAATTCCATGGGTGGGTTGGAGCGCAGCCTGTGCGGCGAAGCCCGACATTGCCTGCTGTCGGGGCCGTCTTTCGCCCGGCGGTGCCGGGTACGTTACCCGCGCGTTGGGCTTCGCGGAGCTCAACCCAACCTACCCAATCGCTCTTCGCGCTCCGGACTTCAGGGT
>NZ_JADDIX010000091.1:102892-132512 GCF_015070855.1 Pseudomonas lopnurensis
TGCCGAAGCTCAACGCCGTAACGATTGCGTTGCCCGATGCCTCGCGCGTTGGGCTTCGCTGCGCTCAACCCAACCTACCCAATCGCTCTTCGCGCTCCGGACTTCAGGGTCAAGACTGTAGGTTGGGTTGAGCCGCGAAGCGGCGAAGCCCAACATCGCTCCGGGACCAAGCGAATCTCCGACATGCCGAAGCTCAACGCCGTAACGATTGCGTTGCCCGATGCCTCGCGCGCTCGGCTTCGCGGAGCTCAACCCAACCTACCTCAACCCAACCTACCCCAACCGCTGCTCGATCGCGGCCTGGACTTCAGGGTCGTCTTCGTCCAGTTCGCGCAGGGCGTCGAGGGGGGCGTTTTCCACGGCGGCCAGGCGCACGGTCCAGTCGGGGTCGTGGAGCATTTCCAGCACATCCTCGCCGTGCAGGCGCGCAGCGACGAGGCGGCGGACTTCCGGTTCGGGGTCCATGACCATCAGCCCGAGGCTCTCCTCGGGCAGACGCTGGGCGACGAACTTGCGCACCTGGCGATCCTCGTCGCGGATGAAGCGGAACAGCCGGCCCGGGGCGATGCGCTGGACCACGTAGGCGCGCACCAGGTAGTCCGCGTCGGCGGCCATCTGTTCCAGTTGCTCGGCCGGCAGGCGGTCGGCGACGGTGATGCGCACTTCGCGATCGGGGTCGTGCATGAGTTCGCCCAGGCGCTCGCGCGGCAGGCGGTAGGCGACGGCGCGGCGCACCGCTTCGTCGACGTCACGGATCATCGGCAGCAGCGCATCCACCGGGGCGTAGCGCACGGCGATGGCACGCCGCTCCCAGAACGGGTCGGCCAGGTACTGCCCGGCCAGTTGCGGGTTGTGGCGGAAGAAGCGGTCGATCTGCCGCCCGCTGTGGATCGCCACGCAGATGTCGCCCGGCATGCAGCGGCCGCTCGGCAGCAGGCTGCCGCGAAAGCTGCAATCGCGGCAGTCCGCCAGGGGGGTGATGTCCTCGCTACCGTCGTTGTGCATGGGCACTCTCAGTCGGCGATGACTTCGGCCAGGACGATGCCCGAGGCGGCGTCCAGGTCGTTGCTCAGCACCGAGCAGTGCTGGCTGGAGTTGACCAGGTAGACATTGAATCCCGGCCGTTCGGCGACGGGCTTGGCATTGACCACCACGTCGTCGTCCATGCAACAGGTGAAGTGCACGCCGGGGTGGGCGCTGCGCAGCCTGGCGAGTAGCGCTTCGTCGAGCGGGCCGCTTTCGGCCTGGCGGATAACGGCGTCGAGCTGGGTCTGGCTGATCATGGGGTGTCCTCTCTTTCGACAATCGAAACGCGGCGGGCAGCCGGTTCGCTGCCCATGGCCTTGGCCAGCCAGGGCGGCGGCGCGGTGGCCAGCACCTGCTGCAGTTCCTCGACGATCTCGCGGGCCGGAATCGGCCGCATGACCTTGATCGGATGGGTGCCGACGCGAATCACCTTGGCCGCCGCCGGCCCGCCGATACTCAGGGTATAGAGCAGTTGGCAGTCGTGCAGCAGTTCGGCGCGGCTGGCGTGGCGGTCTTCATGCGGCGTGATCGGCCCCGGTTCGCGCAGAGCGACGAGGCGGCTGGCGCTCGGCGAGATCTGGTAGACGAGAAATCGCACGCAGCTGCTGAAACTGCCGTCCAGGCGCTCGCCGCCGTCGGAGGCGCAGGCGATGCGGACCGAATCCGGCAGCTCGCCTTCGCGGTAGGGCTCGACGGCCGGCAACGGTTCCTCGGGCATCCGCACGCCGCGCCCCTTGAGCAGGCTGACCGCGCGCTGCAGTTGCCGCTCGCCGATCGCCGGCACTGGCCCGTCGGCAGTGCTCTGCAGGCGGTTACGCAGGCGATTGGGACGCACCTTGGCCAGCCGCGCCTCGGTGATCGGCTCACCGGTGACGCTGAGCAGGGCTCGCAGCAGTTGCGCGGTGTCCACACCGTTCAGCTCGCGCGCCGCCAGGGCGATGCGCAGGGCCAGGTGAGCGGACAGCGGGGCGCGCCCGTTGCTGGACGCCATCGATCAGCCCTCGCCGGCCCGCTTGGCACGCAGGGTGATCGGCAGCTTCGGCGGTGCCGGCAGCGGTTCGAGGTAGTAGCTGGAGCCATCGGCCAAGGCCACTTCACCGCCCCAACGCTCGGGGCTGTCGTGTTCCAGGCTGACGATGATTTCCTCCTGGTCCTTCTTGGCGATGTAGAAAGTCAGTTGACCATTCTTGTTGCGGCTGATCATGACGCTGGGCATGGGAATCTCCCTGAATGGGGGCTGGCCGGCCGGCGACCATTGCGGTACGCCGGTCGGTCAGGGGTAGATGCGGGAAGGTCGCCCTCCCCGCTCGCGGTCAACGAACCAGGTCGTAGTTGTAGTCGGTGCTCTGCATGCCGCGGGTCTCGTCGTCCAGCCGTTCGAGCACGGCGTTGACCAGGGTGGTCAGGATCTGCATGGCGCCTTCGTAGCCCAGGGTGGTCTGGCGATGCAGGTGGTGGCGGTCGAAGATCGGGAAGCCGAGACGGATCAGCGGCACCTCGAACTCCTTGCCCTTGTGCAGCGTGTCGCGCTGGATGAACTTGCCGTAGCTGTTGCCGATCATGAAGTCCGGCTTGTCGGTGAACACCAGCGAGCGCATGTGCCAGAGGTCCTTGCCGGTATGCACGGTGCCGCTCTTGCCGTAGGGCGAGCTTTCCAGCAGCGCCTCGACGGCTTTCTTCCAGCGCTTGTTGCCGTTGTTCGCCAGGATGTGCACCGGCTCGGCACCCAGTTCCAGGAGGAACTTGACCATGCCCATGACGAAGTCCGGGTCGCCCCAGAGCGCGAAACGCTTGCCATGCAGCCAGGTGTGCGAGTCGGTCATCATGTCGACCAGGCGACCGCGCTCCTTGGCCAGGCTGTCCGGGATCTCCTGGCCGGTGAGTTCGCTGACCTTCATCAGGAATTCGTCGGTCCAGTCCAGGCCCATGGGGATGCTCAGCTTCGGTACTTCATGCTGCCAGGTGCCTTCGACGAGCTTCTTGGTCTTGTCCAGTTGCCAGGGTTGCAGCAGCAGGGTGTTCAAGGCGTTCGGCGCGTCCTTGATCTCGTCCTGGGTGGTGCCGCCGGCGTACATGCGGAACTGGCCGTCGGCCGGGGTATCGAGCACTTCTTCCGGATCGGAGAGGAAGCTGTAGCCGACGTCCATTTCCTTGAGCATGCGCTTGATCACGCGGAAATTGCCCAGGTAGGTCTCGAAGCCCGGCACGATGTTGAGCTTGTGGTTGCTGCCCACCACCTTGTCGTCCATGGTCTTCAGGGTGAAGTAGCGGGCGATGCCTTCGAACATGTTGTCCCAGCCGGTGACGTGGCTGCCGACGAAGCTCGGGGTATGGGCATAGGGCACCGGGTAATCGTCCGGTACGAAACCGTCCTTCTTGGCGTTGTTGATGAAGGCGTTGAGGTCATCGCCGATGACCTCGGCCATGCAGGTGGTGGACACCGCGATCATCTCGGGCTTGTAGGTCGCCTTGCAGTTCTGCAGGCCGTCCTTCATGTTCTGCTGGCCGCCGAACACCGCCGCATCCTCGGTCATGGAGTCGGACACGCAGGAAATCGGCTCCTTGAAGTGACGGTTGAAGTAGGTGCGGAAGTAGGCCACGCAACCTTGCGAGCCGTGCACGTAGGGCATGGTCTTCTCGAAGCCCAGGGCGCAGAGCACCGCGCCCAGCGGCTGGCAGGCCTTGGCCGGGTTGATGGTCAGCGCCTCGCGCTGGAAGTTCAGTTCCTGGTACTCCAGGGTGGTGCTCCACTGGAAGACTTCGTCGATCTTCTCCTGCGGGTGCTTCTCCTCGAAGTCGTCGCGCTTGCGCGCGAGCATGTCCTTGTATTCGTCGTCGCGGAACAGCGGGTAGCTGGGTTTGATGTTATCGACTTGCTGGCTCATGACTTTCTCCTTCGCCTCACTCATCTGTGAACGGCGATCACGGATATCGGCGGCAACCGGCCTGCGCCGGCCGCCGCGGACGTTGCGTACGACTGCGGGCCATCAGGCGCTGGCGGCGACCTTCTCGACCGATTCCTCGGTTTTCTGCCAGGGCGCCCGCAGCTTCTTCCAGCATGGGTTGTTCAGAGTCATGTCCATGTCGCGGGCGAAGATGGCGAAGCCGTCGAAGCCGTGATATGGACCGGAATAGTCCCAGGAGTGCATCTGCCGGAAGGGCACGCCCATTTTCTGGAAGATGTACTTTTCCTTGATGCCGGAACCGATCAGGTCGGGCTTGACCTTCTTCACGAACTCTTCGAATTCGTAACCGGTGACATCGTCGTAGAGCAGCGTGGCGTTGCCCATTTCCTTGAGGGTGCGGTCGTAATCGTCGTTGTGGCCGAACTCGTAGCCGGTGCCGACCACTTCCATGCCCAGGTCCTCGTAGGAACCGATCACGTGGCGCGGACGCAGGCCGCCGACGTAGAGCATCACTCGCTTGCCTTCCAGGCGCGGACGGAACTTGGCGATCACCGCCTCCCACTGCGGCTGGTACTTGGCGATCACTTCCTCGCATTTCTGCTTGATGTGGTCGTCGAAGTGGGCGGCGATGGCGCGCATCGACTCGGCGGTCTTGGTCGGGCCGAAGAAGTTGTACTCCATCCATGGGATGCCGTACTTCTCTTCCATGTGCCGCGAGATGTAGTTCATCGAGCGGTAGCAGTGGACCAGGTTGAGCTTGACCTTGGGCGTCAGCTCCATCTCGGCGATGGTGCCGTCGCCGGACCACTGGGCGACCACGCGCAGGCCCATTTCCTCCAGCAGGATGCGCGAGGACCAGGCGTCGCCGCCGATGTTGTAGTCGCCGATGATGGAGACGTCGTACGGGGTGGCCTGGAAGCTGGTGTCGTCGTCGCGCTTGTCCAGCACCCAGTCACGGATGGCGTCGTTGGCGATGTGGTGGCCGAGGGACTGCGACACTCCGCGGAACCCTTCGCAGCGCACCGGCACCACGGTGGTGTCGTACTCGGCGGCCTTTTTCTTGGACACCGCCTCGATGTCGTCGCCGATCAGGCCGATCGGGCATTCCGACTGCACCGAGATGCCCTTGTTCAGCGGGAACAGCGTCTCGACTTCGTCGATCAGCTTGGCCAGCTTCTTGTCGCCGCCGAAGACAATGTCCTTCTCCTGGAAATCCGAGGTGAAGTTCATGGTGACGAAGGCGTTCACGCCGGTGGTGCCGATGTAGTAGTTGCGCCGGCCGGCCCGCGAATACTGGCCGCAGCCCACCGGGCCGTGGGAAATGTGGATCATGTCCTTGATCGGCCCCCAGACCACGCCCTTGGAGCCGGCATAGGCGCAGCCACGGATGGTCATCAGCCCCGGCTGGGACTTCTTGTTGGAGGTGATGCACTTCTTCGACTGCTCCAGCGACGGATCGTTGGGCGACAGGTGCTTGGCGCGGTCCTTGCGGGCTTTTTCGGGATAGACTTCCAGGACTTCCTGGATGAGGGACTCGACCTCTTCGCGTGACATACCGGACATGGTATGACCTCCTCTTGCCTTGCGTTCATATGCGGGTAGCGGAGCCGTCGCCCTGGCGGGCGCAGGTCTCCGACAGGGCCAATCCGCCCTGCCCCGTCCTGCGAGCCTGCTCCACGGCCCGGCTGGGCCGTGGAAGGCTCTCTGAAGCGTGCGATCAGACAGCGGCTGCTTCGGCGGCCAATTCGGCGGCGGTCTTGCCGACGATCGACTCGTCCTCCACTTCCATGACGCCGAACTCCATCAACAGGTCTTCGAGTTCGTCCATGGTGATGGGGGTCGGGATGACCAGCTTCTTGTTGTTGACGATCTTGGTCGCCAGTTGCCGGTACTCTTCCGCCTGCTTGGCCGTCGGGTCGTACTCGATGACGGTCATGCGGCGGATCTCGGCGCGCTGGACCACGTTGTCGCGCGGCACGAAATGGATCATCTGGGTGCCCATCTTCTCGGCCAGGGCCATGATCAGTTCGTCTTCGCGGTCGGTGTTGCGGCTGTTGCAGATCAGCCCGGCCAGACGCACGCTGCCGGAATTGGCGTACTTGACGATGCCCTTGGAGATGTTGTTGGCCGCATACATGGCCATCATCTCGCCGGAGCAGACGATGTAGATTTCCTGGGCCTTGTTCTCGCGGATAGGCATGGCGAAACCGCCGCACACCACATCGCCGAGTACGTCGTAGAAGACGAAATCCAGATCGTCCTCATAGGCGCCTTCCTCTTCGAGGAAGTTGATCGCGGTGATCACCCCGCGACCGGCGCAACCGACGCCCGGCTCGGGGCCACCGGACTCGACGCACTTGATGCCACCATAGCCGGCCTTGAGCACGTCCTCCAGCTCCAGGTCTTCCACGGTGCCGGCCTCCGCCGCCATTTCCATGATGGTGTTCTGGGCCTTGGCGTGCAGAATCAGGCGGGTCGAGTCGGCTTTCGGGTCGCACCCGACAATCATCACCTTCTTGCCGAGTTCAGCCAGGGCCGCCACGAGGTTCTGGGTGGTCGTGGACTTGCCGATCCCCCCCTTGCCGTAGATAGCGCATTGACGCATTGCCATAATTAAGTTCCTCAGGTTTCGTTTCCACATGAAATGTACGTGGGCTATAGGCACGAACAAGCCTGCGCAACGAGACAGGTGCAGTCTTTGTGCCAGCGCTTTTATTAGATCCCAAGTTATTGTTTTTTAAATACTTCATAAGAACAAAGAGCATTATTCAGGCAGTGGTATACACAACAAAAACAAGCCTCTGTCAGTGCCAATGGCAACAACCCAACAAAACTTTCCGTGCCGTAACCAGGCAACTTTCCATGGCCTTCCCCGGCCTGTGGCAAATACGACAATTGTCGCGAACGCGCCGCGCCTCGAATCGGGGAAGTTGAAGAAAAAATTAGCAATAACAATGAGTTGCCGAACTTCCGGCGATTGGCTTGCATATTGCGAAGCTCCTCTGCAAACCGACAGCAGGAGAATCCCGTGAACAGCAGTCCGATGCAGGAAATACTGGCCGGCCTGGAGGCCGGCGACAGCATTCCCTATCTGGGGCCCGGCGTACTGCGCGAGGTGGTCGACCGCCACTCCGGCCAGCCGATCCCTGCCGATAGCGACAGCCTGATCCTGGCCATGACCGGCGGCCAGCCGATGGCCGAACGACTGATGTATGAGTTCCCCAGGGCCGCCATGCACCTGGAGAACAAGAAGGGGCGCAGCTTCATCGAGCGCTTCCTGACCCAGACCTACGGTGGCGACAACTGGGCTCCCTCGCCCTTTCACCAGTGGCTGGCCGACCTGCACCTGCCCTACGTGATCGACTGCAACCGCGATACCCAGTTGCAGCGCTGCTACGCCGACCGCGCCCATACCCTGGTGGTCGGCTGCGCCCGCCTCACCGGCAGCCACTACCGTTTCGAGCTGTACCAGTTCGACGCCGGGCAGTACCGGCGCATCGGCCTGGAGCAGGTCGACAGCGACCTGCCGGTGCTGTTCAAGCCGCTCGGCACGCCCCTGCCCAAGCCCAGCTACGTCGCCTCGGACGCCGACTTCGTCGACTACCTCACCGAGCTGATGGGCGGCTTCGCCGTGCCGGCCTGGCTCAAGCTACAGCGCCGCGGCAAGCGCTACCTGTTCCTCGGCATGCGCTTCAACCGCGACACCGAACGCATGCTGATGAGCGACCTGATCCACGACGCCGCGGCCGATGCCGGCTGGGCGCTGATCGACGGGCCGAGCGAGAAGGAACGCAAGGTCTGCCAGCGTAAACACCTGCACCTGATCGAGGACGACTGGAAAACCCTGTTCGCCCTCGCCGCCCCCGATGCCGCCAAAGTGGCCTGACTTCAACGACCGGAGAACCCCGATATGCTGCTGAACACCTACGAAGCCCGCAACCTGCTATGCAACCTCAGCTTCAACGGCGCCACCAGCCAGGCCGACACCTACGCCTTCCGCGGCGACCTGGTGCTGGAGGAAGGCGATATCGCCGATGCGTCCGGGCGGCGCATGCCGCCGAAATCCGTGGTCAAGCAGGCCGTGCTGCTGGCCAGGAACGACAAGCTGGTGATGGCCGCCGGCATCCTCGTCGAACTGACCCTGCTGCCGCTGTTCATCCAGCACTACCGCGGCGACCTGGGCCCGGGCATCCGCGTGCTGTTCTACGTGGAAAACCTCGGCAAGGCACTGCAGGTCGACCTCGATGGGGTGAACGTCATCCTCCTGCCGCACCCCGACGGCGGCGCGGTATGGAACACCCTGATGGACGACCTGCGCCTGGACAAGGACGACTTCAAGGGACAGAGCGCCGAAGACAAGGTCATCACCGTGTACGAGGCCCTGGTCGACTACCAGCCGAAGCTCGACAGCCCCAGCTACGAGGAGGCCCTCGGCTTCACCGTCGCCCCCCGCCGCGCCGCCCGCGGGCCGGTCTGAGTCCACCCTGTAGGCGATGGTATTGGGCTTCGCCGTCATGGGGCTCGATGCCACCGCCCTGTGCTGCCCTGGGCTGGCTTGAGCGATGCGGTTCAGCCAGCCCAGGCGCAGCGCCAGGCGCGTGCAACGGTTTGACATCCCCATATCGGCGATGAGCCACTCCCCTGTGCTCCCAGGGGAGTTTTTTTGTGGCCTGCCATCCCTGGCGGCCACCCTTCGGCCGTCGCAAACGACGTCAAAAATGGCTCCCGGCCATTTTTTCTGAGAAGCCCGGTCTCGGCTTTTCAAGCTCCAGGCTTCAAGCTCCGAGCGTCAGGCCTTGGGCAGTCCTTCGGCCTGCATCGCCGCGAGGGCGCGCCTCCCACAGGGTTCGGCGTGCACCGGCTGCTTTTGTGGGAGGCCCGACCTCGGGGCGATGCTTTTCAAGTCTGTAGGTTGGGTTGACGAAGCGAAGCCCAACATGCCGGCCATCAAGCCACGCACTCGTCACGCTATGGATTTCGGCCCGCAGAAGCCCCGCGTACGGCCTCGAATCCGGTGTGCAATGTTGGGCATCGTCGTAGGTTGGGTTGAGCCTGCGAAGCCCAACGAGCGCGGCATCGGCCAACGCACTCGTCACGCCATGGATTTCGGCCCGCAGCGGTCCCGCATACAGCCTTGAACCCCGTGTGATGTTGGGCTTCGCCGCTGCGCGGCTCAACCCAACCTACGAGAGTGATCACGGATGCCGATGGCCCTCACCACCGCAACCCGGTTCTTCATGTGGCAGCCCCGCTGGCAAGCTGCCGGCGAGCCAGGCCTGCACCGCGCGCGACGGGTCGCTTTCGGCGGTGGTCAGCAGCGTCACGCCGCGTTCGCCCAGGCGACGCACCACGCCGTCGCCGGCGCTGGCGGCGATCGCCACGTCCACCGCATGCAGCGGATGGCGTTCGGGTTGTGCGCTGACATGCCATTCGTGCAGGCAGGCCTGCTCGTCCAGCGCCAGACGATAGATGGACTCCGGCGCCTCGCCGGGCCAGATGTCGTATACCTGCCAGTGGTGTGCCCGGCCGGCATGGCCGGCGACCTTGCCGTGGCGGTCGATGGCCACGGCGACCAGCCTGCGGGAATCGCTCATGCCCAGGCCGCCTCGTCGTCGGAGCGGTCGAAGCGTACCCGTTGCTCGGCGCTCACGCCCAGCAGCTTGGCCAGCCATGGCGGTGGGTTGCCGGCCATGACGGTCTGCAGGTCGGCGAGGATCTCGCGCGCCTCGCCGCCACTCTTCTTGATCGGATACAGGCCGGTCTTGACCACCTTGGCCGCGGCCGGGCCGCCGATGGAGACCACATAGAGCACCTGGCAATCGCCGATCAGCTCGGCACGGGCGCCGTTGCGATCCTCGGCGAACTCGGTCTCCAGCGCCGAGCGCACGTCCACCAGCGCACAGCTGTCGACACCGACCTGGTAGACCAGAAAACGCAGGCAGGAACCGAAATGGCCGTCCAGGCGTTCGCCGTTGTTGGAGGCGATGGCCACCCGGATCGAGCCTTCGGGCACGCGGTCCAGGGTCACCGCCTGCGGCAGGTCGTCGTCGACGCCTTCGCCCCAGAGGATACGCACCGCCTCCTTCAGCGCCGGCAGGCCGATGCCGATGTCCTCGCCGTCCTCCTCACCATCGGCGCTGGCGAAAGCGGTCTTGAGGTCGGTGACGGTCACGCGCTGCAGGCTCTCTTCGTTCAGTTCACCTTCGACCCGCTGATGCAGGATCTCCAGCAATCGGCCGACACCCACCTCGGGCAATGCCCGGGCGGCCAAGGCGATGCGTAATGCGGTTTCACGGTTCATGCTCGGGGGCTGGCTGTCCATCGGTCGCTCCTCTCTCGGGTAATCTCATCCGCGCTGGCTGGCTGGCTGCGGCGGCCGGTCAGTCGTCGTCATCGTCGTCGTCCAGCACGCGCGTGATGCGTTGGTAGATCTCCACCCGATCGCCCTCCTTCAGCGGGCTGTCGAGCTTGACGAACTTGCCGTAGACCCCGACCTTCTGTTTGCTCAGGTCGATATCCGGGCAGTAGCGCAGCAGGCCGGACTGCTCGATGGCCTGGCCCACACTGCAGCCCTCCTCCACGCGGCAATCGAGCAGCAACGGTTGCCGCGGCACGGCATATACAACGGAAATCTTCATCGTCTGCTTCGCTCCTCGGCCGGGCTCACTGCAACACCACCAGTTCGCCATGGGTCCTGATCCGTCGTTCGGCGCGGCGGCGATCGACCACCCGTTTGAACGCCAGCACGAAGCCAAGGACGATGAACGCCCCGGGTGGCAGGATCGCCAGCAGAATGCCCTGGAAGCCGGGCAGCACGGTGATCTCCAGCCAGTGGAAGTGCTCGCCGAGCAGCAGCGAGGCCTGGGCGAACAGCGTGCCGCTGCCGAGGATCTCGCGTATCCCGCCGATCACGATCAGCACCCAGGTGAAGCCGATGCCCATGCCCGCGCCGTCGAGGACCGAGGGGATCACCGGGTTGCGGCTACTGAAGGACTCGGCGCGGCCGAGCACCGCGCAGTTGGTCACGATCAGCGCGATGAACAGCCCCAGCACCTTGTACATCTCGTGCATCCAGGCGTTCATCGCCATGTCGATGAGGGTCACTACGCCGGCGATGATGCCGATCATCAGCGGGTTGCGCACCGCCGGCGAAATGCTGTGGCGCAGCGCGGAGATGATCGCGTTGGTGATCATCAGCACCAGGGTGGTGGCCAGGCCCATGCCCAGGCCGTTGGTGGCGGTGGTGGTCACCGCCAGCGCCGGGCACAGCGCGAGCATCTGCACCAGGGCCACGTTGTAGTCCCACAGCGCCGAGCTGAAGTAGTTGAACAGCCCCTTGGGCCTGGGCGCTGTGACATCCGGTGATCCGCAATGGCTGCTCATGGCTGGGTCTCCTCGGTGGGCTGGGCAGTGGACTGGCGGGCCTGGAACTCGAGCGCCCGGACCACGCCCTTGACGATGGCCCGCGGGGTAATGGTGGCGCCGGCGAACTGGTCGAACTGGCCGCCGTCCTTCTTCACTGCCCACTGCTCCAGCGGCGTGTTGGCCAGCGACAGACCGTCGAAGCTCTTGATCCAGTCGCTGCGGGCGACCTCGATCTTGTCCGCCAGGCCGGGGGTTTCCTTGTGGCTGAGCACTCGCACGCCAAGGATGCGGCCTTCGACATCGAGGGCGATGAGCTGGGTGATCGGGCCGCCGTAACCGATGGTGCTGATCTGGAAGGCGGTCGCCGTCAACTGCCCTTCGCGCCGCGCCGGATACACCTCGAGCGTGCCGAGCTCGGCGTCCTCGAGCCGGTAGGCATCGGCCAGCGGATTATTGTCGTAGAGCCCCTGCGGCAGGACCTGGCGCAGCACGGCCAGGCGGTCCTGCAACTCGGCATCGGCGATCCGCTGCCGGGTCAGCTGGTTGCCGAGCAGCAGCGCCAGGGCCACCAGGGCGCAGACCAGCCCCAGCGACAGCGCCTGGTAGGCGACCCGTTCACGCCACGCCTCGAGCAGGCCGGGCCGGGTGATCGGGGGTTCGTCGCCAGCCTCTGCGGGTGGCATCCGGGTCAGCTCGTTCATACCTTGTCGACCTCCTTCACCTGGCTGGTCCATTTCGCCGCCATCAGGGGCTTGCCGCGACCGTTGCGGCCATAGGCACGCGGCCGACAGAGGCGGTCGATCAGCGGCACCAGGGCGTTCATGAACAGCACCGCGAACGCCACCGCCTCGGGAAAACTGCCCCAACTGCGAATGACGAAGATCAGCCCGCCACAGGCGGCGCCGAAGATCAGCCGTCCGCTGCGGCTGATCGGCGAGGTCACCGGATCGGTGGCGATGAACAGGGCCCCGAGCAGCAGTCCGCCGGAGGTCAGGTGGAACAGGCCGCCGCCATGCACCTGCGGATTGATCTGGTGCGCCAGCGCCGCCAGCAGCGCCACCACCAGCAGCATGCTCAGCGGTATTTCCCAGTGGATGATGCGCAGCGCCAGCAGCCAGAGTCCGCCCAGCAGGATCAGCAGCTCCGAAGTCTCGCCGAGGCTGCCGCCGCTGTAGCCGAGAAAGGCCGGCAGCAAGGAGAAATGCCCGTCGAGGATCTGCACGGCGTCGTGCCCCAGCGTCAGCTCAGTCTGCAGATGGCCCAGCGCCGTGGCGCCGCTCAGGCCATCGACCAGCGCCCCGCCGGCGAAGGTGATGCGCAGGCCTTCGAGCCAGTCGGGCGCGCCCGGCGTGCCCAGCGGCAGCGGCAGGGCCCAGGTGGTCATCTGCAGCGGAAAGGCGATCAGCAGCGCTACCCGCGCCAGCATCGCCGGGTTGAAGACGTTCTGTCCCACGCCGCCATACAGCTGCTTGCCGATGCCGATGGCGAAGATGCTGCCGCCCACGGCGATCCACCAGGGCGCCCAGGGCGGCAAGGTCAGGGCCAGCAGCCAGCCGGTGAGCAGCGCGCTGCCGTCCAGCAGGCGGCGCAGCGGTCGGTCGAGCAGGCGCAGGCAAATGGCCTCGCAGACCACCGCACTGGCGCAGGTCAGCAGCCACAGGTTGATCGCCGGCCAGCCGAACAGGTACAGCCCCCAGGCCGTCGTCGGCAGCAGGGCCAGGCAGACGTGCAGCATGATGCGGTCGACCGAGGAGCGGTCGTGGGCGAACGGCCCCGCCGCGATGCCTGGCGTGCTCATGGCGACACCTCGCTGGCGGCCGCAGCCGGCGTCTTGCGTTTCTTCGCCGCCTTGGCAGCCGCCTTGGCCGCTTCCTCTTCGGCCAGGCGTGCCGCGCGCGCCTCGCTGAGGCGCTTGACGTAATCGTTCTTGCGCGCGGCGCTGCGGCGTTCGTCCTGCTGGCCGACGGCGTACTGGAAGTACTGCACCAACGGAATGTGCGAGGGACAGACATAAGCGCAGCAGCCGCAGAGGATACAGTCGCGCAGACCGTATTCGCTGGCGCCGTCGAAATCGTCGACCCGGGTACGCGCGGCCATCTCCAGCGGCGCCAGGCCCATCGGGCAGGCATCGACGCAGCGCGCGCAGCGGATGCACGGCGCGCTGTCGTTGCGCGGTACTTCGTGGCGATCGAGCGCCAGCAGTCCGGTGGCGCCCTTGATCACCGGCACCGCCGTCGACGGCAGCAGCATGCCCATCATCGGCCCGCCGAGCAGCAGTTGCTGCGGCTCGCGCAGCAACCCGCCGCAGGTATCGAACAGCGCCTGCACCGGGGTGCCGATCAGGGTCTCGACGTTGCGCGGGTTGCTCACGCAGCCGCCGGCCACCGTCACCACCCGCGAGATCAGCGGCCGGCCGTGGCGCAGCGCCTGCTGGATCGCATACACCGTGCCGGCGTTGTGCACCAGCACGCCGACGTCGGTACTGCGCCCGCCGGCCGGCACCTCGCGACCGGTGACCTGGCGAATCAGCTGCTTGGCCGACCCCATCGGGTAGAGCGCCGGCACCGCCACCACCTCGATGGCGCCATAGGGTTCGCTCGCCGCGCGCATGGCCGCCAGCGCCGCCGGCTTGTTGTCCTCGATGGCGATGACGATGCTGTAGGCGCGCAGGATGTGCTGGATCAGCCGCGCGCCGTCGACCACCGCCTCGGCGCGCTCGCGCATCAGCCGGTCGTCGCAGCTCAGGTACGGCTCGCACTCGCTGCCGTTGACCAGCACGGTCTTGATCTCGTGTCTCGTGCCCTGCTTGAGCTTCACCGCCGCCGGGAAGATCGCGCCGCCGAGCCCCACCACGCCGGCCTCGGCAACACGCTGGGCAAGCCGCAGCGGGTCCTCGGCGAAGGGGTCGGCCGGCACGTCCAGGTCGATCCAGCGCTCCTCGCCATCGCATTCGAGGACGATACCGTTGACCTTGAGCCCGGACGGATGCGGCGCATCGATCGGCGCGATCGAGACGATGCGCCCGGAACTCGGTGCATGGATCGGCGCCGAGAGCTCGGTCGGCGAGCCAGCCAGCAGCTGGCCCTTGAGCACCCGTTCGCCCTCCTTCACCAGCGGCAGCGCCTCGGCGCCGGCATGCTGGCGCAAGGGCAGATACAGCCGCGACGGCAACGGCTGCGCGGCGATGCCCAGGGCGGCCGAGCGGTCCTTGTGGGCGGCGGGATGGATGCCGCCGCGAAACTGCGCGAGGTTGAACATTATCGACTCCCGGGGTCTGTCGCCCCTACTCGTCAGGCGTAATCAGGCGGCCCGGGGCTTGGCCCAGCGCCATTGGTCCAGCGTCGGCTCCTGGGGCGCGAGGGCGATACAGTCTTCCGGGCAGGCCTCCAGGCATTTGCTGCAGCCGGTGCAGGCGTTGCTCAAGACACAATGGATCTGGCCGTTGGCGCCGACGATGGCGTCGGTCGGGCAGGCGCGAAAACAGCGCGTGCAACCGGTGCACTCGGCCGCGTCGATGCGTGCCAGCATCGGTGCGGCGAGCGCTCCAGCGTCCAGCGGCACGCCGAGCAGCTCGGCCAGGCGCTCGGCCAGCGCGGCGCCGCCAGGTGGACAACAGGTAACCGCCGCGCTGCCCTCGACCAGGGCGCTGGCCGCCGCAGTGCAACCCGGATAACCACACTGCCCGCACTGGCTGCCAGGCATCAGCGTCTCGATTTCCTTGATCAGCGGGTTCTCCTCCGAGACCGCCAGATAGCGCGCGGCCAACCCGAGGCCGCCGCCCAGCAGCAGGCCCATCAGCAACAGAACCAGGATCGCGCTCAGCATTGCTCCTCCTCGCCAGCCTCGCCGGCAGCAGCGTTCAGATCAGGCCGGCGAAGCCCATGAAGGCCATCGCCAGCAACCCGGCGGTGACGAAAGCGATCGGCGCGCCGGCGAAGGACGCCGGCACGCTGGCCATGGCCAGCCGTTCGCGCAAGCCGGCGAAGATCACCATGACCAGGGTGAAGCCCAGCGCTGAGCCCAGGCCGAACAACCCCGCTTCGACCAGCCCGTGGCCTTCGCGCACGCTGATCAGCGGCACGCCCAGCACGGCGCAGTTGGTGGTGATCAACGGCAGGTAGATGCCCAGGGAACGGTGCAACGGCGGGCTGACCTTGCGGATGACCATCTCGATCAGTTGCACCAGGCCGGCGATCACCAGGATGTAGGACAGGATGCGCAGGAAGCCGATGCCCAGCGGCAACAGCACGTAGTGTTCGAGCAACCAGCTGCTGATGCCGCCGAGGGTCATCACCAGGGTCGTCGCCAGGCCCATGCCCAGCGAGGGGTCCAGCTTGCCGGACACCCCCATGAACGGACACAGGCCGAGGAAGTAGACCAGCACCACGTTGTTGACCAGCACGGTGCCGATCAGAAACAGCGCATATTCCATAACCCCTCCCAGCGAATTGGCGGGCGCCTGCACCGTTGTCGGGCAACGCGACGTTGCGAGGGGTTTTGCATCAAGCATGCCACGCACCGGCAGGCCGCTCGCAGCGTCCCGAGGGCCGGGATTTCGTTGATGCAGGTCAACGAAAGCTGCGATAGCGCCGCGCGCCAAGCCACTGTCGCGAAGGCCTTTGTGGGGTTTGCGACAGGCCACGGCGCTCAGGCACGCCGCCCTGTGGGATTTGCAACAGCCCAACAGGCCATGGGCCGACAGAAACCCACCGGCGCAGCGCATTCTGGGCCTCACAGCGCCGCCGGCGGGCGCCGTGGCCAGCGGCACGGCCTTTGCAAAACCCTAAGGGGTCTGTTGCCGTTTCATTCGCGGCCGCGCCGGAGCCTGTTTTTGCGCGAGGCAAGGCACGAGGAGCGAAGTTTGGTCATTCCAAATAAGCGACGAGTAACGCCGCATCGTGCAAAAACAGGCCCGGCCCAAAGGGTTGCGCGGCAAATGGCGCCATGCGGCGTTGCGGGACTTGGCAAGGGAATGACCATTGCCGGCGTCCCGCGCCTGCGGAACGCCGCCCGGCCTGGCGCCCTTTGACGCGCCAACGCGGCTCGCGATGAAACGGCAACAGACCCCTAACCGTATGGCTTTGCCGCGGATACCGGCGCACAGACGCCGGCTTCGCCGCATCGATGAGGAAATGCACATGACCCAGGTCACCCCTGAGCTCGACGCGGGGCAACCCACCGCGTCCGACGGATTGGCGCCCGAGGTGTTCCAGCAGGCCGTGGAACACGCGCCGATCGCCATCTCCATCACCGATCTGAAGGCCAACATCCTCTATGCCAACCGCGCCTTCAGCAGCATCACCGGCTACGACAGCAGCGAGGTGATCGGCAAGAACGAATCGGTCCTGTCCAACGGCACCACCCCGCGGCTGGTCTACCAGGCGCTCTGGAGCCGCCTGGCGCAGAAGAAGGCCTGGTCCGGCATGCTCATCAACCGGCGCAAGGACGACAGCTGCTATCTCGCCGAACTGACCGTGGCGCCGGTGCTCGACGAGCACGAGCAGACCATCTACTACCTGGGCATGCATCGCGACAGCAGTGACCAGCACAAGCTCGAACAACGGGTCAGCAACCAGCGCCTGATCATCGAGGCCGTGGTCGACAGCGCGCCGGCGGCCATCGTGGTGCTCGATCACGCCCTGCGCATCCGCCTGTCCAACCCCAGCTTCAACCGCCTGGCCGCCGAACTCGGCGACCAGGCCACGCCCGCCCAACTGGTGAGCCTGCTGCAGGACAACCTCGGCGGTGCCCTCGAGGCGCTGAAGGCGCGCGGCCAGGCGTTCACCGGCAAGGAAGTCGCCTTCGACCTCGGCGGCCGCACGCCGCGCTGGCTGTCCTGCCACGGCCGCGCCATCCTCATCGAAGGCGAGCGCGCCGACGACTTCTTCGACCCGGGCGAGGAAAACTACCTGCTGCTCACGGTCAACGACATCACCGGATTGCGCCAGCAGCAGCAGGCCTCCCAGCTCAACGCCCTGAAGGTGCTGATGGCCGAGGAAGAACTGCTCGACGGCATGCGCGAAACCTTCAACGGCGCCATCCACCGCCTGCAGGGCCCGGTCAACCTGATCAGCGCGGCGCTGCGCATGCTCGAACGGCGTCTGGGCGACAGCGCCGAGGGCGACCCGGTGCTCAGCGCCATGCGCGAAGCCAGCCAGGCCGGCATGGACGCGCTGGAAAGCCTCAGCGGCTCGATCCCGCAGCGCCAGATCGGCAGTTGCGTGCCGGTCAACGTCAACCAGCTGATCCGCGAAGTCGTCAGCCTGATGACCGACCAGTTGCTCGCCCAGGGCATCGTCGTCGACTGGCAACCGGCGCTGCGCCTGCCCTGGGTGATGGGTGCCGAAGGCCGGCTGCGCAGCATGATCAAGCAACTGCTGGAAAACGCCATCGAGGCCATGAGCCAGAACCAGGACAACCCGCGCACGCTGTCGATCGTCACCCGCGTCCAGGGCCAGCGGGTGGTGCGCCTGGAGATCGCCGACAGCGGACCGGGCATCGCGCCGGAGCTGGCACTCAAGGTATTCGAGCCCTTCTTCAGCACCAAGCCGCCGCACAAGGCCGGGCGCGGCATGGGCCTGGCCATGGTCCAGGAAACCGTCACCGAGCACGCCGGCACGGTGCATATCGATACCGGCTACGAGCAGGGCTGCAAGATCGTCGTCGAACTGCCCTTCTCGGCCAACTGACAGGGGGAGCTCGCATGAACGCCACATTCGCCGAACGCCCCATCACGCCGACCCGCAGCGAACTGCTGGACGCTCAACTACAGGCCTTGGCGCAGATCGCGCGCATCCTCAACCGCGGCCGCCCTATCGAGGAACTGCTGGCCGAAATCCTCGCCGTGCTGCACGAAGACCTCGGCCTGCTGCACGGGCTGGTCTCCATCTGCAACCCGAAGGACGGCAGCCTGCAGGTGGGCGCCGTGCACAGCGACTCCGAAGCCGTGGTGCGGGCCTGCGAAAGCGCCCGCTACCGCATCGGCGAAGGCGTGTTCGGCAACATCCTCAAGCATGGCAACAGCGTGGTGCTCGGCCGCATCGATGCCGAGCCGCGCTTTCTCGACCGGCTGGCGCTGTACGACATGGACCTGCCCTTCATCGCCGTGCCGATCAAGGCCATCGACGGCACCACCATCGGCGTGCTGGCGGCGCAACCCGACCGCCGCGCCGACGAACTGATGCCCGAACGCACCCGCCTGATGGAAATCGTCGCCCGCCTGCTGGCGCAGACCGTGCGCCTGGTGGTGAACATCGAAGACGGCCAGGAGGTGGTCGACGAGCGCGACGAACTGCGCCGCGAAGTCCGCGCCAAGTATGGCTTCGAGAACATGGTGGTGGGCCACACCGCCTCCATGCGCCGGGTGTTCGACCAGGTACGGCGGGTCGCCAAGTGGAACAGCACCGTGCTCATCCTCGGCGAATCCGGCACCGGCAAGGAACTGATCGCCAGCGCCATCCACTACAATTCGCCGCGCGCGCACCAGCCGCTGGTGCGCCTGAACTGCGCCGCGCTGCCGGAGACCCTGCTCGAATCCGAACTGTTCGGCCACGAGAAAGGCGCCTTCACCGGTGCCGTGAAGCAGCGCAAGGGCCGCTTCGAACAGGCCGACGGCGGTACCCTGTTCCTCGACGAAATCGGCGAGATCTCGCCGATGTTCCAGGCCAAGCTGCTGCGCGTGCTGCAGGAAGGCGAGCTGGAGCGCGTCGGCGGCACCCAGACGGTGAAGGTCAACGTGCGCATCGTCGCCGCCACCAACCGCGATCTGGAGCACGAGGTGGAGCAAGGCAAGTTCCGCGAAGACCTTTACTACCGCCTCAACGTCATGGCCATCCGCGTCCCGCCGCTGCGCGAGCGCAGTGCCGACATTCCGGAGCTGGCCGAATTCCTCCTCGACAAGATCGCCCGCCAGCAGGGCCGCACGCTCAAGCTGACCGACAGCGCGCTGCGCCTGCTGATGAGCCACCGTTGGCCGGGTAACGTACGCGAACTGGAAAACTGCCTGGAACGTTCGGCCATCATGAGCGAGGACGGCACCATCAGCCGCGACGTGGTCTCCCTGACCGGCCTCGACCACGACGCCACGCCGCTGGCGCCGGTCCCCGAAGTCAACCTCGCCGACGACAGCCTCGACGACCGCGAACGCGTCATCGCCGCGCTGGAACAGGCCGGCTGGGTCCAGGCCAAGGCCGCCCGCCTGCTCGGCATGACGCCCCGGCAGATCGCCTACCGGGTGCAGACGCTGAACATTCACATGCGCAAGATCTGAACGCCCCGCCCGGCCCCCGGGTCGGGCGGGCGCAGCGTTTCCCATGCATGGCGCTTCCCGCGAAGCTTTGTGCCCATTACGCACCACTCGCAGGGCAGGCCATGACCGACCACGACAATCAGCGCTGGCTGCAACTCTGGCGCGAGCGCCACACCGATTTCCACCAGCGCGGCGTCAACCTGCTGCTCAGCCGCTTCTGGCCCGATTTCGCCCCGGCCAAGGACAGCCGCGTGTTCGTCCCGCTGTGCGGCAAGAGCCTGGACATGCTCTGGTTGGCCGAGCAGGGCCACGACGTGATCGGCGTGGAACTGAGCCCCCTGGCGATCGAGGCCTTCTTCAGGGAAAACCATCTACGCCCCAGCAAGCGGCGGCAGGGCCGCTTCACCCTGTGGCGACATGGCCGCATCGGCATCCTCTGCGGCGACTACTTCGCCCTGCGCGAAGCCGACCTGGGGCCAGTCGACAGTGTCTACGACCGGGCCGCCCTCACCGCCCTGCCGCCCATCCTGCGCAGCCGTTACGTGGCGCAGTTGCGGCGAATCGTGTCGGATACCGCCAGGGTCTTCCTGCTGACCCTGGAAGATGCGGAGGAAGGCGCCAGCCTGCAGCAGGCCCTGGGCGTGGACGAGGAACTGGCGGCGCTGTACACGGCCGGCTTCGAGATCGCCCTGACGCATGTGGAAAGCCTGTTCGAGGCGGACCCGCAAAACGGCGCGCAGCGCCGGGTGGAACACAAGGTATACCAGCTCAGCGGGAAACGATCGGCGCCTGCGGAAGCCGCCACTCCCGTGGCGGGGACCGAAGACGACTGACATCGGTCGCGATCCGCCGGTGCTGGTATCGACTGTCACCCGTCAAGGACCGAAACGGCACCGCCAGAACGATCTCGCCGGGAGGCCAACAGCCGTTCGCAGGTGCCGTCTGGGTTCAATCCTGCTGGACGATCTGGATGAGATTGCCGCAGGTGTCGTCGAACACGGCGAGGGTGACCGCGCCCATGGCCGTCGGCGGCTGGGTAAAACGGACACCGGCCGCACAAAGCCGGGCGTATTCCTCCTGTACGTCATCGACGGCGAAGAAGGTGAAGGGTATTCCATCCTGCTTGATCGCCGCTTTGAACGGCTTGGCCGCGGGATGGGCATCGGGCTCCAGCAGCAGCTCGACCCCATTGGGATCGCCGGGCGAAACAAGCGTCAGCCAACGATGCTCGCCCATGGGGATGTCGTGCTTGAGCTCGAAACCGAGCACGTCCCGGTAGAAGGCCAGGGCCTTCGCCTGGTCGTCGACGAGCACACTGGTTACCGCGATCTTCATGGTCTTCTTCCTCCATGCGGGCTCGAACCCCCGTAACCATAGCGTCTTCCCTGACGCAGCGCCTCAGGAGCGTCTGCTGCAAGGCAGCAGGATCGTCAGGATGCCGAGCAGCGGCAGATAGGAACACAGCCGGTAGACGTACTCGATGCCATGGATATCCGCCAGGTGCCCGAGCAGCGCGGCGCCGATACCGCCGAAGCCGAACATCAGGCCGAAGAAGACCCCGGCGATCATGCCGACGTTGCCCGGCACCAGTTCCTGGGCGAAGACCACGATGGCGGAGAATGCAGAAGCCAGAATGAAACCGATCACCATGCTCAGCACGCCGGTCCAGAACAGATCGACGTACGGCAGCGCCAGGGTGAAGGGGGCTACGCCGAGGATGGAAAACCAGATCACCTTCTTGCGACCGATCCTGTCGCCGACGGGGCCACCGAAGAAGGTGCCCACCGCGACGGCGCCGAGGAACAGGAAAAGATAGAGCTGGGAACTGGCGATGGACAGACCGAACTTCTCGATCAGATAGAAGGTGAAATAGCTGGTGAAGCTGGCCATGTAGAAATACTTGGAGAACACCAGCAGCGCCAATACCACCAGTGCGAGCCGCACCCGCCCCCGGGAAAGGCCATGGGTCGCCTGGCCGCCCTGCTTGAGCTTGAACAGATTCAGGTGGTTGCGGTACCAGCGGCTCAGCCCGTAGAGCACCAGGATCGCGAACACCGCGAACAGGCCGAACCAGGCGACGCTGCCCTGGCCGTAGGGAATGACGATGGCCGCCGCCAACAGCGGGCCGAAGGCGCTGCCGGCGTTGCCGCCGACCTGGAAGGTGGACTGTGCGAGGCCATAGCGACCGCCCGAGGCCAGACGCGCGACGCGCGAGGTTTCCGGGTGGAAGGTCGAGGAGCCGATCCCTACCAGGGCCGAGGCCATGAGGATGGAGGCGAAGGAGCCGACGAAGGCCAGCATCAGAATGCCGACCAGGGTGCAGACCATGCCGGCGGGCAGCAGCCAGGGCTTGGGATGGCGGTCGGTGTGGTAACCGACCCAGGGCTGCAGCAGCGATGCAGTGAGCTGGAACGTCAGCGTGATCAGGCCCACCTGGGTGAAGGTCAGGCCGTAGTTGGCCTTGAGCACGGGATAGATCGACGGCAGCACCGCCTGGATCAGGTCATTGATCAGGTGCGCCAGGGCGCAGGCGCCGATCACACGCATGACCAGGGGGCTGGCCTGGCTGGCGACCGAGGCGGTCGCCGAAGGGGTGGTAACGCTGGACATCGCAAGTCATCCGGACAGGAAAAGGAGGGGCGCAAGGCCGTCCAGCAAGAAGCAGAACGTTGCTGGAACGACCAGGGCGCGGGGAAAAGCCGATGGTTCGATACCATTTCTGTTCTGGCCCCGAGCGCTGCCGCTATCCTAGATACTCATGAAATTGCCTGTCTCGCTCGATATAGGCGAGCACCCTCGCGAAAAGGGAATCATGCCCAGGCCGTTGGAAAAATTTCTGGCTGAAATGGACGAAGTGCCCTGGGCGGTCGTGAGCAGCGCGACCGATTACCCGGAAGGCTGGTACATCGCCCCTCACGCCCACGCCAAACATCAGCTGATCTATGCCATCGAAGGCGTGATGGTTGTCTACACCGCAGCGAGCCAGTGGACCGTGCCGCCCAGCCGGGGCATCTGGATGCCCAGCGGGCAGGTCCACTCGATTCGCTGCGTGGGCCCGGTGAAGCTTCGTGCGCACGGACGAATTTCCGCAACTGCCAAGCGAGACCCGCGCCGTGAGCATTTCCGCGCTGCTGAGCGAGCTGATCAAGAGCTCGGTCGCCATCAGGGCGCCCTATGACCCGGATTCGCGCGAGGCCAGGATCATGCGCCTGATCCTGGACGAACTCACCCTCCTGCCGACCTTGCCCCTTGCAGCTGCCGCAGCCGGTCGATCAACGGATCGGCACGATCTGCGCGGCCCTGCAGGATGATCCGGGCGATGGCTCGACGCTGGCGGACTGGAGCGAGCGGCTGAATCTCGATGAGAAGACCATCCGGCGGCTGTTTCGCAAGGAAACGGGCATGACGTTCGGTCGTTGGCGGCAGCAAGCACGGCTGCTGCTGGCACTGGAGCGCATTGCCGTGGGGGAAAGGATCATCGACGTCGCGGGCGCGCTGGGTTACGACAGCCCGAGCGCGTTCGCCACCATGTTCAAAAAACAGTTCGGGAAAACGCCGAGCCATTTCTTCAGGTGATGCCTGGACAAGGGCTGTCGTAGCGTTCATGGTCCCGCTCCCACCGTAGGGTGGGCTTCAGCCCACCAATACCGCCGCATCGCCGTGTTCACCCCGGCACCCTCGCAATCGCCTTGATCTCGAACTGGAAGCCGTAGAGCCAGGTTACGCCGACGGCGGTCACCGTCGGGTACGGCGCCTCGCCCCAATACTCGGACACCACCACCTTCCAGGCCCGCTCGAAGATCGCCTCGGGGTCGACCATGAAGACGGTCACGTCGACCACATCGTCGAAGGTGCAACCCGCCTCTTTCAGGATTGCGTTCAGGTTCTCGAACGCGCGCCGGACCTGCGCCTCCAGCTCCGGCTCGGGCGAGCCGTCCTCGCGGCTGCCGACCTGCCCGGAAACGAACAGGAAACCATCGGAACGGATCGCCGGCGAATAGCGATTGCGCTCGTAGAGTGCCTGGCGCCCGGCAGGGAAAACAACGTCACGCTTGGCCATGAGAGTCACCTCCATCGGTGGGCCGTGCCGGCCCGTAATTGACGATGGAGGAACTGTAGGGGCGCCCACCGCCTGGATAAACTCGCGAGTCCAGCCAACACTGTTCGCGAAATCCAAACAATCACGGCGAAGACAGGAGCAGCGATGGACCGTTTCGACGCGATGCAGGCATTCGCCCGCGTGGTGGAAACCGGCAGCTTCACCAAAGCGGCCGAGACCCTGCACATGAGCAAGACCAGCATCACCCAGCTGGTACAGCAGTTGGAGGCACGGCTGCGCGTCCGGCTGCTCAACCGCACCACGCGCAAGGTCAACGTCACCGCCGACGGCGCCGCCTACTACGAACGCGTGGTGCGCCTGCTGGCCGACATGGACGATGCCGAGACCAGCCTGTCCAGCGCCTCGGCCGCGCCCAGGGGCCGGCTGCGGGTCGACGTGCCCAGCCCGTTCGCGCGCATGATCCTGGTGCCGACGCTACCGGCCTTCCATGCGCGCTACCCCGATATCCAGCTCGACATGGGCGTGAGCGATCGCCCGGTCGACCTGATCGACGAGAACGTCGACTGCGTGGTGCGCGGCGGGGAAATCACCGACCAGTCGCTGGTGGCCCGCCGCGTCGGCGACCTGCGCCTCGGCGTCTACGCAGCGCCGAGTTACCTGGAACGCGCCGGCACGCCCGCACACCCGCGCGCGCTGGAAGACACCCACCACCGCATCGTCGGCTTCCTCTGGGCGCGCTCCGGCAAGGTCTTTCCGTACACCATGCACGGCAACGGTGAACGCGTCGAGGTGCTCGGCCGCTACGTGCTCTCCGTCGACGACGGCAACGCCTACCTCGCCGCCGGCCTGGCCGGCCTCGGCATCCTCTGGCTACCGGACTACATGTCCCGGGAGCATCTGGCACGTGGCGAACTGGTGCCGCTGTTCGAACACTGGCAACTCGACCCGATGCCCATGTACGTGGCCTACCCCCCGAACCGGCATGTCAGCGCCAAGCTGCGGGTGTTCATCGACTGGATCGCCGAGCTGATGGCGAAGCATGCGTCGGTTATTGACCGGCGCGGATTGTGACGAAGCGCTGAGCGTGCGGCGAAGCGGGTTGGCGTTGCGGTCGTTCTGGCTGTCGGTTCACCTGCCGAATAACGGCCCTGAGCGGCAGCAAACGGCCAGGAGCTGACGGTGGCTGCCGCTATATATCAGCCACCTTTCTTTGCTCAGACTTACTATACTGGCTATCCATACAGGCATATCACTTCGTAATGACTTGATCACTTTCAGGCACAAGCGCCTGCTCTTTCGGCCAGGCATTCTCTAAGATAGCAACCAAATTTCTCTCGCTCGGGTCTCAGGCGTACCAATCAGGAACGCCAACGAATGGGGGGCAGGACTAGGACATGGCAGAGACACAGATCGAGTGGACTGACTCCACCTGGAACCCGGTGGCTGGCTGCTCAATCATCAGCGCAGGCTGCAAGAACTGCTACGCCATGGAAATGGCCAGGCGTTTGGAATCCATGGGTATGACCAAGTACATCGGTCTGACCCGCAAGAAGAACAAGCGTGTGGTTTGGAATGGCAAGGTCATCGAGGATAGGGAGTCACTCGAAATCCCTTATCGCTGGAAAAAGCCTCGTAAGGTGTTTGTTAACTCCATGAGCGACCTGTTCCACGAGCAGGTCAGCGATGGCTTCATCCAGGACGTATGGAGAGTGATGCGAGAGACCCCGCAGCATAACTATCAGATCCTGACGAAGCGCCCTGAGCGAATGAAGCACATCCTCCAGGACATCATCCGCGAGGTTCTTCCTAACGTATGGCTCGGCACATCGATTGAGAACGGCGAGACCGTCTCTCGTGTTGAGCACATCAAGGAGACCCCGGCTCAGATTCGGTTTATCTCGTTTGAGCCTTTAATTGGCCCTGTGGGGCCGATTGATCTAACAGGGATAGACTGGGCCATCGTTGGTGGTGAAAGCGGTAATAAGGCCCGCCAGATCAAGGAGGGCTGGATCGATGAGATCTATGCTCAATGCCTTGAGAGCAATACGGCATTCTTCTTCAAACAGTGGGGAACCTGGGGCAAGGACAACATTCGTCGATCCAAGAAAGCGAATGGACGTGAGTACCGAGGCAAGACTTGGGATGAAATGCCCGTCAACATCGTAGGCCTTACTTCCCAGGATAGAAAAATAACGGCTTGATAGGGACATTGAGATGGTAGGAAAGAAGTACGAGTGGGAAGACGGTGCTGAACTGGCTGACCATTCGAGAATGAAGCACCAGATCCTCCGTGAGTATTTCTACGAGTACGTCATCACCCGCTGCCAGATACCTAAAATGGAGCGTTTCCGCCTAGCTATTGTGGATGGCTTTGCAGGCGGAGGACGGTACAAATGTGGAGCACCTGGCTCCCCTCTGATCTTCATTCAAGAACTTCATCGAGCAATTAATTCCATCAATGTGAATCGGGTGGTGCAGAACCTCGCCCCTATCCGCATTGAATGCACCATGGTGCTCAACGACTATGAGCCAGCTGCACTAGACTCCCTCAAAACGCATATATCCCCAGTCCTCGTGGAGTACGTTGACTCAAGCGAGTATCTATCAGTCCAAATCGAATATCTGAACGATGAGTTCGAGAAAATCTACCCGCTAATTAAGGAGTACCTGCAGCGAGGTAGATTCCGCAATATTCTGTTCAACCTGGATCAGTGCGGACACAGCCACGTTACGACCGAAACACTGCGTGACATCATGAGTTCGGACACATCGACCGAGATCTTCTACACCTTCATGATTACTGCGCTGCTGACTTACCTGCAGAAAAATAATCCGCAGATCCTCGAGCGACAATTGTCGCATCTATCGATAAGCAAACTCGATCTCGACCTACTATCCGAAAAAATGAGCAATCGCCAATGGCTTGGAACAGCAGAAAACATCGTCTTCTCTGCCTTCCAGAAATGCGCACAGTTCGTCAGCCCCTTCTCCATCAACAACCCTCAGGGATGGCGCTATTGGCTTATACACCTTGCCAGCTCTTACCGGGCACGTCAGGTATACAACAACGTTCTGCACAAGAACAGCAAGTCCCAGGCTCACTTCGGTCGCTCGGGGCTGAATATGCTGGCTCACGACCCCCAGGAAGAAGGCACCCTTTACCTATTTGATATGAATGCGCGGGATGAGACTAAAGGTCAGCTTCATGACGACATACCCAAGTTGATTTCCGAGTTTGGTGATGCACTGAACATGGCCGAGTTCTATGGCCGCATTTACAACCACACCCCAGCACATAGCGACGACATTCACGTGACAATGATCGAGAATCCCGACCTCGAGATCATTACTCCGTCAGGTGGAACACGGCGTAAAGCGAGCCAGATCGACATCAAAGATACAATCAAGCTCAAACCCCAGACCAGTTTTTTCCCGATGTTCCAGCGCAAGACCTAGCGGATTCTGATAGATCCAGAATAGGGGTACTACCCTAGTTACAACGTAGCAGCGCAATAGAAAATATCAGCCCCAATGCGTAGCCTTCGCAGGTATCACTAGATAGGACACCTCGTGATTAAGCCACTAGGACGATCAATCTCAAGCAGCATTCAAAATCTCCGACCACCGGATAGTGAAACAGTATTCGAAGATTTCTGCCTTGATCTTTTCAAAATAATACTAAAGAAGGAAAAGATAGCTATATATAACAAAGTAAGCCCAGGATACATTACTTTCAAGGGAGCGTCTGGGGATAAGCAATATGGCATCGACATAAAATGCAAGACAAGCTTGGCGGTGGCGCAGTGCAAACTTGTTAAAGACCTATATCCTAGCGATCTAGATGAAGAAATTGTAAAACTAAAGAAATACGGAGCAGCGGTATCACACTATTTCTTTCTGATATCAAACGAGAGAGTCAAATCCTCACTCCAGGATTGGGTTGATGAGAGAAATAAAGAAACAGAAGAGATACAGAGAAAAGAAAGACGTTTCCCGGTCACCCCTGATATATGCTTGCCCTGGATCTATATCCTGGGATGGACTGAAATTAAAAGTCACTTACTGGAGAGCCCTTTGCTTTGTATGAAGCGGGGGGCGTTGGATGGGTTCGCGGCAAGATATCCATATCTGCAAGGGCTAGACATTGAACGTCTGGATTGGGCAATTAAAAAACTCAACTCAGCCATTAACGCGGCACCTTGTTCGGTGACTATTTCTGGCTGCAGAAGTCTGACTGATCAGTTAGATGTCGAGGCACTTAGGCAGCTCGGATTGAATCCGAGAGTCAATATTAGCATATTGAAAGGCCTCAATTATTTTGTTGAGCTTTTTGATGCCAGCCATAGTGTTGCTCAAACATATGACGAAACAATTCGTAAGCTTTGGTCTGAAGACCCCATAACTTACAGTGAGGGAATACGTCAGCTAAACCTCATTTCATATCACTCCGCGCGAATTTACGCATTGCCATATCTCCGGCAGGCATATTGTGCTGCTAAATATCTGTTGAGAAACCTCAATCAAAACGATTTTTTCTATGATGAGCTCGAGACATATGATGACGAGCAGGGCTACTGCGAGACATATACCAATTTCCGAATCTATAACTTCGTGAACCCTAATGAGGATAATCCTCCTTGGTACTTACCCCCTGCAGCAATCCAAAAGGAAGCATTGAGGCTTGTAAAGGAATTGGAGTACTTTCGAAACTAAGCATTGAGATACTGGGCGATCCCAACGTCAGCTTCTGGCCGGTTAGCGACGGCCCGAATCGGACCGTCGCCATGCACAGTCAAACCTCCGTCTGCTCTGCCATCTCCAAGGCGTCATCTACCAGATACCGAACGGTGCTCTCAAGCTTTGTATGGCCGAGCAGCAACTGAACTGCTCTCAGGTTCTTCGTCCGGCGATAGATCAGGGATGCCTTGGTACGCCTCATGGTGTGAGTGCCGTACAAGGCGGGATCAAGACCAATTGCTCTCACCCAGGCTTTGACGATCCGTGCGTATTGCCGAGTGGGGAGGTGGCCTGAGCTATGTAACCGACTCGGGAAAAGGCAGTCCTCGCTCCGGAGCTGTGCCTGACGTATCCAAGCTTCGAGAGCAACACGTGTTTGCTCCGTGATTTCAAACTGAACTGGCCGCTGGGTTTTCTGCTGCATCACGATGGCCCGCGATGACACTCGCTCGCCATGAGCAACATCACGCACACGGAGCTTGGTTAAGTCGCAGGCTCGAAGCTTGCTGTCGATGGCGAGATCGAAGAGAGCCAGATCCCGGGCTCGCTCCGCGATTTGAAGCCTTACCCGGATCGCCCAGATATCTCGTAGACGAAGCGGGGCTTTCTGCCCAACCAGTTTTTCTTTGTTCCAAGGTTGGCGGCTACAGCTAGCAATGGTTTCCATGGTTTTATCCTCCACATGAGGGAGGACAAGCATCGTCAGTCATGACAAAGGGCGCTAACCGGCCAGAAGCAGACGCCAGTGATGTCGTACGCTTGCGGCTGGGATCGGGTTCTACCTCTTCGAGAGAGCTTGCCGTACGAAGTCACCGAAGCTACCCGACACCCAGGTGCGGATATCCACCGCCTGGGCTCCAGCTTTAAAGTCCTTGGGATTGGCAGTAATCAGCAGGCCTGCAGACCATTCGCCGTAATCGATGTCGGTCTGGTGCTTGAGCAGGCCGCTTCCCGTCATCTTCACACCGCTGGCGCCGCCAATTCGGTGTTCATTCGCGACGGCATAAGCCCGTCCCTCGACACTGGTTAGGAAAGCCCCGCCCTGGACGCTACCATCAGGCCGCAATTCACCGAAACCGTCCCCGCTTGGGGTAGGGTCATCAAAATCTTTGAGTTGAAACCAAACTGCGGGGTTAGTTTCTAGGGAAATCCTGAAGAAGACTTCCCGTTTCTGGTGAAATACGCCGATCCCGTTGCCTGAGTTTCCCGATGAAGCAGATGACCTTTGCAGACGCCGAGTACGCCGGCAAGCGCAAGCAGACCCGTAAGGAGTTGTTC
>NZ_JADDIX010000092.1:0-45590 GCF_015070855.1 Pseudomonas lopnurensis
CGTCGAGCAACCGTTGCCGGACATGCCCATCCTGGAGCAGAGCCGCCACCTCGATCCGCTGACCGCCGCCCACGATGCAGCGACCAACCGCCCACCGCGTTACTGGCGCGACAGCGATGCCAAAGCCTGGGAGCGTAAAGACGGTAAACGCCTGCGGGAAAAGCTGGCCGCCTATCCCTGGCAACAACGGCCCTGCATCCTCCAAGCCAGGATCGACCCCGGCTTGAGCATCGGGAGCTACTACCGCAGCCAGGAAGCGAAAGGCATTCAGGCTACGCCCAAGGCTGTCGATTTCGATAACGCTCATCGCTAGTGGACTGTCTTGGAAGTTCGTTTATTCATGCGTTGCCTCGACTCGGGAGAAGCGCAAGAGCCTTCGAGCGTAAGAGCTTGGGGGCACCTAGTCCTTGCTGGCGATCCCGACCACCATCGCCGGATCGCCAGCAAGCTGGCTCCTACAACATAATGCTCAGTGAGTTAACAAACTAACCAAACAGGCCACTAGCCCCTAAGACCCATTTATCTCACCGCCAATACGACAACTGGCCTGCATCCGCGCGCGACCTCCATTACACTGCGCGGCCGTTTTTTCGCAGTCCGGTACGCACCATGCAAAACGCTTCTCCCGCCCGCGCCTGCGGCATCGACTTCGGCACCTCCAATTCCACGGTCGGCTGGTGGCGGCCGGGCGTCGATCCGTTGATCGCGCTGGAGGGTGAGCAGCCGACATTGCCCTCGGTGGTGTTCTTCAATACCGAGGAGCGCCGGCCGGTCTACGGCCGTCAGGCGCTGGGCGAATACCTGGAAGGCTACGAAGGCCGGCTGATGCGCTCGCTCAAGAGCCTGCTGGGTTCCAAGCTGCTGAAAAGCGAAACCACCGTGCTCGGCAGCGCCATGCCGTTCAAGGAAATCCTCGGGTTGTTCCTCGGTACGCTCAAGCAGCGCGCCGAGGCCGCGGCGGGGCGGCCGTTCGAGGAGGTGGTGCTGGGGCGGCCAGTGTTCTTCGTCGACGACGACCCGCAGGCCGACCGCGAGGCGGCGGATACCCTGGCGGCCGCGGCGCGCAAGATCGGCTTCAAGGACGTCTCCTTCCAGTTCGAGCCGATCGCTGCGGCGTTCGATTACGAATCGCGCATCGAGCAGGAGGAGCGGGTGCTGATCGTCGACATCGGTGGTGGCACCTCGGACTTCTCCCTGGTGCGGCTGTCGCCCGAGCGGCGCAGCATCGACGAACGGCAGTCGGACATTCTCGCGACCGCCGGCGTGCACATCGGTGGCACCGATTTCGACAAGCAGCTCAGTCTGCAGGGCGTGATGCCGCTGTTCGGCTACGGCAGCCGGATGAAGAGCGATGCGCCGATGCCCACCAGTACCCACCTCAATCTGGCGACCTGGCACACCATCAATGCAGTCTACGCGCGGGCCTCGCAACGGGCGCTGCAGAGCATGCGCTATGACATCGTCGACCCCACCGGCATCGACCGGCTGTTCCGTCTGATCGAACAGCGCGCGGGGCACTGGCTGGCGATGCAGGTGGAGCAGGGCAAGATCGAGTTGACCGAACGGCCGTGCTATCCCATCGACTTCCAGCGCATCGAGCCGGGGCTGCGCGCCGAGCTGACCCGCGCTGCCTTCGAAAGCGCCATCGCGCCACTGCTCGAACGCATCGGTGCCAGCGTCGGGCAGTTGCTGGCCGACGCCGGCATGCGTCACGACGAGGTCGACACGGTGTTCTTCACCGGCGGCTCGAGCGCCATCCCGGCGCTGCGTCACAGTGTCGCCAAACTGTTGCCACGGGCGCGCCATGTCGAAGGCAACCGCTTCGGCAGCATCGGCAGCGGCCTGGCCATCGAGGCGCGCAAACGCTACGGCTGAGGCGGATAGCGGTGAAATCCGCTGTCACACAAACTTCACATCGGTTCGTCGTCGGCGGGCTTAGCCTGTCCCGGACCGCCGCTGCGCTTGAGCGGCCTTCTCCAAGGGGAAGTCATCATGGCCTACCGAATACGCCCTCGACGCAACGCCGCCAAGCAAGTGCGCAAGGCCGCGCTGGACCGCATCAGCGAGGCGATGCGGGCGCTGGCGCTACCGGCCGCGCAGCGGGCCGAAGGCGTGCACCAGGCGCGCAAGCGCTTCAAGGAGCTGCGCGCGCTCTTGCGCCTGGTGCGCGAGCCGCTGGGCGGCGCCTTCGCGCGCGAGAACCGCTGCGTGCGCGATCTCGGTCGCGCGCTGTCCGAGTCGCGCGAAGCCACCGCCATGCTGGAAAGCTGGGATGCGCTGGCCGAGGCGCACCGCGCTGTCTTCGCCTGCGAGCCGCTGCAGCAGGTGCGTCAGCGCCTGGCCCAGCGGGCCGAGCCGGCCGCAGACGACGGCGCGCTCGAGGCGAGCATCGAACAGGCACTGCGGCAACTGCGCGAACTGGCCGTGCGGGTGGACGACTGGCCGCTCGACGGCAAGGGCTTCGCCCTGCTGGAAGCGGGTCTGGAGCGCAGCTATCGCGAGGGGCGCCGGGATCTCGCCCGCGCCCAGCGCGACCCCGGCGATGAAGGCCTGCACGAATGGCGCAAACGGGTGAAGGACCAGTGGTATCACAGCCAGTTGCTCGCGCCGTGCTGGCCGGGAGCCTTTGACTGCCGGTGCAAGCAGCTCAAGCGTCTGGCCGACGATCTGGGCGACGACCATGACCTGGCGATGATGCGCCAGTTGCTCGTGGCCGAGCCGGCACTGTTCGGCGAGCCGGTAACACGCGAACGGATCGCGACGCTGATCGAGGAACGCCGCGCCGAGCTGCGGGCGTCCGCCTTCGCCCGTGGCCGGCGGCTCTATGCCGAGCCGCCGAAGGCGCTGGTGGCGCGTATGGAAGCCTACTGGGGCATCGCTCGCGCCGAGCGTGGCTGAACGGCTGTTTTGAGAAAGATGTGCGGGGCGATGCTTTTTAGCTTCAAGCTTCAAGCTTCAAGCTTCAAGCTTCAAGCTTCAAGCTGGCAGCCCTTCGGCCCGCAGCGCCGCGAGGGCGCGCCTCCCACCGGCTCGGTGCGGGCCGGCTGCTTTTGTGGAAGGCCCGCCCTCGGGGCGATGTTTCGCCGGCGGGGCGGCTTTGGTGGGCTGAAGCCCACCCTACGGTGCTGGCATAGAACGTAGGGTGGATGGCCGAAGCCATCCACGCGAGTGCGGCGCCTGGTCGAGCACGGGGCGTATCCATGCGCATGTTAGGTCTCAGTGGAAGTAGGTTGGGTTGAGGCGCGCAGCGCCGAAGCCCAACGGGATCTCACGGTCTCGGCCCACAGTGTCCGTCACCGGCATTTCGAATGCCTTGCCGGATGCCGTGCTCGTTGGGCTTCGCTGCGCTCAACCTCGGCGGCCCCACCCAACCTACGTGTCAGCCGGCGACCAACACCCGAATCGCCTCCAGCCGCAGGGCCGCCTTGTCCAGCGCCGCCAGACCCTCTTCACGCTGCTTGCGCAGGGCGTCGATCTCGCTGTCGCGCACGCTGGGGTTGACTGCCTGCAGTGCCACCAGGCGCGCCAGTTCTTCTTCCAGGTCGGCCTTGAGCCGACGCTGGGCCTCGGCGACACGCTCGGCATGGCGCGGAGCGACCTTGGCTTCGGCGGCGGAGATCTGCGCCGCCAGCACGTCGCGCTGGGCCTGGACGAACTTGTTGGCGCTGGCGCGCGGCACGCTTTCGAGCTGGTCGTTGAGGGTCTCGAAGGCGACCTTGGCGGCCAGGTCGTTACCGTTGCCGTCCAGCAGGCAGCGCAGCGCCAGCGGTGGCAGGAAGCGGCTCAGCTGCAATGCGCGCGGGGCCACCACTTCACTGACGAACAGCAGTTCCAGCAGTACGGTACCGGGCTTGAGCGCCTTGTTCTTGATCAGCGCCACCGCGGTGTTGCCCATCGAACCGGACAGCACCAGATCCATGCCGCCCTGCACCATGGGATGCTCCCAGGTCAGGAACTGCATGTCCTCGCGGGCCAGGGCCTGTTCGCGATCGTAGGTGATGGTCACTGCCTCGTCGTCGCCCAGCGGGAAGCTGGCGTCCAGCATCTTCTCGCTGGGACGCAGCACCAGGGCGTTTTCCGAGTGGTCTTCGCTGTCGATGCCGAAGGCGTCGAACAACTGCTCCATGTAGATCGGTAAGGCGAACTGGTCGTCCTGTTCCTCGATGGCTTCGACCAGCGCCTTGCCCTGTTCGCCGCCGCCGGAGTTGAGTTCCAGCAGGCGGTCGCGGCCGCTGTGCAGTTCGGCTTCCAGGCGTTCGCGCTCGGCGCGGGCTTCGTCGATCAGTCGCTGGTAGGCGTCGTCGTCACCTTCTTCCAACTGCGCCAGCAGGCGCGGGCCGAACTGGTGCTGCAGGGCATTGCCGGTGGGGCAGGTGGCGAGGAAGGCATTCAGCGCTTCGTGATACCACTTGAACAGGCGTTCCTGCGGGCTGGTTTCCAAGTACGGTACGTGCAGCTGGATGATGTGCTGCTGGCCGATGCGGTCGAGGCGGCCGATACGCTGTTCGAGCAGGTCCGGGTGGGCCGGCAGGTCGAACAGCACCAGGTGGTGGCTGAACTGGAAGTTGCGGCCTTCGCTGCCGATCTCGGAGCAGATCAGCACCTGGGCGCCGAATTCTTCGTCGGCGAAATAGGCGGCGGCGCGGTCGCGCTCGAGGATGCTCATGCCTTCGTGGAACACCGTGGCGGGGATGCCGGAGCGCACGCGCAGGGCGTCCTCGAGGTCAAGCGCGGTTTCCGCGTGGGCGCAGATCACCAGCACCTTGTACTTCTTCAGCATCTTCAGGGAGTCGATCAGCCATTCGACGCGAGGATCGAACTGCCACCAGCGATCCGCCGCCTCGCCCTCGTCACGCTGGCTCTGGAAGGCGACTTCCGGATAGAGCTCGGCATGCTCGCCCAGCGGCAGCTCCAGGTATTCGGCCGGACAGGGCAGCGGATAGGGATGCAACTGGCGCTCGGGGAAGCCCCGTACGGCGGCGCGAGTGTTGCGGAACAGCAAGCGCCCGGTGCCATGGCGATCGAGCAGTTCGCGGATCAGCCGGCTGCTGGCCGCGGTGTCGCCATCGGTGGCGGCGGCGAGCAGGGCTTCGCCTTCGGCTCCGAGGAAACCATGGATGGTCTGGTGCGCCTCCGGCGACAGGCGGCCCTCGTCGAGCAGTTCCTGCACCGCCCGGGCGACCGGCTGGTAGCTGCTGCTCTCGGCACGGAAGGCCTCCAGGTCATGGAAGCGATTGGGGTCGAGCAGGCGCAGGCGGGCGAAGTGGCTGTCCTGGCCGAGCTGCTCGGGCGTCGCGGTCAGCAGCAGGACGCCGGGAATGACTTCGGCCAGTTGCTCGACCAGCTTGTATTCGGCGCTGGCGTTTTCCGGGTGCCAGACCAGGTGATGCGCCTCGTCCACCACCAGCAGGTCCCAGCCGGCGGCGAAGGCGGCATCCTGGGCGCGCTCGTCGTCCATCAGCCAGTCCAGCGAGACCAGGGCGAGCTGGGCATCCTCGAAGGGGTTGCTGGCGTCGCTCTCGATGAAGCGTTCATCGTCGAACAGCGCCACCTGCAGGTTGAAGCGGCGACGCATTTCCACCAGCCACTGGTGCTGGAGATTTTCCGGGACCAGGATCAGCACGCGGGCGGCGCGGCCGGAGAGCAGCTGGCGGTGGATGATCAGGCCGGCCTCGATGGTCTTGCCCAGGCCCACTTCGTCGGCCAGCAGTACGCGCGGGGCGATGCGGTCGGCGACTTCCCTGGCGATGTGCAACTGGTGGGAGATCGGCTGGGCGCGCGCGCCGCCCAGGCCCCACAGCGTCGATTGCAGCTGGGCGCTCTGGTGCTGCAGGGTGTGGTAGCGCAGGCTGAACCAGTTGAGCGGGTCGATCTGCCCGGCGAACAGGCGGTCGCTGGCCAGGCGGAACTGGATGAAGTTGGACAGCTGGGTTTCCGGCAGGGTGCGGGCTTCGTTCTGCGCGGTGAGGCCGTGGTAGACCAGCAGACCGTCGACGTCGTCGACCTCGCGCACGGTCATTTTCCAGCCTTCGAAGTGGGTGATCTCGTCGCCGGGAACGAAACGTACGCGCGTCAGCGGGGCGCTGCGGGTCGCATATTGACGGGTTTCACCAGTGGCGGGATAGAGCACGGTGAGCATTCGCCCATCCTGGGTCAGGATGGTTCCGAGTCCGAGTTCCGCCTCACTGTCGCTGATCCAGCGTTGCCCCGGTAGATACTGCTGCGCCATGCTGCCTCCCGCTGTGAAAAAGCCGGCTATGTTAACGGAACGTCGTGGCGAGAGCGACGTCCGATACGGGCCCGGTTGAAGTGTAGCGGCCCTGCTAAAGTTGAACGGTGTCCGGCCGATCAAGCGCTCAAGAGGGAACGAGCATGCTGCCACCCATTCCATCAGGCGTTATCCAGGTGACTGCCCAGCAGGACGTGGTCAAGCCGCGCCCGGACATCGCCCCCGTGACACCGGTGCAGCCGAGCTCCGGCGAAAGCGCCGTCAGCCTCGATCGGCGCCACCCGCAGGAAGCCGAGCAGATGCTGCGTGACGAGCAGCGCCGGCGGCAACGCCGTGGCTACTCGGCCGAGGAGCTGGCCACAGGCGACACGGCCGAGGACGATCAGGCGGAACTGGACGAGCTGCCGCGCCAGGGGCTTTGGGTGGATGTCGAAGTCTGAGCCGTCGAAGCCGTCCATGATCACCGACCCGCATGCCTCGATCGACCTGATCGATGCCGAGCTGCGCTACCTGCCGCACTGGCTGGACCGCACAACGGCCGACGTCTGGCTGCGTCGCCTGATCGACGAAACCCCCTGGGAGCAGCCGCAGGTGAGGCTCTACGGCCGTACCCTGGCGGTACCGCGGCTGGTGGCCTGGTATGGCGATGCCGCGGCCCGTTATCGCTATTCCGGCCTGCTGCACGAGCCGCGGCCATGGACGCCGCTGCTGGAGGAAATCCGCCGGCGCCTGCAGGTCGAAGTCGACGGGCGGTTCAATGGTGTGTTGCTCAATCTGTATCGTGACGGGCAGGATGCCATGGGCTGGCACAGCGATGACGAGCCGGAGCTGGGGCGCGAGCCGTTGCTGGCTTCGCTGAGCCTGGGGGCGGTGCGGCGTTTCGATCTGCGGCGCAAGGGCGGCAGCCGCATCGAACACTCCCTCGAGCTCGGTCATGGTTCGCTGCTGGTCATGAGCGGGGCGACCCAGCATCATTGGCAGCACCAGATCCCCCGTACCCGCAGAGCCCCGATGCCGCGGCTGAATCTGACCTTTCGCCTGATCCATCCGAGTCCGTATCCATGAGCAGTGATGAAAAGCTGATCGATTTCAGCGCCGAGCGCAGCAAGCGCATCCATGATTTAAAAGACAAGCGCCTCGAAGAGATGCGCCAGGCCTTCGAACAGGCGTTGCCGCTGGGCAAGGCGAAGAAGAAAGGCAAGGGCAAATCCAGAAAGCAATGAGTCCAGGCATCGCGATGCGAGCGGGGCATCTGACGGCGCCGTTTCATTCCTTTTCGCGATCGATTTCCCTGCCTTGATCGCCTCCATTTTTGAGTGGCGCTTTTTTTCGCGCCAACTTCCTCCGCAATACCCCTGTTTTCTTGACTCAGATCAGTCGTTGCATGCCCTTTGCGCGAGCATTTTCGGGCCATTGACCCTGGTCAATTTTTTCCGGCATGAGCCGGTTTAACTTGCAGCCATCGGACATTGAATGGTTGGGAGGTGAGTTTCATGTTTGTCGATAATGTGGTGCTCGCAGGGGTAGTCACAGTCGGCCTGATGGTCGCCTTCTTCGTAGGTTTCGGATATTTCGTTTGGCGGGATGCGCACAAGAAAAAGGGCTGATTCCCGACAGACACAAGGGCACGCAAGGCATTTAGGCGACTTCTGGTCGCCTTTTTTTTTACTTTTTTTCTTCGTTGGCCGCCATGCCTGGGCTGGCATGGCGAGCACTGCTGCGGATCAACCGATGGTGATCGGTGGCAGCTCCTTCAGCTCCACGGTTTCCTGCTTGCGCGGGGCCAGCACTTCCGCTTCGCCATCGACCACTTGCTCATCGTTCTGGTTGAACACCCGCGTGGCGATGCGCAGGCGATTCTTCGGCAGCTTTTCGAGGATTTCCAGGCGTACGGTGAGGGTGTCGCCGATTTTCACCGGGCGGGTGAACTTCATGGTCTGCCCCAGATAGATGGTGCCTGGGCCCGGCAGCGTGCAGGCCACGGCCGCGCTGATCAGGGCTCCGCTGAACATGCCGTGGGCAATGCGCTCCTTGAACGGAGTGCCGGCGGCGAAGTCGGCATCCAGATGCACCGGGTTGCGGTCGCCGGACATCGCGGCGAAGAGCTGGATATCGCGCTCGCCGACAGTCTTCTCGAAGCTCGCCGTCTGGCCGACTTCCAGCGCGGAGTAAGGCGTATTGCTGATGCTGCTCATGGAGTTTCCTCGGGTCTGAAGCCGGATCACTTGCACCGCGCCCGGCTGGTTCGAATGCGTAAATGCGCCGACACCCGTATCGCTTTGCCTGCGCGCTGCGGCTGCATTCTAGAGGCATGCGGGCGACTTGTCCCAACGCAGGACGCGCGCCTGCCGTGACGAAAGATTCACATCAGTGATTACGCCGTGCGGGTGTTGCGTGCCAACGCCGAACTGATAAGTTCGCGACAGCCCCTAGGGTCTGTTGACGTTTCGTTCGCGGTTGCGCCGGAACGGCAACGGACCCTGGCGTGGGCCAGACACTCTCAGGTAAAGAGGCCAATAACAATGCAGCCTGAATTCTGGAATGACAAACGTCCCGCCGGCGTACCCAACGACGTCGACCTGGGCACGTACCGCTCGGTGGTAGAGGTGTTCGAGCGCGCCTGCAAGGCCCATGCGGACCGACCCGCCTTCAGCAATATGGGGGTCACCCTCAGCTACGCTGACTTGGAACGCTACTCCGCGGCGTTCGCCGCCTGGCTGCAGCACCATACCGATCTCCAGCCGGGCGATCGCATCGCGATCCAAATGCCCAACTTGCTGCAATACCCGATCACGGTGTTCGGTGCGTTGCGTGCCGGCCTCATCGTCGTCAACACCAACCCGCTGTACACCGCTCGGGAAATGCGCCACCAGTTCCAGGATTCGGGCGCCCGCGCGCTGGTCTATCTGAATACCTTCGGCCACCACGTGCAGGCAGTGCTGGCGGATACCGAAATCGAGCATCTGATCGAGGCGCGGATCGGCGACATGCTGCCGCCGCTCAAAGGCCTTCTGGTCAATACCGCGGTCAAGCACGTGAAGAAGATGGTGCCGCAATACCGCCTGCCGCAGGCGGTTGCCTTCAAGGACCTGCTGCGCGACGGCGCACGCCATAGCCACAGGCCCGCGCCGCTGGAGCTCGATCACGTCGCGGTGCTGCAATACACCGGCGGCACCACTGGCGTGGCCAAGGGCGCGATGCTGACCCATGGCAACCTGGTGGCGAACATGCAGCAGGTGCGGGCCAACATGCAGCAGCTCGGCGAAGACGGCCATCCGGTCATTCGCGAAGGCCAGGAGGTGATGATCGCGCCGTTGCCGCTGTACCACATCTACGCGTTCACCGTGAATTGCATGTGCATGATGGTTACCGGCAACCATAACGTGCTGATCACCAACCCGCGGGACATCAATGGCTTCGTCAAGGAGTTGCGGCGCTGGCAATTCTCCGGTTTCCTCGGGCTCAACACCCTGTTCGTCGCGTTGATGTCGCACCCGGACTTCAAGAAGATCGACTTTTCCGCGCTCAAGGGGACCAATTCCGGCGGTACCGCCCTGGTTTCGGCAGTGGCCGAGCGCTGGAAGAGCGTGACCGGCTGTACCGTGGTCGAGGGCTATGGCCTCACCGAAACCGCGCCGGTGGTCTGTGCCAATCCGCACGGCGAGCAGTCGCGCCTGGGCACCGTCGGCCTGCCGGTGCCGGGCACGATGCTGAAAGTCATCGACGACGCCGGCAACGTCTTGCCGCTCGGCCAGCGCGGCGAGCTCTGCGTCAAGGGGCCGCAAGTGATGAAGGGCTACTGGCAGCGCCCGGATGCCACCGCCGAGGTGCTGGACGAAGAGGGCTGGCTGAAGACCGGCGACATCGCGGTGATCGACGAGGACGGCTTCGTGAGCATCGTCGACCGCAAGAAGGACCTGATCATCGTTTCCGGTTTCAACGTCTACCCCAACGAGATCGAAGATGTGGTCATGGCGCATCCGAAGGTGGCCAGTTGCGCGGCCATCGGCGTGGCGGACGAGAAATCCGGCGAGGCGGTCAAGCTGTTCGTCGTGCCGAGCGACCCGAGCCTGACCCAGGAGGAGCTGCAGGCCTACTGCCGGGAGAACTTCACCGGCTACAAGATGCCCAGGCACTACGTGTTCAGGGACTCGCTGCCCATGACTCCGGTCGGCAAGATCCTGCGTCGGGAGTTGCGCGACATCGCCTGAGGGGGCTGCGCGTGCGTTCGGGCGACAGCCGCATGATAGTGACCGTGTTGGGTGTTCTGGTCACTTTGTGTCGATTGTTGCCTGTTCGGGCTCTATTCGCTCCGATGCAAAGCTGATAACCTCAGACCCACTTTCTGCCCGAATAGCGGTACAAAAGTTAACAAATCACAACAAAACGGCTGCCATTGTGTTCAGTGGAAAGCTGTTGCTTAGGAGTGGGGTTCATGACCGATAACTTCTGGAAGGATAAATATCCTGTCGGGGTCGCAAGCGAGATCGATCCCGACGAGTACCAGAACATCCAGGCTGTGCTCAGACAATCGTGCGAGCGTTTCGCTGACAAACCAGCCTTCAGCAATCTCGGCAAGACCCTGACTTACGGCGAGCTGTACAGGCTTTCCGGCGAATTCGCGGCCTACCTGCAGCACCACACCGATCTTCAGCCCGGCGACCGCATCGCCGTGCAACTGCCCAACCTGATCCAGTACCCGATCGTGGTCTTCGGCGCCATGCGCGCCGGGCTTATCGTGGTCAACACCAACCCGCTGTATACCGCGCGGGAAATGGAGCATCAGTTCAACGACGCCGGCGCCAAAGCGCTGGTCTGCCTGGCCAACATGGCGCACCTGGCCGAGGACGTGCTGCCCAGAACCGGCATCAAGCACGTCGTGATCACCGAAGTCGGCGACATGCTGGCGGGGCTCAAGCGCCTGCTGGTCAACGCCGTGGTCAAGCACGTGAAGAAGATGGTGCCGGCGTATAGCCTGCCCAGGGCCGTCAAGCTCAACGATGCGTTGGCCCTGGGGCGTGGCAAGACGGTACGCGACGCCGCGCCGCGCAGCGACGAGGTCGCCGTGCTGCAGTACACCGGTGGCACCACCGGGGTGGCCAAGGGCGCGATGCTGACGCACCGCAACATCGTCGCCAACATGCTGCAGTGCAAGGCGCTGATGGGCTCGAACCTCGATGAAGGCAGCGAGGTGCTCATCGCGCCGCTGCCGCTGTATCACATCTACGCCTTCACCTTTCACTGCATGGCGATGATGCTCAGCGGCAACCACAACATTCTGATCACCAATCCGCGCGACCTGCCGGCGATGATCAAGGATCTTTCCAGGTACCGCTTCAGCGGCTTCGTCGGGCTCAACACCTTGTTCGTCGCACTGTGCAACAGCGAGGACTTCCGCAAGCTCGATTTCTCCGCGCTCAAGGTCACCCTGTCGGGCGGCATGGCATTGCAGCTGGCCACCGCCGAGCGCTGGAAGCAGGTGACCGGCTGCTCGATCTGCGAAGGCTACGGCCTGACCGAAACCAGCCCGGTGGCTTCGGTCAATCCGATCGAGCACATCCAGCTCGGCACCATCGGCATCCCGGTGCCTTCGACGCTGTTCAAGGTCGTCAACGACGATGGCCAGGACCTGGCGCAGGGCGAGATCGGCGAGCTGTGCATCAAGGGCCCGCAGGTCATGAAGGGCTACTGGCAGCGGCCGGAGGCCACCGCCGAGGTGATCGACGCCGATGGCTGGTTCAAGACCGGCGACATCGGCGTGGTCCAGCAGGATGGCTACATCCGTATCGTCGACCGCAAGAAGGACATGATCCTGGTGTCCGGCTTCAACGTGTATCCCAACGAGCTGGAAGACGTGCTGGCCAACCTGCCGGGTGTGCTGCAGGGCGCCGCCATCGGCGTGCCTGACGAGAAGTCCGGCGAGGCGATCAAGCTGTTCGTGGTGGTCAAGCCGGGTGAGAGCCTGACCAAGGAGCAGGTGATGCAGCACATGCACGACAACCTGACCGGCTACAAACGGCCGAAAGCCGTGGAGTTCCGCGACAGCCTGCCGACCACCAACGTCGGCAAGATTCTGCGTCGCGAGCTGCGCGACGAGGAGTTGCGCAAGCTCGGTCACAAGCAGTAGTCCGCGCACATTCGCGCGCGATGATGAAAGCCCTCTTCGCAGACGGCGTGCAAACAGTCTGCTTGGTCAGCAGTGACAACAAACGCCCCGGCAGCTGTCGGGGCGTTTGCTTTGGTGCGCAAAGCACTGGCTATACCGTTTGCTGGGCGGCAGTTTCGTGTCGCCGCACGCCTGCTTGCCTCGTTCTGCGAGAAGTCGCCGAACAGCGGTAAAGAAAACCTGGGGGCAGCCGAAACATGTGTAACGATAAATTGACGCTGTAAAGGCGTCATTACTCGTCACTTTCAGTCTCTGTCCTTCTTCTGGTGCGAACACATGCTTCCTGATCTGCGTCTGCGATCCAAACTCCTGGTGCTTGCGTTGGGGCCGATCCTGCTTCTGGCCATCCTGTTGAGCGGGGTCACTGCTTACACCCTGCAAAGTCTCGCCGAAGAGCAGGAAGCGCAGACCCGACAGAACCTGATCCGGGCCCACCGCGCCGAGCTCAAGCATTACGTCGAGCTGGCGGGCAACGCCATCGGCCCGATCTACGCGCGTTCCGCCGAAGGCGATCTGAGGGCACGTGACGAGGCGGTCGCCATTCTCGAGCGGATGTCCTACGGCAAGGATGGTTACTTCTGGGGCTACGACACCCAGGCCGTGCGTATCCTGCAGGGCAACACCAAGGACAAGATCGGCCAGAGCTTCCATGACTACCGTGATCCCAATGGTGTCTATGCCATCCGCGAACTGGTCAGGGCCGGCCAGGACGGCAGTCATTACGTCGATTACAGCTTCGTTCTCGGTGACAGCAGCGAGCTGGTAGCCAAGGTCGGCTATGCCGAGTTCCTGCCCAAGTGGAAGATGGTGTTCGGTACGTCACTCAATCTGGATGGCGTCGAGCGTGACGTCCAGGCCATCCGCGAGGAGTTCCAGGGGCGCATCGATGGCCTGATAGCGATCATGCTCGGGTCGGCACTGGCCCTGCTGGTGCTGATCGCACTGACGGCGGTATTCATGAGCAACGCCTTGCTGCGTCCGCTGCTGCTGATCAAGCACAACCTGGACGACATGGCCCAGGGCGCAGGCGATCTGACCCAGCGCCTGCCGATCACCAGCAGGGACGAGCTGGGCGAGCTGGCCAGTTCGTTCAACCGCTTCGTCGACAAGATCCACTCGCTGGTGCAGCAGGTGGCCGGCACCACCACCCAGCTCACCGGGCTGGTCGGCGCCGTGGCCAGCCAGGCACAACGTGCCGAACGGGCCATGGGCGACCAGCGCAGCGAGACCGATCAGGTTGCCACCGCGATCAACGAAATGTCCGCTGCCGCCCACGAAGTGGCCATGAGCGCCCAGCGTGCGGCCGAGGCGGCGCAGCAGACTGACCAGCAGGGTGTGGTAGCCAAGCACGTGGTGGACCAGAGCATCCGCCAGATCCATGAACTGGTCGGCGAACTGCGCGGCAGCGGCGAGTCGCTGGACGGCCTGCAGCAGGACGTCAAGGGCATCGTCGGCGTACTCGACGTGATTCGCGCCATCGCCGAGCAGACCAACCTGCTGGCGCTCAATGCGGCCATCGAGGCGGCGCGCGCCGGTGAGGCCGGGCGCGGTTTCGCCGTGGTCGCCGACGAGGTGCGGGCACTGGCCAGCCGTACCCAGCAGAGCACCGGCGAGATCCAGAGCATGATCGATCGGCTGCAGAGCGCAACCTCGAGCACCGTGGCCACCATGCTGAGCGCGGGAGAGAAGGGCGAAAGCACGCGTGAGCAGGCCAACCAGGCGGGCGAATCGCTGGACGCCATTTCCACGCTGATCGGCACCATCAACTCGATGAACGCACAGATCGCCGCGGCTGCCGAGGAGCAGACCGCCGTGGCCGAGGAGATCAACCGCAGCGTGCATCACATTGCCGATGCAGTGGATGGCGTGGCCAGCGATGCGGCACAGGGCGCGCAAACCTCGCGCGAGCTGAACGACCTGGCCGAGCGCCTGCAGAAACTGGTGGGCCAGTTCCGCATCTGATTCGGCGACCATCGGCGGCAGGTGCAACGCCTGTCGCCGCGGTCAGCGCCGGCCTGCATCGAAACCCACCCGGTGGTACGGCCCGATGGACGTGCATGGCACTGTTGCGACGGCCGATGCCGCGGCGGCCGGGCAAATCTGCGACAATCGCGCCCTTCACGAATTGCCCCACGGCTGTCCATGACCGACGCAACGCCCGCTATCGATACCCTGCTGAAGAATCTCGACCAGGCCCTGTTCGCTGATCGCCACCGCCTGCGCCGGCAGCTGCACGAGCTGAGGAAGAAACCCGACGAGGCCAGGCTCGCCCAGTGGCTCGAACGCTTCCAGGCATCGGCTGCCAAGGTCGAGGCGCGCCGCCAGAGCGTGCCGGCCATCCGTTACGACGATGCGCTGCCCATCGCCGCCAAGCGCGACGAGATCAAGGCCGCGCTGGAAAAGCACCAGGTACTGGTGATCGCCGGTGAAACCGGCTCGGGCAAGACCACCCAGCTGCCGAAGATCTGCCTGGAAATCGGTCGTGGTGTGCACGGGCTGATCGGCCACACCCAGCCGCGCCGCCTGGCGGCGCGCAGTGTCGCCACGCGGGTCGCCGAAGAGCTGGCCACGCCGCTGGGCGAACTGGTCGGCTATCAGGTGCGCTTCGAGGACCAGAGCACCGAGCGCTCGCTGATCAAGCTGATGACCGACGGCATCCTGCTGGCCGAGACGCAGCATGATCGCTTCCTGGAAAAATACGACACCATCATCGTCGACGAGGCCCACGAGCGTTCGCTGAACATCGACTTCCTGCTGGGTTTCCTCAAGACCCTGCTGCCGCGCCGGCCTGACCTGAAGGTCATCATCACCTCGGCGACCATCGATCTTGAGCGCTTCAGCCAGCATTTCGACGGCGCGCCCATCGTCGAGGTGTCCGGGCGTACCTACCCGGTGGAAACCTGGTATCGCCCGCTGGCGGCCGAGATCGACGAGGACGGCAACCGCATCGAGGACGACCTGACCGTCGACCAGGGCATTCTCGCCGCGCTGGACGAGATCGCCGCCCACGAAAAAAGCGTCGGCCAGCGCCCCGGCGACGTGCTGGTGTTCCTGCCCGGCGAGCGCGAGATCCGCGATGCCGCCGAAGTGCTGCGCAAGGCCAACCTGAAGTTCACCGAGGTGCTGCCGCTGTATGCGCGGCTGACGCCGGCCGAGCAGCAGAAAATCTTCCAGCCGCGGCCGGGGCGCAAGATCGTGCTGGCCACCAACGTCGCCGAAACCTCGCTCACCGTGCCGGGCATCCGCTACGTGATCGACTCCGGCACCGCGCGCATCAGCCGCTACAGCTACCGCGCCAAGGTCCAGCGCCTGCCCATCGAGGCGGTGTCCCAGGCCAGCGCCAACCAGCGCAAGGGCCGCTGCGGACGGGTCGAGCCGGGTATCTGCATCCGCCTGTACAGCGAGGAAGATTTCCTCGGTCGACCGGAATTCACCGATCCGGAGATCCTGCGCACCAACCTGGCCGCGGTGATCCTGCAGATGCTGCACCTGCGCCTGGGCGACATCCAGGATTTCCCCTTCATCGAGCCGCCGGATGGCAAGGCCATCAGTGATGGCTTCAACCTGTTGCAGGAGCTCTCGGCGGTCAATCGCGAGAACCAGCTGACCCCGCTCGGTCGCCAGCTGGCGCGTCTGCCGATCGACCCGCGCCTCGGGCGGATGCTGCTGGAAGGCGCGGTGCAGGGCAGCCTGGCCGAAGTGCTGATCGTCGCCAGCGCACTCTCGGTGCAGGACGTGCGCGAGCGCCCGGCCGACCGCCAGCAGGCCGCCGACCAGGCCCATGCGCAGTGGAAGGACCCGGATTCGGACTTCGCCGCACTGATCAACCTCTGGCGCGGCTTCGAGGAAAAGCGCCAGGCGCTGGGCTCCAACCCGTTGCGCAGCTGGTGCCGGAAGAATTTCCTCAACTACCTGCGCCTGCGCGAATGGCGGGATGCGCATCGCCAGCTGACGCTGATCGTGCGCGAGCTCAAGCTCAACACCGACCGCAAAGACGGCGGAAACACCAGTAGGAGCGAGCTCGCTCGCGAACAGGCCTCCACTGGAAAGCTTCGCGAGCAAGCTCGCTCCTACGAAGAGCCCGCCGACGCCAACCTGGCGCCAACCACCGACAAGAAGCTCAACGCCAAGCTCGCCCAACAGGCCGAGGCCAGCGAAGCCGCGCAGAAAGCCAAGAGCTATGCCGCGGTGCACAAGGCGATCCTCGCCGGCCTGCTCAGCCAGATCGGCAACAAGACCGAGGAAGGCGACTTCCTCGGTGCGCGCCAGCGGCGCTTCTGGGTGCATCCGTCGAGCGTGATCGGCCGCAAGAAGCCCAACTGGCTGATGGCCGCCGAGCTGGTGGAAACCACCAAGCTGTTCGCGCGCATGGTCGCCAGGATCGAGCCCGACTGGATCGAGCCGCTCGCCGGCCACCTGATCAAGAAGAACCACTTCGAGCCGCACTGGGAAAAGAAGCGCGGCCAGGTGGTGGCCTATGAGCAGGTGACGCTCTATGGACTGATCGTCGTCGGCCGTCGGCCGGTGCATTACGGCCCCATCGATCCGCCGGCGGCGCGTGAACTGTTCATCCGTGAAGGGCTGGTGCGCGGCGAGATGCACAGCCGCGCCCGTGCGCTCAGCGCCAATCGCGAACTGCTCGAACGCCTCGACGAGCTGGAAGCCAAGGCGCGGCGCCGCGACATCCTCGCCGACGAGGAAACCCTGTTCGAGTACTACGACGCGCGCCTGCCGGCGGACATCTACCAGACCGCCAGCTTCGAGAACTGGTACAAGCGCGAAAGCGCCAAAGACCCGCAACTGCTGATCATGCGCGAGGAGGACGTGCTCGCCCGCGAGGCCAGCGAAGTCACCGCCGCGCAGTACCCGGACCACCTGCGCATCGGCGAGCTGCAGTTGCCGCTGGACTATCACTTCGAACCCAACCACCCGCGCGATGGCGTGACCCTGCGCGTGCCGGCGCCGCTGTTGCCGCAATTGCGCAGCGAACGGCTCGACTGGCTGGTGCCCGGGCTGTTGGAAACCAAGGCCGTGGCGCTGGTGCGCAACCTGCCCAAGGCGCTGCGCAAGAACTTCGTGCCGGTGCCGGATTTCGTCGGCGCGGCGCTGGCAAAAATTACCTTCGGCGAAGGCGCGTTGCCTGATGCGCTGGGCCGCGAACTGCTGCGCATGACCGGCGCCCGCGTGCCGGAGGAGGCCTGGGGCGAAGCGGCCAGCCAGCTCGACAGCCACCTGAAGATGAACATCGAAGTGGTCGATGCGCGCGGCAAGCACCTCGGTGAGGGCCGTGACCTGGCCGAGCTCACCGCGCGCTTCGCCGAAGCCAGCCAGGCCGCCCTGGCGCCACCGCCGCACAAGGCCGAGCAGAAGCCGGTCGAGGCCAAGGGCTTCGCTCAGGTCGCCGAGAAAGCCCTGGCGAAGATGGCCGGGCTGTCGATGACCGTCTATCCGGCACTGGTGGAAGAGGCTGGAGTGGTCAAGGAAGGGCGCTTCCCGACCCAGGCCGAGGCCGAGTGGCAGCATCGCCGCGCCCTGCAGCGTCTCTTGCTGCAACAGCTGGCGGAACCGGCCAAGTACCTGCGCAACAAGTTGCCGGGGCTCACCGAACTGGGCCTGCTCTATCGCGACATGGGCAAGGTCGATGCACTGGTCGAGGACATCCTGCTGGCCAGCCTGGACAGCTGCATCCTCGACGGCGAAACCCAACTGCCGCGTGACGGTGCCGCGCTGGCCTCGCTGGCCGAGCGCAAGCGTGGCGACTGGGCCGCGCATGCCGAACGCCTGGCGCGCCTGACGCTGGAAATCCTCAAGCACTGGCATGGCCTGCAGAAGCGCTTCAAGGGCAGGATCGACCTGGCCCAGGCCGTTGCGCTCAATGACATCAAGGCGCAGCTCGCCAACCTGGTCTATCCCGGCTTCGTCCGCGAGACGCCCGCCGAGTGGCTGAAGGAATACCCCCGTTACCTGAAGGCGGTCGAGCAGCGCTTCGAGAAGATCGGCGCGCAGCTGCAGCGTGATCGGGTCTGGTCGGGCGAGCTGGCCGGCTACTGGGAGCAATACCAGGCGCGTCTGAAGAAACACCTGCAGGAAGGCAAGCGCGATGCCGAGCTGGCGCTTTACCGCTGGATGCTCGAGGAATATCGCGTCTCGCTGTGGGCCCAGCAATTGGGAACGAAGATGGCGGTATCGGACAAGCGCCTGAACAAACAGTGGAGCCAGGTCGAGCCCTGACAGCAGGGGCGCGGTCTCGGTATCCGTACGGTCATTACGTTCTGATTTGCAGGAAGCCTATGGACAGCCGGAACCGTATGACAGGCGTGGCAGGCTCGCTCGGAGCCTCGACGCTCTTCGCCACGCTGTACTACTACACCTCGCTGCTCGCGCCATTGAACGGCCAGCAGATCTACGGCTGGCGCATCCTACTCACCGCACCCTGCCTGGCGCTGCTGTTGCTGGCCATCGGCCGCTGGGGAGAGGTCCGCCAGATCCTGGCACGCGTGCCTGCCGAGCCGCGGCTGTGGCTCGCGCTGCCGCTGTCCTCGGCACTGGTCGGGATGCAACTCTGGCTGTTCATGTGGGCGCCGATCAACGGCCATGGGCTGGACGTCTCGCTCGGTTACTTTCTGCTGCCACTGACGCTGGTGCTCACCGGCCGCCTGGTCTTCGGCGAGGCGATCAGCCGCCTGCAACGCCTGGCCTGCCTGCTCGCCGCCGTCGGCGTCGGCAACCAGCTGCTGCTGGCCTCGTCGCTGTCATGGCCGGTGCTGGCCGTGGCCCTCGGCTATCCCGCCTACTTCGTCCTGCGCCGCTGGCTCGGCACGGCCAACCTCGGTGGCCTCTGGCTCGACCTCGTCATCAGCCTGCCCATCGCCGCGCTGTTTGCCTTTTCCGACAGCGACACCCTGCAGCTGCTCGCCGTCAGCCCCAGGCTGCTGCTCCTGATCGCCGGGCTGGGCGCGCTCAGTGCACTCGCGCTGGGCGTGATGATCAATGCCAGCAAACACCTCAGCCTGACCCTCTTCGGCCTGCTCAGCTATGTCGAGCCGGTGCTGCTGGTGGTGGTGGCCATCCTGTTGGGGGAGAGCATCGCCCACGACCAGTGGCTGACCTATGGCGCGATCTGGCTGGCGATCGTGGTGCTGGTCATCGAAGGCCTCGGCGCGCTGCGCAAGTCCCGGGCCTGACATGCCCTGTGTTCGCGGGCATGGACTCGGCGTCCCCGCCGGCGGCTATGGGCGACGGCTCATCGTTGGCGGGGCGTCTCGACCAGCTGCAGCTCGCCGCTCTTGCTCAGGCGCAGGCGCAGGAAGTCATGAGCCAGATACAGCTGTCCGTGAAAACGTGCCGCCGCCTCCGCGCGGATGTCTTCGATGGACAGTCCGCGGTTCGGCGTCGGCTGATAGCGGGCGCTGAAATGGGTCAGCACCAGGTTCGGCACCCCTGCCGAGTGCGCGAACGCGGCCACCTGGGCGGCGGTGCTGTGGCCGAAATCGTTGCGCGCGTCGTCGGCGATGGCCTGGGTGTAGGTGGCTTCGTGAACCAGTACCTGGGCGCCGCGGCAAGCTTCGGCGAGCAGTTCGGGGCGGTCGTTGTCGCCGCCGATGACGATGCGCCGGGACGTGCGGGTGAAGGTCAGGTAGTCGTCGCTGCGCAGCGTGCGGCCTTGGTGCTGCACATCGAAGCCGCGTGCCAACTGGCCCCACAGCGGGCCGCGGGGAACACCGTCGCGGTCGAGCCTGTCGATGTCCAGGCGCGGGTCGGGACGGGCCTCGGTGAAGCTGTAGCCATAGCAGGGCACACGATGGGAGAGGGCGCTGGCCTCGACGCGGACCTGAGGGTTGCGCCACTCGCCCAGGGACTCGGTGGCATGGAAGTCCAGCTCGTACCCCAGCCAGCTCTGGCTCATGCTCAGCGTCGCGCGGACCCATTGTTCGATGCCGTCCGGGGCGATGATTGCCAGCGGTGCCTTGCGGCCCATCATGCCGGCGCTGGCGAGCAGGCCGGGCAGGCCGTAGCAGTGGTCGCCATGCACGTGGCTGATGAAGATCGCGCGCAGGTCGTGCAGCGACAGCGGCGTGCGCAGCAGGCGGTGCTGGGTGCCCTCGCCGCAGTCGATCAGGTACCAGCCCTTGCCGGTGTCTTCCAGCAGGGCCAGGCCGGTGACGTTGCGGGCCTTGGTGGGCGTACCGGAAGAGGTGCCGAGAAATAGCAGATCCACGCCTGCGCTCCAGATGATTCGTGTCGCATCAGTATGCCGTGCGGCGCGGGCTGCGAGGGGCGCTCGTGTCGGATCGAGCGGCAGACCGGCCGCATGGCTGCCATAGTCATGGTTATGACCACCGCGACCTTCCGTTTCTACCAGCAGCTCAACGCCTTTCTGCCTGCCGACCATCGTGGGCGGGATATCACCTGCAGCTGCGCCCGGGCGGCGACCACCAAGCACATGATCGAAGCACTGGGTGTGCCGCATACCGAGGTCGAATTGCTGCTGGTCAATGGCGAGCCGGCCGGCTTCGAGCGGCTGATCGCCGACGGCGACCGGATCGCCGTGTATCCCACATTCGCGTCGCTGGACATCGGCGGCATGCGCCGCCTGGCGGATCGGCCGCCCGGTACGCCGCGCTTCGTCGCCGATGCCCACCTCGGCGGGCTGGCGCGGCTATTGCGCATGGCCGGCTTCGATACGCTCTACGACAATGCCTTCGAAGACGGGCCGATGGCCGAACTGGCGCTCCGCGAGGGGCGCATCCTGCTCACGCGGGATCGCGAGCTGCTCAAGCAGCGCAACGTCACCCATGGCTGCTTCGTGCATGCACTCAAGCCGGCGATGCAGCTGCGCGAACTCTATGAACGGCTGGAGCTGGCCGCCGAGGCGCGGCCGTTCAGCCTGTGCATGAGCTGCAACGCACCGCTGCGGGAGGTGGACAAGCAGACGGTGCTCGACCGGCTGCCGCCGCGGGTGCGCGAGCTGCATCAGCGCTTTCTGATCTGCGACTGCTGCCAGCAGGTCTACTGGGAAGGCTCGCACTGGCGCGACATGAGCGCATTGCTGGATTCGCTGGGCCGAATGCGCTGAAAGCCCCCTGTCACGTCCGCTCGCAGTTGACCATCCAGGACACGCCGAAGCGGTCGGTGAGCATGCCGAAGCGTTCGGCCCAGAAGGTCCTTTCCAGCGCCATCACCACCTGGCCGCCCTCGGCCAGCGCCGCGAACAGCCGCTCGCCCTCGGCCACGCTGTCCGGGCTGAGCGTGATCGAGCAGCCCTTGATGCCTTCGTAGGGGCCGCCGCCACAGGTGTCGCCGGGCAGGGTGTCGGAGGCCATCAGCAGGTCGTCGCCCAGCTTCAGGCTGACGTGCATGATCCGCTCGCGGTGCTCGGCGGGGAATTGCTCGGCGTCCGGGGCCTGGGCGAAGGTCATCATTTCCAGCGTGCCGCCCAGTGCCTGCTGATAGAAGGTGAAGGCCTCGCGGGCTTGGCCGTCGAAGGTGAGGTAGGTGGAAATTTTCATGGAAGTCTCCGTAGTTGGAGGTTGTCGGGTGATCCGCTCGCATGCTCGCAGGGAATCAGCCTAGACGCGGCGCAAGGAATTTCCGCGGGTGCCGATCATTGGTCGAACGGACGGATGGTGAATCGACAGGGAGGGATTTTTTCCGCTGAAAGTGGGCGCGGCTGTTGCCCGTTTTCCATGGGAACGAGGTGGCCTGGAACAGCACGCGAGGTAGCCTGGAAGAGCTTGCGAGGCGGCCTGGAGGAGCCGCGAGCAGCCTGGAAGAGACGCGTGGAAAAGGCTTCGCCATTTTCCACCCTACGCTACTGCAGGCGGTAGCGCGTCAGCTCCCGGGGCGTCAGGACCTGCATCCGCCAGGGTTCGATCCGCTGCATGTCCTTCGCCAGGCTGGGGTGCACGCCCATGTCGCGGAAATAGGCTTCCGGCGTTCGCCGTGGCCGCTGGCCCCTGGCCAGGGCCGAGTCGCCATTGGCCAGGTAGGGGCGGTGCAGGCCGACATGGCCGCGAATGGATCGCTGGCGGCCGGCCGCCAGCAGATAGATGCAACTGCCCTGGCATACGGCCGACTGCGGCACCAGCGCCTCGAAGCCGGTCTCGCGCAGCAGGTAGCCCATGCGCATGGCCTCCGGCGCGCTACCGCCGATGTTGTCGAGAATCAGCAGTTTGCGGGCATGTCGGCCGGGGTGGGCGGTAATGCCCGCGAGCAGCGCTTCGTAATCGCCCGGTGCGATCTGCTCGGTCACGCGGGCCACCAGCACCTGGCCATGGGTGTCGTGCTGCATCTCCAGGACCGTCACATCCGCCTGCGAAAGGCAGGCATGGAACGCCAGGGCACAGCAAATGACGAAACGGAGCATCGAGCGGTCGGTCCTGTGGGAAAGAGCTGGCGAAGATAACCGCAGCGCGGCATTTCGCCTACTGCCATCGTCCCGACGCTGGCGCTGCAAGGGGAGGCCAGGCAGCAGGCGCCGGGGGAAAGCTGCACTATGCTCAACGCCGTGGGGGCGAGCCGTGCTGCGGCCGGTGCTCGTCCTGGCGTTCCGAACAATCACAAGGAGTCAATCATGGGGTTGGTCCTCATCCTGCTGGTGCTGATCGCATTCATCGTGTTTTCCACGGTGCGCTGGAAGCTGCATCCCTTCCTCGCGCTACTGGCGGCAGCCATCCTCGCCGGCTTCGCCTACCGGGTACCGATCGCGGAAATCCTCACGACGGTCACCACCGGCTTCGGCGGCATCCTCGGCTACATCGGCATCGTCATTGCCCTGGGCACCATCATCGGGGTGATTCTCGAGCGCTCGGGCGCGGCGATCACCATGGCCGAAAGCGTGATCCGGCTGCTGGGCGAGCGCTTCCCGACGCTGACGCTGTCGATCATCGGTTACCTGGTCTCGATCCCGGTGTTCTGCGATTCCGGCTACGTGATCCTGAACTCGCTGAAGAACGCCCTGGCGGCGCGGATGAAGGTCTCGGTGGTGGCCATGAGCGTGGCGTTGGCCACCGGCCTGTACGCCACCCATACCTTCGTCCCGCCCACCCCGGGACCCATCGCCGCGGCCGGCAACCTGGGGCTGCAGGGTTCGCTGGGGCTGGTGATTGCCGTCGGCCTGGTGGTGTCGGCGGTGGCGGCGCTGGCCGGGCTGCTGTGGGCCAATCGTTTCCTCAAGTGCGACGATCGCGAGCTGCTGGACGAAGCCCCCAGCGAGCTGCTCGCCGAAGAGGTGGATTTCGACAGCCTGCGGGCCCGCTATGGCACCCTGCCCAGCGCCTGGCAGGCCTTCGCGCCGATCTTCGTGCCGATCGTGCTGATCTGCGTCGGTTCGGTCGCCGCGCTGCCCGGCAGACCGCTAGGGGAAGGCGTGCTGTTCTCGGTGCTGAGCTTCATCGGCCAGCCGGTCGCCGCCCTGCTGATCGGGCTGGGATTCGCCTGCACGCTGCTCAAGGGCGAGAACAAGCGCCAGCAGTTCCATGACCAGGTCGCGGCGGGCATCGTCTCCGCGGCGCCCATCCTGCTCATCACCGGTGCCGGCGGCGCCTTCGGCGCCATGCTCAAGATCACCCCGCTGGGCGATTATCTGGGGCAGAGCCTGTCGGCGCTGGGGATCGGCCTGTTCATGCCGTTCCTGGTGTCCGCCGCGCTGAAGACCGCGCAGGGGTCCACCACCGTCGCCCTGGTGACCACCTCGGCGATGGTTGCGCCGCTGCTCGGTAGCCTGGGGCTGGACAGCGAGATGGGCCGGGTGCTGACGGTCATGGCCATCGGCGCGGGCGGCATGACGGTTTCCCACGCCAACGACAGCTTCTTCTGGGTGGTCTCGCAGTTCAGCCGGATGAAGGTCTCCACCGCCTACCGCGCGCAGACCATGGCGACCCTGATCCAGGGTGTGACGGGCATGGCCGTGGTCTGGCTGCTGGGGCTGGTGCTGCTCTGAGGCGTTCGGTTCAACGCCGCGCCGGGCCAACGAGGCCTGGCGCAGCGCGTGTATGGCCCTGTCAGCGGGATGTGCCTGCGGACAATGTCCTGATCATCGCCACGCTGAGGTAGAGCCGTGGCGCGATGCTCGACAGCTCGATGTATTCCTCGTCCGAATGCAGCCCGGCGCCGACCACGCCCATGGTTTCCAGCACCGCCGGCTTGTCGCTGCCGGGCAGGTAGGCATAACCGGCGTCGGTGCCGAAGCGCATGGCGATCGGTTCGATGCGCTTGTCGATCTCGCCATAGAGCTGCTGCGCGGTTTCGGCCAGGCGCTCCGAGCCCGGGTTCTTCGCCAGCGGCGGCCGGCCTTTGTCGATGCGCAGTTCGACGGCCGTATCCCCGATCAGTTTTTCTTCGATGATGCGCTGGCCATCGGCGAGTACCCGCTCGGTCTCGCTGAGGTCGGAATAGCGCATGTCCGCCTCGGCGCTCGCCCTGCTCGGAATGATGTTGCGCTTCTCGCCGCCTGCGATCATGGTCCAGTTCACCGTGGTGCCCTTGTCCGGATCGCCGAGGTCCTTGAGTCGCACCAGTTGGTGCGCCAGCTCCGTGATCGCGTTGCGGCCGTCCTCCGGCGCGGAACCGGCATGGGACGACTTGCCCTTCACCTCCAGCATCAGCGCGTTGATGCCGTTGGTGGCGGTGGTCACCGCATCGCGATCAGGCGGTTCGTAGGAGAAGACGTAGTCATGCTTGCGGGCCAGTTCGGCGATGATCTTCTTCGAGCCGGCCGAACCCATTTCCTCGTCCGGGTTGAACAGCACGGTGATCGTGCCGTAGTCATCGAACTGCTGATTCCGCAGCAGCTCGAGCGCATGCAGGATCATCGCCACGCCACCTTTCGCATCGGCCACGCCGGGGCCATAGGCGCGCTGTTCGTCCATGCGCAAGGGGCGCTCGGCCGCGGTGCCTTCGGCGAACACGGTGTCGTAATGCACCATCAGCAGGAAATTCGTGGTACCCGAGCCTTTCAGGGTGCCGACGATATTGTCGCCGGCAGACGGCGTTGCCGGGCGGGTGCCGACCTCGGCACCCAGCGCTTCGAGACGCTTGACCAGCATCTGGCTGACCGTGGCCAGTCCTTTTTCCTGCCCGGTGCCGGTATCGATGGCGACCAGTTCCTTCAGCGTTTCCAGATAGGGCTGGCGTTCGGCTTCGGCCTGCCTGAGCAGTTCGCCGGGCTCGAGGTCGGCGGCGAGAGCGGAGCAGGCGAACAGGCACAGGGCGATTGTCGCGGCGATGGGTGAGCGTCGAGCGTGCATGACGGGGCCTCGGATCACGTGGATGGTGAGGGTGAGATACCCCTGCGGTGCGCAACGTTCCGAAGTGGATGCGTGGGGAATGCAGCCAGCGCGGGCGGACCGGTGCTCGAAAACGAGCAGTTGTCCGGCTCCGCCAGCCGGTTTCGATCCCGCCGTTGCGGACCTGCTCGTCGCCTTGCAGCCCTTCGGCAACCGCCTGCTTGGCAATGGCAACACGAAACGGGCCAGGCCGTCGAAAATCAGCCGCCCCGGCTGGTGCGCTGCACGACATAGAAGGCGGCGAACAGCGCGTTGCCGCCGAAGGCGAAGATCACCCGGTTGGTGTGGGTCGGCCGGATGCGTCAGAAGCTGGTCCTGGGCAGGTCGAAATCGAATGCCGGCCAGACCAGTTGGGCGGCGATGAATACGTCCGATCCGGCGACAATGCAAAAACATTGCACTGTCGCGGCAGTATCTTTCATTGTCGGCCTTCGCTGGCGTGCGGCTAGCATGGGGACCTGCCCATCCGTTGCGGGCGAAGCGGACACCATCGGCCCCTGAACAACTGGCCGACTGGGTGGAGAGCGGGCTGCTGAAACAAGGAGAAGAACATGACTGCGGAATCGTTGGGGATCGAGCGTGAGCGGCTGATCGAAGCGCTCGATGAGCTGCTGAGCGCGGAGCGGGCCGGGGCGCAGGTCGCCAATGCCAGCCTCAGGGAGGCCAGGGGAGAACTGCAGCGCAGCGTGCTGGCGCAGGTGCATCGTGGCGAAGCCGACAGCTGCCGGCGGCTGCGCGACTGCCTGGTGCTGCTCGGCGCCGAGCCCGGGCGCGAGCGCGGCGCCTTCTATGAGAAATGCATGGCGCTCGCCGACCTGGGCGAGCGCCTGGCGCTGGTCGATCGTGGCCAGAAATGGGTGATTCGCAAACTCGAGGCGCTGCTCGAGCAGGTTACCCATCCGCAGATTCGCCAGCAGCTCGAAGCCGTGCTCGAGACCCATGAGATCAACAGCGAAGACTATGCCGCCAAGGCGCAAGAGCTGCGTTAGCCGCCGTCGCGATCAGCGGGTTCCCAGCGGGACATGATCGCCCGCAAGCGGGCTCCTACAGGTGATTGCGGCAGGGCCACAACCGCGAAAGCTGGCCGCACCTGGCAGGGCATGCGCTGTTCACCAAAGCATGCAACGGCACACATCCATGTAGGAGCCCGCAAGCGGGCGAACGCGCTTAACAGGCCGATCTCATCTGGAGCGAAGGTGGTGTCCGTCTCGCGCATGCCCAGACGCACGCGGCGCATGCGGCAAATGGGCCGCGGTCGCTTTCGCGCCACTGACGCAGGCGCAACCGCGCGGTCTCGATCATTTCTCTTCCCTCCGTCTTGGCTCCCCGGCCAACCTCCAGCTATGGTTCCGCTTTCCCGCCTACCATGGAGATGCCCGGTGTCCCTGACCACGCCCTACGATCCACAGAACATCTTCGCCCAGATCATTCGCGGCGACGCGCCTTGCTACCGGCTCTACGAGGACGACGACGTGCTCGCCTTCCTCGATCTGTTCCCGCAATCCTTCGGCCATACGCTGGTGATCCCCAAGCGTTCGGCCGCCTGCAACATTCTCGACGTGGACACCGAGGCGCTGTGCAAGGTGATGGCCGTGGTGCAGCGCCTCGCCCGCGTGATCGTCGACGAATTGCAGCCGGACGGCGTGCAGATCGCACAGTTCAACGGCGCGCCGGCGGGGCAGACGGTGTTCCACATCCACATGCACATCGTCCCGCGTTATGCCGGCGAGGGGCTGGACATCCATGCGGCGCACAAGGCCGCGCCGGCCGAGCTGGAGAAGCTGCAGGCACGGCTGGTGCAGCGCCTCGGGGATTGAACGGCGGCCGGCCTCAGCCGCCGGCCAGCTGCGTCAGGGCATGCAGGACGAGGCCGACCAGACCGCCGACCAGCGTGCCGTTGATGCGGATGTACTGCAGGTCCTTGCCGACGCTCTGCTCCAGTTGCGTCACCAGTTCGCGGCTTTCCCAGTTCTCCACCCGTTCGGCGATGTAGTGGCCGATCTGCCCGCGGTAGCGCTCCAGCAGCGTCGGGGCGGCGTTCATCAGCTGTTCGTTGATCCAGCCGCGCATGGCGCTGTCGGCGGCCAGCGCGTCGCCGAGGCCGCGGCAGAGCGTGACGATACGCCGGCCAATGCGCGAGTCGTCGCTGGCCAGGTCCTGTTCCAGCCAGCCGATGAGTTCCTGCCAGAGGCTCTGGAAGTAGGCGCCGGTGGCCGGATGTTCCAGCAACTGGGCGAGGATGCGCTCGACCTCCAGGGCGTACTTCGGGTCGTGCCCGAGGCGTTCGATGTATTCGCCGACGTGTTCGTCGAAGCGTTGGCGGATGAGGTGCTGGGGATCGGCGGCGACTTCGGCGATCAGCGCCGAGAGGCCGTCGACGAACTTGTTGGCCGACCAGCCGCCCACCGGCTTGCTCAGGCCCAGGTAGCGCAGGGTGCGGAGTTCCGCGGTGATGGCGTCGGCGACCAGTGCGCGGGTTTCCTCGTCCTGCATGATCGAGTCGAGGCGCACCAGCAATTCGTCGAGCATCGCCTGATGACGGCCCTGGCCGGTCAGCACCTGCAGCGCCTGGGCCAGCGGTGGCGCAAGGTCGAACTTGCGCAGGCGGTCGATGGCCTTTTTCTGCACGAATCCCCGTACGCGCTCGTCGTGCAGCGCGGCGATGCCGAAATGCGCCACGCCGGTGAGCTGGCGGCCGACGGCTTCGGCGTTGGTCGGATGGCGCAGCCAGCCCGCCAGGCGTCCGGCGAGGTCGAGTTCCTGCAGCTTGGCCAGTACCAGCGGGGTGGCGAGAAAATGCGTGGTGATGAAGGTCGACAGGTTGCGGCCGATGCGCGCCTTGCTGCGCGGGATGATCGCGGTATGCGGGATCGGCAGGCCGAATGGGTGGCGGAACAGCGCGGTGACGGCGAACCAGTCGGCGATGGCGCCGACCATGGCGGCTTCAGCGAACGAAGCGACATAACCCCAGGCCGAATGCCTGTCTTCCATCACGGTGGCCAGGGTGTAGAGCAGGGCGGCGAGCAGCAGCAGGAGGCCGGCGACCAGCTTCATTCGCGAAACCGGCGATTGCCAGGCGCTGATCAAGGATCGCATGCAGGTCCTCGTCGTCGATGGAGGGCGAATGGAGTGTTCTACGGGGATAGACAGCGAAGCAAGGCCATCAGGTCGGCGCGTGCATTAAAGCGCTGTAGGGTGGGCTTCAGCCACCGTTGGCGTTGCGACCCGTTGGTGGGGCTGAAGCCCACCCTACGGCTGATCATGAAGCCGTAGGGTGGATGTCGCTTTCACATCCACCGGGTCGCCCGGTGAATGTGATCGCAGACGGTGGATCAGAGCTCGTCGTCTTCCTCGCGGATCAGTACGTACTGGCCTTCGGCGTCGTTCAGGCAGTCCCAGACATAGAACATCGAGACCTTGCCCGGGCCTTCCGTGACGGCGGCGTAGTCGCCCGGTACGGCAGTGAAGTAGACGCCGGAATCCGGTGCCGCCTGACAGGCGATGCGGGCCGTGACGAAGGCTTCGGGCGAGGTGCCGTCGAAGTAGTCGTCACGGTCCTTGGCATCCCATTCCAGCGGCGGCTGGAAGGGGCCGGTGATGAGGATGCGTGCATCTCCGAGGTCCTGCTCTTCCGCTTCCGCGTCGTATTCGTCGGGGCGGTACAGGGTGCATTCCAGGGCGTCCGGGTTTTCGAGAATGGCCGCGCGGGATTGTGGGGTGAGTAGCTGCATGGAATCTCCGACTGCGGTTGGGTGGAAACGGCAGTGTGGTGTAGGCGGCGAGCCTGTGCAAACGGCTATCGGCGAGCCGCCACTGCCAGGAGGCGCCGACGGGGCAATTTCCTTCAATAACGCCCGCGTCGCGCGCCGTAGCCTGCTGCCGGTCTATCGATTGGAAGCAGAGCTTATGGACCCTTATCTTTCCATGGCCGCCTTCGCCCTGGCGTCGTCGATCACGCCCGGGCCGGTCAACCTGGTGGCGCTGAATTGCGGGGCGCGCTTCGGCTTTCGTGCCAGCGTCCGGCATATCTCGGGGGCGACGGTCGGTTTCACCGTCTTGCTGCTGCTGATCGGCCTGGGACTCTACGCGTTGCTGGAACGCGCGCCCATGCTGATGCGCGGCATCCAGTGGGGCGGTGTCGGCTTCCTGCTGTACATGGCCTGGCGCCTGGCAGTGGACGATGGCCGGCTCGAGCCGGCACGGGCGGGCGGCGGCCCGTCGTTGCTCGACGGCGCGCTGATGCAGTGGCTCAATCCCAAGGCCTGGCTGGCGTCCGTGGCGGGGATGGGGTTGTTCGCTGCGGATGGCGATGTGCTGCGGGTCTGGCTGTTCGCCGGCCTGTACTTCCTGGTCTGCTACGCCTCGATCGCCTGCTGGGCCTGGGCGGGGACTTGCCTGAGCCGTCATTTGCAGCAGGCCGCGCGGGTGCGCTGGCTGAATCGGACGATGGCACTGCTGCTGGCTGGCAGCGCCCTGTACCTACTGGCGGGGTGAACCGGGGGTACGGTACTGCCCGGGCGTCGCTGCCAGCTGGCGCTTGAAGGTGCGCTGGAAGTGCGCCTGGTCGGCGAAGCCCGCGGCCAGCGCCACCTCGGCCAGCTCGCGGCCCTGCCTGAGCCAGTGCTGGCTGCGCTGGATGCGGCGGTTGAGCAGGTAGGCGTGCGGCGTCATGCCGTAGTGCTGCTTGAACGCGCGGATCAGATAGGACGGCGACAGCCCCGCGGCCTGGCAGATGTCTTCCAGTCTGGGGTCGCCGGTGCAGTTGTCGGCGATGTAATCGGCGGCACGCTGCAGCCGGCGTAGCGGGGCGACGGCCGGAGTCGTCGGGGCTGGGGCCAGGGTCTGCTGCAAGCGGGAGAAGAACTCGATGGCAACGCTCTGCTTGTGCAGGGTTTGCGTCTGCGGGTCGAGCAGCGTGGCGTAGAGCTGCGTCAGGCCGGCGAACAGCGCCGGGTCGCGGCTGAGGATCGGCGAGTATGGCGTGAATGCGCCATCGACGCCGGCACCCAGCTCGTTCTGCAGCGCGCCGAGCCAGCCGGCATCCACGTAGAACATCAGGTAGGACCAGGGCTGCCCGTCGATGGGGTTGCAGGCATGTACGGCCTGCGGATTGACGATCACCACCGCGCCACGGTCGAGCCGCTCGCGCGCATCGCCGTTGAAGTAGGTGCTGCAACCCGCGGTGATCGCGCCGATCGAGAAGGTCTCGTGGCAATGCGGCGCATAGCAGACCTTGCGCCCGTCGGCGACCGCGCGGGCCTCGATGAAGGGCAGGGCGGTATCGCGCCAGAAGCGCGGCTGGGTACTGTCATGTCCGGTGGTGTTCACGTCCTTTCTCGGCCATCGTCGGTGGAGGTTCGCGCACTCTAGCAAGCCTGCGCACGTGATGGGCAACGACCGTGTGGACGGAGCGGCGAGGCGATCCGGCTCGATCGGCGGCGGCTTCGGCGGTGCCGTCCGTTCACGACAGGCCGGCGTACATCGTGCGTGGCCGCTCGCGGTCTGCTAAAACCTGTCAGGGCAACGCCGCGCGCTTTCGCGGCGATCGACATGGAGTTTCTATGCGTTCGATCCTGGCCCTGGCCTCGCTGCTGTCGCTGACCGCCTGTTCGTCCTGGCAGCCCGACCCGGAGGACATCACGCCGGTGCCGGAGGAGCGGCTGCTGGCCTACCAGCAGCCGCTGGAAAATGCCGGCGAGGTGGTGGTGACACGGGATTTCGGCCTGCGCGGCGGCGGTTGCTATATCGCCGTGCTGATCGACCGCGAGCTGGCCGCGCGGATTCACGTCGGCGAGGTGGTTCGCTTCCAGGTGCCGGCCGGGGCGCGGATCGTCAGCATCGAAACCGACCCGCTGGACGACACGCTATGCGGCAAGCTCAGCCTGCGCCGCGAGAAGCTGGCGCAGGTGGCGGCGGGGCAGGCTGTGGAGTTTCGCATCATCAGCGACAACCAGATCGGCTTCGACATCCTGCCGATCGAGCCCTGAGCAGCGGCGAGGGCGTCGGATGGCGGGACGAGGTATGCCGAAGCCTACTCGATAACCGTTCGTGCGGTTTTCAGGTAATCGCTGCCGTAGGCTTTCAGCTCGTCGGCGTTCCCGGCTTCCGAGGCGAAATGGATTTCCTCCAGGGTGTCGGTCAGCCCGTCCAACTCCTCGTTGATCCTTTCCAGCGCGGCCTGGAGGGTATAGGTGAGCGCGTGGATTTCCCTCATCCGTTCGGGCGTCAGTTCCTGGGCAAGGGCCTGGTCGAGCCGCTGGTTGTACTCGGAGAAGCGGCCGACCGCCTCGGCCAAGGTGCTGGGCGGCCCGGCCTCGGCGAAGGCGACGGTGGCGATGCTGACGGTCAGCGCCAGGGCGGCGGTCTGGATGCGCAGGTTCACGACAGGTCCCTTGCTGGAAAATGTGGGACGCGAAGGTATCACCTACCGATCCAGGCACTGTTGCCGTAGCGCACAGTCTGCGCTGCGGCATTGGTCGCAGAGTCCGTTCTACGCTGCCTTGGGAATTTCCAGGCCGCGGATCACCGCCGGACGGGCGAGGAATTCTTCCAGCACGCGGTTCACGTTGGTGAAGTGCTCGAAGCCCACCAGTTCGCCCGCCTCGTAGAAGCCGACCAGGTTGCGCACCCAGGGGAAGACGGCGATATCGGCGATGCTGTAGGCGTCACCCATGATCCACTGGCGGTGTTCCAGGCGCTGTTCGAGCACGCCGAGCAGCCGTTTGGCTTCGTTGGCGTAGCGGTCACGCGGGCGCTTGTCTTCATAATCCTTGCCGGCGAATTTGTGGAAGAAGCCGAGCTGGCCGAACATCGGGCCGATGCCGCCCATCTGGAACATCAGCCACTGGATCGTCTGATAGCGCTGGGCCGGGTCCCGCGGCAAGAGCTGGCCGGTCTTCTCCGCCAGGTAGAGTAGGATCGCGCCGGACTCGAACAGCGGCAGCGGACGGCCGTCCGGGCCGGTGGGGTCGATGATCGCCGGGATCTTGTTGTTGGGGCTGAGCGAGAGGAATTCGGGCGAAAGCTGGTCGTTGCGCTCGAAGTCCACCCGGTGCGCTTCGTAGGACAGGCCGATTTCCTCGAGCATGATCGAGACCTTGACGCCGTTGGGCGTCGGCAGGGAATAGAGCTGCAGGCGCTCGGGGTCGTGGGCGGGCCATTTGCGGGTAATGGGGAAGGCGGAAAGGTCTGGCATCGGAACTCCCTGGAATGCTGCTGAAGGTCGTGGATTGGAGTCGTGTCGAGGTGTGCGGTTTCCTGGCGAAAACTGCGTTCGTTCGTGCGTCCTGTCCAGCCCCGGAATCTTTCGGCTCATCCGTCGCGCCACTTTTTGCCGCTCGATCGCTCAAGAGTCGCGACGCCCAGCCGATAGTAAAAATGCTTGCCGACACTGCGCCGGTACGGCTGCGCAAGCGCTCTATTTCCGGGGATTCAACAACAAGGCGCCCCCTCCGCTCACCTCGAGCGGCTGAATGCAACGACCCGCAACGGGATTGAGTGATGGATCACGCTGGCCGTTCCAGGCCTGGCACGAAGCCTCCCGAAACGATACGCCTTTGATCGCCAACTGCCGACCGTGGAATCCGGCAACCCATACGGAAAAAGAACCAATGATGCAGCAACTGACTATTCGAGCCCGGCTCCTGCTTCTGGTCGCTGCGATGCTGGTGGCCTGCGGGGTCATCGGCGTGACCGGTCTGTACGCCCAGCAGCGCAGCATCGCCGGCCTCGACACCGTCTATCTGGACCGGGTGGTGCCGCTGCGCGACCTCAAGCTGATCTCCGATCTGTACGCGGTGAAGATCGTCGATGCCACCCACAAGGCGCGCAGCGGCATGCTCAGCTACAGCCAGGCGCGAGACGAAGTGCGCGAGGCGCGGGCCGGGATCCGCCATATCTGGGCCAACTACCTGGCAACCAGCATGGCCGATGCCGAGCGCCAGGCGGCTGCGAACATCGAGACGCTGATGAGCGCCGCCGACGATCCGCTCGACGGCCTGGAGCGCACGCTGGATCGTCACAGCGAGAAGCGCCTGGCCGCCTTCGTCATCAACGACCTCTACCCATTGATCGATCCGCTGTCGGCCGGTTTCGGTGGGCTGATCGAACTGCAGCTGGCCGAAGCCAAGGCCGAATACGACAAGGCGCTGGCGCTCTACCAGCAGAACCGCGCGCTCGGCATTGGATTGCTGCTGGCGTTGCTGATCGGTGGCGGCCTGTTCGCGGCGGTGCTGGTGCGCAGCATCAGTCGCCCGCTGAACGAGCTGAAGCAGGCCGCCGCCTGGGTGGCTGCGGGCGACCTCAGCCGTACCCTCGAATGCCACGGGCGTGACGAGATCACCGAAGTGCAGCAGTCGATCCGGCGGATGCAGGGTACCCTGCGCGACACCCTGACAGACATCCAGGGCTCGGCCACCCAGCTGGCGTCCGCCGCCGAGGAACTGCACGCGGTCACCGAGCACACCGCCCAGGGCATCCACCAGCAGAACGAGGAAGTGCAGATGGCCGCCACCGCGGTCACCGAAATGTCCGCCGCGGTGGACGAGGTGGCCGGCAACGCCAACCGTACCTCCGAAGCCTCGCGCGAGGCCGAGAAGGTCGCCGAGGCCGGGCGCCGGCAAGTGGCGGTCACCCGCGAGACCATCGACCAGCTCAGTGGCCGGCTGGGCGAGACCGCCGCCACCGTGACCCGCCTGGCCGAGGAGGCGGCGAGCATCGGCCAGGTGGTCGACGTGATCCGTTCGATCGCCGAGCAGACCAACCTGCTCGCGCTCAACGCAGCCATCGAGGCGGCACGCGCCGGTGAGGCCGGACGCGGCTTCGCGGTGGTCGCCGACGAGGTGCGCAACCTGGCGCAGCGCACCCAGAGCTCGACCCGGGAAATCGAGCGGATGATCGGCGCGATCCAGAACTCCACCGAGCAGTCGGTGCGCGAGATGCAGCAGAGCAGCGAATTCGCCACGCGCAGCCAGACCATGGCCAGTGAGGCGGACCAGGCGCTGGGCCTGATCGCCGAACGGGTCGGGCAGATCAACGAGATGAACCTGGTCATCGCCAGCGCCGCGGAGGAACAGGCCCAGGTCGCGCGCGAAGTGGACCGCAACCTGGTGGCGATCCGCGATATCTCCGAGCAGAGCGCCACCGGCGCGCAGCAGACCTCGGTGGCCAGCGACGAGCTGGCGCGCCTGGCGACGCAGCTGAATCGACTGGTCGGCCGCTTTCGCCTGTGACAGGGCCTATGCGCCTGGCGAGGGCTGCCCGCTGGGCGCCGCCTTCAGCGCCGGCGGGCCTGCCACCCGGTCCGGTGCGTGGCTGCCGCTCTTATGGCTGGCCGGCCGGGGCGATGTGCTTGTCCTTCCTCGGCGAGGACCGCCCAGTACGTAGGGCGGGTGCAACCCGCGGATCATGGCGCTGGGGACTGGTCCGCTCGGCGGGTTACAACCCGCCCTACTTGCTGCGATCACCGCGAGGGTGGGCCTATAGGGCAACCCGCCCGGAACTCTCGTTAGCAAGCGGAATAATGCGCGTCCGCGGCGAACCTCGGCGCGCGATTGCCTTCCTATGTTCGGATCCGTCCTTTCTTCCCGAACCGACGAAGGAGTCGCTGCGTGAAAACAGCCCTGCCCATCCTGGCGTTCGCCGCCGGCCTTGCCCTGACCCTGCCAGCGCAGGCCGAAACCCGGACGGCCTACGGCCCGCAGCTGGAAGGCTTCAGTTATCCGCATCCGCTGCAGCATTACCGCTTTTCCTCCCAGGGCAAGGCCCTGGACATGGCCTTCATGGACGTCGCGCCGAAGGGCGAGGCCAACGGCCGCACGGTGGTGTTGCTGCATGGCAAGAACTTCTGTGCGGCGACCTGGGAGCGCACCATCGAGGTGCTCAGCGAGGCCGGCTATCGGGTGATCGCACCCGACCAGGTCGGTTTCTGCGGCTCGACCAAGCCTGAAGGCTACCAGTTCAGCTTCGCCCAGCTGGCGCATAACACCCAGGCGCTGCTGCAGGAGAAGGAAATCGAGCGGGTGACGCTGATCGGCCACTCCATGGGCGGCATGCTCGCCGCGCGGCTGGCGCTGAACTATCCGCAGCTGGTCGAGCAACTGGTACTGGTCAACCCCATCGGCCTGGAAGACTGGCAGGCCGAAGGCGTGCCCTATGCGTCGATCGACCAGCTCTACCAGTCGGAACTCAAGACCGATTTCGAGAGCATCAAGGCCTACCAGCAGAAGTTCTATTACAACGGCAGGTGGAAGCCGGAGTACGACCGCTGGGTCGGCATGCTCGCCGGCATGTACGCCGGGGAGGGCAAGCAGCGAGTCGCCTGGAACCAGGCGCAGACCTCGGAGATGGTCTTCACCCAGCCGGTGATCCATGAATTCCCGCGTATCGGCATGCCGACGCTGCTGCTGATCGGCGACCTGGACCGCACCGCGCCCGGCGCCAATCGTGCGCCGGAGGACGTCGCGCAGCGGTTGGGCAATTATCCGGAACTGGGGCGACAGGCCGCCTCGATGATTCCCGAGGCGAGCCTGGTGGCCTTCGAGCGGCTGGGGCATTCGCCGCAAATCGAGGCGCCCGAGGAATTTCACCGGGCTTTGCTCGATGGGCTGGCGACGCAGCGCTAGCGGCGGCCCACCCACCCAACATCCGGTGACGAACCGTTGGGTTGAGCTGCGAAGCGGCTATGCCCAGTGGCTCCGAAGCCGAGGTTGTGTGATGGGCTTACGTCCCGTTGGGCTTCGCTGCGCTCAACCCAACGTTCTAGTTAGTGTGTTAACTCACTGGGCGTTATGTTGTAGGAGCCAGCTTGCTGGCGATCATCGGCAATGGTGGCCGGGATCGCCAGCAAGGGCCAGGCGTCCCCCAGGCTCCTACGCTCGAAAGGCGCTTGCGCTTCTCCCGCGTCGCGGCAACGCATGGATAAAGCGAATTCCAAGACAGTCCACTAGCCACGTTTCGAGATGTCGGCGATGGGCGGCTGCTCCGCGCCCAGTTGCTGTCCGCTGGATTCGAGCAGCGCCTGCAGCGCGCTGCCATAGGCCTGGCGGGCGATGCGCAGGCTGTTGTTGTGGCTGGCGCCCTCGACCAATAGCAACTGCTTGGGCTGCCGCGCCGCATCGAACAGTTGCTCGCTGAAGCGTACCGGCACGTAGCGGTCGTCGGTGCCATGCACCACCAGCAGCGGCATGCCGATCCGGTCGATCTTCTCCAGCGAGTCGAACTTCTGCGACAGCAGCCAGCGCACCGGCAGCGTGGTGTCGGCCACTACCGCGGCGACATCGGCAAGCGAGGTGAAGGTGGATTCGATGATCAGCGCGCGGGCTTCGGCCGGTGTGTCGTCGCGTTCGGCGTTGCGTCCGAGTTCGGCGGCCAGGTCGACCGCCACCGCGCCGCCGAGGGAGTGGCCGTAGATGAAGCGCTTGTCGGCATCGGGCTGCAGGGCCTTCAGCCGTTCCCAGGCGATGCGCGCATCCTCGTAGACGCTGCGCTCCGACGGCAGGTCGCCGAGGCTCTGGCCGAAACCGCGGTAGTCGATGGCCAATACCGAAAAGCCCAGCGCGCGCAGTTGCTCGAGGCGGAACAGGTGGCCGGTGAGGTTCCAGCGCACCCCGTGCAGATAGAGCAGCGCCGGGGCATCGGCGCGGGCGGCGGGCCACCACCAGGCATGGATGTTCTGTTCTTCGCCGAAGGCCGGCGCGGTGAGCTGCAGCTCCTCGATACCGCTCGGCAGGCCGCTGAACCAGGTCGCGGTACCGGGCTCGATGCGGAATACCAGCTCGCGCTCCTTCTGCTCGAGCACGGCGCAACCGACCGGCAAGCCGGCCAGCAATGCGGCGACGAGCAGCAGGCACAGCCGGCGTGCTCGGCTGCAAAACAGGGGGAAACGCTGCATGCTGTCGTGACCTCGCAAGCGGAAAACGTTGGTGTCGCAGGGCTGAATACCGGCCGGCGTCGGGAGGCGATCTGCCGAGACGCGTAGCGTCGCCGCCCAGCCTATGCCGAGGCGATGTCTGGCACCGATAATCGCCCATTTCAAGGTGCGGGCCGCGCACCGTCCGGCTCAGGCGCGTGTGCTGCGCGCCTCACGTCGGGACCGTGCACGGAACTGGACGCGGTGCTTGCTTATGCACCTGAATAAGACCTGCCAGCATGATTGTTCGCAAGACCGGCCGCCGAGCGGCTGGTTACTGCATATTGCGCGCCAGCGCCTACGGTCGCCGGGGCGCTGGCGACAGGAGGGCGGTCAGATGCGGAACTGCCTGGCCAGCCCGTCCAGGCGCTGCCCCAGTTGCTCCAGGTCGCGCGCGGTCCGTGCGCCCTGCTGGGTCTGGTCGGCGACCTGGTCGACGGAGACGGCGATCAAGTGCACGCTGCGGCTGATTTCCTCGGAGACGCTGGTCTGCTCTTCGGCGGCGCTGGCGATCTGTGCGTTCATCGCGTTGATGGTGCCGATCAACTGGGCGATCGCATCCAGCGAGACGCCGGCGAGGTTGGCTTGTTCGCTGCTGCTTTCGCCGGCTTCGCTGGAGCGGGCCATGGCGCCGACGGCAGTGGCCGTGCCCTGTTGCAGGCGGTCTATCATGCCCTGGATTTCCTGGGTGCTCTGCTGGGTACGGCTGGCCAGCGCACGGACTTCGTCGGCGACCACCGCGAAACCGCGCCCGGCTTCGCCAGCGCGGGCCGCTTCGATGGCCGCGTTGAGCGCCAGCAGGTTGGTCTGCTCGGCAATCGAACGGATCACGTCGAGCACGCCGACGATGGCGTCGACGTCCTGGCGCAGGCTGTCCATGGAGGTGCCGCTGGTGCGGAGGTCGGCCACCAGTGCGTGGATGCGCTGAATGCTCAGCTCCACCACCTGCTTGGCTTGCTGGCCTTCCTTGTCAGTTTGGCGCGCGGCATCCGCGGCGTTCTGCGCGCTTTGGGCGACTTCCTGGGCGGCGGCGGACATCTCATGGATGGCGGTGGCCACCTGGTCGGTCTCGTGGCGCTGCTGGGCCATGGCGGTTTCCGAGCGCTGCGCCTGCGCCGCCACCTCGCTGACCAGGCCGGTCAACTGGGTGGTGACTTCCACCATCTGCCGCACCATGCCGTGGATCTTCTCGACGAAGCGGTTGAACGAGTTGGCCAGCTCGCCGATCTCATCGCGGCTGGTGATTGCCAGGCGGTGGGTGAGGTCGCCTTCGCCGGCGGCGATATCGTCGAGGTTGTCCTTCATGCGTTGCAGCGGGCGCAGGATCGAGTTGCTCAGCGCCAGGCCGGCAACCCCGAGCACGGCGAGCATGATCGCCGCCAGTACCAGGGTGCTGGTGACGATAGCCTGGATGCGGGCCTGGATCTGCGCCTCGATCTTGGCGACCTCGGCATCGATGTTGTCGATATTGATCGAGGTGCCGATGGCCAGGTCCCATTTGGGCAGGTAGTGGTTGTAGGACAGCTTGGGGATCAGCACGGCGTCGTTGCCCGGCATCGACGAGTAGTATTGCAGGTAGTGGGTGCCGTCCTTGGCGGCGCGCACCAGGTCGGCATTGATCGGTCGGCCCTGCTGGTCGCGGCGCTCCTTCATGCTGGTACCGACGCCATCGGGGTTGGTGCCGCGAAACAGCCGGATGATTTCCGAATCATGGCCGTAGAAGTAGCCGTCACTGCCAAAGCGGATGCGCGACAGCCGCTCGATGGCCTCGGCGCGTGCGCTCAGGTCGCCGTCGGCGGCGTTCTGGTAGAGATCGTCGATGGCGGTCAGCGCCACCTCGACGTAGTGCCGCAGCTCCTTGCGGCTCTGCTCCAGCAGCTGTTCGCGGGTATAGGCGATCTCCGATTCGGCGCGATCGGAGAGGATCTTCGCCGTGCCGCCGCAGAGCACCAGGGCGAGCAGCAGCACCGGCATCAGCGCCAGCAGGATCACTTTCTTCTTCAGAGAGATGGACATCGCAAGGGCCGTTAGTCGAAACAAGTCCTCCTAGAGCGGCCGAATGGCGATAAACCTTAATGCTTTAGTCGTATTCAGTTGGGTTTTGTGCGCTCAGTCACAGCAGCTGACACCATCGCCGACCGTGCACTCTTTCGTTTCACGCAGCTTCCACGCCCAGGCGAACACCAGCAGGCCACCCACGGCGGTCGCCGCGCCGATGTAGCCGGTGGAGGTCCAGCCGAAACCGGCGTTGATCGCCAGGCCGCCGAGCCAGGGACCGAGCGCGTTGGCGATGTTGAAGGCGGCGTGGTTGGAGGCGGCGGCGAGGGTCTGGGCGCCAGCGGCGACGTCCATCAGGTGCGTCTGCAGCGCCGGCGACAGCGACACCATGGTGCCCACCGCGAACACCGCGGGAAAGATCGTCCAGGCCGAATGCGCTGCCAACGGGAAGACCAGCAGCACCAGCGTGCTCCACAGCAAGAGCCAGGCGACGGCCTGGAAGCGCAGCCTGTCGAACAGCCAGCCACCGACCATGTTGCCGACGATGCCGCCCAGGCCGAAGGCGGCGAGGGCGAAGGGAATCCAGCCGGCATTGACGCGGGTGACCTCCAGCAGCGTCGGCGCCATATAGCTGAATACGCAGAACATCCCGGCAAAGCCGATCGAGCTGATCGCCAGCGCCAGCCATACCTGCGGCCGGTTGAAGGCGCGTACCTCGTGTAGCGGGCTGTTGCGCGGCTCGTGCCGGTTGCGCGGCAGGAACAGCGCCACCAGCAGCACCGTCAGCAGGGCGATGGCGCCGACCAGAACGAACGCGTAGCGCCAGCTCAGCCACTGGCCGAGCCAGGTGGCGAGCGGGTTGCCGATCAGGATCGCCAGGGTCAGCCCCATCAGTACGCGGGCGACCGCCTGGGCGCGTTTGTCCGGCGCCACCATCGAGGCGGCCACCAGCATCGCCACGCCGAAATAGGCGCCGTGGGGCAGGCCGGTGACGAAGCGGAAGGCCATCAGCGCGTGGTAGTCCGGCGCCAGCGCGCTGGCGAAATTGCCGACGGCGAAGAAGCCCATCAGCAGCAGCAACAGCTGTCGGCGAAACAGCCGCGAACCGAGGATCGCCAGCAGCGGTGCGCCGACCACCACGCCGAGGGCATAGGTACTGATCACATGCCCGACCTGCGGCTCGCTGATGCCCAGACCCTGCGCCACGTCCGGCATCAGGCCCATGATCGCGAACTCGCCGGTGCCGATGGCGAAGCCGCCCATGGCCAGGGCCAGTTCGATCAGCAGCACGGCGCGTGCGCCAAGCGGTGGTGTCGCTGCACTGGCCGGTGCGCTCATGCTCTACCTCGGATCGATTGGTAAAAGGGGGCGGCATTATTCACAGCTTGGCGCTCGGATAAAAGGGGCCGGCGCATCGACGGCGGTCGACGGATGCCTAACTGGAGCATCGCGGCGTTGCTGGCGGTGATCGGCTACCTCTCGCTGGGCGCCCGCCTGTCGGTGATTGACCCGCATCTGCAGCCTGCGTGACGGCAGCGAGAAACCGGTCGGCGGCGACCTCGCCACCCCACAGTCCGACCACGTGGCCGATTCGGCGCGCAAGCTGGTGACCGCGTCGGGCAGATGACCGTGGCATCGAAAGCATCGGCGCGCACCGTCGCCGAACTGGGCGAGCGCTCCGGGCAGATCTTGGCCATCATCGGAGTGTTCGTCGATATCGCCGCCCAGCTGGCTTCGATACCCCCGGGCATGATGACGGCTCCGCTTCATGGCCGACCGTTTCGCCGCCAGGCGTGCCGGCGCAAGGGATATATCGGGCTGTACCGGCAACTCGCTGCACGAGTGTTCTAGTAAAAATCATCTCCGGCGGGCAAGGTGGCAGGACAATGATTCGAAGGCCTGCCGCCCATGCCCGAACAGCTCGTCCTGCATTGCCGCGATGGTTACCCATTGGCCGCCCAGCTCTGGCGCCCGACTGGACAGGAACGCGGCGCCGTCATCATCAGCAGCGCCACCGGCGTGCTGTCGCGCTATTACGCCCGTTACGCCGCCTTCCTCGCCGAGCATGGCTATGCCACGCTGATCTACGACTACCGGGGCATCGGCGGCTCGCGCCCGGCGCGGCTGCGCGAGCTGAAGATGCGTTGGCGCGACTGGGGCGACTACGATTTCGACGCCGCCGTGCGCTGGATGCGCCAGCGCGACCCACAGGGCCTGCTGGTGGCGGTGGGGCACAGCGTTGGCGGCTTCATGCCGGGTTTCGCCGAGGCGGCGCCGTTGGTCGATCGCTATCTCAACGTCGCCGGCCAGTATGCCTACTGGCGCGACTATGCCGCCGAGCAGCGGTTGCGCATGCTCGGCAAGTGGCACCTGTTCATGCCCGCCGTAACGCGTTTGTGCGGCTACTTTCCCGGACGCCGGCTCGGTTGGCTGGAAGACCTGCCGGCCGGCGTCGCGCTGGAGTGGGCCGGGCGTCGCGAACGGCTGGAGCACAGCTATCCGGTGGACGAGCGCGACGAATTGCTCAGGCGCTTCGCCGCGGTCCGGGCGCCGATCCTCGCGGTGAGCACCAGCGACGATGAATTCGCCACGCCGGCGGCCATGCGTCGCGGGCTCGGCTATTACCGCAACAGTCCGCGCCAGCGGGTGCAGCTCAGCCCGGCGGAACTGGGCTTCGAGCGCGTCGGCCACTTCGATCTGTTCCATGACCGCCATCGCCAGGGATTCTGGCGCTCGACCCTGGACTGGATCGGCGAAGGCCGCAGCCCCTGGACGCCGGCCGAAATCGCCGGGCCGGGCATGCCGATGGGAACGGCGGTGCGATGACACCGGGCGCGGCCATTCCCTTCGTCGCGTCGTCGAGCTATAAGCCTGGCCATGAACAAGACCGCCATCCACCGCCAGATCATCGCCACCCTCGAAGCCGACCGGCAGATCGCCCAGGCCGCGCTGGCCGCCTCGCACGAGGCCGCTACCCATGCCGAGAGCAAGGCCGAGAACAAGTACGACACCCGCGCACTGGAGGCCGCCTACCTGGCCGACGGCCAGCGCCGGCGCCTGCATGAGATCGAGACGGCGCTCGCCGCCTACCGCAACCTGCAGCCTGGCGCATGCCAGGATGGGCGTATCCGCGTTGGCGCGCTGCTCTGCCTGGAACACGACGACAGCGAGCGCTGGTTCTTTCTCGGCCCCGATGCGGCCGGGCTCAAGGTGCAGCATGAGCACCGCGAGACCCTCGTCATCTCGCCACGCGCGCCCCTCGGCTTGGGGCTGCTGGGACGCGAGGCGGGCGACGAAATGGAAATCCGGGTGAACGGCCGGTTGCAGTGTTTCGTGGTGCTCGGCGTGGAATGAATGTTGGGTGGGGCGCCTCAGCGGAACGCCGCCCGACCGAACCTACCAGCCGTTGCACGTTGGGTTGAGCGCAGCGAAGCCCAACGGCCCTGGCGTCAGGCATGAATTCGACGCAGCGATCAATCCGCCGCGCGTGACGTCCTGGTGCGCGGGCCGGTCGCCTTGCGCGGTGCGCCGCTGCGTTTTTTCTTCCACGGCTTGCCGCCACGCCCGGCTGGAATTGCCGGGCCGCTGATGGTCAGGCGCAGGCCGGCGCAGCGTTCGACCAGCTTGCTCATCCAGGCCGATTGCTTGGCGACGAACTCCTCCAGCGGCATCTCGCCGCTCTGCACCATGTCCAGCGCCTGTTCCCAGATCGCCGTGGTGCCGGGGTCGGCGATCGGCTTGGGCACGGCGTCAATCAGACTGAAGGCGGCCGGGGTGGCCGCCAGCGCCTTGCCCTGCTTGATCAGGTAGCCGCGATCGAGCAGGCCCTGGATGATGCCGGCGCGGGTCGCTTCGGTGCCGATGCCGGTGGTGTCCTTGAGCTTCTGCTTGAGGCGCGGATCGTCCACCAGCTTGGCGACGTTCTTCATCGCCTTGATCAGGTCGCCTTCGGTGAAAGGCTTGGGCGGCTGGGTCCAGAGGTCCTTCATGGTCAGGTCGTGGACCGCGCAGTCCTGCCCCTCGCACAGCGCCGGCAGGCTCTGCGGCGCGGGCGCTTCGCGAGCGCCGCGGGATGCGGCCAGGGCCTCGGGCAGCGCCCGTTTCCAGCCCGGTTCGACGATCCGCTTGCCCACCGCACGCAACGCCTGGCCGGCACAATCGAAGTCGGCCTGGGTGCGGTCGTATTCGTGGTTGGGCAGGAACTGCGCCAGGTAACGCGCGCGGATCAGCGTGTAGACCGCACGCGGCTTGCCCGCCAGGCGGTCGAGGCCCTTGGCTGCGACGGTCGGGATGATGCCGTGGTGGGCGCCGACCCTGGCATCGTTCCAGGCGCGGGATTTGCGCCGGGTATCGAGGTGTTCGAGCAGGGGCGCCAGTGCCGGATCGGCCTGCGCCAGGGCGGCGACGATTGCCGGCGCCTCGCCGTGCTGGCTCAGCGGCAGGTAGCCGCAATCGCTGCGTGGGTAGGTGATCAGCTTGTGCGTCTCGTAGAGCGCCTGGGCGATGTCGAGGGTTTCCTGGGCACCGAGGCCGAGCTTCTTCGAGCACACCTCCTGCAGCGTACCCAGGTCGAACGGCAACGGCGGGGCCTCGCGCAGGCGTTCGGTCTTCAGCTTCGTCAGCCGCGCGCTGGCGGCCGCGCGCATGGCATCCGCCGCCTGCTGCGCCAGCTCGCGGTCCAGGCAACGGCCCTGGTCGTCGCAATGCGCGTCCGCTGCGCGCCACTGAGCGATGAAGGGCACGCCATCGCCGAGCAGCGTGGCGTCGATGGCCCAGTAGGGCACCGGGACGAAGTCGGCGATGCTGCGGTCGCGGTCCACCACCAGGCGCAGGGTGGGCGTCTGTACGCGCCCCACCGGCAACACGCCCTGGTAGCCGGACTGGCGGCCGAGCAGGGTGAACAGCCGGCTCATGTTCATGCCGATCAGCCAGTCGGCCCGCGAGCGGCCGAGCGCGGCATGGTAGAGGTTGAAGGTCTCGGCGCCCGGCTTGAGCGCGGCCAGCGCCTTGCGGATCGAGGCGTCGTCCAGCGCCGATAGCCACAGCCGGCGGATCGGCCCGCGGTAGCGGCAATGCTCCACCAGCTCGCGGGCGATCATTTCACCTTCGCGGTCGGCGTCGGTGGCGATCACCAGCTCACTGGCCTCGCCGAGCAGGCGCTTGACCGCCTTGAACTGGCTGGCGGTCTTCGGTTTGACCAGCATCTTCCAGCGCTCGGGCACGATGGGCAGGTCGGCCAGCACCCAGCGCTTGTAGCGCACGTCGTAGGCATCCGGCGGGGCGGTTTCCAGCAGATGGCCGATGCACCAGGTCACCGTCGCGTCCGGACCCTGCAAGCAGCCATCGCCACGCCGGTTGGCGCCGAGGACCTTGGCGATGTCCTTGGCCTGGGAAGGTTTTTCACAGAGGAAGAGCCGCATGCTTGCCGTCATTCGATCGTCGCGATGGCATGAAGCATGTGCACAAACGTGCGTTCAGGCAATCATTATCTGTATATCCATACAGATAAATCGCCCGGCCTGAAGAATCTTGAGCGTGATCAAGTCCGTGAGGGGCCACATTGCCTAGGCTGTCGCTACCGCAAACAGGCGCCGGGGCACCGAGATGGCCAAGAAGTTTCCGCTCAATCCCACGCATCCCGAACGCGTCTGCTGGGGCTGCGACCGTTACTGCCCGGCGACTTCGCTGGCTTGCGGCAACGGCGCCGGCCGGACCATGCACCCGGTGGAGATGTTCGGCGAGGACTGGTACCTGGACGGCTCCGGGGAAATCGAGCCGGAACTGATCGCCAAGTCGCGGGGCGAGCCATTCTGATGGTGCCATCCACGGCGCTGCACGGCTTTTCGTAGGGGGCGCTGGCGATTGCTCCGTGCGGCCACGGATCGCCGGCAGGCCGGCTCCTGCAAGGGCAAGGTGCGCTCCTGTAGGAGCGAGCCATGCTCACGACCGCGGGCGCGGCGAAGCCTTGCCCGCGCGTCTGCCGGGTATGAACGCGGATTATCC